>NZ_JAINWJ010000043.1 GCF_021021415.1 Martelella mediterranea | reverse complement strand
CTTCTGATATCACTCAATAACTTTTAAATCGGCCTCTTAGGTACAATGTGTTACCTATCTGTTCAGGCTGCACAATGAGTATGGCGGAGGAGGTGGGATTCGAACCCACGGTACGCTTTCACGCACGCCGGTTTTCAAGACCGGTGCCTTAAACCGCTCGGCCACTCCTCCGGCTGGAGCGCATTCACGAAATATTCGTAGATGTCGCTTAGAGGATGGCCTTTAGCACCGTGTTCTCTTGCGGGTCAATCCCGGTATATGCACCGGTCTGACGCGGACACGCGGGGGCGGTCAAAACCCGACCGCGGCAATTTCGGGTTGCGCAATTTCGCCAATTTTGTTAACGCGCCACAAAGAGGCCATCAAGCATCCGCATAGGAGAGTTTGACACAGTTTCAAGGTCCAGGGGTTCCGGCAAGCAATCCTGACGGTACATCGACATAGACGGAAGAAATGTTGGCATGAAAGAAATCCGGTTTTCCACCTCGCTGGCAATGCTGGCTATGACTGCATTGATGGCTTCGTGCACGACCACGGGCGATACATCCAAAGACATCAAGGATGACGCGGCGGAAGTCGCCGATGCTGCCAAAAGCGGCATTTCCGAAGCGGATGCGCTTTCCTACCAGAAGATCGGCAAGCCCTATCAAATCAAGGGCAAATGGTACACGCCCAAGGCCGACACCAAATATTCCAAGACCGGGCTCGCTTCCTGGTACGGGCCGAAATTCAACGGCGCCCAGACCGCGAGCGGCGAAATCTACGACATGAACCACCTGTCGGCGGCCCACAAGACGTTGCCGCTGCCAAGCTATGTCCGGGTGACCAATCTCGACAATGACAGTTCCGTCATCGTGCGCGTTAACGATCGTGGTCCTTTTGTGTCCGGCCGGATCATCGACCTTTCCAAGAAGGCCGCCGAGATGCTGGACGTCACGGGTTCGGGCGTGGCCAATGTCAAGGTCGATTACGTCGGCCCCGCCTCGCGCAATGCCGACGACATGAACTATCTGATGGCCTCCTACGAGAAGAAGGAGGTGCCGGACGGCGTCGATCCGGGGCGTTTCGGCGAGGTGCAGCTTGCCAAGGCTCAAGCGCCGGTTCCCGCCGAGGCTGCCAAGACCGAGACGATCATTGCCAAGACAGAGACCGCCGAAAAGCCCGTCGAGCTCGCAGAGACTTCGGTGAAGCCAGAAGAGGCGAGCGCGCAGCTTGCCCTGGTCGAGGAGGCAAAGCCCGTTACGGCAAGCGACGCCAGTGCCGCGACCGAGACCATTCTGGCGGACAATACCGGCTATTCCGTTCCGATCCCGTTCAAAAGATAGCTCGCACAGGCCTTTTGCCCCGGCCTGAATTCGTCTAGATCATCGGACGGTTAATATGAACCGCCCGGTGATCTAGTTTTTTGTTTTGCCGCATCGGGTTGTCAAAAACCGGATTCCACTTTTTCGCCCGATGCTCTAAACGACGACGAAGCGATGGCCGGAGGTATGTGAGAGCTTGAAACGCGGGGTATTTATCAGCTTTGAAGGCGGCGAGGGCGCCGGCAAGTCGACGCAGATCCGTCTGCTGGCCGAACGCCTCACCAGCCTTGGCCGCGCGGTGGTCGTTACGCGTGAGCCCGGCGGCTCAGCAGGCGCCGAAGCGGTGCGCCACGTGCTGCTTTCGGGCGCTGCCGAACCGTTCGGCGTCGGCATGGAAGTGCTGCTGTTTGCCGCCGCCCGCAACGATCATGTCGAGGAAATCATCAAGCCTGCGCTGGCAGACGGCAGCATCGTGCTGTGCGACCGGTTCATGGATTCCTCCCGCGTCTATCAGGGGACAGCTGGCGGGCTTGCGCCTGATTTCATCTCGACCGTGGAGCGGGTCGCCGTCGACGGCACCATCCCGGATCTCACCCTGATTTTCGATCTCGATGCCCTTGAGGGGTTGCAGCGCGTCAAGGCCCGCTCGCCCGAACAGGCGCTTGCCGGCACGCCGGATCGGTTCGAGAAGGATGATATCGCGGTTCACGAGGCGCGGCGCAGGGCGTTTTTGAAGATCGCCGAGGCGGAACCCGAAAGATGCCGGGTGATCCGCGCCAATGCTGCGCCGGAAGCGGTGGCGGAAGCGGTCTGGCAGGCGGTCTCGCCTTTTGTGGAGGCGCGCGGCGATGGCTGACGATATGGTTCTGGAAGGCGCGGTGCATCCGGCGGCCAATCCCAATCTGTTCGGTCACGAGGAAGCGGAGGCCTATCTCGCGACGGCCTATCGTTCCGGCAAGGGGCATCACGCGATCCTGTTGGAAGGCGGCGAGGGTATCGGCAAGGCGACGCTTGCCTTCCGCTTTGCCAATCATGTTCTGCATTTTCCCGAGCCGCACAGCGCGCCCGATCATATCATCGCGCCGGATCATGCAGCGCCGCTGACGCGCCAGATTATTGCCGGCGCCTCCCATGATCTCCTCCATCTGAAACGCCCGGTCGATGTGAAGACCGGCAAGCGGCGGACGGCCATCACCGTCGACGAGGTCCGCAGGGCCGGGCACTTCCTGTCGCAGACCTCGGGGACAGGAAACTGGCGGATCGTCATTGTCGATGCCGCCGACGACCTCAACCGCTCGGCCGCCAATGCCATTTTGAAAATTCTTGAGGAACCGCCGAAACACGCGATGTTCCTGCTGATCTCGCATACGCCGGGCCGGCTGCTGCCGACGATCCGCTCGCGCTGCCTGCCGCTGCGTTTGCGCCCGCTGGAACCGGCCGGCCTTTTGAAGGCGCTCGGCGCGCTCGGCGTCGATGCGGGCGGCGAGGGCGCGTCGCGGCTTGCGGCGCTTGCCAATGGCAGCGTTTCGGAAGCGCTGAAGCTGGTCAATTACGGCGGCGGCGAGATCATCGACGCCTATCATGAGACGCTCGCCGGCTCGGAGGCTGAGGCGAGGGCGCTGATGCACCGGCTCGCCGATACCCTTGCCAAGCGCGACAACGAGACGGTCTTCGCCTTCCTGCTCGCCCATGTCGAGGAGGATGTCCGCAGCCGCGCGCGTGAAGCGGCGATGGACGGCGAGATCGCACGGGCCGAGCGGCTGGCAGCGCTCTCCTCCGAGCTCGACAATGACGTGGCGACGGCCGATGCCTACAATCTCGACCGCAAGCAGCTCGTGCTCGACCTGCTCGCCCGGATCCGCGCCGCCGTCAATTGAACGAAGCGCGCCGGTCGGTTTGACTTGATGCATTGCGGCACTGGCGTTAAGACCGGCGAAACGATCGAGGCCGGCGCCGCTTTTTTGGCGGCCGGCAGCAGCAGTCAAGCGGACGGGTTTCGGACATGAGCGACAAGGCCAATAATTTCTACATCACGACGCCGATCTTCTATCCGAACGGCACGCCCCATATCGGCCACGCCTATACGATGATCGCGACCGACGTGCTGGCCCGCTTTGCCCGCCTTGACGGCAGGAATGTGCGATTTCTCTCCGGCACGGACGAGCATGGCCAGAAGATGCAGCAGACCGCCGAGAAGGAGGGCATTCCGCCGATCGAGCTTGCGACCCGCAACTCGGCGGTGTTCCGCGATCTTCTGGCGCGGCTGAACTGCTCCAATGACGACTATATCCGCACGACCGAGGAGCGCCATCGGGTTGCCGTCCAGGCGCTGTGGAAGCGCATGGAGGAAAACGGCGATATCTATCTCGGCAAATATGGCGGCTGGTATTCCGTGCGTCAGGAGGCCTATTTCGACGAGAGCGAAACCACGGTCGGCGAGGATGGCGTGCGCCGCGAACCGCTGGGTTCGCCGGTGGAATGGGTCGAGGAGGAGAGCTACTTCTTCAAGCTCTCCGCCTATGGCGACAGGCTTCTGGAATACTACGAATCCCACCCCGATTTCATCGGTCCCAATGAGCGCCGCAACGAGGTTGTCTCCTTCGTCAAATCCGGCCTGAAGGATCTGTCGATCTCGCGCACCACCTTCGACTGGGGCATTCCCGTGCCCGGCAATCCCGATCATGTGATGTATGTCTGGGTGGATGCGCTGACCAATTATATCACCGCGCTCGGCTTTCCGGATGAAACCAATGAACTTTGGGATTTCTGGCCCGGCATTCACATCATCGGCAAGGACATCATCCGCTTCCACGCCGTCTACTGGCCGGCCTTTCTGATGTCCGCCGGCGTGGCGCTGCCGAAACGGGTCTATGCCCATGGCTTCCTGCTCAACAAGGGCGAGAAGATGTCGAAATCGGTCGGCAATGTCGTCGATCCGTTCAATCTGGTGGAGCATTTCGGGCTCGATCCGATCCGCTATTTCTTCCTGCGCGAGGTCTCCTTCGGCCAGGACGGCAGCTATAGCGACGAGGGGATCGGCATGCGGATCAATTCCGATCTCGCCAACGGGATCGGCAATCTCGCCAGCCGCTCGCTGTCGATGATCGTCAAGAATTGCGACGGCCAGGTGCCGGAATGCGGCCCGCTGACCGACGATGACAAGGCCATGCTCGCCACCGCCGATGGCGTGATCGCGACGGTGCGTGCCGACATGGATAAGCTTGCGATCCACCGCGCGCTCGCCGCGATCATCGGCGTGGTCTCCGATGCCGACCGTTATTTCGCGGGCCAGGAGCCCTGGGCGCTGAAGAAGACCGATCCGGAACGCATGGCGACCGTGCTTTACGTCACGGCCGAGGTGGTGCGTCAGGTCGCGATCCTGCTGCAGCCGGCCATGCCGGAATCGGCGGCGAAATTGCTTGATCTGGTCGCCGTGCCGGAAACTGAACGCACATTCGCGCATTTGGGAGAGGCGGGCCGCCTTAAGCCGGGCACGCCGCTGGAAAAGCCCGCGCCGGTTTTCCCGCGCTATGTCGCGCCAGAGGAATAGAGAGACTTTCATGCTGATCGATACCCATTGCCATCTGGACTTTCCGGATTTCGACGCCGAGCGCGACGAACTGGTCGCGCGCGCGAAGGGGGCGGGCGTCGCGCAGATGGTGACGATCTCAACCCGCGTGAAGAAGTTTCAGCAGATCGTTGATATCGCTGAAAAATACGAGAACGTCTTCTGCTCTGTCGGCACCCATCCCGCCAATGCCGATGAGGAGCTGGATATCACCGCGGAAGACCTGATCGCGCTCACCGCACATCCGAAGGTGGTGGCGATCGGGGAAGCCGGGCTCGACTATCACTACGAGCCGGAAAAGGCCGAGGCGCAGAAGACCGGGCTTCGCCGTCATATCGACGCCGCGCGGCGCACCGGGCTGCCGCTGGTGATCCACAGCCGCGACGCGGATGACGACATGGCCGCGATCCTGACCGAGGAGAGCGAGGCCGGGGCGTTTCCGTTCATCCTGCATTGCTTCTCGTCGGGCAGGGGGCTTGCCGAAACCGGCGTCGCGCTTGGCGGCTATGTGTCGTTTTCGGGCATCCTGACCTTCAAGAATTCGCAGGACATCCGGGACATCGCGGCCAATGTCCCCATGGACCGGCTGCTGGTGGAAACCGACGCACCGTATCTTGCGCCGACGCCCTTTCGCGGCAAGCGCAACGAGCCCTCCTATGTGGTCAACACCGCCCGCATTCTGGCCGAGGTAAAGGGCGTCAGCGAGGATGAGATCGCGGCAATCACCACCGAGAATGCGTTTCGCTGCTTTTCCAAGATGACGCGGGTGTGACACTTGGAGTACCGGCGACGTTTTACCATACTCGGCTGCTCGTCCTCGCCCGGCGTGCCCCGGATCACCGGGGACTGGGGCGCGTGCGATCCGCAGAACCCGAAGAACCGGCGCACCCGCGCCTCGCTGATGGTGGAGCAGATCGGGCCCGATGGCGGCGTGACGACCGTGGTGATCGATACCGGTCCGGATTTCCGGGAACAGATGATTCGCTCAGGCGTCACCCGCATCGACGCGGTGCTGTTCACCCATGCCCATGCCGATCATCTGCACGGCATCGATGATATCCGCGGTTTTTTCCACGCCCAGCGCCGCCGCATCCCGGTCTATGCGGAGCCGGTGACCATGGGCCGGATACTCGACGGCTTCTCCTACTGCCTGCGGGTTCCGGAAGGCAGCAACTACCCGGCGATCGCCGAGCCGAACCTGATCGAGGATCTCGATACGCCCGTGCGAATCGAGGGGCCGGGCGGGGCGATCGAATTCCAGGCCTTTCCTCAGCAGCATGGCGATATCATTTCGCTCGGTTTCCGGATCGGCGATATTGCCTACTGCACCGATGTCAGCGATTTTCCACCCGAGGCGGTTGCAAAGCTTCAGAACCTGGACCTGATCATCATTGATGCACTGCAATATCACGGGCACCCGAGCCATTTGTCGCTGTCGCAGGCGCTCGGCTGGATCGAAAGCTTCGCCGCCCGCCGCGCGGTGCTCACTCACATGCACACCCCGCTCGACTACGACACGGTGATGGCCGAGACTCCGGACCACGTCGAGCCCGGATATGATGGACTGACGATCGAATTTGATTCGATTTAGCCTCGGCCTGCCGCCGCAGGCAGCGTCATCCAGCGTCGCAAACAGGCGCGGGGCATGTCGGTGGCCGCGCTATCCTCGACACTGACTTTTCGCCGGTTCAACGGCGGAGCGCCGTCGGCTCAAGTTTTGCGCGTAGCCATTATACCAAAGTCTTAAGTGCGCGGTTCTTCGCTTGAGCTTCAAGGCAAAATCGACCGTTCATTCCGCGAGGACTGAAATTTGAGGTTGATTTGAGGAGCGCGAATTGCAGTATTGGTTACGGCCTGCCTAAAAATCGCGCATGAGAAAGCGATGGGCAAAACAGATGGGGACAATATGGCGAATAACCGTGGCGCATCGGTTAAGTACGAGAATGTTCAAAAAAGCTATGATGGCGAAAGCCTGGTCGTCAAAAAGCTGAATCTTGATATCCCGCCAGGCGAATTTCTGACGATGCTGGGACCCTCGGGGTCCGGCAAAACCACCTGCCTCATGATGCTCGCCGGCTTCGAGCCCGCGACCGGCGGCGAAATCTACCTCAACGAGCGACCGATCAACAACGTGCCGCCGCACAAGCGCGGCATCGGCATGGTGTTTCAGAATTATGCGCTGTTTCCGCATATGACGGTCGCGGAGAACCTCGCCTTTCCGCTGCAGCTGCGAAATATGAGCAAGTCGGAGCAGGAGGAGAAGGTCAAAAACGCGCTCGACATGGTCCAGCTCGGCAAGTTCGGCAATCGCAGGCCGGGCCAGCTTTCCGGCGGCCAGCAGCAACGCGTGGCTGTCGCCCGCGCGCTGGTGTTCGACCCCGAACTGGTGCTGATGGACGAGCCGCTCGGCGCGCTCGACAAGCAGCTGCGCGAGCAGATGCAGTATGAAATCAAGCATATCCACGACAATCTCGGCGTTACCTTCGTCTACGTCACCCACGACCAGACCGAGGCGCTGACCATGTCGGACCGGGTCGCCGTGTTCAACGATGGCATCGTCCAGCAGCTTTCGGCGCCCGACGTGCTTTACGAGAGCCCCGGCAATTCCTTCGTCGCCCAGTTCATCGGCGAGAACAACACGCTGAACGGGATCGTGACCTCGATTGACGGCAATGAATGCAGGGTGCGCGTCGAGGACGGCACCACGCTGGTCGCCGAAAAGGTGAATGTCGTGAGCGAAGGCGACCGCACCACGCTGTCGCTCCGGCCCGAAAGGGTGGAGCTGATTGCTGCCGATACGGTCGAGAACAAGGTGACCGGCCGGGTCGAGGAGCTGATCTATCTCGGCGACCATCTCCGTGTGCGCATGAATGTGTGCAGCAATGACGAATTCATCGTCAAGGTCAGGAATCGCGGCGAACGTTGGGATCTCGAGGTTGGCCAGACGCGAACGGTCGGTTTTGCCGCCCGCGACTGCAAGGCCCTCGATTATGCCGCCTGACCTGCGGTGAAACGTGGCGGCCGCCAGGGCGGCCGTTCAGATAAACGTAACCAGTGAAATCTGCAAAAAGGGGAACTGACATGAAACTCCGTACTATCATCCTGGCCTCCGCCGCCACCGTGGCGATGGGCAATGCGGCCTTGGCCGAGGACTTGACGATCGTGTCCTGGGGCGGCGCCTATTCGGCCTCGCAGGACAACGCCTATCACCAGCCGTTCATGGCCGAAAATCCGGATGTCACGATCATCAACGACGAATCCTCGAACGAGGCCGTCGCCAAGCTGCGCGCCATGTCCGAAACCGGCAATGTCACCTGGGACATCGTCGACGTCGAAGGTCCGGACAGCCAGCGTCTTTGCGACGAGGGCCTGGCCATGGAGATCGACCTCAACGAGTGGACCAAGGCAGCGCCCGACGGCACGCCGGCCGTGGAAGATTTCGGCGACGCCGTGATCAACGACTGCTTCATCCCGCAGATCGTGTTCTCGACCACTTTCGGCTACCGCACCGATGTCGCCGCATGGAACGGCAATGAGCCGACCGAGCTCTGCGATATCTTCGACACCGAAACCTTCCCCGGCAAGCGCGCGCTTGAAAAGCGTCCGAAGAAGAACCTGGAATGGGCTCTGATCTGCGATGGCGTTGCCAAGGAAGACCTCTACGACGTGTTGTCGACGCCTGAAGGCGTGGACCGGGCGCTTGCCAAGCTCGACACCATCAAGGACGACATCATCTGGTGGTCGGCCGGCGCCGAAACGCCGCAGCTTCTCGCCGATGGCGAAATCGTCATGGGCTCGACCTATAACGGTCGTCTGTTCAGCGTAATCGCCGAGCAGGACCAGCCGGTGAAGATGCTGTGGGACTGGCAGGTGTTCGACTATGACGGCTGGATCATTCCCGCCGGCCTGCCGGACGACAAGCTGGCCCTGGTGAAGGAATACATCATGTTCGCCACCGACACCCAGCGCCTTGCCGACCAGGCCAAGTACATCTCATACGGTCCGGCCCGTGCGTCGTCTCAGCCGCTCGTCGGCGACCATGCCGAGCTCGGCATTCCGATGGGCCCGCACATGCCGACCAACCCGGACAATATGGGTAATTACCTGGTCAACAACATCCTGTGGTGGGCCGACAACCAGGACGACGTGGAACAGAAGTTCCAGGCCTGGCTGGCCCAGTAAGGTCAAAAACGCGCCCGGTGCTGCCGGATGAACTCAACCCTGTCCCGGAACGCCGGGGCAGGGAGCCGATTGCGCAAACCGGCGATCCGGCCCTTTTGCGCAATCCGCTTCACACCGAATAAAAACAGGGGAACCGACCGGCGTGGCTGAGCAACAAATTCTGACCAGCGAGGGAAAGCCGCTCAAACAGGCGTTGCGAAAGGCGTTGAGGCGCGAGAAGATGCGCTCTCTTCTGCTGATAGCGCCTCTGCTGGCCTTCGTACTCGTCGCCTTCATCGCGCCGATCGGCGATATGCTGTTCCGCTCGGTGGAGAACAATATCGTCTCCGATACCCTGCCGAAGACCACCGCGGCGCTTCAGGACTGGGACCCTTCCACGGGCGAACTGCCGGACGAGGCGGCCTATGAGGCGCTCTATGACGATCTGACGGTCGCGGTGGAGAAGAAGATCCACACCCGTCTCGGCTCGCGCCTCAATTACGAGCAGGCCGGCATGTCGAGCCTGTTCCGCAAGGCCGGACGCACGGTGCGCAACATTGAGCCCGGTTCGCCGGACATCAAGGCACAGCTGATCGAATCCGACAAGGACTGGGGCGACCTCGACACCTGGGCGATCCTTAAGATGTATTCCCCGGCCTATACGCCGGGCTATTTCCTCAACGCCGTCGATGCCGAAATGGGGCCGGACGGCATCGGCATGAAGCCTGAAAATGAGCGCATCTATCTGTTCCTGTTCGGCCGCACGCTGATGCTGTCGATCATCATCACCTGCTCCTGCCTCGTGCTCGGCTATCCGATCTCCTATCTCTTGTCGCATCTGCCGCTCAGCCGCGCCAATCTTCTGATGGTGCTGGTGCTGCTGCCGTTCTGGACCTCGCTTCTGGTGCGCACCTCGGCGTGGAAGGTGCTGTTGCAGCAGCAGGGCGTCATCAACGATCTTCTGGTGTGGAGCGGGATCGTCGACAATGCGGGCCGGCTGGTGATGATCAATAACGCCACCGGCACGATCATCGCCATGACCCACATCCTGCTGCCGTTCATGATCCTGCCGCTCTATTCGGTGATGAAGACGATTTCGCCGACCTATGTGCGCGCCGCCCGCAGCCTTGGCGCCACGAGCTGGACGGCGTTCTGGCGGATTTATTTCCCGCAGTCCGTGCCCGGCATCGGCGCCGGCGCGGTGCTCGTCTTCATCCTGTCGATCGGCTACTACATCACGCCGGAACTGGTCGGGGGCACCTCGGGCATCTTCATCTCGAACCGGATCGCCTACCACATCTCCAGTTCGCTCAACTGGGGGCTCGCGGCGGCACTTGGCACGCTGCTTCTGGTGGTCGTGATGTTCATGTTCGTGCTCTACGACAAGATCGTCGGCATCGACAATGTGAAGCTCGGTTAGGAGAGGGACCATGGCCATCCAGCCCTATGATTCGCCGCTCGAGAAGATCTGGCACTATGCCTTTCTGGTCATCTGCGGCCTGATCTTCTTCTTCCTGATCTTTCCGATCCTGGTGATCATTCCGCTCAGCTTCAACGCGGAGGATTTCTTCACCTTCACGCCGAAAATGCTGGCGCTCGATCCGGAAGGCTACTCGTTCAAGCACTATCAGGATTTCTTCCACAATCCCGACTGGCAGCAGGCGCTGAGGAACTCGGTGATGATCGCGCCGGCGGCAACGCTGCTGGCCACCGGTTTCGGTACGCTGGCCGCGATCGGCCTTGCCCGAAGCCATGTGCCGTTTCGGGGCGCGATCATGGCGATCCTGATTTCGCCGATGATCGTGCCGCTGATCATTTCGGCGGCGGGCATGTATTTCTTCTATTCGCGCATCGGCCTTCAGGGGACCTATTGGGGCGTGGTGCTGGCGCATGCGGTGCTCGGCACGCCCTTCGTGATCATCACCGTTACGGCAACGCTGGTTGGCTTCGACCGCTCGCTGGAGCGGGCGGCGGCGAGCCTCGGGGCCAATCCGGTGACCACCTTCTTCAAGGTGCAGATGCCGCTGATCCTGCCCGGCGTCATTTCCGGCGCGCTGTTTGCCTTCATCACCTCATTTGATGAGGTGGTGGTGGTGCTGTTCCTTGGCTCCGCCTCGCAGAAAACCCTGCCGTGGCAGATGTTTACCGGGCTGCGCGAGCAGATATCGCCAACGATCCTGGCGGTCGCTTCGATCCTGGTCGCGCTCTCCGTGGTGTTGCTGACCTTCCTGGAATTCATGCGGCGGCGCTCCGAACGCCAGCGCGGACTTTCTCCGGGCTGATCAAATCCGGTCCTCGTCATCCTCCGTAGTAATGCACAAAGCACACTTACCGCGGAGATGACGATGTCGATAACCCTTCTGATCCTGGTCCTGGCGGGCCTTTGTATCGGCATGACCGGGGCCTGGGCGATTCAGCGGATAACCCGCAACAGCGGCTGGATCGACGCGATCTGGTCGGTTCTGACCGGCCTCGCCGGTCTTTCGGTCATCATATTTTCCGTTGACGGCAACCCGGCGCGCAAATGGCTGGCCGGCGTCGTGGTCGGGTTATGGGCCGCGCGGCTGGCAACGCACATCACCACCCGCAGCGCCGGCAAGAAGGACGACCCGCGCTATGCCGCGCTGATAGAGGAATGGGGCTCCTCAGCGAGTTTCCGGCTCTGGTGGTTCCTGATGATCCAGGCTTTCGCGAGCTTCGTTCTGGCGCTCTCGATTTACGCGGCGATCCTCAATCCCGCGCCATTCCCCGGCATCCTCGACTTCATTGGTCTGGCGATCGCGATTATCGCGATTGCGGGCGAGGGCACGGCCGACTGGCAGCTTTCCAGGTTCAAGAAGGAAAAGCCGGAGGGCAAGAAGGTCTGCGATATCGGCTTGTGGGGCTATTCGCGCCATCCTAACTATTTTTTCGAATGGCTTTGGTGGTGCGCTTGGCCATGCCTGGCGCTCTCGGGGTTTCAGGCTTTCTTCCCTTTCGCCGTCTCGCTGCTCGCGCCGATCATGATGTACTGGCTGCTCAATTACATCTCGGGCATCCCCTATCTCGAGAAGCATATGGAATCCTCCCGTGGCGACGCCTTCCGCGCATACAAGAAACACGTCAGGGCTTTCTTCCCGATCCCGAAGAAGGCTGACGCATGAGCAAGGCGCGCGATCCGCTGGCGGAGGCCTGCGGGTCTGTCGCCCTGGTTCTGGCCTTGAACAAGCCGGTCTATCCGCTCTATATCTGGTTTCTAACCGAAAGCGCTTTCCAGATTTCTCTCCTCACGGCGCTTTCGATGCCTTTTTACATCGCGGTCTGGTGGCTTGCGCGCCGCGGCAAGTCATTTCCCGCAAGGCTCGGTATGGTCGCGGTAGGAACCGTCGATACCATCTTCATCGCCTTTGTCCTGGGCGGGGAGAGTGGCACGCTGATCTTTCTTTTTGCCTGCATCATGCTGGCCGGCATCGCCTTTCATGCGCGCGAGGTATGGCTTTCACGCGGATTGATTGGCCTGATTTTCATACTGTTTGTCGCGCTCTACGGCCGGATCGGCGCGCCCATCCGGCCCGTCTCGCCGGAAGATATGCAGACCCTCGACTATCTCAATACGACGGGCGCGGCGGCGCTCGCGGCGTTCATCGCGCTGCGGTTCTTCCGAAGCCGAGCGGCGACCGTCACACCGCCGGCTTGATCAGGTGGAACTGCGCCACGTCGATCCGCCCGGCGTCGAAGCCGGTCGCGCAGTAATTGAGGTAATAGCGCCACATCCGCTGAAACCGGTCGTCGAAGCCAAGGGGCCGGATCGCATCCCATTCAGCCAGAAACCGGCGTTCCCATTCGAGCAGCGTGCGGGCGTAGTCCTTGCCGAAGGAGAACAGGTCCTTCACCGCGAGCCCGGCGCTGCCGGCGCCTTTGTTGAAGGTCTCGATCGAGGGCAGCATGCCGCCCGGGAAGATATAGGCCTGGATGAAATCGGGATTGCGGCGATAGTCATCCAGACGGTGATGCTCGATCGCGATCGACTGGATCACCGCCGTGCCGCCGGGCGTCAGGCGCTCGTTGACGGTCTTGAAGAACACCGGCCAGTTTTCCTCGCCGACCGCCTCGAACATCTCGATCGAGACGATCTTGTCGAACGTGCCCTTGCAATCGCGATAGTCCTCAAGCCGGATATCCGTCCTGTCTGAAAGACCGCTGGCGGCAAGCCGCTCGCGTGCATATTTCGCCTGCTCCTTTGAAAGCGTAAGCCCGGTGACATGACAGCCGGTGCGGGCGGCGGCGTGTTCGGCAAACCCGCCCCAGCCGCAGCCGATCTCCAGCACCCGGTCCTCCGGACCGATCTGCAGCCTTGCGATGATCCGGTCGTATTTGGCGGTCTGGGCCTCCGAAAGCGAGCGATCGCGGCCTTCGTAAAGCGCGCTCGAATAGGTCATCGTCTCGTCCAGCCAGAGCTTGTAGAAAGCGTTGCCGAGATCGTAGTGGAAGGCGATGTTGCGGCGGCTTCCGGACTTGCTGTTGCGTCGCAGCTTATGCCTGAGAAGGCTGATCTTGCGGAACAGGAAGGATGAGGAAAGTGCGCTTGAAAGTTCGCTCTCATTGGCCATGGCAAGGTCGAGCACGGCGGCCAGATCCGGCGTATCCCAGTGACCATCGATATAGGCCCGGGCGAAACCGAGATCGCCATCCTTCAAGAGCTCCAGCAGCGGCCGGGCGTTCCTGAGGCGGATCGCTGCCTCGGGTCCGTCGCGGCGGCCTTCCGTCCTGTAGACCCGGCCGTTCGGGAAGGTGAGCGTAAGCGCACCGGCGGTGATCCGATCGGCCATGCCGGCGATCAGCCGCTGCCAGAGATTGAGACCGCGATGGCTTTTGTGTTCAGGCTTCTCGCTCATAATCGTTCTTGTCCCCTGTCGCACCGCCCGCAACCGCGCTTTGAACGCGATGGGCCGAAGGCCGGTGTCTGAATACCGGCATGCCTTTCAATATCAACCGCAATGCCTCGTAGTGAATACCGGCAATAATCTTGATGGTCATCAGCGGATAGGAAAAAAATGCCCGCGCCAGCGCGCGGTCTCCGAACGCTTCCCGCCGGCCGTCGAAACAGGCATAGAGCAACGGCCCATCCGCATCCGTTTCGTTGATGGCGATCTTCACCTTGTCGTCCGGCGGTTGGATGGTGAAATGATAGGTGCATTCCATCGGAATAAAGGGCGAGACGTAGAGTTGCTTGTCCGCTGTCTGGCGAATGGGCCGGGCCTCGTCATCCACCGGAATGATGTAGGTGAAGCGTTCCTTGAAGGTGTTGCAGACCTCGTAGAGAATGGCCGTCAGCCGGTCATCCTCGCGGTAGCAGAAATAGACCGTGAGCGGATTGAACACGTAGCCGAGAATGCGCGGATAGCAGAGCATCTCGACGCGCGCGGCGCTGCGACCGGACTTTTCCAGTTCGCCGAGCGCCCAGGTCTTGAGATCGCCGCCGGAAAGCGCGCCGTGATCGCGGTCATGAACGCTGAAGAGCGAGAACCCGTTATGGGCGAAGAGCTTCAGTTTACGTCCCATGGTGGGAAGCTCATCCAGATCGATCAGCAGCGAAAAGACGCGGTAATCAAGCGCATGCTTCTTCGGCCGGTTACGCCGGTGGACGACCTTGCCCCTGAAGATTGCGGAACGAAAACTCATTCGGCGGCCACGCGCTCCGGTTCGAGGAATATCCTGCCGGATTCGTCTTCGACGTTCCAGGGGCGCCTGACGCCTGCGATCGCCTCGGCGGCGGCGAGCCCGGACTGCAGCCCGTCCTCGTGAAACCCGCTGCCAAAATGCGCGCCGCAATACCAGACATTGCCCTGGCCCTGAATGCGCCAGAGATCGCGCTGCGCGTCGATCGCCGCCTTGTCGAACAGCGGGTGCATGTAGGTATAGCGCTGATGGACGAGTTCGGGCCGGATTTCCTCGCAAGGATTGAGCGTGACGAACAGCGGCACGCGCTCATCGATATTCTGCAGCCGGTTCATCCAGTAGGTGACGCAAAGGTTTGGCGTACCGCGATCGCGACGCTCGAGATAATTCCAGCTCGACCAGACCTTGCGATGGGCCGGCATCAGGCGCTCGTCGCTGTGGAGCCAGGCTTCATTCGTGGTGTAGCGGAAGGCGGAAAGAAGGTTTCGCTCTTCCTCCGCGGGATTGTCGAGCAGTCTCAGCGCCTGATCGCCATGGGTTGCGACAACCACCGCATCGAAACGTTGCTCCGTGCCGCCGGCAACCAGCCTTACCCCGCTGTCGTCCCGCACGATGCGTTCAACCGGCGTGTTGAGGCGCACCGGGCCGCTGATCTGCTCCAGCATCCTTGTGACATAGGAACGGCTGCCGCCCGTGACGGTGCGCCATTGCGGGCGGTCTACCAGCGTCAACAGACCGTGGCTTTCGAAGAAGCGGGTGAAAGCTGCGAGCGGATAGGCGCGCATCTGCTCCGGCGTCGTCGACCAGATCGCGGCGCCCATGGGCAGGATATGGTCGCGCACGAACCGCTTGGAATAGCCGCGCGCGTCGAGATAATCCCCGAGGGTCAGATCCTGGTCGGCTTCCGATCTGGCGGCTGCGGGCGCATGGCGGTAGAACCGGAAAATATCGTAGACCATCCGCCAGAAGCTGAAGCGCAATATGTTCGACTTCTGCGCCAACAGCGTCGCGATATTGCTGCCGCCATATTCGAATGCGCCATTATCCAACGACGCCGAAAACGACATCTCGGAAGCCTCGGTCTCGACGCCGAGATAGGAGAACATCGCCGTCAGATTCGGATAATTGCGCTCGTTATAAACGATAAAGCCGGTATCGACCGGGATCGTGCGATCGCCGACGGCGACATCGGCGGTGTTTGAATGTCCGCCCGGCCGGTCGTCAGCCTCGAACAGCGTCACATGGCAGGACCGGCTCAAGAGCCAGGCGGCGGAGAGCCCGGAAATGCCGGAGCCGATGACCGCGACCTTCCTGTCGGCGCGAAGCTTTCTGTAAGCGTTTTCCTGGGGGTGGTGCATCGTGTTGTTTCCGCCTTGTTGTTCACCATGATTTACGCGACGACCCGCGTGATGGATTGAAAAGGCGCAAAATTTATCGGAACCTGTAATCCGGACGGAAACCGCGGCCGTAATAGCCGGTATGCTTGAAAGCGCTTGCCCCATGCCGGTCACCGGTCCGATCCCTGCGGCGCCCCGAAAAGGGGCGGCAGGCCGCGCCATGCGAAAACGGATGCGCACCGGGAAGGTGAGGAGTTTGCCCGAACTATCGGTAGAGGAAATGTCGCACTGCCTGGTCAGCGTCGGACGGACGCGGGACATGGCGGCCTATGAGCGCCTGTTTCGCCATTTCGGCCCGCGCATCCGCAGCTACATGATGAAACGCGCCTCGGACCCGGCGCTTGCCGAGGAGTTGATGCAGGAGACCATGATGATGGTCTGGCGCAAGGCGGAACTGTTCGATCCCGCCCGCGGCAATGCCTCGGCCTGGATCTTCACCGTCGCGCGTAACGTCAGGGTCGACAGCCTGAGAAAGATGCGCCGGCCGGAATTCGACCCGGACGACCCGGCGCTGGTGCCGGACGGACCGGAAGCGCCCGACGTCCAGTTCGAGCAGGACGAGAATGCCGCGCGGATGCGCGAAGCACTCTCCGGCCTGCCGGAGGAACAGGCAGAGCTTCTGCGGATGTCGTTTTTCGAGGAAGTCTCCCACAGTATCATCGCCGAACGCCTGGACCTTCCCCTGGGCACGGTCAAATCCAGAATCAGAGCAGCATTTTCCAGGCTAAGAACCGCGCTTGGGGAAAATCAATGAAGACAGGCACCATCCATCACCATATCAGCGACGCGCTCCTGCTCGAATATGCCTCGGGCGGCCTTGAGGAGAGCTGGTCGCTCGCGGTGGCAACCCATCTGGCGCTTTGCCCGCATTGTCGCGCAAGGCTGCGGCTGATGGAGGCCGCCGGCGGCGCCCTCATGGAAGAGGCAGAACCCGAAACCGCGAAGATTTCCGAGGACGCCTCCTGGGCGGCGCTTCAGGCGCGGTTGAAGGCAACGGATGTCAAAGCCGCAGCCAAGCCGGCGCCGGCCGCGCCGGGGGCCGCGTTGATACCCGAACCGCTGCGTTCCTATGTCGGCGCGACCTTCGACGACGTGCCGTGGCGACGCCTGGGGCTCTATGCCCATCAGGCGCTGCTTCAGACCGAGGACAAGGGCATTCAGGTGCGCCTGCTGCGGGTCGATGCCGGAAAGCCGCTGCCCGAGCACAGCCATGGCGGCCGCGAACTGACGCTGGTGCTGCACGGCAGCTTCACCTCGGAAGGTCAGACTTTCGGGCCCGGCGATTTCGAGGAGGAGGACGAGGATACGATCCACCAACCGGTGGTGGGGCCCGAGTCCGAATGCATATGCCTTGCCGTCACCGATGCGCCGCTCCGGTTCCAGAGCCGGTTCATGCGCGTGTTGCAACCACTTCTCGATATCTGAGGTGACCTCATGAAACGCGCCCTGACGGCTTTCGTGGCCACGGCCATCTGCTTTTCCCTGCTGGATTTCATCTGGCTCGGCACGATCGCCTTCCCGTTCTACCAGTCCGAGATCGGGCCGCTGCTGCTGCCGTCGCCCAACTGGACCGCCGGCCTGAGCTTTTATTTCATGTATCTGATCGGCATCTTCTATTTCGCCGTTCTCCCTGGAGTGAAAGCCGGTTCTGCGCTAAAGGGGCTGACGACCGGCGCGGTTTTCGGGCTGATGGCCTATGGCACCTACGATCTCACCAATATGGCGACGCTTGCAGGCTGGTCGTGGACCGTGGTGTTCGTCGATATGGCCTGGGGCGCGTTTGCCACCGGTCTGACCGGGCTTGTCGCCAGTTTCGCGACGCTGAAGCTGACCAGCCGCCCGGCTTGACTTCGCCCTTGCCGTGCCGTTTGAAAGGCGCGGAAGGGTGACCCTCATGTTCAAGCTCAAAGGTCCCGCGACATCGGAGCGGGAGATCAAGAAAAGCCGTTTTGCCACGATTGCCGCCCCGGTGGATGACGAGGCGGCGGCAAAAACCTTTATCGCCGAGAACAGCTTCGCCGATGCCACCCACAATTGCTGGGCCTGGCGCATCGGCGCCGATTACCGCTTCTCCGACGATGGCGAACCCGGCGGGACGGCCGGAAAGCCGATCCTTCAGGCGATCGAGGGACAGGAGATCGATTGCGTCGCGGTGCTTGTATCGCGCTGGTTCGGCGGGGTGAAGCTCGGCACGGGCGGACTGGCGCGAGCCTATGGCGGCAGCGCCGCGGAGTGCCTGCGGCTGGCCGAAAAGCTGCCGATCGTGGCGATGACGGCGGGGGTGCTGCCGGTCGCCTTTTCCGATCTGGCGCTTGTGGAGTCACGGCTTCAGGATGTTGATGGCCTCGTGATCGCCGGCCGCGATTTCACCGAGACCGGCGCCGATTTTCATCTGCGCGTGCCGGAGGCGGGGGCCGCGGCGCTGGCCGAGCTTGTGCGCGAACTCACGAATGGCCGCAGCAGCGTGAAATTCGATGACGACTGAGCGGATTTATCCGCTATGGTGCGGGAACCCGCCGCATGCGCCGGCGTTGATACGCTGTCGCCCCATTTTTCCGCAAAGGTCACCTTCATGCGCTCCGCTCTCACCGTCATCGCCCTTGCCGCCACGCTTGCCGCCTGCACCCAGCGCGCCGATTCGATCGGTGCGATTCCGGTTTCGCCCGAGGAATTCGCCGGCGCGAACTGCGAGACGCTGCTCAGCCAATACGAGGACGAGAACGCGAAGCTGAAGGACCTTTCGCAAGAGCAGGACAGCGAGATCGTCGGCGACGTGCGCATGTTCGGCGCAAGCCTCGGCAGCATGTCCGAAGACCAGAACATCAAGAACCAGGAAACCGCGATCGCCTATGCCAAGGGCCGCGTCAACGCGCTGGACATCGCCATGCGCCGGAAGAACTGCGCGATGTGAGGCGATTGCGCTTGCCCGCCGCCGCCGCGTATAGAGGAACGGGAGCCGATTCCCGGTGACGGGAAAGATCAGCCATGTTGAATGGATCGGACCCGCCGGCCGGGGCATGACGCAGCGTCGTCCCGCGGCTGCGGGCGATCCGGCGTTACAGGATTGTCCGCACGATGAATTCCGCAGAAGAGCCGGAAGAACCGGCCTCCGCTGACGGCGGGAAAAGACAGCTTCTGCGCATCTGGCTTCCGCTTCTGGTGCTCTCCATCCTTCTCGTGATCGTGATGCAGCTCGTGGCGCTGCCGGCCTCGCTGCTGCTCGGCCCGATGCTGGCGTCGATCCTGATCGTGTTTTCCGGGCGGCGGATCACCATGCCGCGCCTGCCGTTCAACCTGGCGCAGGGCGTGCTCGGCTGCCTGATCGCGCGGACCATGACATGGCCGGTGCTGCAGGAAATCGCCGCCGACTGGATGATCTTCGTCGCCGGCGTGCTCTCGGTGGTGTTCGCCAGCATCGCGATCGGCTGGGTTCTGGCGCGATATCAGGTGCTGCCCGGCACGACGGCGATCTGGGGCGCGTTTCCCGGCGCTGCGAGCGTGATGACGCTGATGTCCGCCTCGTTCGGAGCCGACATGCGACTGGTCGCCTTCATGCAATATACCCGCGTCGTTATCGTCACCCTGGTGGCCGCCACCTTTGCGCGATTCTGGACCGGGGGTGCCGCGGAAACCGCCGTGCCGGTCACCTGGTTCGCTGAGCCGGCATGGGGGCCGCTTGCCCAGACGCTTGCCCTGATCCTGATCGGCGTGTTCTTCGGCCGGTGGCTGAAGCTGCCGGCGGGACCGATGCTGGCGACGGTGATCGCCGGCTCGGTGTTGAACGTAACGGGCCTGATCGAGATCGAACTGCCGCAGATCCTGCTCGCCATCGCCTATGCCACGCTCGGCTGGGGCATCGGCGCGCGGTTCGACCGCGCCGTGATCGTCGATGCCGGCCGCGCCATGCCGCGCGTCATCGCCTCGATCCTCGCGCTGGTCGCGATCTGCGGCGTGCTGGCGGCGCTCCTCGTCTGGCTCACGGGCATCGATCCGCTGTCGGCCTATCTCGCCACCAGCCCGGGCGGCGCGGATTCGATCGCCATCATCTCCGCCTCCACCGATGTCGACGTCGCCTTCGTGATGTCGATGCAGATCGCGCGGTTCTTCTTCGTGATGGCGCTCGGGCCGATCCTCGCCAAGCTGGTGGCGAAGCACAGCCGGTTCTGAACCGATTTTGATTGTCCACGGCCCGCTGCCGGGTTAGCCTTCGCCAACGATAACAGGTGCGATGGAGGACAGATCATGTGCACGCGGATTTTCTACGAGACCGGAAACGCAACCTACATCACCGGCCGCTCGATGGACTGGCGCGATGTGACCATGCAATCCGATCTCTGGGTGTTTCCGCGCGGGCTTGCCCGCGATGGCGGGGTGGGCGAGGGGTCTGCGACATGGACCTCGAAATACGGCTCGGTGATCGTCGCGATCTATAACCTCGCCACCTCCGACGGCATGAACGAGGCGGGCCTTGCCGGCAACATGCTCTATCTGGTCGAATCGTCCTATGGTGATCCGGCCGCGCGGGGCAAGCCGCTGATCTCGGTCGGCGCCTGGCTGCAATACATGCTCGACAATTTCGCGACCGTCGCGGAAGCAGCCGAGGCCATGGCCGACGACCCGCTGACGGTGATCACCGGCGAGGCGCCGAACGGCGCGCCGGCGACCGTGCATTTAGCGCTCTCCGATGCCTCCGGCGACAGCGCGATCTTCGAATTCGTCGGCGGCAAGCTTACCATCCATCACAGCCGCGACTACAAGGTGATGACCAATTCGCCGACCTATGACCAGCAGCTTGCCATCAACGGCTACTGGAACCTCGTCGGCGGCAAGAGCTTTCTGCCCGGCACGGTGAACGCCGCCGACCGCTTCGCCCGCGCCAGCTATAACCTGAAATCCGCAACGCCGCTCAAGGACCGCCGCGCCGCACTCGCCTCCGTGTTCTCGCAGGTGCGCGCGATCTCGACCCCGCTCGGCATGTCCGACCCCGAAAAACCCAACATCGCCTCCACCCTCTGGCGCACCGTCGCCGAACACGACCACCGCCGCTACTATTTCGACTCCGTCATCAACCCCTCGGTGTTCTGGGTCGATCTTGCGGATTTCGATCTCTCCGAGGGGGCTCCGGCGAAGACGCTGGGACTGAACGATCCGGCATTGCCGGGCGGGGATGTCGCGGGGCTGATGAAGGCGGCGGCGCCGTTTGAGTTTTTGGTGCCTTGAGGTACGCCTCGCCTAACATAGCGACTTTTCTTCGTGTGGAGAGAAAATGGCCGATGAGACAAGGTACGCGTTGGTTCATGCATATAGTATCCGTGAACACAATAACGGAATGGAGGAGATAGAAAATTCGATAAATTTTGTAGCGGAACTGTCTTATATCGAAAGTGAAGAATTGGAGACAGATATCAGGCAGGTCAATAGTGCTGCCTCTTCGCTACATATAGTTCGAGCAGTTGTTGCCAACCGCGATGATCTATTAGAAGAGTTCGTCAACATCGGAAACACCTATTTAAAGGCGCAGGGTAGTTACACAATTTCTTTTGATAGAGGCATGGCGGAAATCTCGCGGAAATTATTGAACTTGTGCGCGTCGTTTCGTTCATATCTCGAACACCAAGAAACCCATCTTAAGACAGAGCTAGGGCGGGATTCGGAGGGTTGGATTAATTGGCGCAGTTTCATAGGGGAAGTCGAGCGCAAAAACAGAAGCTATGAACTGATCTATGGGCTTCGCAATTACATTCAGCACGTTGACATGCCCCCCTTGGCCATTGAACTTTTCGCTGATTCTCCGGGGGAGGTAAGCATCTCTGTAAAGCTGAAAAAGGATAAACTTCTTGCTCGTGGAGCGCAGTGGTCCGCACAGATGCGCCGATACATTAATTCGTTCGATGAGGGTATTTCACTGTGGCGTACCCTCGACGAATGGAATGAAGCTTTCCAACAAATTCAAATCAGAGGAACAGAGTTGCGGATTAGGCCCGCTGGGTTGAGTGCGAAACGTATTCTGACGTTGCGAGAAAGATTTGGTGTGCCAACCGGTGGCCAGATCGGAATTGCTTTATCTCCAGTTGGTCCTATTGACGGTGAGATGAAGCTCTCTTTGAGATGGATCGATGAGCTTGCTGCAGAAGATCTCGACGAGTTGCTGACTGAGACGTCGTTTTGTTAACGGCACGCCTGAGTATGAGAACCGGCTCACCAGCGTCCAGTACTGGTTGACACGGAAGGCGCGGTAAAGTCGGCCTATTCGCTCGAGTTGGGGTGGGCCCCGCCGGCCTGGGCTTTCGGCCTATAGGCTTTCGTTTATCAGGCCACTTATACTCTGCGTCATCCTCGGGCTTGACCCGAGGATCTAAGCACCTTTCCCCACGAAAAGCGCGGGCGGCGTTGCGTAAGTACCTCAATTCAACCGCAAGCTCCTCTCGCGACAGATGTGATTGGATCCTCGGGTCAAGCCCGAGGATGACGCAGAAAGCGTTGCGAGGCTTTCCGCAAAACGAAGGCCGGCGTTTCCGCCGGCCTCAATTTCCGTTTAGCGTTGTCGTTCGCCGCTACTCCGCCGCCTCCGCATACTCGCTCATCGGTGGGCAGGCGCACACCAGATTCCGATCCCCATAGACATTGTCCACGCGGTTGACCGGCGGCCAGTATTTGTCGACGCGGAAGGCGCCGGGGGGGAAGCAGGCTTGTTCGCGGGAGTACGAATGGGTCCATTCGCCGACGAGATCTTCCACCGTGTGCGGGGCGTTCTTCAGCGGGTTGTCGTCCCGGTCGGCGCGGCCTTCCTCGATATCGGTGATCTCGGCGCGGATCGCGATCAGGGCGTCGCAGAAACGATCGAGCTCGGCCTTGGTCTCCGATTCCGTCGGCTCGATCATCAGCGTGCCGGGGACGGGGAAGCTCATCGTGGGCGCGTGGAAGCCGCAATCGATCAGGCGCTTGGCGATGTCGTCGACGGAGACGTCGGCGCTATCCTTCAGCGGGCGCGTGTCGATGATGCATTCATGCGCCACGCGGCCCTTGTCCGACTTGTAGAGCACCGTGTAGGACCCCTTCAGCCGGGCCGCGATATAGTTGGCGTTGAGGATCGCCACGCGGGTTGCCTGCGTCAGCCCTTCGCCGCCCATCATCAGGCAGTAGCTCCAGGAGATCGGCAGGATCGACGGTGAGCCGAACGGGGCGGCCGAGACCGCGCCGCTTGTCCGGTCCGTCGCCGGATTGCCCGGCAGGTGCGGCGCCAGATGCGCCTTGACGCCGATCGGCCCCATGCCCGGACCGCCGCCGCCGTGCGGTATGCAGAAGGTCTTGTGCAGGTTCAGATGGCTGACATCCGAGCCGATATCGCCCGGCCGGGAAAGACCCACCATCGCGTTCATATTGGCGCCGTCGAGATAGACCTGGCCGCCATGGGCGTGGGTGATCGCGCAGACCTCGGTCACCGTCTCCTCGAACACGCCATGGGTGGAGGGGTAGGTGATCATGCAGGCGGCAAGGTTTTCGCCATGCTGCTCGGCCTTGGCGCGGAAATCGTCGATGTCGATATCGCCATTGTCGCGCGATTTCACCGGCACCACCTTCATGCCGGCAAGCTGCGCGGAGGCCGGGTTGGTGCCGTGGGCCGAGGTCGGGATCAGGCAGATGTTGCGGTGGGCCTCGCCATTGGCGCGGTGATAGCGGCGGATCGTCAGAAGCCCGGCATATTCGCCCTGCGCGCCCGAATTCGGCTGCATCGAGAAGGCGTCATAGCCGGTGATCTGGCAGAGCTTTTCCGACAGGTCGGCGATCATCTCGCGGTAGCCGGCCGTCTGGCTTTCCGGCGCGAAGGGGTGAATGTCGGCGAATTCCGGCCAGGTGATCGGCAGCATTTCCGCCGTCGCGTTGAGCTTCATCGTGCAGGAACCGAGCGGGATCATCGACCGGTCGAGCGCGAGATCGCGGTCGGCGAGGCGGCGCATATAGCGGGTCATCTCGCTTTCGGCGCGGTTCATGTGGAAGATCGGATGCGTCATGTAAGCGCTTGTTCGCAAAAGGCTTTGCGGCAGGCGGTAATCGGCCTCGAATTCGGCAATCGAGAATTTGCCGCCAAAGGCATCCCAGACGGCTTCGACATGGGCCGGCCGCGTGCGCTCGTTGACGGAAATGCCGATCTTCGTGTCGCCGACCTTCCTGAGGTTGACGCCGTTTTCGACCGCGTTCTTCATGATCAGGCTCTGGAACGCGCCGACCTCGACCGTGACCGTGTCGAAGAAGGTTTCCGGCTCCACCGCGAAGCCGAGCGCCTCGAGGCCCTTGGCGAGCAGCACGCCCTTGCGGTGGACCTGCTGGGCAATTGCCTTCAGCCCGTCCGGGCCGTGGAACACGCCATACATCGAGGCCATGACGGCGAGCAGCACCTGGGCGGTGCAGATGTTCGACGTCGCCTTTTCGCGGCGGATGTGCTGTTCGCGGGTCTGCAACGCCAGACGATAGGCGCGGTTGCCGCGGCTATCCACCGACACGCCGACGAGGCGGCCGGGCATCGAGCGCTTGTAGGTGTCCTTGACCGCCATATAGGCCGCATGCGGGCCGCCATAGCCGAGCGGCACGCCGAAGCGCTGCGAGGAACCGATGGCGATATCGGCATCCATCTCGCCCGGTGATTTCAGGAGCGTGAGGGCCAGCGGATCGGCGGCGATGGTGGCGATGGCGTTTGCGGCATGGAGATCGGCGATCACGCCGGTGAAATCATGCACATGGCCATAGGTGCCGGGATACTGGAAGATCGCGCCGAACACGGCGTCGGGCGCGAGGTCCTTGAAGGGATCGCCGACGATCACCTCCCAGCCGAGCGGTTCGGCGCGGGTCTTGATCAGGGCAATGGTCTGCGGGTGGCAGTTCTCGTCGACGAAGAAGGCAGTGGCCTTGGATTTCGCCACGCGGTTCGCCATCGCCATGGCTTCGGCCGCCGCCGTCGCCTCGTCGAGCAGCGAAGAATTGGCGATGTCGAGGCCCGTCAGGTCGGCCATCATCGTCTGGAAGTTCAGGAGCGCTTCCAGCCTCCCTTGCGAGATTTCCGGCTGATAGGGCGTGTAGGCGGTGTACCAGGCCGGGTTTTCCAGAATATTGCGCTGGATCACCGGCGGCGTGATGGTGGCGTTGTAGCCTTGGCCGATCATCGAGATGAGCGGCTTGTTCTTGTTGGCGGTCTCGCGCAGCTTGTCGAGCGCCTCGCGCTCGGTCATGGCGGGGCCCCAGGCGAGCGGCGTCTTCTGGCGGATGCCGGCGGGCACGGTGGCGTCGATCAGCGCGTCGAGACTGTCATAGCCGATCGCCTCCAGCATCGCCTCCATCTCGGCGGGCGAGGGGCCGATATGGCGGCGGTTGGCGAAGTCATAGGGCTGGTAGTCGGTGAACTGGAATTCCGCAGGGGTCGTCATCAGGCGATGAACTCCTTGTAGGCGGCTTCGTCCATCAGCGCGTCGGCATCGGCAGTGTTGGCGAGCTTCAGCTTGAAGAACCAGCCATCGCCCATCGGCGCGGAGTTGACCAGTTCCGGATTGTCGACGATCGCCTGGTTGACCTCGGTGATCTCGCCATCGAGCGGACAAAAGACATCGGAAGCGGCCTTGACCGATTCGACGGTCGCCGCGTCGTCATTCTTGGAAAAAGTCGCACCCACCTCGGGCAGTTCGACGAAAACGAGGTCGCCGAGCTGTTCGGCGGCATGCTGAGTGATGCCCACGGTGGCGACATCGCCCTCGATCTTCAGCCACTCATGTTCTTCGGTAAATTTGATGGTCATTTCTGCTGTTCCCGCTGATTAGCGCTTGTAGGTGGGTGTGACGAAAGGCATGTCGGCGATGGTGACGGGCAGGTATTTGCCCCGCACCTCGGCGAAAATCGTGGTGCCGGCGGCGGCGTGTTCTGCGGACACGTAGCCCATGGCGACCGGGCTTTCAGCGGAAGGACCGAAGCCGCCGGAGGTGACGTGGCCGATCTCGTGCTGGCCAGCGTCATCGGCAAACAGCTTCGCCGGCGCGCGCACCGGGGCGCGGCCCTCGGGCTTAAGGCCGACGCGTTTACGGCGCACGCCGTCCTCGAGCTGGCGGAAGATGCGCTCCTGGCCGGGAAAACCGCCGCCGCGGATCCCGCCCGGCCGGCGGGCCTTCTGGATGGCCCAGACAAGCGCCGCCTCGACCGGCGTGGTGGTCTCGTCGATGTCGTTGCCATAGAGGCAGAGCCCGGCTTCGAGCCTGAGCGAATCGCGCGCGCCAAGGCCGATCGCCTCGCAATCCTCGTGCGCCAGCAGCGCGCGGGCGAGTTCCTCGGCATTGTCGGCCGGCACGGAAATCTCGAACCCGTCCTCGCCGGTATAGCCGGAGCGGGAGATGACGCAGGTGAAGCCGAGGACTTCGCATGCGCGCACATCCATGAATTTCATCTCGGCAACGGAAGGGCAGAGCGGCGAGAGCACGGCTTCCGCCTTCGGGCCCTGCAGCGCCAGCAGCGCCTTTTCCTCGAAGAAAGCCTCGACATTGCAGAGGTCGGAAAGATGCGCCTTCATATGGGCGAGATCGGCATGCTTGCAGGCGGCGTTGACGATAACCAGAAGATGGTCGCCGCGGTTTGCGACCATCAGATCGTCCAGAATGCCGCCGTCCTCATTGGTGAAGAAGGCATAGCGCTGGCGGCCGGGTTTCAGCCCGGCGATATCCACCGGCACCAGTTTTTCGAGCGCCAGCGCCGCATCGGCGAGATTGCCGGAAATCGGCTTCAGCCACACCTGTCCCATATGCGAGACATCGAAAAGGCCGGCCTTTTGCCGGGTGTGGAGATGTTCTTTGAGAACGCCCATCGGATATTGCACCGGCATGTCGTAGCCGGCGAATGGCACCATGCGGGCGCCAAGCTCCAGATGAAGCGCGTGAAGCGGGGTTTGTTTCAGCGGTTCTTGCGAGACCAAGAGATTGCCTCCGGATTGCGTCTTTCATGAAAAACGCCGGCTCAAGGGTCGACGTTCCAAAGAACGCCAAAGCGAATGAGCCCCCTCTGTCCCATGTGCCTGAGATTATTATCCCTTCGGCCAGCCACAGCGAACCGCGACCTCGTCTCCAGAGTTCAGAACCTCGCGCTGGTCCTTTTGCCTGAGAGTTTCCGGGGCGGTTGCTCCTTCGGCACCACAGTGACGTGGCTTCTCCCAGCGCGATACGACATGGATTATCCGGTATGCGGCGCAATTTGCAAGGGGCAAGCGTGTGGCGGGCGCGAAATCCACCGGCAGACGCGAAATTGCGCACCGGCGATCCGTTGCACTTGCCATTTTCTTCCCGGCGCATTAGCTGAAACATCATGCCAGAGTTCAAGACAACCCGCCACGTCAGCCATTCCGCCGATCGCATGTTCGATCTGGTTGCCGACGTTGAACGCTATCCCGAATTCCTGCCGCTGTGCGAGGCGCTGACCGTGCGCTCCTCGCGCGAAAAGGACGGCAAGACGCTGCTGATCGCCGACATGACCGTTGGCTACAAGGGCATCCGCGAGAGCTTCACCACCCAGGTGCTTCTCAATCAGGCCGAGCGCAAGATCGATGTCAGCTATGTCGATGGGCCGTTCCGCTTTCTCGACAATCGCTGGCGGTTCGAGCCGGAAGGCGAGGGCGCCTGCGCGATCCAGTTCTACATCAATTACGAATTCAAGAACCGGATTCTGGGCGCAATGATGGGCTCGATGTTCGAGCGGGCATTCCGCAAGTTCTCCGAGGCCTTCGAGGCGCGGGCGGACGAAATCTACGCCTGAATCAGACCTTCCAGCATGCCGAGCGCCGTCTGCACGGTGGCAAGCCGGATGCCGTGGCGGCCGATATCGCCATAGCGGCTTTCGATATGGTGCAGGTGTCCGCGGCGATCGCGCGCCGCGAGATGAACGAGACCGACCGGCTTGTCCGCGCTGCCGCCGGAGGGGCCGGCAATGCCGGTGACCGCGACCGCCAGATCGGCGCCGGAGCGCAGCAGCGCGCCCGCCGACATCTGCAGCGCGGTCTCGCGCGAAACCGCGCCATGGGCTTCGAGCGTGCGGGCGCTGACGCCGAGCATCTCCATCTTCGCTTCGTTGGAATAGGTGATGTAGCCACGATCGACGACCGCCGAAGAGCCGGCGATATCCGTGAGTGCTGCGACCACCAGCCCACCGGTGCAGGATTCGGCGGTGGCGATGGTGAGGCCGGCGGCCTTGCAATGTTCGATCAGGGTACGGGCGCGTTCGGCGATATCGGCGTCGATCATGTCATATTTCCATAGTTCACGCTGGCCGTGGCAATCGCCGCGATGCCTTCGCGGCGGCCGACGAAGCCGATGGTCTCGTTGGTCGTGGCCTTCACCGAGCAGCGGGCGAGATCAATGCCGAGGCAGGCTGCGATATTTTCGCGCATGGCGAGGCGATGCGGTCCGACCTTCGGCGCTTCGGCGATCAGGGTAACGTCGGCGTTGAGGATCACGCCGCCATGTTCGCGTACGATCTTTGCCGCATGGGCAAGGAAGATATGCGAGGCGGCGCCCTTCCACTGCGGGTCGGATGGCGGGAAGTGGTCGCCGATATCGCCTTCGCCGCAGGTCGCGAGCAGGGCGTCGGTCAGCGCGTGGAAGGCCACATCGGCGTCGGAATGACCGGAAAGCGCCATGTCATGCGGGATCTTGATGCCGCACAGCGTGACGCCGTCGCCGGGCACCAGTTGATGGACGTCGTAGCCATTGCCGGTGCGGATATCGGCGATCGGGGGGCGTGACAGCTTCTCGTCGGCCATGGCGATCTCTCTCTTGTATGTCAGTTTCACATTGTCGGCGAGCCCGTCCACCAGCCGCACCGCGAGACCGGCCCATTCGGCGATGCCGGCGTCATCGGTGAAATCGGTGCGACCTTCAGCGGCCGCCTTGCGGTGGGCGTCATAAATAACCGGAAAGCTGAAGGCCTGCGGGGTCTGTGCGGCGTAGAGGCCGGAGCGCGATACGGTTACGCCGACATTGCCGTCACTATCCGCCTTCTTCAGCGTATCGGCCACGGCCACAGCCGGAAGGACGGCGGCGTGGCCGGCATTGAGCGCATCGGACACCCGCTCAAGCAGAGCAGCATCGAAGAAGGGCCGCACCGCGTCATGGATCAGCACGTGGCTGGGTGCGTTCGCCGCGAGCGCCGCAAGGCCGTTGAGGACCGATTGCTGGCGCGTCGCGCCGCCGTGGACGAAACGGATGCCGACCTGGTTTGTCAGGTGAGACAGCGCATCGGCAAAAAGGGCCTCGTCATCCGGATGAATGACAACCACGATGCCGGCCGTCGCGCGTCCCCATGCGGCAAATTCGCGCAAGGTGTGGGCAATCACCGGCATGCCGCCGATCAGCCGATATTGTTTCGGCCCTTCCTCGGGCGCGCCGGCGCGTTCGCCGCGCCCGGCGGCAACCACGACCACCCCTGGATTGTAGCTTTCACCCGCTGCCATGTTCGGCTAGAACCTGCGTGTTGATTCCTGTTGGCCGGAACTTACCCGGATTGACCCAATTTTCCAGCATTTGCCTAAATTTTATAAGGCGCCAGCGAAAGTGCTTGGCAAGGAATGGCGTCTTGTCTAAAAATAGGGCAAAGTGATGTGCTGCATGAAAGATAGCCATTTGCCTCACCGCAAACCATCAGATTCTTTTCGGATCGGCCCGATCGAGATCCGCAACCGCGTGATTCTCGCGCCGATGTCGGGCGTCACCGATCTGCCGTTTCGCGCGCTTGCGTGGCGGCACGGCGCGGGGCTTGTGGTGACGGAGATGATCGCAAGCCGCGAACTGACGTTCAATACCGCCGAGAGCTGGGTTCGGCTGCGCGGGGCGGGGCTGAAGCCGCATATGGTGCAGCTTGCCGGGCGCGATCCGCATTACATGGCGGAAGCGGCGCGGATCGCCGAAGCGAACGGCGCCGATATCATCGATATCAACATGGGCTGCCCGGCCAAGAAGGTGGTCGGCGGCTATACCGGCTCGGCGCTGATGCGCGAGCCCGAGCGGGCGCTCGAAATCATCGAGGCGACCGTCGGCGCGGTAAAGGTGCCGGTCACCGTCAAGATGCGGCTCGGCTGGGACCATGACAGCATCAACGCGCCCTATCTGGCGCGGCGCGCGGAAGAGGCGGGCGTTCAGGCGGTCACAGTGCATGGCCGCACCCGCATGCAGTTCTACAAGGGCGAAGCCGACTGGCAGGCGATCGAGCGCGTTGCCGAGGTCGTCTCCCTGCCCTTCATCGCCAATGGCGATATCGAGAGCCGGGAAGATGCCGCCTATCTGCTGTCGCGACCCGGCATCACGGCCGTGATGGTCGGCCGCTCGTGTCAGGGCCGTCCCTGGCATGCCGGCTATCTGGCGGGACGGGCCGAACCCGCTTTTGACGAAAAGGCGCGGATCGCGATCGCGCATTATCAGGCCATGATCGGCTTCTACGGTCCTGAAGTCGGCGTCCGTCATGCGCGCAAACATCTCGGCTGGTACCTTGAGCGGCTTGCGCCCGGCGTCGGCGCGGAGGCGCGGTCCTCGATCATGACCGCCGACGACCCGGATTTCGTGTCAGCGCAGCTTGCCGCCATCTTCGAATATGCATCGCCCGAAAGGAAAGCGGCATGAATTCCGTTATCGGCAATGGCAGACAGCGCCTCGGCGCGGAGGCCGTCGCTCTGCAGGTTTTGAACGCCATTCAAAACCCCGTCGTGCTGATCGAGCAGGACGGCCGCATCTCCTATACCAACTGGGAAGCGGAGGTGTTCTTCGGGGCGAGTGCATCACACCTGTCGCGCAAGACGCTGTCCGATTTCATTCCCTTCGACAGCCCGCTTCTGGCGCTGATCGCCCAGGTGCGCGAACGCCGCGCGCCGGTCAACGAATATCGCGTCGACCTGTCGTCGCCGCGTCTTGGCCAGGACAAGCTGGTGGACATCTATGTTGCGCCGGTGGGCGAAGAAGGCGGCGTGGTTCTCGTCTTCCAGGTCCGCTCCATGGCCGACAAGATCGACCGGCAACTGGTGCATCGCGCCGCGGCCCGCTCGGTCACCGGGCTTGCCTCGATGCTTGCCCATGAGATCAAGAACCCGCTCTCCGGTATTCGTGGCGCGGCCCAGCTTCTGGAAACCAATGCCAGCGACGACGACCGGGCGCTGACGCGGCTGATCTGCGATGAGTCGGACCGGATCGTTTCGCTGGTCGACCGGATGGAGGTGTTTTCCGACGAGCGGCCGATCGACCGCGTTCCGCTCAACATCCACTCCGTGCTCGACCATGTGAAGGCGGTGGCCAAGGCCGGTTTTGCCCGCGACATCAAGATCACCGAGGAATACGACCCGTCGCTGCCGCAGGTCTTTGCCAATCGCGACCAGATGGTTCAGGTGTTTCTCAATCTGGTCAAGAATGCGTGCGAGGCCGTCGGCGACAAGCCCGATGGCGAGATCACCCTGACCTCGGCCTACCGCCCCGGCATCCGCATGTCGGTCGCAGGCACAAGGGAGAAGATATCGCTGCCGCTGGAATTCTGCGTGCAGGACAATGGTCCCGGTGTGCCGGCCGACCTGATGCCGCATCTGTTCGATCCGTTCATCACCACCAAGCCGAACGGCACCGGCCTCGGCCTCGCGCTGGTCGCCAAGATCATCGGCGGTCACGGCGGCATCATCGAATGCGAGAACATGAACGGCCGTACGACATTCCGCATTCTCATGCCGGTCTCGAAAGATGTATTGCCGCTGCCGCCGGAAATGGCCAGCCCGAATATGGATACATGACATGACAGCTACGATCCTTGTTGCCGATGACGACGCGGCGATCCGCACCGTGCTGAACCAGGCGCTGAGCCGGGCCGGTTATGACGTCCGCATCACCTCTAACGCCGCCACGCTGTGGCGCTGGGTTTCCGCCGGGGAAGGCGATCTGGTGCTGACCGACGTGGTGATGCCGGACGAAAACGCCTTCGACCTGTTGCCGCGCATCAAGAAGTCGCGGCCGGAACTGCCGGTCATCGTCATGAGCGCGCAGAATACCTTCATGACGGCGGTGCGCGCCTCGGAAAAGGGCGCCTACGACTATCTCCCGAAACCCTTCGACCTGACGGAACTGATCGCGATCGTTGGCCGCGCGCTGTCGGAGCCGAAGCGCAAGCCGGCGCCGCTCGGCGATGACATGCAGGACGGCATGCCGCTGGTGGGTCGGTCCGCCGCGATGCAGGAAATCTACCGCGTCCTCGCCCGCCTGATGCAGACCGATTTGACGCTGATGATCACCGGCGAATCCGGCACCGGCAAGGAACTGGTGGCCCGCGCGCTGCATGATTACGGCAAGCGTCGCAATGGCCCGTTCGTGGCGATCAACATGGCGGCCATTCCGCGCGACCTGATCGAGTCTGAGCTTTTCGGCCATGAGAAGGGCGCCTTCACCGGCGCGCAGACCCGGTCTTCCGGCCGGTTCGAACAGGCCGAGGGCGGCACGCTGTTTCTGGACGAGATCGGCGACATGCCGATGGATGCGCAAACAAGGCTTTTGCGCGTACTCCAGCAGGGCGAATACACCACCGTCGGCGGGCGCACGCCGATCCGCACCGATGTCCGGATCGTGGCCGCCACCAACAAGGACCTGAAGCAGTCGATCAATCAGGGCCTGTTCCGCGAAGACCTCTATTACCGACTCAACGTTGTGCCGCTGCGCCTGCCACCGCTGCGCGAACGGGCTGAGGATATCGGCGATCTGGTGCGCCATTTCGTCAATGAGGGCGAGGTCGAGGGCTTGGGCGGCAAGCGCTTCGAGCAGCAGGCGCTGGACGCGATGAAATCCTATGGCTGGCCGGGCAATGTCCGCGAACTTGAGAATCTCGTTCGCCGCCTGATGGCGCTCTATCCGCAGGAAGTGATCACCCGCGAGATCGTGGAACAGGAATTGCAAGCCGATCAGCCGGAAGCGCCCGCGGAGGGCGCAACGGTCAGAAACGGCATGCCGACCATCGCCCAGGCGGTGGAGGAGAACATGCGCACCTATTTCGCCGGATTCGGCGACGGCCTGCCGCCGTCGGGCCTTTACGAGCGGGTGCTCAACGAGGTCGAATATCCGCTGATCCTGGCGGCGCTGACGGCGACCCGCGGCAACCAGATCCGGGCCGCCGATCTTCTCGGCCTCAACCGCAATACGCTGCGCAAAAAGATCCGCGAACTGGGCGTTTCGGTCTATCGCAGTTCCCGCAGTTCCTGAGCTTACCGGACTTCTGTTGCAGCTTTCCGTTGCATTTGTGCCACAATCTGTTGCATATCCTCCTCATAAGGGGAAAGCGCGAGTCGGTTTGACAGGCCGCGTTCACCCGCTCCATGGTCGGCGTATGACGGTGCGCCTGACCTGACAAGAAGGGCGATGATGACTGCACAAGGCAGCGCGGCGGATACGCATTCCGTCCATCAGGAGGGGACCCACGATGGCGCGCCCTATGGGCGCGGCGGCGCGCGGGCTATTCTTAGATCGCCCGGCATGTTCGTTGTCAGCGGCGCTCTGATCACCGCCTTTTTGTCGCTGTTCATCCTGCTTGGGCTGACGCCGATCAAGCCAACCGGCAAGGTCGTGATCGCGCTGGTCGCGGCCAACTCGCTGTTCGTCCTCGCCATGGTTTTCCTGATCGGGCGGGAGGTCAATCAGCTTCTGAAAGCGCGCCGGCGCGGCCGGGCGGCGGCTCAGCTTCATATCCGCATTGTGGCGCTGTTTTCGATCGTGGCGATCACGCCCGCCATTCTGGTGGCGATCTTCGCGACATTGACGCTGAATGCCGGGCTGGACCGCTGGTTTGCGCTCAGAACACAGTCCATCGTCCAGTCCTCGCTCAATGTGGCGCAGGCCTATATGATGGAGAACGCGAGCTATCTGCAGGGCCAGACGCTATCCATGGGCAATGATCTGGAGCGCAACCGGTCACTCTATTTGCTCGATCGCCGCGGCTTCTCCGACCTGATGGCGCGGCAGGCGCGCGGACGCGGCCTTCTTGGCGCCTCGCTGGTGCGCGCGGATGGCAGCGTCATCGTCGAGGCAGACCTCGGTGACGACAAGCCGCTCCCCGACATCCCCAAGGACGCGCTGGAAAAGGCGGCCGCAGGTACGCCGACGCTGATCCCGCCGGGCGACACCAATCTGGTTGGCGCGATCATCGCGCTCGAGGCGATCCCCGACAGCCTGCTCTACACCGTCCGCGCCGTCGACCCGACCGTGATGGGTGCGATGCGGATGATCGAGGACAACGTCTCCGAATACAGTTCGATGGAGGAGGGCCGGGTCTCCATCCAGGTCGCCTTCGCCGTGCTCTATCTCGGCTTCGCGCTGATCGTTCTGCTTGCCGCGATCTGGACCGGCATCGCGGTTGCCGACCGCATCGTGCTGCCGATCCGCATGCTGATCGGGGCCGCGGACCAGGTCGCCTCCGGCGACATGAAGGTCGCCGTGCCGGTGCGCTCCATCGACGGCGATGTCGGCAGGCTTTCCAGCACGTTCAACAAGATGGTCGCCGAAATCCGCGAGCAGCAGCGCGAGATTCTTGTCGCCAAGGACGAGGTCGATGACCGCCGCCGGTTTATCGAGGCCGTGCTTTCCGGGGTGACCGCAGCGGTGATCGGCGTCGATGAAAACCGTATGGTCACGATCGTGAACGTCTCCGCCGGCGAGCTTCTGGCGGCACGGGACGACGAATTGCTCGGCCGCAAACTGGAGGAGATCTCACCCGAGATCGATCTGGTGATGACCGCCGCCATGCGCCGCAGCCGGCAGAATTTCCGCCAGCAGATCAATCTCGTGCGGCTCGGCAAGGAACGCACGCTTTCGGTTCAGGTGACGCGCGAGGATTCGCGCGACGGCTCCAATGCCTATGTCATCACGCTCGACGACATCACCGATCTGATCATCGCCCAGCGCTCCACCGCCTGGGCGGACGTGGCGCGGCGTATCGCCCACGAGATCAAGAACCCGCTGACGCCGATCCAGCTTTCGGCGGAACGGATCAAGCGCCGCTTCGGCCGCAAGATTGAGGACGAGGAGGACCGCAAGGTCTTCGATCAATGTACTGATACAATCGTCCGCCAGGTCGGCGATATCGGTCGGATGGTGGACGAGTTCTCCTCCTTCGCCCGCATGCCGAAGCCTTCCAAGACCCGGGGTGACCTGCGCACGATCCTTTCCGACGCGATTTTCCTGCTGGAGATGGGCCGTACCGACGTAACCTTCATGCGCGATTTTGGCGATGAGCCGCTGACGGGGCTGTTTGACGATCGCATGCTTGGCCAGGCCTTCGGAAACCTGATCAAGAACGCCGTCGAAGCCATTGAAGCGGTTCCAACAAATGAGTTCGACGGTGAACGCAAGATACTGGTGCGGGCATCTCATGACGAGAGCCGCGATCGCTACGTCATAGACTTCATCGACAACGGCAAGGGATTGCCGCTCGAAAATCGCCACATGATCCTTGAGCCATACATCACCATGCGCGAAAAGGGGACAGGCCTTGGTCTCGCGATCGTTCGCAAGATCATTGAGGAGCATGGCGGCAAGCTCGAACTGCATGATGCGCCGCACGACTTCGCCGGCGGGCGAGGGGCGATGATCCGCGTTGAACTGCCGCATATCCACGACGGCGAGCGCCAGGAAACGGACAGGGAGAAACAAGATGGCCTCTGATATTCTTGTCGTCGACGACGAAGCCGATATCCGCGATATCGTCTCGGGTATCCTGTCCGACGAGGGACACGAAACCAGGGTTGCCCATGACAGCGATAGCGCGCTGGCGGCGATCGCCGACCGGGTCCCGCGTCTGATCTTCCTCGATATCTGGATGCAGGGGAGCCGTCTCGACGGGCTGGCGCTGCTGGAGGAAATCAAGTCGCGCTACGCAGACCTGCCGGTGGTCATGATCTCCGGTCACGGCAATATCGAGACGGCGGTCTCCTCCATCAAGCGCGGCGCTTTCGATTTCATCGAGAAGCCATTCAAGGCCGACCGGCTGGTGCTGATCGCCGAACGCGCGCTGGAGAATTCGCGGCTGAAGAACGAGGTGCAGGAACTCAAGCGCAAGAGCGGCGACCCGGAAGAGCTCGTCGGTTCCTCTCTGCTGGTGTCGCAACTGCGCCAGATGGTGGACAAGGTCGGCCCGACCAACTCCCGCGTGATGATCTTCGGCCCTTCCGGCTCCGGCAAGGAGGTGGTGGCCCGGCTGATGCACAAGAAGAGCCTGCGCGCCGAGGGCCCGTTCGTGGCGCTGAACGCGGCTGCGATCACGCCCGAAAACATGGAGACCGAGCTTTTCGGCGTGGAAGGTGGCGGTGGGCGGACGCGCAAGACCGGCGCGCTGGAGCGCGCCCATCGCGGCACGCTCTACCTGGACGAGATCGGCGAAATGCCGCTGGAAACCCAGAAAAAGATCCTGCGGGTGCTGGTCGATCAGCAGTTCGAGCGGGTCGGCGGCAGCCGGCGGGTATCGGTCGATGTCCGGATCCTGTCCTCGACCGCGCTCGACCTTCAGGCGCGGATCGACGAGGGTCAGTTTCGGCAGGACCTGTTTCACAGGCTGGCGGTGGTGCCGGTGCGCATTCCCTCGCTCTCCGAACGGCGCGAGGATATTCCCTTCCTGGTCGATTTCGTTATGCGCCAGCTTTGTGAGCAGGCCGGCATCCGCCAGCGCTCGATCGGCGATGACGCGATGGCGATCCTGCAGGCCCATGACTGGCCGGGCAATATCAGGCAGTTGCGCAACAATCTCGAGCGGCTGCTGATCCTGTCGCGCGAGGAGGACGCGTCCGCGCCGATCTCCGCCGACCTGCTGCCGGCCGACCTTTCCGACGTGTTGCCGCAGATCCAGACCTCGGGCGATGCGCATATCATGACGCTGCCGCTGAGAGAGGCGCGCGAGCGCTTTGAACGCGACTATCTGATGGCGCAGATCAACCGGTTCGGCGGGAACATTTCGCGCACCGCCGAATTTGTCGGGATGGAGCGATCCGCGCTGCACCGCAAGCTTAAGTCGCTTGGCATTTAGGCCAAAACCGGGCAGATTGCGGCCAACTGAACTTACCAAACCCCAGAGGGGTTCTTATGAAAATCATCATCTGCGGCGCTGGTCAGGTCGGTTTCGGCATCGCCGAACGGCTTTCCCAGGAATATAACGACGTCTCCGTTATTGACACGTCCGCGTCGCTCATCACCGCCATCACCGAGCTTCTGGACGTGCGCGGCTATGTCGGCCACGGCGCCCACCCCGACATGCTGGCCAAGGCCGGCGCCGATCAGGCGGACATGATCATCGCCGTGACGCTGCATGACGAGATCAACATGGTCGCCTGCCAGGTCGCGCATTCGCTGTTCAATGTGCCGACCAAGATTGCCCGCATCCGCTCGCAAAGCTATCTGCATTCGCATTATTCGGACCTGTTTTCGCGCGACCACATGCCGATCGATGTCACGATTTCGCCCGAAGTCGAAGTCGGCAAGATGGTGCTACGCCGCATCTCCTTCCCCGGCGCCACCGATATCGTGCGTTTCGCCGACGAGAAGATCGCGATGCTTGCCGTGGAGTGCAATGACGACTGCCCGGTGTTGAACACGCCGCTCGTCCAGCTCAGCCAGTTGTTTCCGGACCTGAACGCGACGGTGACCGGTATCTATCGCCATGAAGAGGTGATCATTCCGCATTCGACCGACCAGATTCTCGCTGGCGACCTCGTCTATGTTGTGTGCGAACATGAGCATATCCGGCGCACCCTGGCGCTGTTCGGCCATGAGGAGCAGGAGGCGCGGCGGATCGTGATCGCCGGCGGCGGCAATATCGGCTTCTTCGTCGCCAAGTCGATCGAGGACCTGCAGCCCAAGACCCGCATCAAGATGATCGAGCAGGACCGTGACAAGGCGGTGGCGGTGTCGGATGCGCTGCACCACGGCATCGTCATCCATGGCTCGGCGCTCGACCAGAACATCATGGTGCAGGCCGATGTGCCCGACGCCCATCTGATGGTCGCTCTGACCAATAACGACCAGACCAATATCCTGGCCTCGGTGATCGCCAAGCAGCTTGGCTGCAAGTCCAATTTGGCGCTCCTGAACAACCCGTCGTTTCACGATGTCACCAAATCGCTCGGTATCGATGCCTATATCAATCCGCGCGCGGTCACGATCTCACGCGTGCTTCAGCATGTGCGCAAGGGGCGCATCCGCTCGGTCTACGCGGTGCAGAAGGGTGCCGCCGAGGTGATCGAGGCGGAGGCGCTCGCGACATCGCCGCTCGTCGGTACGCCGTTCCGCGACCTCGACCTGCCCGACGGCATCCGCATCGGCGCGATCTACCGGGGCGAGGAGGTCATCCGGCCGCATGGCGATCTCAAGATCAAGGCGCATGACCGGGTGATCCTGTTTGCCGCCGCTTCCGCGGTGCGTCACGTCGAGCAGCTCTTCCGGGTTTCGATCCAGTATTTCTGAGCGATCCGGCCTTCAGGCAAGGCCCCCGAAAAAGGAGTCTCGGGGGCTCATGTTTTTCGCCGTTGCGGAAGCGCCGGTGATTTGCTACCAAAAGTTCATGATCTGTTGCCCTGACGTTTTCGATGGCAACAAAGAGGTGGAACCGGCCCCGGCCGGCAAGAGAAAGAAAGAAGCGGCGCTATGGCGGAACGTTCTCAGAATTTGCAGGATCTTTTTCTCAACACGGTTCGCAAGCAGAAAATTTCCCTGACGATCTTCCTGATCAACGGCGTGAAACTGACCGGCGTGGTGACGTCGTTCGACAATTTCTGTGTCTTGCTGCGCCGTGACGGTCATTCGCAGCTTGTCTACAAGCACGCCATTTCGACGATCATGCCGGGCCAGCCGGTGCAGATGTTCGAAGGCGATGACAACGCTTCCTGATAGGTGAGCTTCCATTTCCGACAATACCCAATTTCCCGAGAGCGAATACGAGAACAGGGATTCCTCCCGCGTTCTCGTGATCGTGCCGGTTATCAAGCAGTCGCGGGCCGAGGCCGAACGCACCGCGCTGTCTTCCCGCGCGCCTGAAAGCCGCTTGCAGGAGGCCGAGGGCCTTGCCCGCGCAATCGGGCTTGAGGTGGCAGCCTCCGAGATCGTGACAATCAACGATCCGCGCCCGGCGACCCTGCTCGGAACCGGCAAGATCGAAGAGCTCGACGCGTTGCTGGATGAGAAGAATATTGGCCTCGTGGTCGTGGATCACCCGCTGTCGCCGGTGCAGCAGCGCAATCTTGAAAAGGCCTGGGTTGCCAAGGTGATCGACCGCACCGGGCTGATTCTCGAAATTTTCGGCGAGCGTGCCTCCACCAAGGAGGGCCGGCTTCAGGTCGAGCTTGCGCATCTGAACTATCAGCGCGGCCGTCTGGTCAGAAGCTGGACCCACCTTGAGCGCCAGCGCGGCGGCGGCGGATTCATGGGCGGTCCCGGCGAAACCCAGATCGAGGCCGACCGACGAATGCTGCGCGAGCGCATTACGAAGCTTGAACGCGAGCTGGAGCAGGTGGTGCGCACCCGAAAGCTTCACCGCTCCAAGCGCAAGAAGGTGCCGCATCCGATCGTGGCGCTGGTGGGCTACACCAATGCCGGCAAGTCGACGCTGTTCAACCGGATCACCGGGGCAGGGGTGCTGGCCGAGGACATGCTGTTTGCAACCCTCGACCCGACGTTGCGCCGGATGAAGCTGCCGCATGGCCGCACCGTGATCCTCTCCGACACCGTCGGTTTCATCTCGGATCTGCCGACCCATCTGGTCGCCGCCTTCCGCGCGACGCTGGAAGAAGTGCTGGAGGCGGACCTGATCCTCCATGTCCGCGACATGGCCGATCCTGCCCGCGATGCGCAATCGGCCGATGTGCTGCGCATCCTCGGCGAACTCGGCATTGACGAGGCCGAGCAGAATGCCCGCATTCTGGAGGTCTGGAACAAGGTGGACCTTTTGGGCCCGGAAGAGCATGACGCCATCATGGCGCGGGCTTCGGCCACCGAGAACGTCATGGCCGTCTCCGCCATTTCCGGCGAGGGCGTCGACGTGTTGGTAGATCGCATCGCCGACCGGCTCGCGGGCGTCCTGACGGAAACGACCATCACGCTTTCGCCCGATCAACTGCACCTGCTGCCCTGGCTTTACGAGCACGCGCTCGTCGACGAGCGCCGCGATCTCGAGGACGGCTCCGTCAGCCTCGACCTGCGGCTCGCCGGCGGCGAGGCCCAGCGGCTGGAGAGCATGCTGGCGGAGTGATTCCGGGACGGATCAGGCGTTCGCGTCGGAACGAGCTGCGAAGACCTCCTTTGCCGCGAACAGACCGTTCAGCGCGGCTGGAAAGCCGGCATAGACCGACATCTGCATGATGGTTTCGACGATTTCCTCCTGGCTCACCCCGACATTGAGCCCGGCTTCGATATGGACCTTGAGCTGAGGGACTGCGTTTCCGAGCGCGGTGAGGGCGGCGACTGTGGCAATCTCGCGTTCGCGCAAGCCGAGCCCGGGGCGGGCATAGATATCGCCGAAGGGGAATTCAAAGACATAACGGGCGAAATCGGGGGCGATATCATCGAGCGCGTCGATGACATTCTGTCCCGCCTGCCCGTCGATAGCCGCAAGCATGCGCTTGCCGCGGTCCAGGCGGGTTTCGCCGATTGTCTGGTTCTGTTCATTCATCACGTCATCAATCCTTGTTGCGATCATTTCCGGCATAGCCGGCGATTTTGTCGTCGAGGACATCAAGACAGGACTGGAGTTCGTAAACGTGCTCGCGCACCGCATCACGATGCTGTTCGAGCAGGCGCTGACGCTGCTTTTCCGTGGCAGGCCCCTGCCGTCTGAGTTCGGCATAGTGCAGCATTTGCCTGATCGGCATGCCGGTGGTCTTCAGCCGGCCGAGAAATTCGATCCAGACCAGCGCCGATGCGTCGTAGTCGCGATGGCCTGAGCGATCGCGGTCGGCATCGGGCAAAAGGCCGATCTTCTCGTAATAGCGGAGGGTATGCGCCGTCAGGCCGGAGCGTTTTGCGAGTTCACCAATCTTCATCGAAGTCCTGCTTTCGTCACGACGCGGGCAAAGCTACGGCTTCGAGCGCGCTCTAAGTCAACGGCCAAAAGACGAGGACGACGAAAAAAGTTCCGGCTATTCGGAAAGCTGCCGCTCGATCGCCTTGGCATCCTGCCAGAGCGCTTCCATGCGTTCCAGCGTGGCGGCGTCGAGGGTTTCTCCCGACGCATTGAGCGATTCCTCGATATGGTTGAAGCGGCGGCGGAATTTGGTGTTGGTGCCGCGCAGCGCCTGCTCGGGATCGGTCTTCGTGTGGCGGGCGAGGTTGACGGCGGCGAAGATCAGGTCGCCGAGTTCGTCGGAAATTCGGGATCTGTCATCGGACTGAAGCGCTTCGCGCAACTCGCCGATTTCCTCCTCGAACTTGGCGAGGATAGGCTCCGGCTCGGACCAGTCGAAGCCCACGCGGGCGGCATGTTCCTGCAATTTGAGCGCCTCCGTCAGCGCGGGGAAGGAGCGCTGGACGCCGCCGAGATGGCCGGCCTTGAAGTCTTCGGTGATCCCGTTTTTCGCCCGACGTTCGGCGCGCTCGGCCTTCTCCTGCCGCTTGATCTCGTCCCACTGGATCTTGACCGCTTCCGGCGTATCCGCCGCGTTGACGGCGAAGACATGCGGGTGGCGGCGGATCATCTTGGTAGTAATCGCGTGGACGACATCGCCGAAGGAAAATAGCCCCTTTTCCTCCGCCATGCGGGCGTGGAACACGACCTGAAGCAGCAGATCGCCGAGTTCGTCGCAGAGATCGTCGAAATCCTTGCGCTCGATCGCGTCCGCCACCTCATAGGCTTCCTCGATCGTGTAAGGCTTGATGCTGTCGAAATCCTGTTTCAGATCCCACGGGCACCCGGTTTCGGGCGTGCGAAGGGCGGCCATGATGTCCAGAAGGCGCGTGATGTCGCGGGAGGCTTCCACGGTTTGAGACTCCGTATTGCTTTCGGGCCGGGCGTTAGCCGAGCGGTATTTTGGTTTCGCCCTTGTGGGCCTGATAGGTGTCGGAGGCAAGGGCGTAGGTTTTGCGGATACCGTCGATCCGTTCCATGAAGCGGCTGCGCGCCGGCTCCGCGCTTGCATCCGCCATGTCGATGATCGAGCGCGCGGTGAAGAAGGCGTTCTTGCGGCGGTAGCCGCCGGGCTCCAGACCGTAAAGTTCCTTCATGATCTTCAGGTCGTGGGGAATGGCGAAGCTGTCGCGCGAATCCTCGTGGCTGAAGAAATAGAAGTAATTGTCGAAGCCGGCCCAGGTGATCGCCGACATGCACATGGTGCAGGGCTCATGGGTCGAGAGGAAGAGAAGATCACGCGTGGCGGGCGGGTCGGGCAGTTCGTAGAACTGTTTCAGCGTGTGGACCTCGCCGTGCCAGAGCGGATTGCTGGTCTCGGCATTGGTGCCGGCGATCACCAGGGAGAGATCGTCCTTGCGCAGGATGGCCGCGCCGAAAACCTTGTTGCCGCCGCTGACGCCCTTGAGCGTCTTGGGCAGGATATCGTCTTCGATCACGGCGAGAAGGCGGTCGGTAAGGGTCTTGTCGTCCACGTCGATTCCCCGTTCAGAAGGTTGCATAGCCTGACTTAAAGGGGCATTGGCGGGCGAGCGCAAGCCTCGGCCTGGCCCAGCGGGCAAATTTGCCCTGCATTGCGCGGAATTGAGGAATGAAATGTTCCATCCCGCGCGCCCGCGCATTTTCGTTTCTTCAAACATTGCCGCCGCAGAGCGATTGTTGTGCCAATCTTGAGAAGGACTGTGCGCAATGGGCACGAAAGACGATTTGTTGACGACTTTCCCGGCGTTTTTCCGGGTCGATGGCCGCAAGGTCGCGATTTTCGGCGGCGGCGACGAGGCTTTCGCCAAGGCCCGGCTGATGGCAAAGACCTCTGCCGTGATTGCAGCTTACGCCGAAAACGCCGAGGACGACTACCGCGCGTTTCTCGCCGAGCACGGCTACCAGTTGGTGGAGGACGCTTTCTCGCCCGCGCAATTCGAAGGCGCGGTGTTGGTGTTTGCCGCGACAGGAATCAGCGACAAGGACCACCTGATCGCCGAGGCGGCCCGTGCGGCCTCCATCCCTGTCAACGCCGTGGACCAGAAGGACGATTGCGACTTCTATACGCCCGCTCTGGTCACGCGTCCTCCGATCGCCGTCGCCATCGGCACCGAGGGGGCCGGTCCGGTGCTGGCCCAGATGATCCGGGCGCAGATCGACACCATGCTGCCGCGCTCGCTCGGCCCGCTGGCGCAGCTTGCAAATCGCCTGCGCGACAAGGTTGATGCCAATATTCCGCGGGGTGCGCCGCGCCGCGCCTTCTGGTCGCGCTTCTTCAACGGTTCGGTTGCGAATGCCATCGAAAAGGGAAGGGCGCTCGAGGCCGAGTGCCTTGCCGACGAGATCATCGCGGACGGAGCCGAGGTTTCCGGTCATGTGGCGCTTGTCGGCGCGGGGCCGGGCGCGGAGGACCTGCTGACGATCCGCGCCCACCGGCTGATGATGGAAGCCGATGTGATTGCCTATGATGCGCTCGTGCCCCAGGCCGTCGTCGATATGGGCCGGCGCGATGCCGAGCGTATCGCCGTCGGCAAGCGCAAGAACTGTCATTCGAAGTCTCAGAATGAAATCAACGACCTGCTTGTCGATCTTGCGAAAGAAGGCAAGCGCGTCGTGCGGCTGAAATCCGGCGATCCGCTGATCTTCGGCCGTGCCGGCGAGGAAATGGCGGCGTTGCGCGCGGCCGGGGTTTCCTACGAGGTCGTGCCCGGCATCACCTCGGCCACGGCGGCGGCGGCCGATTTCGAACTGCCGCTGACGCTGCGCGGCGTTGCCTCGACCCTGGTTTTTACGACCGGCCACGACCTCAATGGTGACACCCTGCCGGACTGGGCCGCGCTTGCGGTCCGGGGCGCCACTATTGCCGTCTATATGGGCCGTTCCGTCGCCGCCAAACTCGGCGCCCGGCTTCAGGAGGCGGGCGTGCCCGCCGATACCACGATCGCGGTGATCGAGAACGCCAGCCGGAACAACCAGCGCCTGTTTCACGGCGTGTTGTCCGAAATGGCGCTGCTGGAAGCGCGCGACGACCTCGCCGGCCCGGTGATGGTGATCATCGGCGACGCGGTCGCCGGCGCCAATCTGAAGCATTCGAGCGCGCTTTCGCAGGATAACAAGGTCGCCCAGACGAAATTCAAAGGAGTTGCCCATGTCCGCTAAGGTTCTGACCGCAAATCGCCTGACCGACGGTCTGGCCGTCTGGCTCGATGCCAATGGCCGCTGGTGCGAGGATCTGCAGACAGCGCTCGTCGCCCGTCACGACGCGGCGATCGAAAGCCTTGATGAGATCGGCAAGCGTGACTTCTCGGCCAACAAGGTGGTCGATCTTGCCGTCATCGATGTCGAGGAGCGTCCCGACGGCCGCATCTGGCCGCTCAGGCTGCGCGAGCGCATCCGCGCCGAAGGCCCGACCATTCCCTACGCGGCCGGCTATGCCGCCGCCAAACCAGAACGCGTGGAGGCGTAAGACCTCATGTATCGTTATGATGAATTCGACCGCGATTTCGTTTCCCAGCGGGTGGACCAGTTCACCGATCAGGTCGAGCGCCGCCTTTCCGGCGAAATCACCGAGGATCAGTTCAAGCCGCTGCGGCTGATGAACGGCGTTTACCTGCAGCTTCACGCCTATATGCTGCGCATTGCCGTGCCCTATGGCACGATGAATGCCCGGCAGATGCGCATGCTCGCCCATGTCGCGCGCACCTATGACCGCGGCTATGGCCACTTCACGACGCGCCAGAACATCCAGTTCAACTGGCCGAAGCTGTCCGATATTCCGGCGATCCTGCGCGATCTCGCAAGCGTCGAGATGCATGCGATCCAGACCTCGGGCAACTGCATCCGCAATGTGACCGCCGACCATTTCTCGGGCGCTGCCGCCGATGAGGTCGCCGATCCGCGACCCTATGCGGAAATCCTGCGGCAGTGGTCGTCGCTGCATCCCGAGTTTTCGTTCCTGCCGCGCAAGTTCAAGATCGCGGTGACCGGCGCCGAACGCGACCGTGCGGCGATCCAGGTCCATGATATCGGCCTGCATCTGAAGCGGAACGAGGCCGGCGAACTCGGCTTTGCCGTCTATGTCGGCGGCGGGCAGGGGCGCACGCCGATGATCGCCAAGAAGGTTCGCGACTTTCTTCCGGAAGCCGATCTCCTGGCCTATGCGACGGCGATCCTGCGCGTCTACAACCTCAACGGCCGCCGCGACAACAAGTACAAGGCGCGCATCAAGATCCTCGTTCACGAGACCGGGCTCGAAGAGCTGAAGGCCCAGATCGAGCAGGAATTCGAGGCGCTAAAGGGCGGCGCATTGACGCTGCCGGAAGGCGACGTCGAGGCGATCCGCGCCTACTTCGCGCTGCCCGAATTGCCGGCACGCGAGCGCGACCGGTTCGACACCGCCAATGCCGGCTATATCAACTGGCTGACCCGCAACACCGTCGCCCACAAGCGTGACGACTATGCGATGGTGACGATTTCGCTGAAGCCGATCGGCGGCATTCCCGGAGACGCGACCGACGCCCAGATGGAGGCGGTCGCCGATATCGCCGAGCGCTACGGCTTCGATGAAATCCGCGTCAGCCACGAACAGAACCTCGTTCTGCCGCACGTTGCCCGCGCTGATCTGCCGGCGGTCTATCGCGCGCTTGAGGAAGCGGGGCTTGCGACCGGCAATGCCGGGCTGATCACCGATATCATCGCCTGTCCCGGGCTCGATTATTGCGCGCTCGCCAATGCGCGGTCGATCCCCCTCGCACAGGAGCTTTCCACCCGTTTCGGCAATGCCGAGCGTCAGGCCGAAATCGGCGATCTGAAGATCAAGATTTCCGGCTGCATCAATGCCTGCGGTCACCACCATGTCGGCCACATCGGCCTTCTTGGCGTGGAGAAGAAGGGCGCCGAGCTCTACCAGATCACGCTTGGCGGATCGGCGGACGAGAACACCTCGATCGGCGAGATCATCGGCCGCGGCTTCGAGCCGTCGAAGGTGACCGATGCGGTGGAGACGATCGTCGATACCTATCTTTCGCTCCGGACCGACAGGTCGGAAACCTTCATCGAGGCCTATCGCAGGCTCGGCGCGCAACCCTTCAAGGACGCGCTCTATCCCGAAAAAGCCAAGGCCGCCTGAGGAGACCGCACATGACTGCAATCTGGAAAGAAGGCGGCTTTGTCGAAAACGACCCCTGGGTGGTGGAAACCGAAGAGCGCAAGGCGGGCGAGGGGGAGCGGGTGCTCATCCCCTACGCCGATATCATCGAGCATGGCGTCGAAGGCAATGAGCCGGTCGGCGTCGTACTCGGACCGTTCGATGACCCGACGCGGCTTGCGCCCTATCTCGACCGGATCATGCTGGTGGCGCTGACGTTCCCGGCCTTCAGCGACGGAAGGGCATTTTCGCAGGCGACGCTGCTGCGCGAGCGGCTGGGCTATACCGGCGAGCTGCGCGCCATCGGCGACGTGCTGATCGATCCGCTGGTGCATATGCTGCGCTGCGGCTTCGACAGCTTCGCTGTGACCAACGAGACCGCGATCCGCAGGCTAGGGGAAGGGCGGTTGCCGGCGGTGACGCGCTACTACCAGCCCGCCGCAAAACCCGCCGCCACGGTGCCCGGTTACAGTTGGCGGCGCCAGGCGGGCGCGTGAAAGCCAAGAATTTTCCGCTGACTTTGCAATTGTCGGCCAGCGGTAGTATTTGAGCGCTGGAGGATATGACCCGCAAGCGGATCGAAGGCGCCGACGAGACAGAATGACAGGACCAGACATGAACGTGCAGACCAAAACCGACGATCTTGCGACTGCGTTGCCCGCCGGGGTTTATGGCGAGACCGTGCTGAGCGTTGAGCATTATACCGACCATCTGTTCCGCTTCACCATGACGCGGCCGGCCGGTTTCCGCTTCCGCTCGGGCGAATTCGCGATGATCGGCCTGATGGTCGACGGTAAGCCGATCTACCGCGCCTATTCGATCGCAAGCCCGGCCTGGGCCGATACGCTGGAATTCTTCTCGATCAAGGTTCCGGGCGGCCCGCTGACCCAGCACCTGCAGAAAATCCAGCCCGGCGACACGGTTCTGATGCGCAAGAAGCCGACCGGCACGCTGGTGCTTGATGCGCTGACGCCCGCCAAACGGCTTTATATGTTTTCGACCGGAACCGGGATTGCTCCGTTCGCAAGCCTGATCCGCGAGCCGGAAACGTTTGAAAAGTTCGACGAGGTGATCCTGACCCACACCTGCCGCGAGGTCGCCGAGCTCAAATATGGCTTCGACCTGGTGAACGAGATCGAGAACGATGAACTCCTGAGCGAGGTCGTCGGCGACAAGCTGCGCCATTACGCCACCGCCACCCGCGAGGACTTCGTGCGCACCGGCCGGATCACCGATCTCATCGCCAGCGGCAAGCTGTTCGAGGACCTCGGCGTTCCCGCGCTGAACCCGGAGACGGACCGCGCCATGATCTGCGGCTCGACCGAGATGTTGAAGGACACCAAGGCCCTGCTGGAGGCCGCCGGCCTGACCGAAGGTGCGAACAACAAGCCTTCGCAGTTTGTGATCGAGCGGGCCTTTGTGGGATAGGGCGCTTCAGCCCTTTGCAGTCCTGGATTTTGCTAAGGCATAGCAGCCTTTAATCTCACCTTTTGAGGGTAGGGCTATCGCATCTGGCGTAGCAGGTAGCAGCTTGCTCCCAATACTCTCTCCAGCTGGCGGGAGAGATGCCCCGAAAGGGGCAGTGAGGGTGGCGCAGTGCTTCAGATCGTTAGAGCGCTCGCGGTGATAGGCTCCCCCCTCACTGTCGCTGTCGCGACATCTCTCCCCTCCGGGGCGAGAAGATTGGGGGGCTGTGCGGCAAGGTCAGACGCGACATCTCCCCCTCAAGGGGGAGATTGTTGGCTGAGAGGCCTCGGTTCCCTCACTCAAACCGCAACGCATCGATCGGGCTGAGCCGTGCTGCCCGCCGGGCCGGGAAATAGCCGAAGATCAGGCCGATCAGGGCCGAGAAGCCGAAGGCGCCGGCGATCATCCATGGGTCGATGACGAAGGGCAGGGATAGATACTGCACGGCGGCATAGGCGAGGCCGAGGCCGATGACGATGCCGGCTACCCCGCCCGAGATCGACAGCACCAGCGCCTCGACGATGAATTGCAGCAGAACCTGCCGCTCCAGCGCGCCGACGGTGAGCCTGAGGCCGATCTCACGGGTGCGCTCGGTGACCGACACCAGCATGATGTTCATGATGCCGATGCCGCCGACCAGCAGGCTGACGCCGGCAATCGCCGCCAGCATACCGGTGAGGTGGCTTTTCGTACCGGACACGGCGTTGGTGATCTCGGTCATGTCGTTGACCTCGAAATCGTCCGGCCGGCCCGGCAGGATGTTGCGGCGCTCGCGCAGCAGGTCGCCGACCTCGGCCTTCAGATCCTGCGTGGAAACGCCGTCTTTCGCGGCGAGCACGATGCTTTCGATATAGCTGTCGCCGCCGAGGCGGCGCTGGAATGTGGCGATCGGCATCAGTACGATATCGTCCTGATCGCGGCCTATGCCGGCCTCGCCCTTGGCCCCGAGCGTGCCGATAACGGCGCAGGAAATATTTCCGACGCGGACATTGCGGCCGACAGGATCGTCATCGGCAAACAGCGTCTGTTTGACCGTCGCGCCGAGAATGCAGGCGGTATCGCCGGCCGCGACCTCGGCGCCGGCGAAATCGCTGCCGCTTTCGATGGTCCAGTCCTGAGCGTCGAGAAACGCATCGCTGGTGCCGATGACCACCGTCTTGCGGTTATTGCCGCCGGCCACCACGGTCGCATCGACAATGTTCTGCGGTGCTACGGCGCGCAGGTCCGGTATCTGGTTGCGGAGCGCCGCGATATCGCGCTCGGTGAAGCCCTTGGCTGCTTCGGAGGCAGCGCCGGGCGCGCGCTGGCCGGGCCGCACGAACAGCACATCCGTGCCAAGCCTTGCGATTTCGGTGCGCACCTGTTCCGCCGTGCCGTTCGCCACCGTGACCATGATGATCACCGCCGAAACGCCGATGATGACGCCGAGCACGGTAAGGAACGAGCGCAGCAGATTGCGCCTAACGGCCCGCAGCGCGAGTTTCAGCATCTCAAGAAACATGGTCGTCCTCCCGCCGTTCGCCGCGGCCCGGCCGATAACTGCCATCGACCCTGCCGTCGAGGAAATGCATGCGCCGGCTGGCGTAGCGCGCCACATTCTCGTCATGGGTGACCATCACCACAGTGATGCCGATATCGACATTGAGGCTGGTGACGAGTTCCATGATCTCGTTGCTGGATTTGGTGTCGAGATTGCCGGTGGGCTCGTCGGCGAGCAGAACGGCGGGTTCGGTGATCAGCGCCCGGGCAATCGCCACGCGCTGCTGCTGGCCGCCGGAAAGCTCCATGGTGCGCTGGTGCAGCCGATCGCCGAGCCCCACCTGGTCAAGCGCGTTTTCCGCCCGCTCGCGGCGCTCGGTGCGGCTGATGCCGCGATAGAGCAGCGGCAGCTCGACATTCTCGATCGCCGAGGAGCGCGGCAGAAGGTTGTAGCGCTGGAACACGAAGGCCAGCAGATGGCGGCGCAGCAGGGTCAGCTTGGGGCCGGGCAGTTCGGTCGTGTCGACGCCCTGGAAGAAGAACTGGCCGCTGGTCGGCCGGTCGAGCCAACCGAGAATGTTCATCGCCGTCGACTTGCCGGAGCCTGACGGGCCCATGATCGAGAGGAACTCGCCGGCCTCGATCGAGAAATCGACGCTGTTCAGGGCCGCGATTTCCGCTTCGCCGGAGCCGTAGATCCGCGAGACCTTGCGGAATTCGATAAGAGGAGGAGCCGCGTTCATATCATCGAACCTCCCGGCCGTTACCCGTGACCACCATGTCGCCAACGCGCAGATCGCCGTCCACGACGGCGGTATAGCGGCCATCGCTGGCGCCGACCGTGATCGGAACCGGCAGCGGCTCGCCGTTGCGAAGCAGCCAGGCGGTGCGCTCGTCGCCCGAAGAGGTGGGCGCGTCGACGCCGGCCGGCACGAAGCGCAGCGCCGCGGTCGGCACCAGGATCACGTCCTCGGATTCGCTGACCAGAATATCGGCCGTCGCTGTCATGCCCTGGCGCAGCAGGCGCTCGGAATTGTCGACCAGAAGCACCGCCTTGTAGGTCACGACATCGCTGTTGAGCTCCGAGGCATAGCGGATCGAATCGATCTCGGCCGGGAAGCGCTTGTCTGGAAAGGCCTCGACGGTGAAGCTTGCCTTCTGTCCCGGCTCGACCTTGCCGACATCGGCCTCGTCAATATCGACGCGCAGCTCCATCTGGCCGAGATCGCCGGCGATGACGAAGAGAGTAGGGGCCTCCAGCGAGGTCGTGAAGGTCTGGCCGACATCGACATTGCGGTAAAGCACGACGCCGTCGATTGGCGAACGAATGGTCGCCTTGTTGAGCCGCAGTTCCGCCAGCGCCAGCTCGGCCTTGGCGACATCGAGCCGCGCCTCTGCGCTCTGGCGGTCGGCAACAGCGGCCGCATAGGCAAATTGCGCGTCCTCGAAATCCTGGCGCGGCGCGACATTGCGCTTTGCCAGGGTTTCGGCGCGATCCATGGTTGCCTTGGCGGATTCGACATCGGAGACGCTCGACGCGACATCGGCACTGGCGGCGGCGAGCTTGGCCTTGGCGCTCAATATATCGGCCGTCAATTCGTCGGTTTCGAGTTCGAGCAGCACGTCGCCGGCCTTGACCTCGCTGTTGAAATCCACAAGCACGTCCTTCACCGTACCGGAAAGCTCGCTCGAAATCTCGACGCGGTTGATCGGCTCGATCGCGCCGGTGGCGCGCACGGTGATGTTCATCGGTCCGCGGATCACCTCGGCGGTCGTGTAGCCGGGCCGGGCCGCGACCAGTTGCAGGTCGCCGCTCTGGTAGAAGCGGTAGCCGCCATAGCCCGCGGCAATGAGGACGATGACGAGCGCCAGCCAGCCCCAGGGGAAGCGTCGGCGCGGCTTGTTCTCGCCGAGAATCGCCATGATATCGGGAACGGGCGGCCGCGCATGGCCTTCCTGTTCATCGCGCCTTCCGTGCGAGGACATCGGGAATTCTCCTGTCTGTACGCCTTACGATTTGCCGGCGACTATGGCGAGGAACCGGCGGCCATGCAAGCATTGCCGCGGATTAAACCGGGCGCTACATCATTGCCGCACACATCTTTGCGCGGAACCCGAAAACATGCGTATCGCGCGAGCGTGTTGCCGGTGTTGGCGTCCGGCGAATCATGCTAGTTTCACGCGAAAATCAGACGGATTTGGGAGATTCCTGGTGAAACCTCGTCACATCGCAGCCGGCATCGTTTCGGCGTTTCTTTTCGGCGCAGCCGCAAGCCCGGCAATTTCGGCCTTGCCGGAGGGCGCAAGCTCGCTCAACGAAACCTATCAGGACTGGCGCGTCACCTGCATTTCCAACGAAGGCGTCGACCGCTGCGCGATGATCCATAATCAGGTGGCAAAGGATAGCGGCCAGCGGGTGATGACGGTCGAGCTGTCGGTGACGCCGGACGACAAAATCCAGGGCGTGGTAATCATGCCGTTCGGCCTGGCGCTGGCCCAGGGCGTGACGCTGACGATCGATGATGCGACCGAAGGAAAGACATTCGGCTTTTCGACATGTCTTCCGCAGGGCTGCCTCGTGCCCGTCGAATTCGATGCGGCAATGGCCGAGCGGATGAAGAATGGCGGCTCGCTGAATATCATCGCTCAGCCGATCGACGGGAGCGAAAAGCTCAGCATCGGCGCTTCGCTGAAAGGTTTCACGGCGGCGCACAAGCGGCTGATGGAACTGCGTTAAACGCAATTCGTCAGCGAGAAAATATCAGCACCGGCGACAATGGAGTTTTGTTGCCGGCGATATCAGAAAGTTCCATAATCCACATTATGTGATCTTTGTTATAGTGACCCCGCCGGGCACTGTTCCCTGCGGAACACATAGAAACAATCTGCGAAACTGTCTGCGTATCTCTCATGCATAGTCTGGAATCTCTCGGGACGCGTATCGTCGTCCTCGGCCCCTCCAATGCGGGTAAGTCGACCCTGGCCGTCGCTTTGTCCAGAAAGCTGGATATCGAGGCGATCCACCTGGATCAGTTCCAGCACCTACCCAACACCGACTGGAAACCGCGCCCCGAGGCCGAGTTCGCGAGACTGCACGATGACGCCATCATGGGCGAGCACTGGGTCATGGACGGCAATTACAGCCGGTTGATGCCGCAGCGCCTTGCGCGCGCGACCGGCGCGATCCTCATTACATCCAGCCGCTGGCGCCGGCTGGCGCGCTATATCAGGCGAACCACGGTCAATCGCGCCGCACGCGCCGGCCATCTGGAAGGCGCGCAGGACAGCATCAAATGGGATATGATCGACTGGATCCTGTTCAAGACCCAAAACAGCGCGACCAAATACGCCGAGGCCTTACGCCGCTCCGGTTTGCCGACAGTCGAATGCCACAGTGAAAAGGCGCTTGACGAGCTTTACCGGCGCTGGGAGTTGCCGCCGGTCAGATAGCGGCGACATCGCCCCTCGCCCAGCCTTCCTGGGTTTCCGCGACGAAATCGTCGTAGCGTCCCTCTGCAATGGCCTTGCGAATGCCCTGCATGAGCTGCTGGTAATAATGCAGATTGTTCCAAGTCAGCAACATGCCGCCAAGCGACTCGTTGGAGCGCACCAGATGGTGCAGATAGGCGCGTGAGTAGTCGCGGGTCGCGGGGCAATCGCTTTCCTCGTCCAGCGGGCGCAGGTCCTCTGCGTGGCGGGCGTTGCGCAGGTTGACCTTGCCGCGCCTTGTGAAGGCGAGACCGTGGCGCCCTGCCCTTGTCGGCATTACGCAATCGAACATGTCGATGCCGCGCGCCACCGATTTCAGGATATCGTCCGGCGTGCCGACGCCCATCAGATAGCGCGGCTTTTCCGCCGGCAGTTCCGGCAGCGTCGTCTCCAGCATCGCCAGCATCACCGCCTGCGGCTCGCCGACGGCAAGCCCGCCGACGGCATAGCCCTTGAGGTCGAGATCGGCGAGGCCGCGCGCGGAGCGGATGCGCAGGTCCGGAATGTCGCCGCCCTGAACGATGCCGAACATCGCCTTGCCCGGCTGGTCGCCGAAGGCGACGCGGCAGCGCTCGGCCCAGCGCAGCGACATGTCGGTGGACTTTTCGATTTCGGCACGTTCGGCGGGAAGCCGAACGCATTCATCGAGCTGCATCTGGATATCGGAGCCCAGAAGCCCCTGGATCTCGATCGAACGTTCCGGGCTCATATGGTGGACACTACCGTCGATATGGGACTTGAAGGTCACGCCCTTGTTCTCGTCGATTTCACGCAGTGCCGCGAGCGACATCACCTGAAACCCGCCGGAATCCGTCAGGATCGGATGTGGCCAGCGGATCAGCGAATGCAGACCGCCCAGCCTTGCCACGCGCTCCGCGCCCGGGCGCAGCATCAGATGATAGGTGTTGCCGAGGATGATATCGGCGCCGAGATCGCGCACCTGGTCGAGATACATCGCCTTCACCGTGCCGGCGGTTCCGACCGGCATGAAGGCCGGCGTGCGGATTTCGCCGCTCGGCATGGTGATCGCGCCAAGACGGGCATTGCCGTCGGTGGCCTTCAGGGTGAACTGGAAGTCTTCGCTCATCTGTCTTTCCTGAACAGCAGGCTGGAATCGCCGTAGGAATAAAATCGGTAGCCGGTTTCGATCGCGTGGGCATAGGCCGCGCGCATGGTCTCAAGGCCGGAAAAGGCCGAGACCAGCATGAACAGCGTCGATTTCGGCAGGTGGAAATTGGTCATCAGCATGTCGACCGCGCGGAAGCGGTAGCCGGGCGTGATGAAGATGCCGGTTTCGCCCTCCCACGGCGCGATCCGGCCGTCCTCGGCCGCGGCACTTTCCAGAAGCCGGAGCGAGGTGGTGCCGACGGAGACGATCCGCCCACCCCGCGCCTTGACCGCGTTCAGCGCCGCGGCCGTTTCGGCCGAAACGATGCCACGCTCGAAATGCATCACATGGTCGTCGGTGTCATCGGCCTTGACCGGCAGGAAGGTGCCGGCACCGACGTGGAGCGTGACGAAATGGCGTTCGATGCCGGCCTGTTCCAGCGCCTGCATCAGGCGCGGCGTGAAGTGCAGGCCGGCCGTGGGCGCGGCAACCGCGCCGTTTTCACGGGCGTAGATGGTCTGGTAATCGTCGCGATCCTTGCCGTCCTCGGCGCGTTTGGAGGCGATATAGGGCGGCAGCGGCACGTGCCCGACGCGCATCATCGCCTCATCGAGCGCGCCGCCGCGGGCGTCGAATGTCAGCACCACCTCGCCGCCGTCCCGCTTTTCCTCGACCGTCGCGGAAAGCGTCGTCGCGCCATCGGCGGAAACGAAACGCAGCACATCGCCGGGCTTGATGCGCTTGCCCGGTCGGGCGAAGGCATGCCAGAGATTGTCGGCCTTCCTGAGATGCAGCGTGGCCGACACCGGCACCTCCTCGCCGCCCTCGCGCAGCCGAACGCCCTCAAGCTGGGCCGGGATCACCTTGGTATCGTTGAACACCAGCGCGTCGCCCGGCCGCAGGAAGGACGGCAGTTCGGAGACGACATGATCGCCTAGCCCCTCGCCCGGCCGCACCACCAAGAGCCGCGCGCTGTCGCGCGGGCTCGCGGGCCGCAAGGCGATATTCTCGTCCGGCAGGTCGAAATCGAAGAGGTCTACGCGCATTGTATCAGGACATTTCTCAAATTCGAAAACCCGCCGGCCTTGGCCGGACGGGTCTGCTGGTTGCGCTCTGTACCCAATAATCTTCCCCCTTGAGGGCAGGGCTATGGTCTCCCCGCATAGCCCCCTAATCTTCTCGCCCCGGAGGGGAGAGATGTCGCGACAGCGACAGTGAGGGGGGAGCCTATCACCACGACCGCCGTCACGATTTGAAACGCTGATCCACCCTCACTGCCCCTTTCGGGGCATCTCTCCCGCCAGCGGGAGAGAGTATTGGGAGCAAGCTGCTACGCCATATGCCATAGCCCTCCCCCTCAAGGGGGAGATTGATAAGAAGAGGGCGTCGCCCTCTGCCCGCATCAAACGTCCGCTGCAACCTTCATCGAGATGATGTGATCCGGGTTGCGGACCGGCTCGCCCTTTTCGAACTTGTCAACGGCATCCATGCCCTCGATCACCTGGCCCCAGACCGAGTACTGCTTGTCGAGCCACGGGGCATCGGTGAAGCAGATGAAGAACTGCGAGTTGGCGGAGTTCGGGTTCTGCGAACGCGCCATCGAGCAGGTGCCGCGCACATGGCGGGTGGCGGAGAATTCGGCCGGAAGGTCGGGCTTCTTCGATGCGCCCGTGCCGGCGCGGCCCGGGTTGAATTTGTCCGAGGTCTTGTTGCCGTGCTCGACATCGCCGCCCTGGGCCATGAAATCGGCGATCACGCGGTGGAAGACGACGCCGTCATACGCGCCCTCGCGCACCAGTTCGCGGATGCGGTCGACATGTTTGGGGGCGACGTTCGGAAACGCCTCGATCACGACCTTGCCTTTGGTCGTTTCCATGATGAAGGTGTTTTCCGGGTCCTTGATTTCGGCCATCATTTTCTCCTGTGGCGGTTTGCCCGCCCTGCCGGTCCGGCAAGGCGGGTTCAAAACTTACTGTCCGACGGTGACGTCCAGGATCCGGTCCGGATCGCTGACCTTGCCGTTCTGGGCCTGATCGCCCTTCTTGATCTTGTCGACATTGTCCATGCCGTCGACCACTTCGCCGATCACGGTGTACTGGCCGTTCAGGAACGGGCCATCCTCGAGCATGACGAAGAACTGCGAATTGGCCGAGTTCGGGTCCTGCGCGCGGGCCATGCCGACCACGCCGCGCTTGAACGGCACGTCGGAAAACTCGGCCGGCAGGTCCGGCATGTCGGAACCGCCCATGCCGGCGCGGTTCAGGTCGTAGCCGTCCTCGGTATCGCCGAACTGAACGTCGCCGGTCTGGGCCATGAAGCCGTCGATCACGCGGTGAAACACGACGTTGTCATAGGCGCCGCTTTCGGCAAGCTCCTTGACGCGCGCGGCATTCTGCGGCGCGAGATCTTCGAAAAGCTCGATGGTGAAAGGACCTTCGGTGGTGTTGAAGGTCAGCGTGTCGGCAGCCATGGCCGTACCCGCGAATGTCGAAATCAGCGTTGCCGCTGCCAGTCCCGCAATCATCTTGCGCATATTGTTCTCCTTGAAAAAGGTTTCCTCACCAGGCTACCGCGAGTGTTTTGCCCTGAGCGCCGCCGCCACATAGTCCGGCACGAAGCGCGCCACATCGCCGCCCATGGCCGCGACCTGACGCACCAATGTGGCCGATATCGGACGCGAGGCCGGTTTCGCCGGCAGAAAAACGGTCTGGATCTCCGGGGCCATCTCGCCGTTCATGCCGGCCATCTGCATCTCGTAATCGAAATCCGTGCCATCGCGCAGCCCGCGAATGATCAGGCTGGCGCCGGCCTCGCGCGCGGCATCGACGGCAAGGCCGCTGAAAGCGATCACCTCGACATCCCCTGCCCGCTCCGGCAGGTTTTCAGCCACGCCCCGCTTCAGAAAACCCGCCCGCTCCTCGAAGGTGAAAAGCGGCGTTTTGCCGGCATTCACGCCGATGCCGATGACGAGCTTTTCCGCGACGTTCAGTGCCTGCAGCACCACGTCGACATGCCCGTTGGTCATCGGGTCAAATGAGCCTGTGTAAAATGCCTTCGCCATATGCTTCGTCGCGTCCTCGGCCCCGTTTCCGGTCACGGCCTTTTGTCATGGAAAGTGCCGGGCTGCAAGCCGGTTCAGGCGCCAAACGGATCGGTCAAACGAAGAAGCCGGGCGCAGGGCCCGGCTCCAGTCTTCATTCCCGTTATTCGCCGATCAGGTCTCGTCGGTTCCCTCGTCAGGGATCCCCGTCGCCTCGGCCGCGCCTTCGCTGCCGGCCTCGACATCGACGCCGGCTTCAACAGCGTCCTCGATCGCCTCATCGTCGTCAGGCTCGCTAATGACCTCGACCGAGACCACCTTTTCCTCGGCGCCGGTCTTGAACACCGTGACGCCCTTGGCGGTGCGGCTGGCGATGCGGATGTCGTAGACCGGCACCCGGATCAACTGCCCGGCATTGGTGACCAGCATGATCTGGTCGCCGTCGAGAACCGGGAAGGCCGCGATCAACCGGCCGATTTCGTCCGTCTTGGAGGTGTCGGTGGCGCGGATGCCCTTGCCGCCACGTCCGGAGATGCGGAAGTCATAGGAGGACGAACGCTTGCCGAAGCCCTTTTCGGTCACGGTCAGGATGAACTGCTCGCGGAACTTCAGTTCCTCATAGCGATCATCGCTCAAGACGCCCTCTTCCGCCACCTCTTCGCCGACAAGCGCGATATCCTCGCCCTCCCCGGTTTCGGTGCGGCGTTCGAGCGCTGCCCGCTTCAGATAGGCGGCGCGTTCCCACGGCTCGGCGTCGACATGGCTGACGATGGTCATCGAGATCACCTCGTCGCCCTCGGCAAGGCCGATGCCGCGCACGCCGATCGAATTGCGCCCGGCGAAGACGCGAATGGCTGGAACCGGGAAGCGGATGGCCTGTCCCATCGCCGTCGTCAGCAGCACGTCGTCATCCGGCGTACAGGTCCAGACCGACAGGATGCGATCGTTCTCGTCGTCGAGCTTCATCGCGATCTTGCCGTTGCGGTTCACCTGCACGAAGTCCGAGAGCTTGTTGCGGCGTACGGTTCCGCGCGTGGTGGCGAACATCACGTCGAGCTCGGCCCAGCTTTCCTCATCCTCCGGCAGCGCCAGAATGGAGGTGATCGCCTCGCCCTGCTGCAGCGGCAGCATGTTGATCAACGCCTTGCCGCGCGATTGCGGCGTGCCGATCGGCAGGCGCCAGACCTTCTCCTTGTAGACGATGCCGCGCGAGGAGAAGAACAGCACCGGCGTATGGGTGTTGGCCACGAACAGGCGGGTGACGAAATCCTCGTCGCGGATCGACATGCCGGAGCGACCCTTGCCGCCGCGCCGCTGGGCGCGGTAGGTGGTGAGCGGCACGCGCTTGATATAGCCGTTGCGCGAGACGGTGACGACCATGTCCTCGCGGGCGATCAGATCCTCGTCGTCCATATCCGGACCGCCTTCGAGGATTTCGGAGCGGCGGGGCGTGCCGAACTCGTCGCGAACCGCGATCAGCTCTTCCTTGATGATCTCCTGGATCTTCTGCCGCGATGACAGGATTTCGAGGTAGGACTTAATCTCGTCGCCGATCTTGTTCAGTTCGTCGCCGATTTCATCGCGGCCGAGCGCGGTCAGGCGCGACAGGCGCAGTTCAAGAATGGCGCGGGCCTGTTCCTCGGACAACTGGTAGGTGCCATCCTCGGAAATCTTGTGGCGCGGATCATCGATCAGGCGGATCAGCGCCTCGACATCCCGGGCCGGCCAGTGCCGTTCCATCAGCTGCTCGCGCGCCGTCTGCGGATCGGGCGCACGGCGGATCAGATTGATGATCTCGTCGATATTGGCGACCGCGATCGCCAGACCGACGAGCACATGGGCGCGATCGCGCGCCTTCCTGAGCAGATATTTGGTGCGTCGGCTGACCACGCTTTCGCGGAAGGAGACGAAGGCGCGCAGAATATCGAGCAGGGTGAGCTGTTCCGGCTTGCCGCCGTTCAGCGCCACCATGTTGCAGCCGAACGAGGTCTGCAGCGGGGTGTAGCGGTAAAGCTGGTTGAGAATGACCTCGGCATTGGCGTCGCGCTTGAGTTCGACGACAACGCGATAGCCTTCGCGGTCGCTCTCGTCGCGCAGATCGGAAATGCCTTCGATGCGTTTGTCGCGCACCAGTTCGGCCATCTTCTCGATCATCGTCGCCTTGTTCACCTGATAGGGAATCTCGGTGATGATGATCTGCTCGCGATCGCCGCGCATCGGCTCGATCGTGGCTCGTCCACGCATGATCACCGAGCCGCGCCCGGTCTCATAGGCCGATTTGATGCCGGCACGGCCGAGGATTTGCGCGCCGGTCGGGAAGTCCGGTCCCGGAATGATCTGCATCAGTTCCGGCAGCTCGATCGCGGGATTTTCCATCACCGCGATGCAGCCGTCGATCACCTCGCCCAGATTGTGGGTCGGGATGTTGGTGGCCATGCCGACGGCGATGCCGCCCGCGCCATTGACCAGAAGGTTCGGGAACTTGGCCGGCAGCACCACCGGCTCCGACAGTGTGCCGTCATAGTTCTCGCGGAAATCGACGGTGTCCTTGTCGAGATCGTCGAGCAGCGTATGCGCGACCTTCTGCAGGCGGCATTCGGTGTAGCGCTCGGCCGCCGGCGGATCGCCGTCGACAGAGCCGAAATTGCCCTGCCCGTCGATCAGCGGCAGGCGCAGCGACCAGTGCTGTGCCATACGCGCCAGCGCGTCATAGATAGCGGCATTGCCATGGGGATGGTACTTACCCATGACATCGCCGGTGACGCGCGCGCATTTGACGTATTTCTTGTTCCAGTCCACGCCCATTTCGGACATGCCGTACATGATACGGCGGTGCACCGGCTTCAGGCCGTCACGCACATCCGGCAGCGCGCGGCTGACGATCACGCTCATCGCGTAATCGAGGTAGGAACGCTGCATTTCCTCCATGATGGAGATGGGCTCGATGCCCGGCGGCAGGCCGCCGCCCGATGGTGTCGTTTGATCAGTCAATGTGAATCACGATCTCAAGCTAGAATCATCTGGTTTTTTATAGCCGAATCCGATGGCTGACGCCAATTGCGCAAGCCTCCTGACAGTGGACAGACGGCGGATTCCAAGTTTTTATTCGTGTCAGGTGGTGATCTTGTGGCAAGCTGGCAAGAGCGCTGCGGATGCCGCCTGCGCTTCGCCGCGGCGGCGTGGCCCACGAAGAAGAAAAAACTGGCGGAAACGGGCGATGAACGAACTGGCAACGCTGATAAATGGCTTCACCACCTTGATGGTGACCATGGATCCGCCCGGCATGGTGCCGATCTTCCTGGCGCTGACCGTTGGCATGACCCAGGCGCAGCGCCGCAAGGTGGCGATCCGGGGCAGCCTGATTTCGTTCTTTCTGCTCCTGGCCTTTGCCCTGCTGGGCGATGACATCCTCAACGCGCTCGGCATTTCCATGAGCGCGTTCCGTATCGCCGGGGGCATTCTTCTGTTCTGGATCGGCGTGGAAATGATCTTCGAAAAACGCGTTGAAAGAAAGGAGAGGACCACGGAAACCGCCATCACGAAGGATGGCATGGCCAATCTCGCCGCTTTCCCGCTGGCCATGCCGCTGATCGCAGGCCCCGGCGCGATCTCCGCGACGATCCTGCTCGGCTCCAAGATGGAAACGGTGCTGGACAAGCTGGCGCTCGTTCTGGTGATCTTCGTCGCCTCGCTGGTCGTGCTGCTGGCAATGCTCGCCGCCGGCCTGATCGACCGGCTTCTCGGCGAAACCGGTCGCAACATTCTCACCCGCATTCTCGGCATGATGCTGACGGCGCTGGCCGTGCAGTTCGTGATCGACGGCGTTACGACGGTGATGCACGCTCCGCCGCCCGCAGTCGCCGGCTGAAATCTACGCTCTGCCGCCGATAGCGGGAAAACGGTCTCACCGCCCTCAAGAAGGCGATGCGAGGTTGATCAGAACGGAATGTCGTCGTCGAGATCCTGCGAGAAACCGCCGCCGCTGCTGCGACCACCGCCGCCACCACCGGAAGACGGCTGCGAGCCGTAATCGTCATAGCCACCGCCGCCCTGGCCTCCGCCAAAGTTGCCGCCTTGGCCACCGCCGCCGCCTTCACCGCGGCCGTCCAGCATGGTCAGCGTGGCGTTGAAGCCCTGCAGCACGACCTCGGTCGAAAACCGCTCCTGGCCGCCCTGGTCGGTCCATTTGCGGGTCTGCAACTGGCCTTCGATATAGACCTTGGAGCCTTTGCGCAGATACTGTTCCGCGACCTTGCACAGCCCCTCGCTGAAGATCACCACCCGGTGCCATTCCGTGCGCTCCTTGCGCTCGCCGGAATTGCGGTCGCGCCAGCTCTCCGACGTGGCCACCCGCAGATTGGCGATCGGCCGGCCATCCTGTGTGCGCCGGATTTCCGGGTCCGCTCCGAGATTGCCGACGAGGATGACCTTGTTTACACTACCTGCCATGACTACCACCTGTATAACCGCGTTGCGGCGCTTTAGAGAATTTTCGGCAGCATAGACGATCTCTCCAAAAGCGATCAACCGATACGGGACAATCCACAATTAAAAATGTTCTTTATTTGTTCTATTGCTCTGCTATGATCGAGTCAAGCGATTCAACCGGGGACATTCAAACCGTCTGTTTTGCTGCACCTCGACAGAGCCGCGGCGTGAACTACATAGGAAGCAAATTCCCTTCTCGAGAAGCCTGATCCCATGAGCGAACTGAAGAATATCTCCATCCGCGGCGCGCGCCAGCATAACCTGAAAGGCGTTGACGTGGACCTGCCGCGCAACAGCCTGATCGTGATGACCGGGCTTTCGGGCTCCGGCAAATCCTCGCTGGCGTTCGACACGATCTATGCGGAGGGGCAGCGGCGCTATGTCGAAAGCCTGTCGGCCTATGCGCGCCAGTTTCTGGAGATGATGGAAAAGCCGGATGTCGACCGGATCGAGGGCCTGTCGCCGGCGATCTCGATCGAGCAGAAGACCACGTCGAAGAACCCGCGCTCCACCGTCGGCACGGTGACCGAGATCTACGACTATATGCGCCTCCTGTTCGCCCGCACCGGCGTCCCCTATTCGCCGGCGACGGGCCTTCCGATCGAGAGCCAGACCGTGACACAGATGGTGGATAGGATTCTGGCTCTGCCGGAACGCACAAGGCTTTATATTCTTGCGCCGCTGGTGACCGGCCGCAAGGGCGAGTTTCGCAAGGAACTGGCGGAGCTGATGAAGAAGGGGTTCCAGCGCGTCAAGATCGACGGTGAATTCTACGAGATCGCCGAAGCGCCGAAGCTCGACAAGAAATACAAGCATGATATCGACGTTGTGGTCGACCGCGTTGCAGTGCGCGACGATCTGGCGACCCGGCTTGCAGACAGTCTGGAGACCTGCCTCGAGATCGCGGACGGGCTGGCGGTCGCCGAATTCGCCGACAAACCGCTGCCGGAAAACGAGACGGCGGCTGGCGGCGCCAAGAACAAATCTCTCAACGAAACCCATGAACGCGTTGTTTTTTCGGAAAAATTCGCGTGTCCTGTTTCGGGATTCACGATTCCGGAAATCGAGCCGCGGCTGTTCTCGTTCAACAACCCGGTCGGAGCCTGCCCGACCTGCGACGGGCTCGGTTTCCAGCAGAAGATCGATGAAGGTCTTGTCATTCCCGACCGGGCGAAAAAACTGTCAGAAGGCGCGATCGCGCCCTGGGCGAAATCCTCGTCGCCTTACTACAAGCAAACGCTGGAGGCGCTTGGCCGGCATTTCGGCTTCAAGATGACGGATCGCTGGGACAAGTTGCCGGAACAGGCCACAAACGCGATCCTCAACGGGACCGATGACAAGATCGAGTTCCAGTATGCCGACGGCGCGCGCAGCTACAAGACCACCAAGAGCTTCGAGGGCATCATTCCGAACCTCGAGCGGCGCTGGAAGGAGACGGATTCCGCCTGGGCGCGCGAGGAGATGGAGCGCTACATGTCGGCGGCCCCCTGCCCGGCCTGCAACGGCTACCGGCTGAAACCGGAGGCGCTCGCCGTCAAGATCAACAAGCGCCATATCGGCGAGGTGAGCCAGCTTTCAATCCGCGCGGCGCGGGACTGGTTCGAGGACCTGCCGAAACATTTTTCGCAGAAGCAGAATGATATCGCGGTGCGCATCCTCAAGGAAATCAACGAGCGGCTGCGGTTCCTGAACGATGTCGGGCTGGAATATCTCACGCTGTCGCGTAATTCCGGCTCGCTTTCCGGCGGCGAGAGCCAGCGCATCCGGCTTGCCTCGCAGATCGGCTCGGGGCTGACCGGCGTGCTCTACGTGCTCGACGAGCCCTCGATCGGCCTGCATCAGCGCGACAACACGCGGCTGCTCGATACGCTGAAACATCTGCGCGATATCGGCAACACCGTCATCGTCGTCGAACATGACGAGGACGCGATCCTGACCGCCGACTATGTGCTCGATATCGGCCCTGCGGCCGGCATTCACGGCGGCGAGGTGGTGGCCGAGGGCACGCCTCAGGCGATCATGGCCAACCCTAAATCGCTGACCGGCCAGTATCTGAGCGGAGCCAGGGCAGTCGCCGTGCCCGCCGAACGCCGGCAACCGAAGAAGGGCAAGGCGCTCAAGGTCGTCGGCGCGCGCGGCAACAACCTCAAGGATATCACCGCCTCGATACCGCTCGGCCTGTTCACCGCCGTCACCGGCGTTTCCGGCGGCGGCAAATCCACATTCCTGATCGAGACGCTCTACAAGGCGGCCGCGCGGCGGATCATGGGCGCGCGCGAAAACCCGGCCCCGCACGACCGCATCGAGGGGCTGGAATTCGTCGACAAGGTCATCGATATCGACCAGTCGCCGATCGGGCGCACGCCGCGCTCCAATCCGGCCACCTATATCGGCGCCTTCACGCCGATCCGCGAATGGTTCGCCGGCCTGCCGGAGTCCAAGGCGCGCGGCTATCAGCCGGGCCGGTTCTCGTTCAACGTCAAGGGCGGGCGCTGCGAGGCGTGCCAGGGCGACGGGCTGATCAAGATCGAGATGCACTTCCTGCCGGATGTCTACGTCACCTGCGACGTCTGCCACGGCCAGCGCTACAATCGCGAGACGCTGGAGGTCCGCTTCAAGGGCAAGTCGATCGCCGATATTCTGGAACTGACCGTGGAGGAAGGCGTCCAGTTCTTCTCCGCCGTGCCCTCGGTGCGCGACAAGCTGCAGACGCTTCAGGACGTCGGCCTCGGCTATATCAAGGTCGGCCAGCAGGCCAATACGCTGTCAGGCGGCGAGGCGCAGCGGGTGAAACTCGCCAAGGAGCTGTCGCGCCGCTCGACGGGCAAGACGCTCTACATCCTCGACGAGCCGACCACCGGACTTCATTTCCACGACGTCGCGAAACTTCTGGAAGTGCTGCACCAGCTTGTCGAACAGGGCAATTCGGTGGTGGTGATCGAGCACAATCTCGAGGTCATCAAGACCGCCGACTGGGTGATCGATATCGGTCCCGAGGGCGGCGATGGCGGCGGCCGGATCGTCGCGACCGGCACGCCGGAAGACATCGTGAAGGAAAAGGCGTCCTACACCGGTCAGTATCTTCAGGAGCTTCTGGAACGGCGGCCGCCGAAAAAGACGGAAGCGGCGGAATAGGAGACGGGATATGACGGCAGGCGCAATTCGCATCGGCATCGGCGGCTGGACCTTTGATCCGTGGAACGAGAGTTTCTATCCGGACAAGCTGCCGAAAACGCGCCAGCTTGAATATGCCGGTGACAAGCTGAAGGTGATCGAGGTTAACGGCACCTATTACTCCTCGCAGAAGCCCGCGACCTTCGCCAAATGGGCGGCGAGCGTGCCGGACGGCTTCGTCTTTTCGCTCAAGGCGAGCCGCTTCTGCACCAACCGCAAGAAGCTCGCCGAGGCCGAGGGCTCGATTGAAAAATTTCTCGGCCAGGGCATCACCGAGCTTGGCGACAGGCTCGGGCCGATCCTGTGGCAGTTCATGCCGTCAAAAAAGTTCGAGGCGGAGGATTTCGAGGATTTCCTGCAGCTTCTGCCGAAAGAGCGGGATGGGCTGGCGCTGAAACATGCGCTTGAGGTCCGCCACCCTTCTTTCCTCGACCCGGATTTCGTCGCGCTCGCCCGCAAATATGGCGCGACCATCGTCTGCGCCGATCATCCCGAATACCCGATGATCGCCGATGTCACCGGCGATTTCGTCTATGCTCGCCTGCAAAAGGGCGAGGATGAGAACCCGCATTGTTATCCCGAGGCGGGCCTGAAGGAATGGGCTGAAAAGCTGAAGCTCTGGTCAAAGGGCGGCGCGCCTGATGATCTGCCGCGCCTTGCCGGCGATGCGCTGGAATCGAAACCGCGCGACGTCTATGCGTTCTTCATCACCGGCGGCAAGGTTCGTGCGCCGGCGGGTGCGCAGGAGCTGCAAAGTCTGGTCGATGAGTAGGATCTGCGTAGGGGCCGGTCTCTGTCGGCGGCAATGCGACTCAGCGTGCGTTATCGATAATCTCGTGGATGGAAGGCAGGTGGGTCGGCAGGTCCTCCGCCGTCAGCCCCGCCCCTGCCCGGCTCCCGGCCTCGCCGTGCAGCCATGCCCCGGCCGCCGCCGCCTCGAAGGCCGGCACGCCCTGCGCCAGCAACCCGCCGATGATGCCGGAAAGCACATCGCCCGAACCGGCGGTGGCAAGCCATGGCGGGGCGTTGGCGTTGATCGCGATCCTGCCATCCGGCGACGCGATCACGGTGTCGGCGCCCTTGTAAAGCACCACCGCATGGGCGCGCCGGGCCGCCCGCAATGCCTTTTCGGGCTTGCCCAGACCACCATCCTCGGCAAGATCGGGAAAAAGCCGCGCGAATTCGCCGGCATGCGGGGTCATGACGCAGGTTCCCGGAGCCGCTTCCAGTTGCTTGAACAGCGCCTGAGGCTGCTCCGCGAAGGCGGTCAGCCCGTCGGCGTCGAGCACCAGCGGGCGTCCGATCAGCGTCTCCGCATAATCCCGCGTTTCAGCGCCGACCCCGAATCCGGGGCCGAGAACGAAAGCCGACAGCCGCTTGTCGGCGATCCAGTCTTTGAGCGCGGAAACATCCTCGATGCGCTTCAGCATGATCGCCGTCAGATGCGCGGCATTGACGAGGATCGCCCGCGGCGCGGCCGCGATCGTGACCAGACCGGCGCCCGCCTTCAAACCCGCCATCGCGGCAAGCCGGGCGGCGCCCGTGGCCGAGGCGCCGCCGGAAAAAACGCCGAGATGGCCACGTTTGAACTTGTGTGAGTCGGCGCCCGCGCACGGCAGGCTCTCGGCCCACAGCGCCGGGATATTGAGATGGTGGTCGCCCGCCGCCTCCGCCAGTATGCGCTGCGGAATACCGATATCGAACACCTCCAGCCGGCCGCAATGCGCGCGGCCCGGCAGCACGTAATGGCCGGGTTTGGCCGCCATGAAGGTCACGGTATGCGAGGCCTTGAAGGCCGCGCCAAGCACCTGGCCGGTCAGGCCGCTGACCCCAGACGGCAGGTCGACCGCGACCACCGGCAGACCCTCCGTCCGTGCGATCACGGCGGCAATCTCGTCGGAAAGCGGCCGTGCCAGGCCCGCGCCGAAAAGCGCATCGACAATGACATCGCCCTGCTCCGGCCGAAAGCCATCCAGCCCCGCGCTGTCCATGCCGCAATCCTGCCGCGCCCGAAGGACGTCGCCGGAGAGCCTGGCAGGATCACCAAGGTGAAACAGCGCCACCTTCATGCCGGTTTCGGCGAGCGCGCGGGCCGCGACATAGCCATCGCCGCCATTGTTGCCGGGCCCGCACAACACCACGGCGCGCCGCGCCGCCGGATAGTGCCGCAGCAGGCAGGCCGCGACCGCCCGCCCCGCGCTCACCATCAGCGCGTAGCTGTCTATACCGCTCTCAGCGGCAAGCGCGTCGGCGCGCCCCATTTCCTCAGGTGTCATCAGCAAGGCCGGCACTCCTTCATCGCGGGTGAATAGAGCGGAAAATCGGGCGATGATGCAAGAGGCGACTTTCTTCTGGCTAGTTGGTAATCAATTGCCTATTAATTGAACACAGGTTGCTGCTTAAAAATCAAGCGCCCGGATGTTCAGCGCCCTTGAAATGCCGCGCTATTGACCTGAAGGCGCCTTTTGGCGAACCTGATTTCGGTGCCACATGCGGAATGCTGCGGCAATCGCCACGCCGCAATTTCATTTCGGTGGATTTGCAGGAAGAATAATCGAACTTGGCATGCAATGTGCATTAGAAGTTCCGAGCGGGCTGACGCCTGCTTCAACGGGAGAAGCGGAGAGCAATTTTCTCATGAAAAAGATCGAAGCGATCATCAAGCCTTTCAAGCTCGACGAAGTGAAGGAAGCCCTTCAGGACGTCGGCCTGCAGGGCATCACTGTCACGGAAGCCAAAGGCTTCGGGCGCCAGAAGGGTCACACGGAGCTCTACCGGGGCGCTGAATACGTCGTCGACTTTCTTCCCAAGGTCAAAGTCGAGGTCGTTCTGGCAGACGAAAATGTGGACGCGGTCATCGAAGCCATCCGCAATGCCGCTCAAACCGGGCGTATCGGCGACGGCAAGATCTTCGTTTCCAATGTCGAGGGCGTCGTGCGCATCCGCACCGGCGAAACCGGCGTTGACGCCATCTGATCCATCCCTCCTCTTTTGACAAAGATGGGGTATCCCTATCGTCATCTTCTTATGCAAGGAAAACGTTAAATGACGACAGCTTCTGAAATTATGAAACAAATCAAGGACAACGACGTCAAGTTCGTGGATCTGCGCTTTACCGACCCCAAGGGCAAGCTGCAGCACGTGACGATGGACGTCTCGGCTGTCGATGAAGACCTGTTCGCCGACGGCATCATGTTCGACGGTTCGTCGATCGCCGGCTGGAAGGCCATCAACGAGTCCGACATGGTGCTGATGCCCGACACGGCGACCGCCCATATGGACCCCTTCTTCGCCCAGTCGACCCTGGTCGTGTTCTGCGACATTCTGGAGCCGCTGACGGGCGAAGCCTATAACCGCGACCCGCGCACCACGGCGAAGAAGGCGGAAGCCTATCTGAAGTCGACCGGCATCGGCGACACCACCTATTTCGGTCCCGAGCCGGAATTTTTCGTGTTCGACGACGTGCGTTTCAACGCCGAGCCCTACAATACCGGTTTCCAGCTCGACAGCACCGAACTGCCGTCGAACGCCTTCACCGAATATGAAACCGGCAACATGGCCCACCGTCCGCGCACCAAGGGCGGCTACTTCCCGGTTCCGCCGGTCGACAGCATTCAGGACATGCGTTCGGAAATGCTCACGGTTCTCGCTGAAATGGGTATCGTCGTCGAAAAGCACCACCACGAAGTGGCTTCGGCCCAGCACGAACTCTGCATGGTGTTCGACACGCTGACCCGCATGGCCGACAAGACCCAGATCTACAAGTATGGCGTCCACCAGGTTGCCCATGCCTATGGCAAGACGGCCACCTTCATGCCGAAGCCGGTCTTCGGCGACAACGGCTCGGGCATGCATGTGCACCAGTCGATCTGGAAGGACGGCAAGCCGACCTTCGCCGGCGACGGTTATGCCGGCCTGTCGGAGACCTGCCTGTACTACATCGGCGGCATCATCAAGCACGCCAAGGCCATCAACGCCTTCACCAACCCGCTGACCAACTCCTACAAGCGCCTGGTGCCCGGCTATGAAGCTCCGGTTCTGCTCGCCTATTCGGCCCGCAACCGTTCGGCCTCCTGCCGCATTCCGTTCGGCTCCTCGCCGAAGGCCAAGCGCGTTGAGGTCCGCTTCCCCGATCCGGGCGCGAACCCCTACCTCGCCTTCGCCGCGCTGATGATGGCCGGCCTCGACGGCATCAAGAACAAGATCCATCCCGGCGATGCCATGGACAAGGACCTGTACGACCTGCCGGCCGAAGAGCTGAAGGAAATCCCGACCGTCTGCGGCTCGCTGCGCGAAGCGCTGGAAAGCCTGGACAAGGATCGCGAGTTCCTGACCGCCGGCGGCGTGTTCGATGACGACCAGATCGATGCCTATATCGCTCTGAAGATGGAAGAGGTCATGCGTTTCGAAATGACCCCGCATCCGGTCGAGTTCGACATGTACTACTCGGTCTGATCACGGACTGTCTTGACGATGAGCCGGCTGCCCTCGGGCGGCCGGTTTTTTGTGTCTGCGGCGCAGCGCGGACACACCCCTTGCACCTGGCAAAACGCATTTCCATATAGAACACGAAAGGAAATGCTCATGAAAATACGCGAAGCGAAATACAATATCGGCGATATCGTCCGCCATAGCGCGCTTCCCTTTCGGGGCGTGGTATTCGATGTCGACGCGGAGTTCTCCCGCTCCGAAGAATGGTACAATTCCATTCCGCCGGAAATCCGGCCCAGCAAGGATCAGCCGTTCTACCATCTCGTGGCCGAGAACGAAGAAAAGGGGTATGTCGCCTATGTCTCCGAGGGCAATCTCCAGCTGGACATGAGCGGCGAGCCGTTGCGCAACCCGCAGGTCGGCGAAATATTCATGGTGACCGACAGCGGCCATCTCGCGCCGCGCTTTGCCAGCACGCATTGAACGGACGTCAACAGCAAAAGGCCCGGCTGAGACATTCAGCCGGGCCTTTTTTTGTCGCCGAGAGACGAGCCTATCAGTTGCCCGTCGTGGCGCTCTGCTGGGCTTCCTCGATCTTCTTGCGGCGATCGACAGCCATTTTCTTGATCGACTCGTCCAGATTGCGCTGGCTTTCGACCAGGTCGGGCTGGCTGATCGGGTCGCCGTCAAAGGCGGCGGTGAAGCCGGAAAGCGTCAGGTCGACCGGGTTCGGCTGCTGGCGCATATTGACCGAGGTGAAGGTCACCTTGCCGCCGCGCTTCATGGCATTGACCAGCGTATCGTTGAGTGGCGCCTGGGCAATGCACTGCTCATTGGTGCAGATGGCGTAGTCGAGCTTCTGCGGCGCGGATGTATCGATCTGCATCTGCACGCCGGCCGGGATCAGCCGGAAGGTCGGCACGGTTACCTGAAGCATGGCCTGGCCGTTGCTGCCCTGCGGCTGGATCAGGCCGACGGCGGTCAGCACCTGGCCATTTTCGGCGCGGGCATAGTTCTGCACGATGCAGACGCCGCCATTGCCGTTGTCATTGCAGGTCTTGAACCAACCCTGCGTGGGAGCCGCGCCAGCCTGCGGCTGCTGGGGCTGCTGTTGTTCCTGAGCCGAAGCGCCGGCGGCCGAAAGGCCCGCAATCGTGAAGGCGCAAACCGCGACACGCTTGATAATACTGGCGCGTGAAAGCATCAAAATCTCTCCTGGTTCATCTGCGAAAGGTCCGGGGACCCTGCATCGCTATTGTTACCGAAATGCGGCAAAGCGTCCCTGTTTCGGGCCTCAACCGCCAGTGTTTCCTCTGATATCGTCACATTGGACGCCAATCTACCCCCTCGGCACCCAAAATTTACGCGTTGACGTGATTTCATAGCCTGTTTCAGGGCCTATTTCAGCTTTGTCAGCGGCCATGATACCATTCTTCCACGAATGGACACGACAGGGCGAATCGATGCGCTTTCTTGCTACTCTCCTCCTCTCCGCAGCCCTTACGGGCGCGGCCGCGGCCGAACCCGTTCACGGCATCGCCATGCATGGCGAACCGGCCCTGCCCGCGGATTATCAGCATTTCAGCTACGTCAATCCCGATGTCAAGAAGGGCGGCGAGATCACCTATGGCGTCGTCGGCTCGTTCGACGCGCTGAATCCCTTCGTGCTGAAGGGCATGCGCTCGTCGGCCAGAGGGCTGTGGGACGAGGTGCTGGGCAATCTCGTCTTCGAACCGCTGATGCAGCGCTCGCGCGACGAGCCGTTCACGCTTTACGGCCTGCTCGCCGAAAGCGCGGAATGGGACGATGACCGCAGCTATGTCCAGTTCAACATGAACCCGGATGCGAAGTGGTCGGACGGCGAACCGGTGACCGCCGATGATGTCATCTTCACCTTCAACCTGTTGAAGGATAAGGGCCGCCCGCCCTATAACCGCCGCCTCGCCTTGGTCGAGACCATGGAAAAGGTCGGCGACAACAGCGTGAAATTCACCTTCAACGCCGATGCCAACCGCGAAACGCCGCTGATCTTCGCGCTGATGCCGGTGCTGCCGCAGCATGCGATCAATGCTGAAACCTTCGACACCGACACGATGACGACGCCTGTCGGCTCCGGCCCCTACGCCATTACCAAGGTCGAGCCCGGCCAGCGGATCGTCTACGAACGCCGCGACGATTACTGGGGCAAGGACGCGCCCTCGATGGTCGGTTTTGCCAATTACGACACGGTTACGATCGACTATTACCTTCAGGATTCGACCCTGTTCGAGGCCTTCAAGAAGGGCGCGGTCGACGTCTATCTCGATGACGACCCCAGCCATTGGGCCCGCGCCTATGATTTTCCCGCCGCCAGTGAGGGCAAGGTGGTGAAGGATGAGTTCCACCCGAAGACGCCGACCGGCATGCAGGGCTTCGTGTTCAACACCCGTCGGCCGAAATTCGAGGATGCCCGTGTCCGCAAGGCGCTGTCCGACGTGTTCGATTTCGAATGGGTCAACAAGACGCTGTTCAACAATGCCTATCAGCGCACGCAGAGCTACTGGCAGAACTCCGCGCTCGGTGCCTATGGCAATCCGGCAAGCGAAGCGGAGCGCGAACTGCTTGGCGACGCGATCGACGTGATCGATCCGGCGATACTTGTCGGCGACTACGCCATGCCGGTGACTGACGGGTCCGGGGCCGACCGCAAGGTGCTGGCGGCCGCCGTCAAGCTGCTTGGCGAGGCCGGTTACAGGATCGCGAACGGCAAGATGACGGGGCCGGACGGCAAGCCGCTCGCCTTCGAGATCATGACCACCAATGAGGGCCAGGAAAAGCTGGCGCTCGCCTACCAGCACACGCTGAACCTGATCGGCGTCGCTCTCTCGATCCGCACCGTCGATGACGCCCAGTACCAGAAGCGGCTCAATACCTTCGATTACGACATGATCGTGCTGCTGGCGCCGGGCTTCTGGTATCAGTCCTCGCTGTCGCCGGGGGCCGAGCAGATCTGGCGCTGGGACAGCCGCTCGCGCGATGTCGAGGGCACGTTCAACTTCGCCGGCGTCGCCAGCGCCGATGTCGACCGTATGATCAACGACATGCTCGAAGCCCGCTCGACCGACCATTTCACCGATTCGGTGCGCGCCTTCGACAGACTTCTGGTCAACGGCCACTTCATGCTGCCGCTCTATCACCGCGAGGGCCAGTGGGTGGCGCGCTGGGCGACGATTGAACATCCGACTGAGACACCTATCTACGGCTATCAGCTTCCCACCTGGTGGGATCAGACCGCGCAGTGAGGCTTGCCGGTGAGCCGCCCCCCCTCTCGGGTCACTCTCGGGACAAGCCAGCGCGGGTGACTCTGAGAGGACGTGAAACAGGGGAAGCCGTGCCCCGCCATACCGCACTCTAAAGAAAGGAACGGCATGTCTACCGTCACAGTCGATGCCATTATCGATGTTGTCTGCCCGTGGTGCTACCTCGGCAAGGCGCGTCTCGACAAGGCGATCAAGTCGCTGCCGGAAAACGTCGAGGTCGCCGTGCAATGGCGTCCGTTCGAGCTTGATCCGACCGTGCCGCCGGAAGGCGTGGACAATCAGGCGATGCTCGCCGAAAAGCTCGGCAGCGCCGAGCGGCGCGACGAGATGCATGCGCAGATAACGGCGCTCGGCAAGGAACTCGGCATCACCTTCCATTTCGACCGGATTCTGGTGCGCCCCAACACGCTCGACGCCCATCGCCTGCTGCTCTGGGCCCATACCGAGAGCATCGCCATGCAGAACGCGGTCGTCGACCGGCTCTACCGCGCCAATTTCGAGGAAGGCCGCAATATCGGCGACCACAAGGTGCTGGCCGATATCGCCGCCGAGGCCGGGATGGACCGGGAAATGGTGGCCAAGCTGCTTGAAAGCGATGCCGACAAGGAGATGGTGCGCGGCGAAATCGCCAATGCCCAGCAAATGGGCGTCAGCGGCGTGCCGTTCTTCGTGTTCAACGGCAAATATGCCGTCAGCGGCGCGCAGCCCGTCGAGGTGATGCAGCAGGCGCTGACGCAACTTGCCGTCGCCTGACCCGCGTTTGCGCGCGTTTCGGGAAATCGTCGAGGCCCGGCTGCCGGTCACGCCGGTTCCGGGCCTTTCCTCGCTCAGGCTCCATCTTGCCACCGAGACGAGCGGGCTCGGCAGGCTGCTTGTCGAACTGGACAGCGGGCTTTCACCCTATTGGGCACATGTCTGGGCCGGCGGGCTGGCATTGGCGCATCATATCGAAGCGGAGCCGGATTGCGTCCGTGGCCGGACCGTGATCGACTACGGAACCGGCTCCGGGCTGGCCGCGATCGCGGCGGCGAAAGCTGGTGCGCGCAAGGTGTTCGCCTGCGATATCGATCCGCTGGCGCTGGAGGCTGCTTCGATGAATGCCGCGCTCAATGGTGTGGAGATCGCTACGTGCCTTATCGAGCGGGAACGGAGTGGCTCCGTGCTCTCAGAGAACCTCAAGAAGCTCGCATATGACTCTTCCGCGCAGCCCCCCAATCTTCGCGCCCCGGAGGGGAGAGATGTCGCGAAAGCGACAGTGAGGGGGGAGTCCATCCCCGCGAACGCCCTCACGAGACGAGATGCCGCGCCACCCTCACTGCCCCTTTCGGGGCATCTCTCCCGCCAGCGGGAGAGAGTAGTGGGAGCAAGCGGCAACGCCCAATGTAATTCCCATGCCGCGAACCCGGAGCCCACAGTCGTGCTGGCGGGCGATGTTTTCTACGACCCCAAAACCGCCGAACAAACAATCGCCGCCCTCAGCACGCTCGCCGAAACGGGCGCGGATATCCTGATCGGTGATCCCTTCCGGGACCATCTGCCGCAACAGCACCTCGCGCTTATCGCGCGCTACGATGTCGCCGATTTCGCCTCGGGCGGCAAAGCGGCGACGGCCGGCGTTTTCAGGCTGCGGCGAGTTTCGACAGCTTGTTCATGATGATCGCCGCCTGGCCGAGGCGTTTGTCGGGCGTCGGCAGGTCGCGGTTGAAATAGATACTGTGGTCGGGCCGGATCTTGGCCGAAACGCTGTTTTCGGCGATGAACTGCACGAGGCCGGCAGGGTTCGGGAATTCACGGTTGCGGAACTGCACCACGATCCCCTTCGGCCCGGCATCGAGTTTCTCGACATTGGCGATGCGGCACAGCGATTTGATGAAGACGATCTTCAGCAGCGACTGCACCTCTTCCGGCATCGGCCCGAAGCGGTCGATCAGCTCCGCGCCGAAGCCGTCGATATCGGTCGCGTCGGTCAGTTCGCCGAGTCTGCGGTAAAGCCCCATGCGCAGGTTGAGATCCGGAACATAGCTTTCCGGGATCATCACCGATGTGCCGAGCGCGATCTGCGGCGACCAGTCGGAGCCGCCGGCTTCCTCGTCGCCCTTGGCCTCGGCCACCGCCTCCTCCAGCATCTGCTGGTAAAGTTCGAAGCCGACTTCCTTGATATGGCCCGACTGCTCCTCGCCGAGCAAATTGCCCGCCCCGCGAATATCCAGATCGTGGCTTGCGAGCTGGAAGCCCGCGCCAAGCGTATCGAGCGATTGCAGCACCTTCAGCCGGCGATCGGCGGTATCGGTCAGCCGCTTGTTGACCGGCAGCGTGAACACCGCGAAGGCCCGCGTCTTGGAGCGCCCGACGCGCCCGCGCAACTGGTAGAGCTGGGCGAGGCCGAACATGTCGGCGCGGTGGACGATCAGCGTGTTGGCGGTCGGCACGTCGAGGCCGGACTCCACGATCGTGGTCGACAGCAGCACGTCATACTTGCCGTCATAAAAGGCATTCATGATGTCTTCGAGCTGACCCGCCGCCATCTGGCCGTGGGCAACCGCCACCTTCAGCTCCGGCACTTCGGCCTGCAAAAAGGCCTGAACCTCCTCCAGATCGGAGAGACGCGGGCAGACATAGAAACTCTGGCCGCCGCGGAAATGCTCGCGCATCAGCGTCTCGCGGATCACCAGCGGATCGAAGGGCGAAATGAAGGTGCGCACCGCCATCCGGTCGACCGGCGGCGTGGTAATCAGCGACAATTCGCGCACGCCGGTCATGGCAAGCTGCAGCGTGCGCGGGATCGGCGTTGCCGAGAGCGTGAGCACGTGAACGTCGCTTTTCAGCTCCTTCAGCCGCTCCTTGTGCTTGACCCCGAAATGCTGCTCCTCGTCGATGATCAGCAGGCCGAGATTGGCAAATTTGATCGAAGTTCCGAGCAATGCGTGAGTGCCGATCACCACATCAAGCTTGCCCTCGGCAAGATCCTTCTTGGTTTGCGCCAGTTCCTTGGCGGGAACCAGACGCGACGCCTGCGCGACCTTGACCGGCAGACCGCGGAACCGCTCGGCAAAGGTCTTGTAATGCTGGCGCGCCAGAAGCGTCGTCGGCACAACGACGGCGACCTGAACCCCGTTCATGGCGGCAAGAAAGGCTGCGCGCAACGCAACTTCGGTCTTGCCGAAGCCGACATCGCCGCAGATCAGCCGATCCATCGGCCGGCCAAGGCCGAGATCGCCGCGCACCGATTCGATCGCGTTAAACTGGTCCTCGGTTTCCTCGTAGGGGAAGCGGGCGGCGAACTCGTCGTAAAGCCCCTCCTCCGTCGCCAGAACGGGCGCGAAACGCGTGGCGCGCTTGGCGGCAATGGCGATCAGGTCGTCGGCCATGTCGAGCAGGCGCTTCTTCAGCCGCGCCTTCTTGGCCTGCCATGCCCCGCCGCCCAGCCGATCGAGCGTCGCCTCGGCGGCATCCGAGCCATAGCGCGACAGCAATTCGATGTTTTCGACGGGCAGGAACAGCTTGGCATCGTCGGCATATTCCAGTTCCAGGCAATCGCGCGGCGCGCCCGCCGCCTCGATCGTCCTCAGCCCGATAAAGCGACCGATACCGTGCTCGGCGTGAACGACCAGCGAGCCCTCATCGAGCCCGGAAACCTCCGCAATGAAATCGCTCGCCTTGCGACGGCGGCGGTTCTTGCGGATCAGACGATCGCCGAGAATATCCTGTTCGCCGATGACGAACAGATCGCCGGTCTCGAACCCGCCCTCAAGGCTCATCACCGCGCTGGCCGCTTCGCCCCGCCCAAGCTTTTCGACTTCGGCCAGAGCGCCTATCGGTTTGATCTTCTCTAGCCCGTGCTCCTTCAGCACCTGCAGCAGCCGGTCGAGCGAGCCTTCCGACCAGCCGGTGATCAGCACCTTGCCGCCGCCAGCGCGCTTGTCGGCGATGTGGCGTACCGCCTGTTCGAACACATTGGTGCGGGCGTCGTCATCGCGCGCCTTGGCCTCGGACGCCCAGCGCGGGCCGGCATGTGCCTCGAGTGCAATCACCGGCTTGCCGACGCTGGAAGCCTCGTTGAACGGCGACAGCCGGATGGACCGGACGGCATCGAGGCCGGCCGAAAACGCCGTGTCGTCGAGATAGAGCGTATCCGGCGGAACGGGCTTGTAGGGCGCACCGCCGCGCGCGCCGCCCATATTGGTGCGTCGGGCCTGATAATAGTCCTCGATCAGAGCCGCGCGCTCGGCGGCGGCCTCGCGGGCGGTGTGATCGACGACGACGCTGAAACCGCCGAGATAGTCGAACATGGTTTCCAGCCGCTCGTAGAACAGCGGCAGCCAGTGCTCCATCCCGGCATAGCGCCGTCCCTCCGAGACTGCCTGATAGAGCGCATCGTCTCGTGTCGCCGCGCCGAACATGGAGAGGTAATTCTTGCGGAACCGGGCGATATTGTCATCGCCAAGCGTCACCTCGCTCATGGCGTTGAGCTCGAGCGACTTGACCGTGCCGATGGTGCGCTGGCTTGCGGCATCGAAGGCGCGGATGGTTTCCAGCGTATCGCCAAAGAAATCGAGGCGCACGCCGTTATCCGCGCCCGGCACGAACACATCCAGAATGCCGCCGCGCACCGCATATTCGCCGACGGCCCGGACGGTCGGCACGCGCTCGAAGCCGGCATCGGCAAGGCGGTGCACGATGGCGTCCATGTCGATCACCTGCCCGGCGCGGGCGGAAAAGCCGAGCGAGGCGACGATCTCGCGCGGCGGCAATTTCTGCAGCATCGCGTTGACGGTGACGAGAATGATTGCCGGATGCGGCTTTTGCGCATGGGCGACAAGGCCTGCAAGCGCCGAAAGCCGGCGCGCCTCGGTATCGGCCCCGGGCGAAACCCGGTCATAGGGCAGGCAGTCCCAGGCAGGCAGAGTGAGCACCGGAATATCGGGGGCCACGAAGCCGAGCATCTGCTCGAAATCGGCGATCCGCTGGCCGTCGGAAAGCACATAAGCCACCGATTGCCCGGCCCGCGCCATTTCGGCCAGCACAAACGGCTCCGTGCCCGGCACGGCATTGGCGATGGTCACCGCACCGCTCAGGCTTTCGAGTTTCTTCGGGTTGAATCCGGAAATCATGGTTTTCGCCCGTTTCAGGCGTTCTTCTCGACCGGATCGAAATCCGGCCGGTAGGCGGCGATGCTTTCAAACAGCTTCATGCGCAGATGTTCCGGCACGGGCGAAGCACCATTGATCCAGGCAATCAGGTCGGCGTCTTCCTCGGCCATGATCGTCTCGAACTGGTCCAGCGTCGCATCGTCCATATCGGCGATATTGTCCTCGGCGTATTGGCCGAGGATCAGGTCCATTTCGCGAATGCCGCGGTGCCACGCGCGAAACAGCATGCGCCGCCGCCGCGGGTCGAGGTCGGCGCTGGTGCGCTTCAAACCGGTCATTTCGATACCTTCTCTGTTGATTGGCCTCTATAGCGGCTCGTTTCGCGCTTGTCAGCCTTGCCAAAGCCGTTCAGCGGGTACATTTCAAAAATATGCGACCCGCACTGCTCGATCCCCTGTTCGCTCCGGCTTCCTCGCTCGCGGGGATCGGGCCGAAACTTGCCAAGCTGCTGATGAAGCTGACGGGCAGCGAGGACGAGGCCCGCGTCATCGATCTCGTGTTCCATGCGCCGACCTCGGTGATCGACCGGCGGCTGAAGCCGGGCATCGCGCATCTGCCCGAAGGCGCGATCGTGACGGTGGAAGGCCGCGTCGACCGCCACCAGCCCGCCCCTGCCCGCTCCAACACGCCCTACCGCGTCTATCTCCACGACGAGACCGGCGAACTGACGCTGACCTTCTTTCACGCCAAGGCCGACTGGCTGGAAAAATCGCTGCCCGTCGGCGAGACGGTGGTGGTGAGTGGTCGCGCCGAATGGTTCAACGGCCGCCCGACAATGGTGCATCCCGACTATATCGTGCCGGTCGAGAAAGCCGACACGCTGCCGACGGTGGAGCCGGTCTATCCGATGACGGCGGGCCTCTCGGCGAAAATCCTGCGCCGGTCGATCGAATCGGCGCTCGCGCGCGTTCCGGTGTTTCCCGAATGGATCGATCCCGCAATCGTCGCGAAACAGGGCTTTCCGACGACCGGCGAGGCGCTTGCCGCTCTCCACAATCCCCGCGACGAAACCGATATCGAGCCGCAGGCCCCCGCGCGCCGCAGGCTTGCCTATGACGAGTTTCTCGCCGGCCAGCTTTCGCTGTCGCTGGTCAGAAGCCGGATGCGCAAGGCCAGGGGCCGGCCGGTGCGGGCAACGGGCGTGCTGTCGGACAAGGTGCGCGCCGCCCTGCCCTTTCAACTCACGGAAGGCCAGCAGCAGGCGGTGACGGCGATCCTCGAGGACATGTCGACGGAAACCCGGATGCTGCGCATGCTGCAAGGCGATGTCGGCTCCGGCAAGACCATTGTCGGCCTGCTCGCCATGCTGGCCGTCGTCGAGGATGGCGGCCAGGCGGTGCTGATGGCCCCGACCGAAATCCTGGCGCGCCAGCATTATGAAGGCATCGCCGCCCTTGCCGAAAAAGCCGGCGTGACCGTCAGCCTCTTGACCGGCAAGACCAAGGCGCGAGAGCGCAAGGAGATCGAGGCGAAGATCGCCAGCGGTGAGGCAAAGATCGTGATCGGCACCCACGCATTGTTTCAGGACAATGTTGCCTATCACGATCTCAGGCTTGCGATCGTCGACGAACAGCACCGTTTCGGCGTCCATCAGCGGCTCAGGTTGACGGCCAAGGGCATGGCGCCGCATCTTCTGGTGATGTCGGCAACACCAATACCGCGCACGTTGGTGCTTGCGGCCTTCGGCGATATGGATGTCTCCAACCTCACCGAGAAACCGGCCGGGCGAAAGCCGATCCAGACGGTCACGATCCCGCTGGAGCGGATCGGCGATATCGTCGGCCGGCTGCGCGATGCGCTGGCCCAAGGTAAGAAATCCTACTGGATATGCCCGCTTGTCGAGGAATCGGAGGCGGTCGAGCTGATGTCGGCCGAGGAACGCTATGAAACGCTGGCAAAGGCGCTCGGCCCCGACAAGGTCGGCCTTATCCATGGCCGGATGTCGTCCGCCGACAAGGACGCGGCGATGGAGGCGTTCCGCTCGGGCGAGACCCGCCTGCTGGTCGCCACCACGGTGGTGGAAGTGGGCGTCGATGTGCCGGACGCCTCGATCATCGTGATCGAACATGCCGAGCGCTTCGGCCTTGCCCAGCTTCACCAGCTGCGCGGGCGCGTCGGCCGCGGCGACGAGGCCTCCTCCTGCATCCTGCTCTACAAGGGACCGTTATCGGAGATGGGCCACGCCCGGCTCTCGGTGCTGCGCGAAAGCAATGACGGCTTCCGCATTGCCGAAGAGGATCTGAAACTGCGCGGCGAAGGCGAGTTGCTGGGCACCCGCCAGTCCGGCATACCAGGCTTTCGCTTCGGCAGCCTTGAGGCCCATGGCGACATTCTCGCCATCGCCCGCAAGGACGCCGGCTATATCGTCAGCAAGGATCCGGAGCTAAAGAGCGAGCGCGGCGCGGCGCTCAGAACCCTGCTCTATTTGTTCCGCCGCGACGAGGCGATTCGGTATCTGAATGCGGGGTAGCGTGGTCCACGCCTCGCCTGCCTGATGTTCTCTCCCCTATCAGGTGTCACCCTCGGACTTGATCCGAGGGTCCAGGCGGTGTTCTCCGTATTGCCTGGATGCTCGTGTCAAGCACGAGCATGACCCATGAGAGGGCGGCGGTTTCAGCAAAATGTGGCGACCGCCACAACGGCTTCTCGGGGCGCGTGAAACAGCGCCGGACGAGCTGACCGATAGCCTACTCCGCCGCATCCCGCCGCTCGCCCGCATCCGCCGGCGCGTCGGGATCGCCGCCTTCGGTCTTGGCGTCGAGGTCGGGGAAGGCCACGACGCGTTTGCCGCCGGGCTCGGTGTGCAGCACGATCAGGCCCTGCTCCTCGAACCAGTCGAGAAAGCGGCGGGCGCGGCGGGCGGAATGGGTGCCGTAAGCGCGCGCGATCGTCGCGTCGGAGGGGCATGGCTCGCCGGTAAGGGCTGCCTTGGCCAGCATCAGGAAAACGCCCTGAAGGTCATCGGTGACATGCGGCGTCAGCGACAGCGCCATCTGCCAGGCCTCGCTTTCGGCCATCGCATCGTCAACGCCGGAGCGGGCGACCGCCAGCCGGCGGCGGAAATCGGACATGGAGAGCGGTGCGCCGGATATCCGCTTCATGCGACCGCGCATCAGGAAATCCTGGTAAAGCTCTGAATCCGAACGGAAAGCCGATTCCTTGCCGTCCGCGATTTCGGCCAGGGTCATGGTGATCCAGTCCTCCCGCTCCTCGTCGGTCATCGTGTTCGCGCGCGGGCCGCGCGGCTCTGGTGCTGCATCGGCGGATTGGGAGAGCTGGTCGATGATATCCACGGTCGGGCGCGGGCGCGGCGTCACCCGGCGCGGCGCGCTCGCCTGCCGGGCCAGATCTTCCGGATCGGGGGTGAAGATCAGGTCGTCGACATCCTCCGGCTTGTCGGGCAGCGGCATCAGCTTGGGGCTGGAGGAGCGTGCCGAGGTTTCCACCGGTCCGATGATCACCTTGAGCGGGCGGCGCGACAGCGCTGGACCAAGCGCCACGAAATTGCCGCGCTTGAGGTCGCGGAACTGCTCGGCCTGGCGGCGGTCCATGCCGAGCAGATCGGCAGCGCGCGCCATGTCGATATCGAGAAAGGTCCGCCCCATCAGGAAGTTCGAGGCCTCGGCGGCGACGTTCTTGGCAAGCTTGGCCAGCCTCTGGGTGGCGATCACGCCGGCAAGCCCGCGCTTTCTGCCCCGGCACATCAGATTGGTCATGGCGCCGAGCGATTGCCGGCGCACCTCTTCGGGCACCTCGCCGCCGCCGGTAGGTGCAAACATCTGGGCCTCGTCAACGACGGTCAACACCGGATACCAGTGGTCGCGATCGGCATCGAACAGCGCGTTGAGGAAGATCGCGGCGGTGCGCATCTGGTCCTCGATCTCGAGGCCTTCGAGCGTCAGAACGCAGGAGACGCGGTGCTGGCGGATGCGGTTGGCGATGCCGATCAGCTCGCCCTCGGAGCGCTCGCCATCGACCACGACATGGCCGAAGGCATCCGACAGCGTGACGAAATCGCCCTCGGGGTCGATCACCACCTGTTGCACCCATTTGGCCGATTGTTCGAGCAGGCGGCGCAGGAGGTGCGATTTTCCGGAGCCGGAATTGCCCTGCACCAGAAGCCGGGTCGCCAGCAATTCCTCGATATCGAGACTGGCCACGTCACCGGTCGATGTCGTTCCCATATCGATGTCGACTTGCACTTCGCCTTCACCTTCGTTTTGGATGGATTTGTCGGAGCCTGCCGGAGGCTTGCGGACGCGAATATCCGCCTGGCCCGCTATAGCAGGTCGGTGCGGGCGCGGTCGTGCCGCGGCGGGCGTTACCCACAGCTTTCCGCCTCATGCGACGATGCGCAGCACCGCCGGATCGATCGCGAATGTGGCGGCAAAGCCCGCCTGCCCTTCCCGCGTCAGCGTCAACGCCCGGCCATCCCGCGCCGGGCGCAGCCAGTGGCGCTCGCGGCAACGCGCAAGCATGGCGGCGCCCAGCCAGCCGCCGATATGGTGGCGACGCTCGCTCCAGTCGAGACAGGTGCGGCACAGCGCCCGCCGGCTTTTCCGGGCATCTTCGAGCTGCACCCCGAACTCGCAAAGGAAAGCCCGGCCCTTCTCGGTTACCAGCCCCGCCGGGCCGTCGAATTCCAGGCATCCCGTTTGCACCAGCGAATCGGCAATGCCGACGGCAATCGCGCCGGCCATGTGGTCGTAGCAGGTGCGTGCCACCCGCATCGCCTCGTCCTTCGGGCCGGTGGGGCGATAGCGCGCCGGACCAGCCGCCGAAAGCAGGCTCAGATGCTCCAGCGTCTCGGCCACATCGGCGGAAGCGAGCCGGAAATAGCGGTGCCTGCCCTGTTTTTCGACCGCCACCAGCGCGCCATCCACAAGACGGGCCAGATGGCCGCTCGCGGTCTGCGGCGTGACGCCGGCGACGCCGGCAAGCTCGCCGGCGGTCAGCGCCTTGCCGCCGAGCAGCGCGGACAGAATGTTCGCCCGCGCGACATCGCCGATCAGGGCAGCGACGGAAGCGAGCGTGTTTGCGGAAACCGTGTTTGTCATGGGCCCAAACTAGCACCGGGGACACGCGCCGTCATCGCCGATCGCTTCGGTCACGACCGAAACAAAGGGCGAGACGGCGGCATAAACCTTCCCGAAAACGAGAGGACACCCCCATGACCGACTCCGCCCCGGCCCGGAGCCTTGCCCGCTTCAGCGCCATCCGACGCGCCGCCGGGCTTATGATCAACACCCTTTTCATCCGCTGGCCGCAGCGGCGGCGCCAGCGGATGGATCTGCTTGAACTATCGGACGACCACCTGAAGGATATCGGCGTCACGCCGGCGGAGGCCCGCAGGGAGGCCGGCCGGCCATTCTGGGACTGAGCAGCCGTGACGCCCTCAGTCTATTGGCCGCTCGCCCTCGCCCTTTGCGGCCAGAAAGGCCGCAAAGGCCCTCAACGTATCTTCGGAGACATGGTGTTCAATGCCCTCGGCGTCGAGTTCGGCCGCTTCCGCCGGCACACCGATGGCCAGCAGCAGATCGTGCACGATCCGGTGGCGTTGCCGCGCCTTTTCGGCCATCGCCTCACCCGCCGGCGTCAGGAACACGCCGCGATAGGGCCGCGAGGTCGCAAGCCCCTCGCGTTTCAGCCGCGCCACCGCCTTGGTGGCTGTCGGGTGGGCGACCCCCATGGAACGGGCGATATCGGCGATCCGCGCCTCGCCGTGTTCGGTCATCAGCTCGGCGATCAGCTCGGTATAGTCTTCCAGAAGCGCGCTCGCGCGCTCGGACCGCGCCTTGGAGAACCGGTCGGCGGCGTCGCAATCAGATGGTTTTTGATCGTCGCTCACCGGTCACTCCTTGAAATGCAGGATCAATCTGTAGCCGAGGGTAAATTGTTGTCTTGTTCTTGTATCCGGTGGCGGCCGACAAGGCAAATCGCCATTCGCGGACGGCCTTGATCGCGCCATGATAACGACGATTGACAAAAATGTAGCCTAGGCTATATTTTTAATAATTCCAAACTCGTCCAACATGTCTCGCCCCATGACTGATCTGACAACCAAGCGCCGCTCGCTCACGGACAGGACCAATACGGCCATCGAGCAAGCGCTCGCCTCCGGGCGGGTGCGGCCGAAATCGGCCCTGCTGTTTGTCGGCCCGGCGGTGATCGCCGCGATCGCCTATGTCGATCCGGGCAATTACGCCACCAATATCCAGGCCGGCGCCGGTTATGGCTACACGCTGCTCTGGGTGGTGCTGTTCGCCAATCTGGTCGCCATGCTGTTTCAGGCGCTCTCGGCCAAGCTCGGCATCGTGACCGGGCGCAATCTGGCGGAAGTCTGCCGCGACGAGTTTTCCAAACCTGTCGTTATCCTGCTCTGGATCGTCAGCGAGATCGCGGCGATGGCGACCGATCTGGCCGAGTTTCTCGGCGGCGCGATCGGGCTCGCGCTGCTATTCAACATGCCGCTGATGGCGGGGATGGGCGTTACCGCCATCGTCACCTACGGCATTTTGCTGTTCGAGCGCCGCGGTTTCCGGCCGATGGAGCTGATCATCGGTTCCATGATCGGGGTGATCGGGCTTTGCTACATCATCGAGCTTTTCATCGCGCCCGTGGCCTGGGGCGAGGCGACGACGGGCCTTATCCGCCCAGCCATTCCCGATGCCACGGCGCTGGCGATTGCCGTCGGCATTATCGGGGCCACCGTCATGCCCCATGCGGTCTACCTCCATTCCGGCCTCACCCAGCACCGGGTCGCGGTCAAGAACGAGACCGAACGCCGCCGGGTGCTGCGGTTTTCCAATATCGAAGTGGTGGCGGCGCTCGCGGTGGCGGGCGTGGTCAACATGGCGATGGTGATGATGGCCGCCGGCGCATTTCATAAAGGCCACAGCGAGGTCGCCGAAATCGAGACCGCCTACCATATGCTGACGCCCCTGCTCGGCGGCGCTGCGGCGGCCGTCTTTCTGATCTCGCTGATCGCATCGGGCATTTCCAGCTCCGTTGTCGGCACCATGGCGGGGCAGATGATCATGCAGGGTTTCGTCGGCTTCCGGATCCCGATCTGGCTGCGACGGCTGATCACCATGCTGCCGGCCTTCGTGGTCGTCGCCCTTGGCGTGAACGCCACCCAGGCGCTGGTCGTCAGTCAGATCATCCTCTCGATCGCGCTGCCGGTGCCGATGATCTCCCTGGTGATCTTCACCCGCAACCGCAAGATCATGGGCGAATATGCCAATGGCCGCCTGATCGGCGCGCTCGCCATCCTCGCCGCGATCGCCGTGCTCAGCCTCAACTTCATCCTGCTCGCCCAGACCTTCGGCGTGCCGATCCCGGGGCTGGCGGCCGGGTGAGGCCTTAAAGCCCGTTGATCCACATCTTCAGCCTTGCCCCTTCGCGGGCCAGGAGCTCGGGGTTGCGGGCGTTCTGCGCCAACAGCGATGCGCCTTGCAGCGATGACTGCAGTTGCAGCGCCAGCGCCTCGGCATCATCGCCATGGCCCATTTCGGCGAACTGTTCCGCCATCCATTCCATTGGCGCGGCGAGCAGCGGAAAGGCTTCCACCGCCGCCCTGTCGCCGGCCTTCAGAAGCTCCGCGCTCAACGAACCCGCGGGGCAGCCTCTCAAGGCGATCTCTCCGGTATTGCCGACGGTCTTGTTGACGAAAGCGACGAGCCGGGCCTTGGGCGACGGCAATTCGGCCAGTTCCGTTTTCAGACTCTCGAACTGGCCCTTATGGTGGTCGAGGATCGCGGTGGCGATGTCGTCCTTGGTCTTGAAGTAATAATAGACATTGCCGAGGGGCACGCCGGATTCCCGCGCGATATCGGCGATCGTGGTGCGGGTATAGCCCTGCCGGTAGGCAAGGTTGACCGCCGCCTCCACCAGCCGCTCGCGTTTTGACATGTCTTTCCTGGTCATTCCGGCCTCACCCTGCGGCATTGTTTGCGCTCTGGCTCATATGAGCCCTCAACTTGCCTGCCAAGCCGACTGTGTTCCAATCGGCGACGGCTCAAACTTATGAGTTGAGTAACTAACTTATATAAGTTGGTCAACTCACTAATACATTGACTTAAGAGAATGCGGCCGCCCTCTCCCCCTGTTCTGCGTCATCAACTCTGTTGTTCTTGATGGTCCCT
>NZ_JAINWJ010000042.1 GCF_021021415.1 Martelella mediterranea | reverse complement strand
CAGCGTTATCCAGCCAAAAGGACACTTGACGCATAACCTAAGCGATGCACCCCGCCGACAAGTATGAAGCCTTCGCTGCGATGATCGAAAAGGGCTTCAAGACCACCGAAATCGCCAATCAGTTCGGCGTGACCGAAAACCTCGTTCAGCGCCGCCTCAAACTGGCCGAGGTCGATCCGGTTCTTCTCACGGCTTTCCGCAACGACGAGCTCTCCCTGGACGCGCTGACGGCGTTCACGATCTGCAAGGATCGGAGCCGTCAGGTCGAGATCTTCGAACAGCTCAAGTCTACCTATCACGGCATCAACGCCTATCAGGTTCGCCACCTGGCTACGGAGGACGAAGTGTCGGCGACCGATAATGTCGCCCAATTTGTCGGCGTCGATGCCTATACGGCCGCCGGTGGAACTGTGCGCAGGGATCTGTTTTCCGAAGCCGACAACGTTGTTCTGGAAGATGTTGTTTTGTTGCATCGTCTGGCGACCGAGGCATTGAACGCCGAGGCCGAGAAGCTGAAAGGCCAGTGGAAGTGGGTCGATGTGCATCTCTCGGTCACCTATGACCAGTATATGCGCTATGGTCGTGAATACCCCCTCCCCGTCGAGCCGGCCCCCCAGGATCAGGCCAAGCTCGATGCCTTGAACGGCGAGATCGAGCAGATGAAGGAGATCGGCGAGGAGGCCTGGACCGACGAGGTGCAGGCGCGCTGGGATCAACTCCATAACGATCTGGAGGCGCTATCCGCAGAAGTGAACCGGTCGGAATACACCGATGAACAGCGCGCCCGGGCAGGCTGCGTTGTTTCCATCGACCACCGCGGAGCGTTGAGGGTTGAGGCCGGCCTGGTGCATCCGAACGACAAGCCACAGCAGGTTCGCTCTGAAGGTTCTGAAGAGATGTCCGCCGAGGAAAAGCGCAAGGAGGCTGGCGTCTCGAATTCTCTTTCGGCAGATCTGCGCGCCATCCGGCATCAGAACCTGCAGCCTCACCTTGCCAGCGACTATCAGACCGCGTTCGACGCGATGCTCTATTCGATGATCGTCCGCCTGCCCATCGCCTATGCCGCCGCGCCGATCGATATCTCGATGCGACAGGCGGAGGTCTTCAAGAGCCGTGAATATCTGGAGGATACAGTCGCGGCTGCCATGCTTGAGGAAATCAAGAGCACGCTCGACCTGTCATGGATCTCGCTCGAAAGTCCGCAGGACTTCATCTCGATGTCGGCTCTGCCGATGGAGAAGAAACAGGCTTTGTTTGCCTGGGCGACGGCGCAGGCCGTTCAGCAGCAATTGGCCAACGACGACCATAGCTCGCCGGTTCTTGAGGAGATTGGACGGCGTTGCAGCACTGATGTTGCTTATTGCTGGCGTCCGGACGCGAAGAATTACTGGTCGCGCGTTCCCAAGAAGCACGCCCTTGCCGTTGCAGCTGATGTGATCGGGCAGAAGTGGGCCGATGAACGTCGCGATTTCAAGAAAGACGCGCTGGCCGCTTCGATGGAATCTGCTTTCCGGGAAGGCGCCGACGAGCGTGTCGGCATCGAGCCGGAAACGGCCAAGCGCACCGCGCGCTGGCTGCCCGAGGGCATGGCCTTCGAAAGTTCCGATGAGCAGCCGCAGGGCGTGGTCGAAAACCCGGAACCCGATGTGCTGCCGGCGTTCCTGAAAGCCGCCGCTGAATAGATCTCATCACCACCAGGTCTCCGGGGGACGGTCGCTCTCAAGTTAGAGGGCGGCCGTCTTTTCCGTGAACGGAAAACAAGAGCGAGAAAGTTGTTTTCTCCGCCGTTCGATACGGAGACAAAACCCATGCGAGCTTACAGACCGAAACGTGAAGACTTCATTCCCGAAGGTGCTGACGTGCGTTCCGATCCGGAATCCGATGCCGTCGCCTATCTGTTCGAAAACCGCGGCAGGCCCTGCGCCAAGTTGTTCGTCGGCAAGCGTGCCCGCCCCGACTGGCATTACTGGTTCAAAAGTCCGGAAGCACGCGAGAAGCGGATCGAAGAGGGCTTCCAGGACCGCCGCAGGACGCTTGCGTGCAAAAATCGCTATCGGCCGTCTAATGCCGGCATCGAGATCGGCCATATCTTCGTGGCGTCCTGGGGCTATGATCAGACAAACGTCGATTTCTGGCAGGTCACAAAGCTCATCGGCAAATCCATGGCCGAGGTCCGGCCGATCGGATCGCTCGACGCGTCGAGTGAAAACGAGGCGCCGTTGACCGAGCATGTCGTTCCACATGCCGATCACTTCATCGGTCCTGCGCGGCGCGTCAGAATTTCCAACAGTGGCTTCAGCCCGGAATCCTTCATTCATGCCCGTCTGTGGGATGGAAAGCCGTGCTACGCTTCGCACTATGCTTGAAATCTCACATCCGGCCGAGTATATGCATCAGTATATACAAAATTTTGACAGGAGGTTATCATGCCCCAGCCCCAAGCGTCCGAAGCACGCGAAGCCAAGTTGTTTCGCAATAACAAGAGTCAGGCGGTCCGTATCCCGGCCGACTTCGAACTTCCGGGCGACCGTGTGCTGATACATCGGGAGGGAAGCCGACTTGTGATCGAACCTGCCCCCAACAAAGATCTTCTGGACATTCTGGCGCGACTGAAGCCGCTCAGCCCTGATGACCAGTTCCCCGACGTCGATGAGACCCTGCTGCCGGCAAGGGAAATCGACCTTTGAGCCGTCTTTACATGCTCGACACGAATATCGTGTCGGATCTCGCGCGTAATCCGGCCGGCGCCATCGTCGGCCATATCGCTGATGTCGGGCAGGATACGATCTGCGTCAGCATCATCACCGCGGCTGAGCTGAGCTATGGCTGTGAACGCAAGGGATCTGCCAAGCTGACGACCCAGGTCGAGGCCATTCTTGGCGGCATGCAAATACTCGCATTGGATGCGCCAGCACATGCCCGGTACGGCCGCATCAGAGCAGGCCTCGAAGCTGCCGGTACGCCGATCGGTCCAAATGATCTGCTGATTGCAGCCCATGCCTTGGCTGTCGATGCTGTGCTGGTAACGGCCAATACGCGCGAATTCCTGCGGGTGCCCGGTCTCCAGGTTGAAAACTGGCTAGCATGAGCCCAGTCCCGGAAAATGCCAGATCGTTGCTGCTAGGCCCTTGAGGAGGCCTCGCGACCTTTCCTCGGCATACAGCCAGGGTGTGGCCCACTCGGTCGACCACTTCATCGGCCCTGCCCGGCGCGTCAGGATCGCCACAGTGGCTTCAGCCCGGAATCCTTCATTCATGCCCGTCTGTGGGATGGACAGCCGTACTACGCTTCGCGCTGTGCGTAGGTGTAATCTATCGATTGTCATATGTAATCATATTGTTTACGGTTCTGTGATGATAAAAGGCTTTGTCAACAAGCAACCCAAGGCGCTGTGGGAGACGGGAAAGTCGAAAATCGACGCCCGTCTTCACAAGCGAATCCTGCTGCGCCTCGATGCTTTGGACGCGGCTTCAAGGCCGGAGGATCTAAACATTCCCGGCTTCAATTTTCATAGCCTCACCGGTTTTAGCCCAACCCGCTATACGGTGCATGTCAATGGCCCCTGGTGCGTGACATTCGAGTTCGAGAATGGTGACGCCTATGTGGTCGATTTTGAACAGTATCACTGAGAGGTGACGATTATGGCCCGCAATCCTGACCGCTGCCCGTCGCATCCGGGCGAATTGCTGCGTGAAACCATTATCCCGGCCACGGGCCGATCCATCAGCGAGATCGCCCGTCTTCTTGGCATATCGCGTCAGCAACTCCATGCCATTCTGGCAGAGCGCAAGCCGGTCAGCCCTGAAGTTGCTGTTCGGCTTGGCAAACTGTTCGGTAATGGCGCTGGCCTGTGGCTGCGCATGCAGAGTGCCTATGACACCTGGCATGCCGAACGTTCCGTCGACGTGTCCAGCATTCCGACGCTCGATACGGCAGCATAAAACATCGCAGCCATGAGCGCCGCCTCGATGTTCGAGGCCGGCGCTTTCGCCGTGTATCTGAACAAGGAGCACGGCATGTTCGAACTGCACCGCGAAACCCTTTATGACAAGACAATCCGGATCGTCCCCGATCCCGATCCGATGAACCCGCGTGTCGAGTGCGACACGTTGGGCACGATGATCTGCTGGCATCCCCGCTATAACCTTGGAGACAAGCACAGCTATCGCAACGATCAGGAGCTGTTCGTCGCTCTGGCCGATTATGAGGATGAAGCGCTTTTCGATCTGGAAGCGATCGAAAAGCGCGCTCTGCGAAACGCTATCATCCTGCCGCTCTACCTTTATGACCATAGCGGCGTGACGATGAACACCACTGGATTTTCCTGCCCGTGGGACAGCGGCCAGATCGGATACGTTTTCGTCACGCTCGAAGACGCCAGGAATGAATTCAGCGCAAAACGGCTGTCTTCCAAAATGCGGGAGCGCGCGCTCGACATTTTGCGGGCGAAAGTGGACGTCTACGACGCCTATCTTCGCGGAGACTTTTGCGGCTTTGAGATCATGGGCGATGACGATGATATCATCGATTCATACTGGGGGTTTTCAACAATGGACGACTGCCTGACGGAAGCGCGTAGCGTTCTCGCCGCATAGGCATGGGACCATATTGACAACGTTTCTATAGTTGCCCTGAAATGGGCGCTGACCGTATCGCCGCCCATTTCTTTATGGTGAGACCGCAAAGCGTGCTCGCCGCCTGAGCGGAAGAAAGCGGACCTAAGAAAACAGCATCCAGATCGCCACTGCCGCCAAGATCGCCCCGAATATCAGATTGAGTTTTCGGGCGCTGACCGGCGATCTGAAGAAACCCGCGACGGTGTCGCCCAGCAATGTCCAGATCACGAAGGCAAATAGGTTGTTCAAGGTGAACACGGACGCGATCAGCAAGACAGAGGCCAACCTGCCCGAGTTCGATAGCCCCAGGAACTGGGTGAACATGAGGGTAATGATTATATAGGCTTTCGGGTTGAGGAGGAGCAAAAGCACGCCATCGATGAATGTTGCGGGCTTCGCATCCTTTGCCCCGTTCAGCGTCCCTGCTTTCAGCATTTTCCCCGCGATCCAAAGGATATACAACGAGCCAACGATCTTCAGGAAGGTAAAGAGCTGAGGAAACCTTTCGGCCGCGGCGAGGAAGCCGTAGCCGATCGCGACAGTGACGATCCAGGTCGCGACGTGATACCCTGCATTGGCCGGTATTGTCGACCGGAAGCCGAACCGCGCGCCATTCACTGCGAAAAACATGTTTCCTGGGCCCGGGCTGTAGGCCAGAGGAAACAAGAACAAAATTAGCGCGAGTGTTGTCTGAAACAATTTGCTGATCCAATGAAAGTTGGAACATTGGACCACGCGCTGAAACCTCCAAGCCACCCGGTTCTTGCGCGGATACACCAAATCCGACTTCGCCAGGCTTGGACACGAAGCGGACAACGTGCCGCTGCAACGCCACATCTACGATGAACGGATTACACCTGCCGGTCGCAATCCCGCGAGCCGCACCTCCAGCCCACATCGACAAGTCAAAAGCCGTCCGAAAAACCGGGCGGCTTTTTCTATGTTGCGGTTCGGCTTCGAAGCCAAAAGCAAGAGGGGGACCGGGAAGGTTTGAACCTTCCCAGGACAGAGAAAGGGGAGGTCTCAACCGTCAACCAAGCCGGAGATCCCCATGACCATCGTCGAAGCCGTTACGACCGGAACCCCCGTCACCGATGATCCCGCTGCCATTTTGAACGCAGCCAGGGTCTTGTTGCCAATCCTCGAAAGCGGGACCAGCATCTCGTCATCTGCGTTGCGAGACGCCATGGAGCGAGCCTCAGGCGGTTCCGATACAGACGGAACCTGGCTGTGGAAGCACGCCTACGAAGCTGCCGAATGCGCCCAGGTTCTGTTCCTGCAAAAGTACGGCGCCACCATGCGCAAGCAGGCGAAGACGCCGCAGCAACTGGTGACGATGATCGAGACCATCGCCAGCCTGTCGCCGAGCCAGACGAAGCGCTCCGACGAATCTCAGGCCCTTCAGCAATTTTCCACTCCCCTGCCCCTGGCGTTCGCCGCCGCGCATGCGGCGGCGATCACCACCGACGACCTTGTTCTCGAACCATCGGCCGGCACGGGACTTCTGGCAACTTTCGCCGCCATGGCCGGCGCAGACCTGCATCTCAACGAGATTTCGCAAACGCGCGCAGCTTTGCTCGGTGAGCTGTTCGCGGGATCAGACGTTACCCGCCATGATGCCGAAACAATCCATGACCGGCTCAACCCGTCAGTCGATCCGTCGGCCATTCTCATGAACCCGCCATTTTCAGCCGCCCCGGGCGTCACTCGCCGTTACAGGGCCGCGACCGCGCATCATTTGCGCTCTGCCCTCGCCCGACTTCGCCCTGGCGGCCGCCTTGTGTTGATTTCCGGCGCTTCCTTTACGGCGCAGTCGCATTCGTGGCGCTCGTTTTTCGACGACCTGCAGCAAGCGGCTTCAGTTGTCTTCACCGCTTCGATTTCGGGCAAAGCCTATGCCCGACATGGCACGACCGTCGAAACGCGCCTGACCGTGTTCGACAAGGTGCCGCAGTCGGTCGAGGCGCGGGCGTTTGCGCGCTGCGAAACCGCGGGCGAGCTGCTGGACCTTGTGGTTGAGCACTGCCCTGCCCGGCTGGCAACGACGACTTCCTCGACAACGCCGCACCCGGCTCCGGCCGCCCCGGCATTGGCACAGATCCGCGCCAAGGCACGCGCGACCGTTAAAACATCCACAGCGCATCCCCTGGACAACGCCGAGATCTGCGACGTCGCCTATCAGGCCCGCGACGACATGAACGCCGGCGGTCAGGGCTCGGATGAAATCTATGAGCCCTACGAGGTTCAGACGATCGCGATTGATCACGCCAAGCCGCATCCCGGCGAACTGGTCCAGTCGGCCGCCATGGCGTCCGTACAGGCCCCACTTCCTTCTTATCGGCCCCGCCTTCCAGCGCAGCTGATAGCCGATGGCGTCTTGTCAGCCCCTCAGCTCGAAACCGTGATCTATGCCGGCGAGGCCCACGAGACGTTTCTGAAAGGCACTTACGATGTGGTCGACGACTTTGCGTCGATCCAGCCCACAAAGGCTGAAGCCAGCGCGTTTTCGGTCGAAGCGCTGCTGGAGGACGCCTCGAAGACCGTCCTGAAAAATGCCCGGTTCCGGCGTGGCTTTTTCCTTGGCGATGGGACCGGTTGCGGTAAGGGCCGACAGGTTGCGGCCGTCGTCCTCGACAACTGGCTGAAGGGCCGTCGCAAGGCCCTTTGGATTTCCCGCAGCGACAAGCTCATTGAGGACGCCCGGCGCGACTGGCAGGCGCTCGGCGGCGTGGCCGCCGATATCATTCCGATTTCCAGCTTTCCGCAGGGCCGGTCGATCCCTGATCAGCCGGGCATTCTGTTCGTGACCTATGCCACGCTTCGCAGCCAGGCCAGGCAGGACAAGAAAAGCCGTCTTGCTCAGATCCTCGACTGGATCGGCCATGACTTCGATGGTGTGATCGCATTCGATGAGGCCCATGCAATGGCTAATGCCATTAGCGCCAAGGGCGAGCGCGGCGAGCGAAAGCCATCGGAGCAGGGTCGCGTCGGGCTTCTCCTGCAGAATGCCGTACCCAGCGCGCGCGTGCTCTATGTGTCGGCGACCGGAGCCACAACGGTCAGCAATTTGGCCTATGCCTCACGACTCGGCCTTTGGCAGACCGGCGACTTTCCCTTCAGCACGCGGGCCGAATTCATCGCCTCCATGGAAGACGGCGGGATCGCCGCCATGGAGGTGATTTCACGTGACCTGAAGGCGCTTGGCCTCTATACGGCTCGCCTGCTTTCGTTCAAGGATGTCGAATATGAGATGCTCGTCCATGAGCTGACCGAGGCACAGACCGAGATCTATGACGCCTATGCCAACGCGTATCAGGTCTTATGCGCAGCTGCGCATAAGATCTGTAATCGCGAGGACGCGATAATGCGAAGGAACGCGGCACCATCGCTATTTTTCGGGGATATCGGGGCTGCGTCCTTCACATTATTTCTCCTTCGGTTGGGGTCAGAGGGTATCGAGCCAGGCGAGCAGGTCCGCGTCACGTTTCCATCGCGCGGGTCGATTTCCTTCTGCCGGAACGCCGACCTGTTCGAGCGCCTTTCGCTTGGTTTCGAGATTGGCCTGAGCGTAGTGGTTGGTCGTGTCGAGGCTGACATGCCCCAGCCAGCTGCGGATGACGGTGATGTCGACGCCCGCCGCGACGAGGTGGACGGCCGTCGCGTGCCGGAAGCTGTGCGGCGTCACATGTTTCAAACGCAGCGAGGGCGTCGTTTTCGCCGCGGCCGCGACGTAGGCCGCCAGCTTGAACCGCACGCCCGAAGCTCCCAGTGGCTCGCCGTAGCGATTGACGAAGATGCGCTCATCCGGCGCGCGTGGCTGCCGCTCCAGCAGCTTCTTCATCAAAGCCACGGTTTCCGGCCAGAGCGGGCAGATGCGTTCCTTTCGCCCCTTGCCGTAAAGACGCACATAATACGGTGCTTCAAAACGGATCGCGCCGGGACACAGATCGAGCGCCTCCTGGATGCGCGCACCGCTATTATAGAGCAGCGACAGCAGCACATGGTCTCGCATCCCTTCAATGGTCGACCGGTCGGGCTGCGCGAGAATGGCCTCGACCTCCCCTGGCTCAAGGTAGCAGGGCGCGGCGGTAGGTTTTCGCTTGAGCGGGATCGTGAGGACCTCGGCGCATTGGGCGATATATTCAGGGTCCTTGTCCGCCACGAAGCTGAAGAAGCTGCGGATCGCGGCAAGCCGACAATTGCGCGTGCCGATCGTGCCCTTGCGACCATGCTCGGCATGGGTAAGGAACGCGCGCACCTCGCTGGCGGAGACGTCGGCCAGCGTGATCCGTGCGACACCGCCGCCGTTTCGCTCCGCGACGAACCGGAGCAACATCCGCCAGGTGTCCCGATAGGACTTGATGGTATGGATCGAGGCGCTACGCTGTTCCGCCAGCCATTCCTGGAAGAAGGCCCGCAACAGTTCGGGGAAGGAATTTGTGGCTTTCATGACAGCGCCTCCCCGTTGAGACAGGGGGCGCCGACGGCGCGGAACCGCTCGCTGGCTTCCTGCAGAAGATCCTGCGTGACGGTGATGTAGACCAGCGTCGAGTTGATGTCCCGGTGACCCAGATAGGTCGAGAGGAAGTGCAGGCGGTCCTGCGGGTTGATGCCGATCCGGTACCATTGAAGGATCCGGTTCACGACCATCGAATGCCGCAGGTCATGCACACGTGGCCCCGTCCGTCCGGAGGGTGGCTTGAATCCGGCGCGGCGCATGACGTTGGTGATCATCGTGGTGACCGTCTCCGGAGTATGGTGGCCCTTGAAGTGGCCCTGCCAAAACAACCCCGATTGCTTGTCTTGTGGAGCACCTGCGCGCCGCCTCGCATCGAGATAGGCACGTAGTTCGGTCATGACGCTGTCCGACTGAGGCAGGATCCTGGTCTTGTAGAACTTCGTTTCCCGGACCGTGATCGTGCCGGATTGAAGGTCGACGTCGCCCAGATCGAGCCGCGCAATCTCACTACGTCGAAGCCCGGCGCAATAGGCAAGCAGGATCATGGTGTAGAGGGTCCACGGCCGCAGCGGGGCATGCGGCGACGGATAGGAACGGGCAACTTCGAGCATGTGCCGGATGTCAGCCGGGCTGAAGATATGCGGTTGCCGGTGCTCCCGAGCCACCTCTCGTTCCGGTCGCGGGTTGAAGCGTTTCGGCGGAATGTTCGGATCGAGCCGGTGCCGCGCCTTGGTCAGGATGCGCCCCAGCTTCTGGCATTCCGCCGCGTGATTGCGGGTGGACTTGGCCGCTGCCCAATGGGACAGCATCGTCTCGAGCGGCTCGTCCGCCAGTTCCGGATGAGCCTGCAGGAACCGGTCAAACCGCAGCAACCAGTGAGCCTGCGTCTCATACTGGTATCCCCGGTGCGGCACGACAATCAAGCTGAGATTCCGCGACAAACAGGATGAGACGTTGCGTCGTGCGTGTGTCGTAGGGAGGGCGTAGCCCGACCGGAGGCACACGCACGACGCTTCGCTCGTTTTTGGGGTCTGTGATCGCGGTCGGCCCGGTAGGCTTGTGGTTTTCAGGAATGGAGAACCATCTTTGTGCCGGGGCGCCATGTAACCGATCAACAGACGAGACTTTTCATGAAGCTGAGACAGGACCACCCCATCGAAGTCGCCGCGGCCAGGGCCGGGATGAGCCGGGCGAGCGGATACCGCATTTCGAAAGATCCCCAACTGCCATCGCAGAGGGCGCAGCCGCGAGGCCGGCGGCGCCCGGACCCGCTTGAGCACATTTTCGACGCTGAAGTCGTCCCGCTTCTGGAATCAGCCCCGGGTCTTCGGCCGGTCGCAATTTTTGAGGAGATGCTGCGCCGCCACCCTGACCTGTCGCCGGGTATCCGCCGGACGCTGGAGCGGCGGATCCGGGCCTGGCGGGCGGTGCATGGCGAGGAACAGGAGGTGATCTTTAGACAGGTTCACGAGCCCGGCCGGCTCGCACTGTCGGATTTTACCGACATGGGGGCGCTCGACGTGACCATTGCCGGTCAGCCCCTGGATCACCTGCTCTACCACTTCCGCCTGCCGTGGTCGGGCTTCGAGCATGCCCATGTCATCCTCGGCGGAGAGAGCTTTGTCGCCCTGGCCGAAGGGTTGCAGAATGCGCTCTGGTCGGTGGGCGGCGCGCCGTCTTCCCATCGCAGCGACAGTCTGTCGGCGGCTTTTCGCAACCTCGATGCCGACGCGCGGGCGGATCTCACGACGCGCTATGATGCCCTGTGCGCCCATTACCGGATGACGCCGACCCGCAACAACAAGGGGGTGGCGCATGAGAACGGCTCGATCGAAAGCGCCCACGGCCATCTCAAGAGCGCGATCCGGGATGCGCTGTTGATGCGCGGCAGTGCCGACTTCGACGATCTCGATGGCTACCGCGCCTTCATCGATGAGATCGTGGGGCGCCGCAATGCTGCCCGCGGCAAGCGTATCGCAGCCGAACGGTCCTATCTGCAGGGGCTGCCCGCGCGCCGCACCACGGACTTCGAGGAGGTGATCGTCACCGTTTCCAGCACCGGCGGCTTCACCTTGCGCAAGGTCTTCTACACCGTGCCCTCCCGCCTGATCGGGCACAGGCTGCGCGTGCGCCTGTTCGACAATCGCCTTGAGGTCTTCACCGGCGGCACCCTCCTGCTGACCCTGCCCAGAGGGCGGGCCAGGGCCAACGGCAAGCATGACCAGGTCGTAAACTATCACCATGTCATCCATTCGCTGCGCAGAAAGCCCATGGCGCTATCGAGGCTGGTCTATCGCGACAAGCTCTTTCCGCGCCAGGAATACCGGCGGGCCTTCGAAGCGCTCATCGACCGGCTGCCCGAACGGCAGGCCTGCAAGATCACAGTCGAACTGCTTGCCCTGGCGCATGATCGCGGCTGTGAGGCGGAACTGGCCAGCGAGTTGAGCCGGGTTCTCGGAGACGGTGGACTTCCGGACCTTGTCGCCTTGCGAGGGAAGTTCACACCGCACGCAGGCAGTCTGCCGGTCGTCACCGTGCAATCCGTGTCTCTGGACAGCTATGAAGCGCTTGTCAAAACGGCGGATGCAGCAGGAGTACCGGCATGACGAACGCCCATACCGTCGATGAGGCCCGCCTCTCCATCATGCTGAACGACCTGCGGCTGCCGACCATCAAAATGCTCTGGCCGCAATTTGCCGAACAGGCTGACCGGGAGGGCTGGCCGGCCGCCCGCTTCCTGGCCGCTATTGCTGAGCACGAACTGGCCGAACGCGCCCACCGCAGGATCGCCCGACACCTTGCCGAAGCGCACCTGCCGCCCGGAAAGACAATGGACAGCTTCGACTTCGAAGCCGTTCCAATGATCTCGAAAGCACAGGTCATGGCCATGGCGGCGGGAGATAGCTGGCTGGCCAAGGGCGCCAATGTCCTGATGTTCGGACCGCCCGGCGGCGGCAAGTCCCATCTCGCGGCCGCCATTGGCCTGACACTGATCGAGAACGGCTGGCGGGTGCTCTTCACGAGAACCACAGATCTCGTCCAGAAGCTTCAGGTGGCCCGCAGGGAACTGCAGCTCGAGGCCGCCATTGCAAAACTGGACAAGTTCGACCTGATCATCCTCGACGATCTCGCCTATGTCACCAAGGACCAGGCCGAAACCAGCGTCCTCTTCGAGCTGATCTCGGCGCGATACGAAAGGCGGTCCATCATGATCACCGCCAATCAGCCCTTCGGCGAATGGAACAAGGTTTTTCCCGACCCCGCAATGACGCTCGCCGCCGTCGACAGGCTGGTCCACCATGCGACTATCTTCGAGATGAACGTGGAAAGCTACAGACGGCGCTCCGCAATGGAGGCAAAACGCAAGAGAGGCAGGCCTGCCTCATACGCGACAATCAGCAATACCTCCATGATTGACGCGGAACGACAAACAACAGGCGAAGAAAATCTTGCCAGCGACAATCAGGATGATAACCTCACCAATGCCGCGACATAGAATCTCATCCTGATTGTCGCCAGCGTCTCATCCAGATTGTCGCGCTATACCCCGGTTTCGCATCAGCGCGACATGGTCACGCATGAAGTCGCCCAGAACGCTGCCGTAGGGCGCAGGCTGGCACAACGCGGCAAGTGCCTCGTCGGGATTGGGGGAGGCAAGAGCCCGCCAGATCGGCTTGTTCTGCTTGATATTGTGCTGCCTGCGAAGCTCGGCGACGGGATTGCCGGGGATCAACTCGTTCTGGACCAGATAGTCGAGGAAGCGGTCAACGATGCAGACCTGGTTCAACAGCGTCGACAATTTCCACCGCGTTGCCATGTCCCCCAGCCAGTCCTCGAGCATCTGGCGATCCACTGCTGAGTGCCGGCGCGCAACATCCTCGAAGCTGCGAAGGATCCACCGGTAAGTGTAACTGCTTCTCTGTCCGAACCGGGAGATGCGGAGAAAGTCCTCGACGGCAAGCAAATCGGGATCGTGCCAGGCGCTCATGACAGCACCTCCGATCCGGGCACGTCGAGCGCTACAGCCCGCAAATCTTCGGTGGCAAGTTTGAGATAGGCGTTGGTGGACTCGGTTGATCGGTGCCCGAGCACGTCGCCGATGATTTTTTGCGGAACCGACGCCCGCAGCAGTTCAACCGCACGCGCGTGGCGGAAGACATGTGGGCCACGCTTTCCCACCGGCACAACGCCTGCGGCCGCCAGGCGCCCGTCGACCATGCCATAGAGGTTCTTCATCCTGGTATAGGGTGCGAGGGAGCGGATGAAGACCTCCCGGCTTTCGACCTGCGGGCGCCCGAGGCGCAGATAGTCGAGCACCGCATCGCCGACCGGCGTCAGCAGCGGCATGTAGGAACAGGCATTGGTCTTGGTGTGACGGATGCGCAGCGAGTCCGCGTGCCAGTCGATGTCTTCGAGCCGGAGACTGCAGATCTCGCCTTCTCGCAGTCCGTAGATGGCGAGCATCAGCAAAATAGCATGGTCGCGCAGCCCCCTCGGCGATCTGTCCCTGGCGGTGGCCTTCAGAACCATGTCGATCTGGCTGCGGTCCAGGATCGAAGGAACATCCTCATAGGCATAGAGCATCGGGCCGATGACCTGCGGGCTCAAATCGGTCGGAACCCGCCCCGACAGGTGGAGATAGCGCAGCAGGGACCGAAGCCACGCAGCAGATGCCGCGAGCGATATCCGTCGCAGTCCGACCGCGCGCATGTCCATGTAGCGATCGATGTCCCGTACGGCCAAGCTTCGGAGACCGTCGGCACCACTGCGGCCGAAATACCAGTCCAGAAAGCGCCGCGCCTCCCGGAGCCGCGCGTCGATAGTTTCATCCGCCAGCCCGCGCTCGTCGCGCATCCAAGTTTCGTAATCATGGCAAATGGCGTGCCGGAGCATCTTAACGGGTTCGATTTCAGCCTCTGGCGGCCATGTGCCTTGGGCCAGCCGGAGCAACCTGCCGATCGCCGTATTTGGTAGCCTGTGCCAGCGCGAGCTGGGCGGCCGACCGTAGCGATCATGAAAGCAATGGACTGCGTGGAGAAAATACTGATCGACCTGCGCTGGCGTCACCATCGCCACCGGCATGTCGCGCTCGGCCAGGTAGTCCAGGAACCGACGGGCGTAGAGCCGATGGTTCGTCACGACCACCGGATTGTAGTTCTGCTCCGTGAGCGATTTCGCGAGCTCGGCGATCAGCTCGTCGTGCAACTTCAACATGAGTGTCTCCTCAGACGGTTGGAAAGCCGCCGAGGTTTGCAATCAAAATAATGCGCAGCAAAGGCCGCGCCGATATCCAGAAGCCAAGGAAAACACAAATGAATCCTGGACACCTTCGCATTATCGCGTCCTCGCGATTACAGATCTTATGCGCAGCTGCGCATAAGATCTGATACGCATCAGCGTAGCTGTCATAGATCGCGACCTGGGCGGGCGTCAGCTCATGCACCAGCATCTCGTATTCGACCCCGGCATAGGAGAGGGACCGCGCGAGATAAAGCCCAAGCGCCTTCAGGTCGCGCGAGATCATCTCCATGGCGGCAATACCCCCGGCCTCCATCGCGGCGACGAACTCCGCGCGCGTCGCGAAGGGGAAATCCCCCGTGCCCCAGAGACCGAGACGGGAGGCATAGGCGAGATTGCCGACGACCGTGGCGCCGGTGGCCGAAACGTAGAGGACGCGCGCATCCGGAACCGCGTTTTGCAGCGCAAGGCCCGCAAGGCCTTGCTGGGAGGCGCGTCTGTCGCCGCGATCAGACTTTTCGCCAGCAGCATTCGCCATGGCGTGGCTTTCGTCGAAGGCGATGACTCCGTCAAACCCTTCGCCGAGCCAAGTCGTGACCTGGTCGAGGCGGGAGGCTTTGCCCTCGCGTGTCGCAGAGCGCAGCGTGGCATAGGTGACGAAAAGGATGCCCTCGGGCAGACGGATATCGCTGCCCTGGCGGAATTTTGAGAGCGGCACGATATCGCTTTCGCGCCCCCCGAGCGCCATCCAGTCGCGTCGCGCATCCTCGATGAGCTTGTCGCTCTTTGAAACCCAGACCGCCCGTCGGCGCCCTTTGAGCCAGTTGTCGAGAATGATACCCGCGACCTGCCGCCCCTTGCCGCAGCCCGTGCCGTCGCCCAGAAACCATCCCTTGCGCAGACGGAAGGCGCCCTCGTCGCCTTCAGACGCTGCCATCAGCCGACCTTCGATCTCGCCGCGCTTGAACCAGCCCTTCAGGTGCGTCTCGTGGGCATTGCCCGCATAGATGACGCTTTCAAGCTGCGGCGCGGAGAGGAGACCGTCCGCGACGAGGGTCTTCGGCGGCATTGGGCTGTAGCTCGGTACCGGCGGCGGCACCGAGGCCATGGCGGCGGATTGGACAAGCGCTGTCGGATGTTCCGCCGCGCCGTCGATCCGGATCGCCTGAAGGTCATAGGCCTCGTAGACCGTGTCCTGCAGCGTGCCGTCGGGTTCGCTCCAGGCTTTTGGCAGGTAGTCGAGCGGGGCCGATGCGATATCGTCAAAGGGATGTTTGGCCCGTTCCTCCGCAAGGGCACGGGTTTCCTTTCGGGCGGCGTTGCGCAGGGCATGCAGGTTGGTACGGGTAGGGCGAGGTGGCACCGAAAGAGCAGAATTGGTGGGGCAGGGCGGGGGGCTGCGGCGTTCCGGGCAATGGGTCAGAACTGACGCGAGGAGATCGGCCGTGGTCGCGCTGGTCGGATGATAGGCGGCCTCGAGGTCGACATGTGCGGTGTCGCTTTCGTCGGCCACACGCTTGTCGATTACCGTCAGCCGCGTGTCGATCGTCGTACCATGCCGCGCGAAGACCTTGCCGTCGATGGCAGCGGAAAACACCACTTCTGAGCTCTGGCCGATCCGCTGAAAGGCCGACTGGAAGGATTTTGTGGAGGGGCGGAAGCTTTCACCAGTGATGACGACCAGTCGCCCGCCCGGCGCGAGGCGTGCCAGGGCGGAAAGCACATGCTGACTGGTCGCCTGCCTAAACCGGCCCTCGACATGGTTGGCAGCAGAAAACGGCGGGTTCATCACAATGACCGAGGGCGTGATTGACCGATCCAAACGGTCATCGATCGAGGCGGCATCGTGTTCCGAGACTGCAGCGTCGGAGAAAAGCTGCTCCAGCAACGCGCGGCGGGTCTCGGCAAGCTCATTCAACGCCAGGCGAGCGGCTGCGATCTTTGCGAAAATCGCGAGCATGCCGGTGCCAGCGGATGGCTCGAGCACCAGATCTTCGGCACAAAACCCCGCCGCCTGGGCCACGATAGCCGCAAGGGGCAGAGGGGTTGAGAATTGTTGCAAGCGCACGCTGTCTTCCGAGCGACGTGTGTGTGACGGGGCCAGAGCTGCGAGACGCTCGATCATGGTGAAAAAAGTTTGCGGAGAGGTTGCCTGCCGCTGCATCAGCGCGCCGTAGCGCGCGAGCATCAGGATCTGGGCCACCTCGGCGGCCTCATAGGCGTCCTTCCAGACCCAGGCACCACTCGTGTCGCTTGCGCCGAAAGCATCCTCCATCGCGGCGCGCAGGGCGGCGGCGTCGATGGTTTTGCCGGACTCGAACAAGGGGACGAGGGTTTTCGCAGCCAGCATCAGGTTTTGGGCGAAACGCGAAGGATCCGGCAGGGCAGTGAGCTCGGCCTCAGTTGCTAGGGGGACGGAATGGGGGTGAGCGTTCATTGGCAATCTCCGGGGTTGAGGGTTGGCCCCGAACCCCGTGCGCACTCTCTCACCCGGGAGGGGTCACCCCTCCCGCCCTGCCTCTCCCTCTTTTCGGTCAGGTCCTAACATCGCTCACAGAGAACGTGATCACAGCCGAATTTCACTGGTAATTTGCAGCCTTATTCATCCCCAGAGACCTTACTCCGGCAGGTCTCAATGAATGCCCGTAACGCGTTGGATGTAAACCGGTTGGGGTAGTAGAGCCTTGGCCCCTCCAGAGGCCGCCAGTGGTCTTTCAGGATCGGCACAAGTGTTTGCGCACGAAAATCGTCCTCGAGCCAATTGCGGAACATCGCGATGATCCCCATTCCCGCCCGCGCATAACTCAACCCGGAGTTCAGGGCATTCACGCTGAGGACCAAACGTGTGACAGGCTCGACCGTGATGGCCCGACCTCCGCCTTGCAATGTCCATGGGAGAAGAGGCCCACCCGGCAGGCGATATCGGATCGCATCATGGGTGGTCAGTTGGGCAGGAGTCTCTGGGCAACCATGTGCCTCCACATAGGCGGGCGAGGCGGCAAGCGCGATCTGCTGGCGGCGCGGTCCAATGGGGATGGAGATCATATCCTTTTCAAGCGATGCGCCGTAGCGAATTCCCGCATCGCAATCAGACGCAACAATATCGACCAAGCCGTTGTCGACGACAAGCTCGACCTCCACAGCCGGGTGTCGATGCTGAAACGCGGCCATAATAGGCGGCAGGATATCGGGCATGACCGCGCCCGGCACATTGATCTTCAACCGGCCGCTCACACGACCCGTCGAATCCGCAGTTTCAGCACAAGCCGCGCGCACCTCGGCCATCAGGGGCGCGATCCGTTCCGCCAGCGCTCGCCCTTGGTCCGTCGCTCTCATGCTGCGCGTCGTGCGCAACAGGAGCGGGACCCCGAGTTGTGTCTCGATCCGCGCCACCGTGGTGCTGACGTTCGACGGCGCAACACCGAGGCGCCGCGCAGCCGCGCGAAAGCCACCCTCCTCAAGGACCGTCAGAAACACGATCAGATCGTCTTGGGATATATTGTTCTTCATGGAGAACAGGTTATTCGCTTTTTGTCAGATTATCAAAGCCAGAAAGAACAGTGAATAGTTCTGGTGCAACCAGCGCCGGCCGACATGAGGGACCGGCGGACAGGAATGGAAAGGACAAAGCCATGTTGATCGTGACCGGGGCGACGGGCCAGCTTGGCCGCAAAATTGTTGAAAACCTGCTGCATCACGTCGCCGCCGAGCGCATCGGGGTCAGTGTCCGCGACACCGCAAAAGCCGAGGCATTCGCCGCGCTTGGTGTGCGCGTACGCCAAGGCGACTATAACGATCCAGAGAGTTTGCGCCACGCTTGGGACGGGGCCGAACGTTTGCTTCTCGTGTCTTCGAACGCTGCGGCGACTGGCGGTAATCCTCTGGCGCAACACGCGACGGCCATCGACGTGGCCCGCGACATTGGTGTGGAGCGCATATTTTACACCAGTCAGGTGTCCAGTTCGCCGGACTCGTATTTCCCTCCGGGTCGCGATCATGCGGCAACGGAAGCGATGCTCGCGACATCGGGGATGTCATGGACGGCCTTGCGCCACGGTTTTTACGCGGCGAGTGCCGTGATGATGAATGCCAAGGGCTTGAACGCCGGGCAATTGGCTGCCCCGCAAGATGGGAAAGTCGCTTGGACGACCCATGACGATCTCGCTGCGGTGGATGCGTCTCTGTTGGTGGGGCAGGAGGTGATTGACGGCCCGACGCCGCCGTTGACCGGGGCTGAAGCGCTCGACCTTGCCGAGCTGGCGGAACGCGCGGGCCAGATAAGGGGCAGGCCTGTCGAACGCGTTTTGATCAGCGAAGATGTCCTGCAAGCAAATGCGCGGGCCGCCGGTGTCCCGGAAGGCTCAATCGCCGTCATGTTGGGCTACTACCGCGCGGCGCGGGCGGGTGAATTCTCAACGGTCGATCCCACACTGTCACGTATCCTCGGGCGGGCACCGCAGACGATGAGCGCCGTATTACAAGCCAGTCTCAGGTAGGGATCCTCTGTTGCTGTTCGTGAGGCCTGTAGCCGGACATCGAACATAACCGAGTTCTAAAACCTGTTGATACCTCAGAGTGTCGAGCGTTTAGGGGTTCCAATTCACCGATTGTGAAACCGCCAGAAAAGAAAAAGGCGGCATCCGGGAGGAGGTGGATGCCGCCGATTATTCTGGACCGGCTCAGGGAGGAGGAGAGAACCGATCACAAGATCAAGATAGGGGCAATGCTGCAGCTGCACAATGGGCAGCGCATGTCTTTCTGCATTGCAGCAATGCGCGCACGGTGTGTGACGGCGATTTATTCTATGGATATGCGGTCAATGCATGTGTCGCGGGTGGCGCATGGGGATCGGACCGAGGAACGGCATTTTGTGCCTCCGGCAAGCAAAGCGTTTCATAGTCACCGACAAATCCCCAGCAGGCATCAATCTCCTCGCTGTCCTGCTCGATGACATAGCCATAAACCCGTCCGCCGAGGTAGGCATCAAAGGTGGCGATCTCGCTGCGCAGGATGTCTTCAGTCTTTTCGCGCAGTGCCTGAGTGACGCGTTTCACACCGAATTCTTTTCGTACATCTTCGAGCGTGACGTAGACAAAGCCGACCTGACCGGAATCCCAAGGGCAGTAGAACCCGGTGGTATTCATCGCGAGGCCGGAATGGTCATAGAGAAAGACGGGTAAGAGGATTGCATGGCGCTTGGCGCGGTCCCGCAGGCTCTCCATCGAATGATCGCTTTGAACGGAGACACCGGCGAGTTCGTACAAGAATGCTGCAGGAATGTCGAAGCGATGGCTATCTCCCAAGCGATAGCGACGGTGCCAGCAGATCAGCCTGCCGAGATTGGACCACGCCCGCGGGCTTTCAGCGTCAGGATCGTGATAGATCTTGATCACGTGACCTTGATAGAGCTCTTCGTAGACTGGATCTTGCATGTGGATGTCCTTTCGTTGAACGAAATCGACCCGCCCAGCCGGTTAAGGCTCAGGCGGGTCGATCTGGGAGTGGTCATGTGGTTGGTGAGTTTGCGGTTCGTCGGATCAGGCGGTGGCGCAGTTCTGACGATGCTGGACGTGCTCGACCGAGACTTTCAGCAGCCAGTCTTCAAACCCGAGCAGGGTCTGGTGATTGACGACAGCATGGATCCAGTCCACACGCGGATCGCTGCCTATCTGGGGCGGTTCGCTGTCGATCCGGCCATTGGCCATCCACGGCTCCGGCTGAATGCGGCAGAGCCAATCCGCAAGCGACGGGATGCGCCCCTGGCAATCCTCGCGCACATGCTGCTCACAAATCCAGCGGATCGGGACGACACGCCCTGCGCTGTTGGTCAGGCTGTGCCCGAACTCGCGCTCGGCTTCGAAGATCCCAAGCGTATGGTGGCGATGTGCACGATGAGTGAAAATTGCCAGGTGCTCTTTGGATGAATCAAACCAGTCATGCACATGTTGGTAGTCTTCTGGGGCACCGCCAAAGCGACGTGCCGAGCTTTCAGCGTGATGAAGGGGATGTGCCATGTGTTAAAGCCCCTCATGTTCGGTGGTGTTGGTCTCGATATATCGGTTCGAGTGGCTGACATCGATCTTGTCGGTCTCGATTGACCAGGTCAGTTCGCCATAGCCGCCCTCGTTGTTCTCGAAGCCAGGGCTGAGCAAATAGGCAAAGTCCCAAGCGAAGTCCTCGACGCGGCGGCGCATTTCTTCCGTCAAGGTGATTGTGTCCGGCGTCACGACGACGTCCTCGATATTGCCGGAATCGCCGTAGCCTTCGTATTGCACCTCGATGTTTGTCACACCGAGGGCGCACAGTTCGACAAGAAGGGCCGCGCGGGTCTCGACCCGCTGTTCGGCAGCACGTCTCCGGGATTCGAGCATCTGCGCGTAGAAATCATGCGCTTGTGTCATGTCTTTGGTCCTTTGGAATTGAGGGAAGGGCGACCCTTGCGCGAGGCCGCCCCAGAGGTTTCCGTTGGGGTTCAAGCTGCCGCGTCGCCCCGTTTCTCATTCGTTCGATCAACGAGGTTGAAATAGAGGTTCTCGGTCGCGCGCTTGAACCCCGGGGGCTTGCGCGGGGCGAGGCAGCGCACGGAGGCGCTGCAGCCGCTCCCGTGCTCCATCGCGAAATGCGTCACCTGATCGATCAAGTCGTCCATGCCCGCGGCTTGAATGCGCTTTTCGGGATAGTTCCCCATCATCTGGAACTGGGTGACGACGAAGGCGCCGTCCCGATGCGCAGGATAAAGGGTGATCTGGTAATCGAGTGTTTTGGCCATTGTTGGTCTCCTGAGGCAGGCGAGACGCGATGATCGCAGTCCTTTGAAACCCGCCAGCACGAAAGGACCGCCCTTTTTGCAAGGGCAGTCCGGGGTGATTTTGGGGAAGAGGGGGCGTCAATATTCCGAAGGGAGCAGCAGGGTCAGAACCCGGCGCGTCTGCAGGGGATCGGAGGGCTCGGGCGAGCCGTACGTGTAGTCGGTGTCGTAGAGGTCCACCTTAAACCAGACCGTCGTGCCATCGAATTCGATGACCCCCATTTCATGCCATCCCTGCGGGTCGCTGTCGGCATTGAACCCGTCAAACGCGGCAACACGGCGGGTGAGCTCCAGTTGGGCGTCGGGCCCAAGCGCCGCGACGCCGCGTGTCATTACGAACTGGCCAAGCGGGGCACCAGCGCCAGAGGTATCGCCCAGGATGGAACAGCGAAAGGCGTCATTCTGCGCGGCGATGCGTGCGGCTTCCTGAACAGGATCGAGATCGAGGGTGGTGGTCATGGGATGTCTCCGGGACGGGCCAGCCGATCCGATATCGGCTGTAGGTAACCCGCCAGCCGGAAAGGGCCGCCCTCGATGTGAGGACGGCCCTAGGCTCATGTCGTGTTCAGCTGGGAGTCTGCTTCGTCAGGCGGCATCCTCACTGAGGAAGGCGGGCAAGGACGACGGTTCATCATTCTCAGCATCGGTCAGAGGATCTGCGGCAGGCACGTCCCCTTCCTCGGCCTTGGGCGCATCGCCAATCATTTTGGCGTCGGCCTCCGTCGCACCGGCAAACACCATCCCGTCGGGCAACCACCGTGTCGTCCTGGAATCCGTTGCAGCGTCGAACCCTTCCGTCTCGCCGGCGGTTTCCGCGAAAGCGCGCTCCATCGCGGCTGCGATATCGCCTTTGCGCTCGCGATTGCGATCCTCGGCGTAGTCGTCACCGATCAGCTTGCGTGCCGTGGCCACTGCATGGCCCTTGTTGACGCGACCCCAGTAGTTTTGCGCGGTCGGGCGCCAGCACGCCGCCACATCGACATCGAGCCGCGCGCCGATCTCCTCGATGATCGGGGAGGGGCGATTGTCGGAGGAAAGCTGCGGCTTGACCGCCAGTCCCGTCGCCCAGGCGAAGAGCGCCTGCTTGTCGGCAATGGGCAGCGCGGACATCGCCCGGAAGTCCTCGGGTTTCTCCAGCTTCATCCAGTCGGTGGCGAGATCCTGTTCCAGCGCCTCGAGCATCTTCTGGGCGACGGTATCTGCATGCAGCACCTCGCGGTTCTGGGCCTGGAAGAGCCGGATCGAGATGTCGAGCGCTTCGTTGTTGTAGGACCGTCCCAGTGCCTGTTCGCAGAGCGCGTAGAGCATCACATCGAACGCCACCTCGAAGTCCGCCGCCAGATGCGCCCGCAGGATGTGCTGACGCGTGGCACGCAGATCGTCCGCCAGGCTCGCCGAAATCCCATCCGCCTTGCGCAAAGTCGCAGCCGGGTCGGAGGTCGGCACCGGCGTCGAGGAGGTTGGCGGCGTCACGTGCGGGCGGGCAGGGGAGGGGGCATCACCCGCGTCAGCACTATCCTGGCCCGGCTCGACCGCAGCAGGAATATCCTCGGGCCGCACGAGGCCTTTCTCGACGCGCAACACCCCGTCATGACCGATGGTCAGAACGACACCGGCGATAGCGCGGTCTTCGTCTGCGTAAGGTTGCCGTTCGCGCTGAAGGGCCTCGATCTCGCGAAGGCGCGGCTCGATGGTGTGGTATTCTTCGGTTTCAGCATCGGTCCAGTCCTCGCCGTCATTCTGCGCCGCCAGTTCTTCTTCGCGCGCGATGAGACGCTCTTCCTCAGCCAGCAAATCCGGATCCGGTTCGATATCCTGCGGATAGACCCGACCGAAACTGCGAAACGCGCCATAATCCACCGAGAGATGCACCTCGACCCATTTCCACGTACCCTCGAAGGGTTTGGCTGCGGCTTGAAGCTTCTCGATGGCAAGGCGTTCCAGGAGGTCGGGGTTTTCCATATGAGCGCTGGCACGGTCGTCGAAGAGATCGCGCAAGAGAACGCCGCCCGCGGCCTCGTAAGCCTCGACGCCGACAAAGCGCCCGAGGGCTGAGTTCGCCGAATGCGCCGTCTCGGTCAGCTGGCGTTTGATGCTTTGCGGATGAATGTGATAGCCGCCCTTCACCGCGTTCCAGACCGCCAACTGGCGATCATGATCATCCGTCAGCGTGAAAGCCATCACGCATTCGAGGGTCAGATCGCCCGCACGGAATTGTTCGATGATCTCGGGCGCGACACGGGCGAGTTTGAGACGACGTCGCACCAGGTCGATCGAGACGCCGAACTTCAGCGCGATCTCGTCCTCGCTGCGCCCCTCGGCGATCATCGCCTCAAAAGCTTCGAACTGGTCGGCGGGGTGCATGGCACGCACGACGTTTTCCGTGGTCGAGCTGATGATAGCCTGCTCCTCGGTCTCGACCTTGCAGGGTACGGCCGTGTCGGCCGGCAGTGCGCCTTCTTCGATGAGCGCCTGCAGCTGCTTCAGCCGGCGACCGCCGCCATGGACCAGGAACTGGTTCTTGCCTGCGGGATAGACGAGCAGGTTTTGCTTGATGCCGCCGTCGGCTTTGATCGAGGCTTTCAGCTCCGCATCGGCGGCCTGTCCAGCCTGCGTCTTACGGACATTCAGCGGGCTGAGAGCAAGCTGTTTGACGGGGATGAGTTTGATGGCGCTAGAGGTCATTTTTGTTCTCCGGTATCGGCCGGGAGGAAAGTCTTTCTCTCCTTTTGGAAGCCCGGCAACCGGGCTTCGCTGAACTCTTGCTCTATCCATGAGTGGAACCGATACAGATGGCAAAATCAACGTTTCGGTTGTTTTTTGTTCTTTCATATGTTGCATTAAAAACGTTGCGGCAATTTCGCAGCCAAGCCCCCCACTTTGGCGAAACCGCTGTACGTGGCAGGTGCCGCAACAAAAAACGGGCTTCGCGCAGCGGCGAAGCCCGTTTGATTCACGGAAAACTCTGGACAGGTCATACTCGCCTTGGACGGTCGATCCGGACAAGACGAGCGGGTCAATGCCTCTGCAAAGCCCGTTCGACGGCGGCGGGTTCACGATCAATCACAGTCAGAAGCACCCGCGACGAGGGGTCAACCTCCGACCGCCCCTGTTCCCAATCGCGCAGCCGTCCGACCGAAATGCCGAAACGGGCGGCAAAGACCTTCTGCGAAAGGTTCTGACGCTGGCGGATCGCCTTAACATCAACCTTTTCAGGAATATGGATACCGTAGTCCGCCGCATCTGCTTCACCAGAGGCATACGCAAGCGCCTGCCGCGCGCCTTCCAACATTCTCGAACCTGCTTTGCTCATTTCTTCGTGCTCCTTCGTTTTGCCTGCTTGCGAAATTCATCAGGCAGCGCCGATAAAATCGCCCTCATTTCGTTCCGGTCCGCTTTGCTCAAATTCGCCTGAGACGACTTGCTGTAGATGTCGAGCAAAAAAAACGGGAATATCAGCGTCAGCATAAAATGTGATAATCCGATATCCGCCGCGCTTTCCCATCCCTGGCCGCGCAAACCTGAGTTTTCTAGCCCCGCCCGTTCCCGGTATTATGTCGCCAGCGTCGGGGTTCTGGGCGAAATGATCGATGATCGCGGACTATTCCTCGCGGGAAACATTTTCGTCCTTGGCCGATGCCAGATAAGCGGGCGTTTCGATAACTGTATGCATGCGCTTTATATACGGGCTATCCGTACCTTTTGCAACAAGACAGTACGGGTGAACCGTACTGTCTTCTCACGCGTCAAGCGATCAAGCCGCTATGCTTCCGATGGAGGTTTCGCCTTCGTCCTCATCCTGTGCCCGCTGCGCATGCATCCAATCGACCGCCTTCTGCGCCTCGCTGGCGGCCCGGAAAATGAATTTCTTGTCGTCCTTCAGTGATCGGAGCCAGCTCTCGACATATGCCGCAGACTGTTCGAGATCAGGGACCAGCCCGAGTGAAACGCAAAGCATGGCGGAACCGATCTCGGCACAAAGCTCCTCAAAGGCCAACTCTGATTTGCGGGTAAATCTCTGATCGCGATCAAGCCGGCGTTTATGGCTCGTCGCGTGAATCATTTCATGAGCGAGGCTGGCATAGTATCCGTTGGCTGAGTGAAACGTTGCGATTGGTGGCATGTGCACATAGTCATCGAGAAGATGATAGAACGCCTGAGGTTCATCAGTCGTTCGTATCTCGATACCGGTCGCGGCGAAGAACCGATCCAGCTCCACATTGGGTTCAGTGCCGAGATCGCGCGGTTCGTCCGGGTCAGCGCCGTAAAAGTAATCCGGCAGACCGTCGATCTGATCGGCATTAAATACGCGATAGCCACGCGCATATGGCCGGACGACAGTTTCGCCTCTATCGGGGTCATCGACTTCGAACGTGCCGTATTTGACAACGGGAGCGGACTTCTCACCTCGGCGAACCTGGGCGTCCATGGCCTTTGCCTGTTTGTAGGTCAGCCAATAGCTCGATCGGTATCCATTTTCGGCAGCGATGCACCACAGGATGACAACATTGATGCCTTTATAGAACTCCCCGTTTGAGCGGCGCGGGAAGCCCGCAAAGCCGGCGCCACCCGTCCACGGCTTCTGCCAGGGCGGAGTGCCTGCCTCGATTGCCTGGATAATCCTATCAGTAACGAGCTGATAGATGTCGGGCGCGGTGTTTTCTCTGGTCACGGTCATGCTCCTTTTTTCGAACAGGCCGGAACAGCTTTCTCTTCCTTTTGAGCCCGCTCGCCGGGCTCCCGTCGTCCTCTATCTCTTTCGGCCCGAGAGCCGCCCTATCTGACCTCCAGTCTGCCCGAAGCTGCGATTTTGGCCAACTGGGCTTTTACGGTCGACGGTTTCCGTCATCGAACGGCTGGCAAACACGTTGGAGGCTGTATCGAAGTCAGATTGTGAGTTGCGGCGGCTTTGCACCATCCTCGGGATCGGCCCCGTGACAGCGGGCGCCGTTGCGGCGTGCGCTCCCGATCTCGACACTTCTGACAGTGGACGGAACTTTGCGGCCTGGCTCGGCCTTGTGACACGGCAGAGGTTCACGGGTGGCAAGGCCAGGCTGGGAGCGGTCAGGTGGTGCCACGATGCGCGCGCGGCGCGGCGAGAAGCGCGAGAACTGGCTGTTGATCAAGGAGCGCGACGACAAGGCGGACGAGGACCCCGACCGGCTGACGGAGGACTTCGAGGACAGCGTGACCACGGGCCGCTCCTTCAGCGAGATCGCGGCCGGCCATGATGTGTGGAAACGCCGCACGCAAAAGCCCGCCGGAAAGCAACAGCCTGCGAAGAAAAAACCGCGCGCAAAGGCGAAATTCCCCGACTTCCGCAAGCCCCAGCTCGCCACGCTTTACGATGAAGCGCCCGACGGCGAGGACTGGATCCACGAAACCAAGTTCGACGGCTACCGCTGCATCGCCGCCATCAGCAATGGCCAAGCGCGGTTCTACACCCCCTCCGGCAAGGACTGGACGGAGAAATACGGCGACCTGGCCGAGGCCTTCGTGCCGCTTGAGGGCGAA
>NZ_JAINWJ010000041.1 GCF_021021415.1 Martelella mediterranea | reverse complement strand
GAAATACGGCGACCTGGCCGAGGCCTTCGTGCCGCTTGAGGGCGAAAGCCTGCTGATCGACGGCGAGATCATGGCGGCCTCCGTGCCGAAGGATGGTTCCGCCTTTTCCGCCCTGCAGGCCGCCCTTCAGGATGGCGCGCCGCTGATCTTCTACGTCTTCGATATTCTGGAGCGCGACGGCACATCGCTCACCGACCTACCGCTGAGCGAGCGCAAACGCGCGCTTGAGGAAGCGCTGTCGCCGCTTGATACCGAAAAGGGCCCGATCCGGCTTTCTACCTACGTCGAGGGCGACGGCCAGGATATTCTCGCAAGGATCTGCAAGGCCGGCGGCGAGGGGATCGTATCGAAGCGGGCGGATGCGCCCTATCGCCACACCCGCACCAGCGCGTGGCGCAAGATAAAATGCTCGCGACGGCAGGAATTCGTGATCGGCGGCTATTCGCCGTCCACGAAGAAGGGCCGCCCCTTTGCCTCGCTCCTCATCGGCCAGTATGATGATGACGGCGTTTTCTGCTATCGCGGCCGCGTCGGCACGGGGTTTGACGAGAAGACGCTGGATGATCTCGGCGACCGGCTGAAGCGCCTTGCCCGCAAGACCGCGCCCTTTGCCGAGGTGCCGCGCGCGATTGCCCGCGATGCGCGCTGGGTGACGCCGAAGCTCGCGGCGGAGATCGATTTTGCCGAGTTCACCGCCGATGGCCATGTCCGCCCCGGCGCGTTTCTGGGCTTGAGAGAGGACAAGGAGGCAGGCGTGGTGCAGGCGGAGAAAGCGAAGGGCGACAAAGTCGCCGGCATCGAAATCACCCATCCGAACCGGCAGCTTTTCGGCAAGGCCGGCGTCACCAAGGCCGATATCGCGCGCCATTACGCGGCTGTCGGCAGCCGCATGCTGGAGATCGCCGGCCGCCGCCCGGTCTCGCTGTTTCGCTGCCCGTCGGGCATCGATGGCGAGAGCTTTTTCCAGAAACACGCCGGCAAGGGCTTTCCCGCCGAACTCGCCCGCATCGAAATCGAGGAGAAGGACGGCGAGACCGGCGAATATCTCTATGCCAGGGATGTGGCGGGCTTTGTCGCCGCCGCGCAAATGGGCACGATCGAGTTTCACGGTTGGGGCGCGCGCGCCGACAGGATCGAGGCGCCCGACCGGCTGATCTTCGACCTCGACCCGGATGAGGGCCTCGGCTTTGCCGAAACCAAGAAGGCCGCCTTCGAGATGCGCGAAGCGCTTTCCGACATCGGCCTCAAATCGACCGCCATGGCTACCGGCGGCAAGGGTATCCACGTCATCGTGCCGTTGCGGCGGAATGTGAGCTGGGACACGGTCAAGGCGTTTTCCAAAACCTTCGCCCACATGCTGGCCGAGGAAGCGCCCGAGCGCTACATCGCCACCATGTCGAAGGAAAAGCGCAGGAACCGCATCTTCATCGACTGGCTGCGCAACGAACGCGGCGCCACCGCCATCCTCCCCTATTCGCTGCGCGCCCGCCCCGGAGCCCCCGTGGCAACGCCCGTGAGCTGGGAGGAACTGGACGGCCTGAACAGCGCCGCGACGTTCACGATCGGCGATATGGAAGGGCGGCTGAAGGGCAAGGACCCGGCGCTGGCGGTGAAGCCGCAGACGCTGGGGAAGGTGGTGATTGGGCGGCTGGAGAAGCGGGTGAGGTGAGGGGCCAATGGCTGGAATGGTGCGGGGAGCGGAGACGCCGATATGCACTGTTTCTGAGTGGCAGATTTCGCTGGCCGAACGACACTATACCAAGCATTTAGGTCGACAGCATGGGCAAGCGGCGTTCGCGTTATCATAATTGCAGTAATTTTGGGCATTTTCGGTACGACACTCCCGACCGGCTGGCATCGGGTCGGAAAAGCAGAATTGAGCTCGCATGGCTTTGTTTTTCTGTCGAGCAGCTCGAAAGCAAGCCATTGAGTCATGCAATTTTTAGAGGTATCTCTAGGGTTGATGCACGCTATAGGCATCCTCTAAGGTGTCAGTTGCGGCATATAACGTTCGGATTACGACATGCGTTCCGTTGCGCCGCCGTTTTCAATTGAATAAAAAAGGAAAAATTGGTGATTTTCAACAAAGCTCAAACCATGCTCGCTGGTGGCTTACTGGCCCTGACATGGGCTTTCGCGCTGCCGCACGGAGCCATCGCAGCCGGCGAAAAGCCTGGAGAAGGCGTCAGCGTCAGGTTTGCTCAGGCGAATGACGATACGGGTTATATTATCACCGCAGTTTACACGCAACTTCTGAGCAAGCTCGGCTACGACGTCGAAGATCCGCTCGACAGCAATGTACCGCTCAGCTACCAGGCCGTTTCGCAGGGCAGTGCCGATCTCTACTATGATGGTTGGCTGCCGCTTCACAACGTCTATCTGGATCAGCCGGGCTTCAACGCCAGGCCGATCGGTTATGTGGTAAAGCAGGGTGCGCTACAGGGCTATCTCGTCGATAAGGCTTCTGCGGATAAATACAACATCAAGACACTGGACGATTTCCGTCGTGATGAGGTCAAGCAGGCTTTCGACCGCAATGGTGACGGCAAGGCAGACATGGTCGGTTGCCCACCCGGTTGGGGCTGCGAACTAACTATCTCCTATCAGATGGACGCCTTCGAGATGGGCGACGACATCAATGTCATCAATGCTGGATATTCAGCGGCCATGGCAGATGCGATCGCGGCCTATTCGAATGGCGAACCGATCTTGTTCTACACCTGGACCCCAAACTGGACCGTCAATGAACTGAAGCCGGGCAAGGACGTCGTCTGGATTGAGGTGCCTGACGTGCGGCTGCCGGAAGACCAGCAGCATTTGGCTGACACGGCAACTGTCGACGATATCGACGGCTGCGTTTCTAATCCGTGCACCCTTGGATGGCCGGTCAACGATATCCGTATCGTCGGCAATAATGACTTCCTTGATGACAATCCTGTAGCAGCAAAGCTGCTTGAAGAGGCCTCGCTTCCGATCGACTTCATTTACAAGCAGAATGCTGCGATGAAGAATGGTGCGGACTCCCCAGAAGACTTGAAAGAGCAGGCCACAGACTGGATCTCCGGAAATCAGGTCATGGTTGACGGCTGGCTTGAAGCGGCGCGTCAGGTCGCCAACTAATAAACAGAAAATACCGGAGTCTGTTCAAGTCGAGGCGCACGGAACGTGTTGGCGAATGCCTTTGCCTGAACAGCCGTGGCGCGGATGGCATCAGTGTCATAGCCACGATGGCCTTAACCGGCGCGAAGCTGCGAAAACGGCCAACTTGCGGAGCAGGTAGCGAACACGGCGTTTCATACCAACGGTCATTGAAAATGACCGTTGGTATTCCGTTTGCGAATTCCCAAGTCACCAGGACAATTGGAAAATACGCAATTCCTCCAAGCCGGGGATGCGTCAGCATCTTCGCGCCTTGGCATCAGACAGGCGGCCAATGTTGCGCGCCGTGCAGGACACGCAGAATCTCGACTCGCTCCAGGCGCGGCCGAACCCGGTATATGATGATAAACGGGGTCCGGTTGACGACGAGCTCACGGGTGCCGCGCATGCGGCCGATCCGTCCCACTTCCGGGTAGTCGGCCAGCCCGTCCGTCTGCTGCTCGATCTCCCCAAGCTGGGTAAGGGCAGCACGAGGATTCTCCCGAGCGATATAGGCAATAGCGTCCGTCCGATCGGTGCGAGCCTGGGGAAGCCAGACGACCTTCACTCAGCATCGCCCTTGATGCGCACCAGAAGCTCCGCGCGCTGGCGCGCCATATCCTGCTTGACCACCTCATGAGGAACCCATTCGGTATCCGGATCGTCGGCTTCCCTCAAGGCAATCTCGACCTGCTCGCGGAACCATTTGTCATGGGCAGCGGCTTCGTGGGCGCGGCGCAGGGCTTCGGCGCGATCCGGCCGCGAATGGGTCTTGCCGCCCGCGGTCTCGTACTCGGCCGCGTCCACGTCGAAGCGCTGGATGCCGATGTCCTTGAGATAGGAGACCAGCGTTTCCATGCGGCGGAACACCCGCACCTGGCGGCTGCGTTGCGCGGCCAACGCCCGTTCGGCCATGCCATATTTGACGAGCACCGACCAACCGCCCGGCTGGCCGACCACATGAGCACCGCTCACAGCACCGGCTTCCACGAGCCGGGATAGCGTTGAATGATCGATGGTTTCGGCGGTCACGGCATCATGTCTCCAATTGCCTTGCAGTCTATTGTTGCTATAGTATGCAATGAATAATAATTTGCAAGGCCGTCAATTGTCGAACAATGCGAATCCGTTCCATAAATCCCGTCCCGTGAGGGACGGCCTCATCGTCACCCGCACCAATGCCGTTTCCGCTCGTTCCACGCGGTCGATCCGCCTCGATATCGAAGCGCAAGCCCCTCGTTCACAAGTATTTTCCCAGCGTCCCGACCATCGACCTCGACATAAATCAGATTCCGACCGTACTTGTCGGTTGTCCCGCTGTCGATGATTTCCACGCTACCGGCCTGGCTGATCAACTCACGCAATCTGTCTCGGGCCTCATAGCCAACTTCTTCCTCGTAGCTGCACCGCGGCTTTGAAATCTCGGGCGTGTCGATGTCGAGCAACCGCATGCGCTGACCATCAATTTTGATAGTGTCCCCGTCGTAAACGCTGATTTCCCCGGCGCTGGTGACGATCGTCGTTTGCCTGCCATATTTTTCAGCCTGCCGTCCGATCTCCCGAAGGACCGATTTCGGGACGCCGATCGATTGAGCAATGCTGCCGGCCTCCGGAATGGCGGCAATCATCGCGATGGCCCCGGCAATACCGAGCAAAAATTTGGATCTCATGCGTTTCATGTTGGAATTTCAGCCTCCTAACCCACTATTGGAACAGCTCTTGGCGGCTTTGATCCGGCCGCGCGGCCAATTTTCGGGCGAGCAGCCCGTGCAAGGACTTTTCGAGATGCAATTCCCCCTCGGCGGCTTTCCGGGCCATTCCCCGCAGATATCCGCCCGGCGAACTGACCTCGCCGTCGGCATATTTTTGGGCGGTAATGGCAAGGGCGAGCGCAGCGAGCCCTTGCCCTGCGACTTGTCGCATTTCTGCCCAGGCGTGAGCCGAGACGCCGAACATGGGGCGAAGTTCCGCGGCGTATGCGTCCAGCTCGCGCCAGCTTCGCGGCGGTTCGGCGGAAAGCTCGGAAATGATCGGGCATGCGGCCAACACGGTTCGAAGATCTATCCGCCGTCCGGATTTCACCGATTCTTCGGGTTGCTCATGCCCCTCAACCTGCCGAGGCTCATTTTCAAGAGCCATCTTTTCAGCGCTGAAGGCGCTGTCAGCTTGAAAACCAGAGTGTTGCGCGTTAGCGCGACTCCGTTCTTCATTACAAGATACAGTTTCAGGTTGGGTTGTATGTTCTAATAGGTGCCCGTCAGATGACGCCTTGGTGTCAGTTTTCTTGTCCAAGTCACGCATGACGAGGGCATTGAGCGCCTTCCAGAGGCGTTCGAAATCGCGGTGCATCCGCTCCAGATGCTCGACGCTGGCGCGGCCGATCTTTCCGAGAAAGGCCCTGAGCTGGTCGAAGCGCTGGGCAATCGAATGCCAGCGCGACGGCTTGACCGTCTCCTTGGCGATTTCGAGCGTTGCCATGATGTTGCGCCTAAGCGACGTGATGTCGTTGCGCAGGACGCGCCGGCGATGGTTTTCGAGATCGAGCTTGTCGGCCTTCGCCGTCAACTCGCCAAACCGCGCTTCGAGCAAGGCGAGGCTGATGCCGTGGGCATGAACAATCCGGCCGGATCGGTCGCGATGCCCGAAGCGGCGGCAATTGGCGCTGTCATGATGCGTAATGACGCCCATGTCAGTGAGCGCCCGCAGCGCGGCGCGCGTGGCGCTGACGCTGATATTGAGCTGGCGGGCAAGGGCGTCGTTGGACAGCCAGACGATCGGCTGCGATCCTTGTTGCCAATCTTGCTCATAGGTGGCATCGAAAAGGATATTCAACAGGAGCATTTGCGTTGTGTTCGTCCGCAGCACGGGCCGAATGCGATTGAGAAGCTGTCTGATTTCCGCGCGGCCGTGATCACCAATGGGAGCCTTGGCCGCAAGGTCTGAGAAATAGGCGCGGTCGGGCGTTTGTTTGCGCCAGCCGGAGGGCCGCGCAATCGCTGAGTTCAACATTCCGTTTTCCTTGCGTTCAAGCAGGAAGCAGGCAAAGCGGTATCGTGCGCATAGAATGCGTTTTTTCTCTTGCCTACGATGTCGGGTGAATGCTAAAAAGGGCCTATCAAGTTTATTGGCCTTTTTTAGCACTAAGCCCCCGCCGGTTGCAGCCGAGCGGGGCTTTGTTGTTTTGAGCCTACCTCAACTCATCTCTCCTTTTTGTCGTGATGAATTTGACTTCAATGAAGTCAAAATAGAATCAGCGACGTGAGCCGACTGATTCCGTATCCGTTTGATTGACCGAGATTCCGCCATTGCGTCCAGCGCCTCCAGGGTTATTTGGCAGATGTTCGGTCAATGGAACGTCCTTCCGGTTTCGAAGCCATAGTCGATCATTGACCGGTATCTGTAGCCGGGCAGGGCAGGACGTTGGCGGCCAGCAACAAGGCTGCGAATGGCCCTCAGTGCATTCGGGAAAGCGTACCCATAGCGCTCGATGAGCCAGAACCCGCAGCACGCGAGGACCAGAGCGATGAAGGTCCACAGCCGCAAGTGCAACGTCAGAAGCAGGAAGAAGAATATCAGGCGTGCATCGAAGATAAGCAGGCGCGGTGTTCGTACTGTTTCCCGCCAGTAGACCGGCGTCCCGTAGATATTGAAACCGCCGTCTGCCATCAGTTCGCCACCGCGACATTTTCGAGGAAAAGGATGCCGATCATCTGACCGGCACGAACCTTGACCAAGGGGCCACTCGGCGCGTTGTTGTTGAGGTCGCTGGAAATGGCGTCGCCAGCCGCGGCGAAGCCGGCATAGATGCTTTCGTTCACCGTCGGCTTGTTGGTGATGATGGAGCCAATATTGTCGGAAATGCCAACATATTGCTGCTGTGGTTCAGATAGAGAACCACTCAGCCCGGAAATGAACGCGGCTGCCATCTTGCCGCCATACCGCTGAAAATAACGACGGTCGATGTCTGTTTTCACGGCGATGGTCGACTGCTGCGCATCGATCGCATAGGCGCTGGTGTCGTAGTTTGCGCCATCGGGCATCACGATCCGATCGAACTGAATGACGAGCGCGCTCTGCGTCTTGTTCACCTCTAAGGCGCCAATGGCGCGGGCGCCATCGAGGGGGCCATTGATGATCTCGGCGATCACAGGTCCGGGCGTATCGGAATCGGAAGCGTTCTGGATACGCGCCATGACCGTGTCGCCGGCGACCGCATAGGTTTGAACCGGTGAAGATCCGGACGACTGGACGGAACCATTGCCACCGCCCTGTCCGTTGCTGGCTGTGAGCTGTTCGGGCGGCGTATACAGATCCTGTTCAACGACAACTGTTGCCTGCGAGGCCACAGGCTGCCAGGACTGAAGCAATCCTTGCTGTTGCGCGCTCATGGCGCTCGCAAGCTGATCAATGCGTCGATAGTCAGTTTGCGGTTTGGGTGGCGGCCGGCGATCGGCGGTTCGGTATTCAACAGGTTGGGCGCGACGCTCGATTACATTGGCGGGCGCGACTGGCCGTTTGACCGGCGACGGCTCTTTCTTTTGCCCGATCGTATCAATCGACCGCATGGCTTCGTCAGGTGTCGCGATGAAGCTCTCGTCATTTTCAAAAGCTGTCTCAGCACCGACCTCGTTCGAGTGATCGAGCGTATTCTGGTAGCGCTCTGAACGTCCTTGCTGTTCGCCACCGGGCGTACTGTCGACGTTCGGCGGGCGCGCAACGCTCGACGATGGAACGGGCGAAGACGAATAGCTCTGCCACAACACGAAACCAAGACCGACTGCGATCACCAGAATACCGCCGTAGACAATGCGATTGTTGCGCTGCGCGCTCCGATCGATCGTGGAACGCCGTTCATCGTTCATGGGCGATTCAGTCTCGACTTCCGGCGCGCCCTGGTGCGTTTCGCTGGTATCGGGGTTGTTGTGGTTCTCGTCAGATCGGTTTTCTGAATCGGTCATTGGAAAATTCTCACTTTCTTGACAGAGCCATCGGACGAGATCAGTGCAACGGGCGTAGGTTTGAGCTTGTAGGCGTGAACCGAGCCGGGACCGGTCAAGCTTTCAGTCCAGGATGGTGAAAGCAGCGTGCTGGTCGTGCGGATGTAGAGATCCTTTCCGTATCGCCACGCCGATACGGACGGCTCGTCCGTGGAAAGCCTCGTGGCGCTTTGTGGAATGCCAGCACCTTGGACGAACGCCATCATCACCTTGTTGGAGGCGCGGCTCGGCGGTGCGCTTACGGCCGTGGAAACATGCGCGTTCGGGCCAAGACCGTCGACCTGATAGTCGCGCCGATATTGCGTGACCTTCTCGTTTGTCTCGACGTCGATGATTAATGGCCGGTCCTCACCGACCAGAGAAATGGTCAGGTTTGTAAAGGCATGCGGAAGAAGCGGGGTAATCATGAGCTGATTGCTGCCCTCCTGCATCGCATAGACCTGAAACGCATTGGGGCGACCGACGCCGTAGCTGGCAATGGGCCAAGCCTTTCCGGTGCGGTCAAAGAAGGCGAGGTTGGAGATCGTTCCGGGCGAGGTTTTGATGGCCGTGGTTTGGGCGGACGCCTCAAGCGAAACCTGAACCTGATCAGAGATCGCCTTCGGCCGAAAGCCGGCAGCGGGTTGAGCCGCGGCCTTCTGACTTTCATTCACCCGACGCTTGTAGTCGCGGATCAACTCGGGGGTCATCGGCATTTGAGATTGAACCGCCGCACCGTAAGCCGTGATTTCTTCGGGCGACAGCGGACGGTCCAACTCATCCAGCGACTTCAGTAGGTGGTCAGACCCAATGACAGGAAACTCGCTGTCGGGCTGCTCGTATTGTTGCTGGTCGGCTTGCTGCTGATTAATCTGTTCGGCGCGCTGCGTGCCTTGGGCAGCCGCTTGGGCAAGCCCGCTCGGCGCGTCCTGCGCGAATGCAGGGGCAGTGGTCGCTAGGAGAACGCATAGCAGGGCGCCTGAAGTACGCATTTTCATTAGGCGCCTCCACGCGCTGCGATAAAGCGGTTGATCGCGACGGCTTCAGGGGTCTGATAGGTTTCCATCCGATTGATGGTAACTGTCACAAGAAGATCCTGCCCGGACACTTCGCTCGCGGATTCATAGGTGATGCGGAGCGGAATCTGCACGACCCACTGATAAACGCCACGGGCGTTTGGCCCCTGCGACAGGATCACCGCATCTTGTGCGACTGCCGTAGTATTCAGCCTGCGTTCTTTCACCATTTCGAGCTGGCCGCTCTTGTCCAGAGCGTCGATGAACGAATTCCATCCGGCGGGCTGGGTGAAATACTTCTGCACGGCGGTGAGGTCGGCGCGATAGTTGGTGAACGAGTAAGTCAGCGCGGCGGTCACGGCCTGGGTGGCGAAGTTGGCGACTTCGTTTGCATTGAGGTGCGGTTTATCCAACGCCACCAATGGCAAGATTTGGCCGTTGGTCGTTGTCGCAAAATAGCGCGGCTCGGGCTTATGGGTGGCAAGGTAGGCCGCAGCGCCCACCGAAACGACGGTTGTGACCAGAAGCGCACCGCTGATCACCGACATCACCCGGAACGCTGTCCGGTACGTCTGTGTGCGCTTCATGACGGTTTCGAGTGCGCCGTAGGATTGCTCGCTCATGACTACTCCATCGTGAGCGCCGTATCGAGCGCCTGCTGGGTGAGATTGCCAAATGCGAACTGTCCGCCCTCGGGAGTCTTGTAGATGAAGAAGGGAACGCCCTTGATCCCGTTCTGGCGCATCCACAACACGTTTCGGCGAAGAATATCCGCCGTCTGATCGTCGATCTTGTCGGGAGCAATTGCAGCAACCTTTTGACCACCAACGCTTGAGGTCGCGGCATACTCATTTTTCAGGAAAACCGTGCCGACATTGTCCGACTGAAGGATGGCCGCAGAGATATTGAAAGCCGCCTCGCTGAGGATCGGGACGAGAATGATGCGCAGGTCGATATCGCCGTTTTGGATGAGCGGCTTCATTGAATCGATCGACCATGCACAATGCGGGCACGTGGGATCGGCAAGCAGGAAAAAGGTCGGTGCATCGGGCTTTGGATTGCCGACCGGGAACCACGCGCTGAAATCATGGGCCTGCTGCACCAGCTCATCCAAAGACTGGGCGGTCGGAATGTCTGGTGTATTTTGAGAGCCCACCGACGCCAGTTTGGGCGGTTTGCCAGCGTCCGCCTGATCGGCCGATGCGGCCCGCGCGGCATCGTCGCTCGGTTCAACTACATCCGAAGACGGTGCTTTGACAGGTTCCGCTTCCGCAGGAACTGCCTCGGTCAACCGACCGGGGGGTTCGAGAGCGCTGGGGTTCGATGCAGCGGGCTCCTCGTTGGCAACCTTCGGTGAAGGGGACCCTGAAGGAGAAGGGGCGCTGGCGGTTTCGAGGGAAACAGTATTCGGTCTTGTCGATAGCAACGCGCCGGAAATGTCCTCGCCCTGTGGCCCAACAACCGAGCCGAAAATCGTCAGTCCATCTTCCGTTGTCAGCGCAAATTTCTCTGTGCCGTCACCCTGCGGCACAGCCCATGCCTGCATGCCGCCAACTTTCATCAGCGGGCGCGCGCCATAGAGGTTGAGCTGGTTCTCGATAAAAGGTGCTGCTGATGTGCTGCAACCGACAAAGGTGGTCTGCCAGGGCAGGTCGATGTCTGCCTGAGTGACATTTTCGGCGATCGCCCCGAGTGGCCACAGGCCGAGTAAGGCGGCGGGGAAAATGACGGACGTAGAAACCGCCGACTTGCGTTTGAACATTAAGGAGGCCCCCGGCGCTAATTTGTTCCTGTCAATGTTGCATTAAGCAGCGTGTGCTTGTAATACATCAAGACATTGGAGCTGTGAAGTCCCCTTTCTGGACCGGTGATTTCGGGGAAAAATCAGACTTCATCGGGGGCTCTCGTGACAAATCAAATTGAGTTATACGAACACGAATCGTATCGACGCAACCCTAATTTGTTGAAAATTGGCCCTAAATCGCTTGTTTTCATGGCGATCGTGGTCGCTGTGGCCGTGTCGGCGGTCAACCTCTACCTGTTTTTGCGTGAACCAGAGGCGGTCAAATCAGATCGGGTCTCCGATGCAACATCGGTGCAGGTCTCAGAGCTACATTCAGAGGTACAACGACTTAAAACCGCGCAGGCTGACCTGGTACAGCAACTGAACACACTGACCGCCAGGAACGGCGTCCTTGAGCGCATTATCGGTCATGTGAATGAGCTGAAGAAGCAGGACGAGTTTATCCTGAACGAACTGGTCACGCTCCAGGGCACCGGCGGGCCTCTTGGCTTTGAGGCCGCAAATGGCGGCGTTGGCGTGCAGCACGAGATTGTAACCCATCCGGTCGTCGCCATGCCGGCCCCGGACGGGGATAGTGCGGAATAGGGCGGGCTATGGATAGTTTTGTCCAGCTTCTGGAGCGCGGTGTCGCGATCATTGCCCCCTTGCAGGCGTTGGTCGCAGGCACCTGCTTTTTGGTGGGTCTTATCTTCGTGGCTCGCTCGATCATCGGCATGGCTTCAGCCCACGAGCTCCGTAGTATTGGGGGCGCGGCGTCTGGCTCATACACCGGTCCGCTGGTTCTGTTCTTCGTCGGCTCACTTCTGATTTCGCTGTCGACGGTCATCGGGGCATTCCTGATGAGCTTTTTCCTGCAATCCGAGAGCGTGTCGGCGGAACAGGTATTCACCTACGCGCCCGAAATCACCAAGCCGCTTTCCGCTGAAATGAGCCAGAGAGCGGTTATTGCCCTGGTTCGTTTCGCGCAATTTATCGGCCTTCTCGGATTTGTAAGGGGCCTGTTCCTGCTCGCCCGTGCCGGCAATGGCGGACAAATCGGCGATACGGGACGCGGGATTGTCCATCTCGTCGCAGGGACGTTGGCGATCAACATCGTCGTAGTCCTGCAGATGCTTGAAAAACTTCTGGTCAAATAAAAAGGAGAGACCAAATGCAGAGAAAGTGCACCGGCCTGCTGACATTTTCCGGCTTTTATCTGGCCACGCTAGGGCCCGTGATGGCGCAACAATCGCTGGGCGATCTTGCCAGCAATTTTTCGACGACCACACTTGGCCCTTGGGCCGACCTTCTCGGCTCCATCGCCTTCTTCGGCGGCCTTTTGTGCATCATCATCGGCATTGTGAAACTCGTGTCGAACTCCAGGAATCCGCATCAGCAGCATTCCCCGATGTCGATGCTCATCTGGTTTCTCGCCGGCGCACTGTTGATCGGCTTGCCGGCCTGGGCTGGCGTTGGTGTCACGAGCTTCCTCGGCTCGGGTGCGGATACCTCGACCATCGATGGAACGCTGAGAAGCATCAACTGATATGGCACGTTTCGGCGAAACCCTCGACTACATCGCAGCGGCCTTGAGCCGCTCGGTCTTCCGCAAGTCGCTGGATGGCTATTGCCGTCTGGTGACCGCGGAGGACAACGATACCCTTGTCGCCGACGACGGGTCGCTGGTGAGTGTCTTTGCGCTCGAAGGGTTCCGCTCGCTGGCCGGTGAAACGGAAGTGTCGCAGACTGTCGAACAGCTGCGACGCACGATCACACCCTATTTTGCCTCTCCCGGATGCGCCCTGCAATTCTGGTTCGGCCATTCGCCGGATCTCGGCGCATCTGAAATCGACATGGCATTAAGCTCGATAGGGCGCGTCGCCCATGACAGCGGTCTTGACGTTGGCGACTTGATTGACGAGCGCCGTAGGATTTTGCCGCGAAAGCTGACCGGAGAACGTTCTTATCTGGCGGTGTGGTCACGCCCCTCCAACCTGACAAAGAACGAGATCAAGGCGGGGCAGGCGGCGAGGAGGAAAAACCTCTCAGGCGCGCCCTCGATGCGACAATCGCAATGGCCCGATGCTGCTCTGGAAGCACTCAGAACACGTCACAGGTCGGTCTCGGATGCGCTTTTGCGCGAATTTGCGCTGGTCGGCATCGAAATGGAGCGCTTGGATGCGCGTACGGCCATCACAGCCGCAAGAGGCGTTCTCTACCCCGAGTTTCTGCACGCATCACCAAGTTGGTCTCCTGTTCTGCCAGGGGACATGATGCGGAAGAAGATGCCGTCCACGAATGCCGAACTGAAGAAGGGCGATATTTCCAATCTTACGTGGCCGGCGCTTTCTCGCCAGTTGCTGACCGAAAGCGCAACGATCGTCGATCAGTCGACGGTTGAAATCGGCAACAGCGTCTTCTCGGGATTTGATTTGTCCTTGCCGCCTGAGATCGTTGTTTCATTCAATGATCTTGTGCGGCGGGTTCTCGACAGCAAAGACAGGATTTCCTGGCGCACCTCGATGCTGATCGAAGCAGGCGGCTATCAGGGGCAGATCTTCAAAGAACAATATGCTCGGCTGTTCACCTGGACCGCGCCGTCGCGCAACCGGCGTATCGTACAGGCGTTCGATGCCTTGCGCGAAGCCGACGGCATCGACGATACGGCCGTTCGCTTCCGTGTCTCCTTTGCGGCCTGGGCTCCGAAAACGCACAAGGACGTGCTCATGAGACAGGTTGCCAATCTACGGCGAGCTGTCGAGCGCTGGGGATCAGCGCAAACCGATGCACTGATTGGCGATCCGGTTGAAAACGTCATGTCGTCAGCGCTTGCGATGAACTGCGCATCGACGGCGCCGCCCATGGCAGCGAGCCTGTCGCATGCACTGGCGATGAGTCCGATTTCGCGTCCGGCGAAATGCTGGGATCATGGCGCTGTGCTGTTCAGAACTTCGGACGGAAAGCTGTGGCCCTATCAGCCGGGATCATCCAAGCAGACGTCATGGGTCGACGTTATCGTCGGAACGCCGGGCTCCGGCAAATCGGTCCTGCTGAACTCGATGAACCTTGGCGTGGCGATGTCCCCGCAAAGTGGCCAGTCAGATGATGGTAGCGGATTGTTGCCCCGCATTTCGATCATCGATGTCGGCCCGTCCTCGGCCGGATTGATTTCGCTGCTGCGTGACAGCCTGCCGGCGAACCGGCGTCACGAGGTCGTCTATCACCGGCTTCGGATGGAAGAACAGTATTCTGTCAATCCGTTCGACACCCAGCTCGCATTGCGGTTTCCCCTTGTTCACGAGCGCGGATACCTCGTCAATCTTGTGACCTTGCTATGCACGCCGGACGGGGCTGAATCGGCCTATGACGGTATTTCCACGCTGGCAGCAAGCTGCATTAACGAAGCCTATGAGCGGTTTTCGGATGACCGGGAGCCGAAGAAATACGTCCCATCGGAGAGTTATGAAGTCGACGCCGCTCTCGGTGAGGTCGGCTATGTCGCCGACCAGTCCTCGACCTGGTGGGAGGTGACCGACATTCTGATGGAAAACGGTCGACGGCATGAGGCTGCACTGGCGCAGCGCTTTGCTGTTCCGACGCTGTCCGATCTCATCTTGGTATCGAATTCCGAGACTGTGCGAGAACCCTTCCGAGAAATGGTGACGCGCACCCAGGAGCCGGTACTTAAAGCATTTCAGCGCATGGTCAGCTCCGCGACCAAGGATTTCCCCATCCTCGCTCGCCCGACGCGTTTCGATGTCTCCGGCGCGCGCATCATAGCCTTTGATCTGTCGGACGTGACCGCGACGGTCGGGCCGCAAGCGAAACGACATACCGCTATCATGTATATGCTGGCCCACCATGCCGTCACCTCTGACTTCTGGTTGGACGAAGACGAGTTGCGGGGCCTGAAGGCACCGCAAGTCTACATCGACTACCATCTGCGCCGTTGGAAAAATAACCGTCAGATGCACAAACGACTGTGCTTTGACGAGTACCACATGACTGGTGGGCTCGGTATTCGCCAGCAGGTCATCAATGACGTTCGAGTGTGCCGGAAAGCGGGTGTCCAGATCGCCTTGGCATCGCAGCTGATGGATGACTTCGATGAGGCCATCCAGAAGCTCGTCACCAATATTTGGTTCTGCAACGTGCCGACCGAAAGCGCGATTTCAGAGGTCTCCGAAACCTACAATCTTTCAGCCTCTGCTCGATCGATCCTCCGAACGCTCCATGGCCCCGTCCCTGGCGAGGGCGCTCCGGTCATGGCTTATCTGACGCTGAAGAGCGGTGTTTACACCCAATATCTGATCAATGAGCTCGGCCCGATCGAGCTATGGGCGCTGTCCACCACATCCGAGGACACGGCCTTGCGGTCCATGCTCTATGACCGTCTCGGCTCGAAGCGCGCGCGCGCCATTCTGGCCGCCCGCTTTCCCGACGGATCTGCAAAGGCAACGATCGAACGCCGGCTCGGTGAGCTGGAAGATCGGGGCGTTGCCGTTGACGAGGGCAAAAGAGGCGATGTCATCCGCGATCTCGCAGATCAAATTGTGAAGGAGGCAGTAGCATGAGTTTTCGAAACGTGGCGCTGGCGCTTCTGTTGTCGTCATCGGCAGCTGTCGCGCAAGACACGGACGTAGCGACCAAATACATCACCTTCAACGATGTGGATGCGGATGCGACACAGGTCGCTCGCAAGATGTATGGGCGCTTCTATCGCATGGTCGAGGCCGAGCGCGTCTGGCTGGAAGAGCCGACCGATAGCTATGACCAGATGGTGGTGCGCCTCGGCGACAACCGCAAATGCGATCCAAACTGCGGCGTTGTTGCTCTTTATTACAGCGAGCCGGACGCAATGTGGCTTGAAGTCTGGCGGGGCCTTGGCGATGCGGTGGGTATTGGAGACGTCGGCATGGATGGCATTCGCTCCATCCATGCCGACGACGGTCGTGTTTGGAAATGGTTCAGCACGTCCTACTCGCCCCAGGTACTAGGTGATGTTTACGAGTCCCGCGTTGCCACGGAAGATGAGAAGCGCGCCGCCTATGGCGTCCTGAATGCTCGATCGGCACCTCCCGAGGGCGTCGAGCCGCCTGAGTTTCTCGCATTTGACGTGGACCTGAAGAGCGGCGACGAAACCGTCATTACAGCGCGTTCCCTTTACTATTGCGGCAACGGTCCCTGCCCACTGATTGTCCTCGACGGGGATAACAAGGCGATCGCCAACTTTCGGACCTATGCCGAAGATTTCGCTCTGGAGCCAGATCGCGACGAGGAAGGTTACCGCTTGATCGAATTGTCGATCGATGACGGCATTGGCGTTTACAGCGTCGGCAGTGGTGAACGGGTCAAGACAATCGGTCTTATGCCTGTCCTGGAGGCCGGTCGGGAGAAGCCGCTATGAAACAGGTTATCTTGTGCTTATCCGCTTTTTCGCTCGGCCTGGCATCTGTAGCGGCACATGCCGGATATCTGGATGCGCTCAAGGGGCATGAAGGCGGCGACAGCTACTCGATCATCAACGAGAAGGGCACCGCGCTCGGCAAGTACCAGATCACGGCCGGTACATGGGCCACGCTCGGATATACCCAGGGATCTGGTGGTGACTGGTCAAACTACACCTTCACCGAAAAGGCCCGCGCCGCCGGCGTCTCTTCGCTTGACGATCTCCGGTATTCCGAAGCCGGTAAGGCGTTGCAAGAGCGCGCCGTGAACGAGCTGACCATCAGCAACTGGAATTCAATGAGTTCCCAAACACGCGGGCTGGTGGGTCAGACAGTCAATGGCGTGCAGATCACACAGGAAAGCCTGCTGGACGCGGCGCATTTTCTTGGCTCCGGCGCCCTGAATGATTGGGTCGCAAGCGGTTTTGATCCCAACGCGCTACCCGAGAGCTATCTCGCGGCCAATGGTCTGTCATCCTATGCGCAGCTGCAGGATCTCATCCTGAAGCGCATGGCATCCATCAACGGCAATTCATACGACGGCTTCGGATACACGAACAGCTATTCCGTCGGGGGAATGTATGGCGCGACCAGCGACTTTCCCGGCTTTGGATCAAAGCGGCCCGTTCTCATTCAGGAAGTGCCGCCATATCAGGGAGAAAAGAAAACGCTATGAAGAAGCTTCTATTGGTTTTTGCACCTGCCCTGATGCTGCACGCGGGATTGACCCATGCCGCAGAGGGAACCGACCAGATCGAACAACTATTCGATTCCATGCTCGGCGGCCAAAGCGGCGCATGTACTGACACCGTTAAAATCAGTTTGACCGACGCAATCCGCGCAGGAATCGACACTGAGGTGGCTCGAAAAGAAGCGGCGCTTCAACAACCGAAGCCCATTGATGGCCTTGGCTGCCTGGACAATCTCATGAATCTGGACCTGGATATCGCCATTCAGGTTCCTGATGTGCAGGGCCTGTTCGATTCTGCCTTGTCCAACGCAGAACAACAGATCTGCTCCTTTGCACAAGAAGCCTGGGACAAGGCCACGGAGCCCCTGACATCGGCGCTTCAGCTGCCGTCCTTCGACGGCATCTCGGTAGACAGCTTTACCGGCGGTTCCAGTGACGTTCTCGACTTCGGGTCCGTCAACATGGGTCTGTCACAGGGCGGCGACTATGGCGGCGACGCGGGCGTCAGAGACGCTGGCGAGAATTCGCTGCTCCGCGACACTTATCAGAAGCTCTATGGCACCGGAGGACAGTGATGAAACACCTGATTTATGGCTTGTTGGTTTCGGTTGCGAGTGTCGGACTGGCGCAGACGGCTGAAGCGGCATGCTCCTGCGGTGGCGTGCGCAATATTGTTGCCCAATACAGCAACAAGACAATTCAGGACGTCAACGACCATACGACGGATGTCGGTCAGCAAATTGCGGATACTATCCTGAAAGGGGTCGCACAGCTGAGTGCCTATTCCAATCGATCCGTCGAGGCGCAAAAGCGCATCGAGGACGCAGCACAGTTGAATGACACGCTGCGGGCGCGTCAGGAGGCCCGCGGCCAGGCTGAGGGCGGTCGCTACGATCCGGCAGCCTCGGCCTGCTTCGACCTTTCCGGGCTGATGCAATTTGGCGGCGGAACTGCTTCCTATGGCGGCGGCGGGACTGACGTCTCCAATCTTTCGCGCAATCGCTCGCGTGGCAACGGTGCTGAGGGACAGGCCGTTTCCCAGGGTGGGCTTGCGGTCGCCAATGCGATTATCAAAGACCGGGACGAGCTGGAAGATGTTGGCGGCTTCAAAGATCCGACGTCTGACATTCGTTTTCTGACCGATGCGCAGACGTTGGACACGTCCGAAGGTAAGGTTGCTCAGGCATATGCACGCATGGTCAACAATATGGTTGACCCGATCCCGGCAAAGCCAATTACGGAAGGCGAAGCGAAAACGCCGGCCGGCAAGGCGCAGATGGCGGCGCGCCAGGTCGACGCGACACGTCGCTCAGCCTCTCACGCCATTCTTTCCTACCTTGGCGATCTGAGTGCGCCGACCGGCAGCAGCGAGCTCGCCGGATGGGCCAAAAAGGCCGCGCCGACCAACTACCCCTATGAGATTGGAGACAAGGTTTCGAAACTTCAGGCTTTGGATATTTTCGTTGAAAGTCGCTTCCCGAATCCGGAATGGCATCAGGCCGTTGCCAAGATGTCACCAGAAGCCGTTGAACGCGAAAACCTTCTGACCAATGCCCTGCAGCTCTACGTCTCATGGGAGCGTTTCGGTCTCGAACGGCGACAGGCGGCCGCTCTGTCTGCACTGCTCGCTCTTCAGCTTGACGATCGCGACAGCAGGACAACCGTAATCCCGGTGAATGACTGATGAAAAGACGGCGGAACCGACAGGATGATCCGCACAAGACTGGCTGGCTTGCCCGACGCGGCGGCATGCACCAGCTTTCCTTCATCGTCACGTCCGGGTTTTCGGTCGGCATGGCGGCATGGGATATTATCTCCAGCACGATGCGACCGAAGCGCTATTCGCGTGACAGGTTCTTCAAGACGGACGAAGACGGCGGCATCTCCCGCTTCAAGGCCCAGACATCTGGAATGAGCCAAAAGGAAATCGACGACGATGCCCGCGCCTGGCTACGGGAGCGAACGGTTTACACGATCATCGCGTTTCTTTGTCTCGCTGCGATCCCGGCCATGTTTGCCTTCGGCATCTTCAGCATTTTCACGCTCATCGCACTCATCGTTTTGGCACTTTTGTTAGCGGCCAAGGCCATGAAAGCTGACTTTGCCTACTGGCAAATCCGACAGGGCCGTTTCGGCCCCTTTGCGGACTACCTCCAGCACCGTCTTCCCTACGACATGCAGATAATCAGGAAGGATTGAACCTTGCGGCGATTTTTCAAAGGTCTGCCCCTGGCCTTCATCTTTACCAGTTCCGGCGCGTTCGCACAGGAAATCGATGTCGTGGACATTCTGTCCGGCGGCGGCGACGAACGAACGAACACCTATCTGAACACGATTTTTGGTCCGCTTTTTCCCGGCCCGAACGACAGAACCCTGATCTCGGTGCTAATCTCGGACTTCAATATCCTGTTCTTCGCCCTCGGTGCGATCTTGCTGGCCTACAACATTATCATCGGGACGATGGAATCGGCGCACCACGGCGAAGTCCTCGGCCGGCGCCACTCATCGCTGTGGGCACCGATCCGCACACTGGTCGCAGCGGCGCTGCTTATTCCTATCCCTGCGACAGGTTACAACGGCGTTCAGCATGCAGCCGCCTATCTGGTCCAGTTTGGAACGGGTACGGCATCCTACTTTTGGCAAAAGAGCGTGGATCTGGTGTTCAACGACCACATGCCGATCGTTGGCACGGACATGTCCCAAAAGGACGGCCAGTTCATTCAGGCTGTTTGGCGCATGGAAATGTGCCGGGCTGTTTACAACGCTGAGGCTGCAAAGGGCGGGGGCGACATTGCAGGCATTACCAAAAACTGGCGGACAACCGCCAGCGGCAGCTCGGCGCTCTCCTATGACATGCCCAATTATCGGGGTGCGTGCGGTACGATCACGCTTCCTTCCGAAACCAAAGGTTTCCAAAGGATCGCTGCCTCATCGGACAAAACATACGCTGACTATGCAAAAGCCATGCGCGACGCAGTTACTCAGATCACCAACAACTATGCGCCGACGGCGGATTCAGTCGCCCTGGCCGTCTCTCAAAGGCAACCTTTGCCCGAATATAGGGGCCTTGCAGATGATCTTGCGGAATGGCGCGAACTTCATGCCAACATCCTCAAGGACTATATCGCAACCGACAAGCTGCAAAAGGACGTCCAATCCGCGGCATCCGAAACAGAAACGATCAACATCAACGGCATCGGCGACATGGAGCAGAACATCGACCTGTCTGCCAGTCTGAAGGATGGCGGATGGCTGCAAGCGGGCTACTACTATCAGCTGATCAGCCGCTTTACCGCCGACGCTTCGGCCGTCGCGGGAGGAATTCCGCAGACAACACCCGGCGGCGCGATCGGAGCGACAGCCAATCCGAAAGGTCGGGTCGGAGAGTCTGTTGCCTCGCAATATGACGACGCCAACTGGTATCTGTTCGGTTCAGCCCAGGGAGACGCCACGAAATTCCTTGAGAGTTTCGCCGGCACCTACAATGGTGTGGTCGAATGGTGGAACGAGAGCGTCGCCCGAAGCAATGTTCGCGCCTTTACCAACGAGCGCGCAGCCTTTGCGGATTCAACGGCCGACATGACATCCTATATGGTGTCTGCCGGCAATCTGTACGAAGCCTTCGACTTTCTGAACCCGGCTGCCAATGACGGCGACCCTATGGTGGGCCTGATCGCCGTCGGCAATCAGCTGGCGTTCTATAGCGGCGTCATCATGATTTCGCTCGCGGTGCTGGCAGCGGTGCCTTTTCTTGGACAATCCGTGATCGCGTTCGCCGGCTTTCTCGGCTGGGTCTTGAGCGGGATCTCGGTTGCCGGCTACTTCATGGCATTTGTGCTGCCAATGATCCCGACAGTGATTTGGGTCATCGGCGTGACGGCCTTCTTCCTGTTGGTCGTTGAGATGATCTTCGCCGCACCGTTGTGGGCAATCGCTCACTTGTCGATGGAAGGCGAAGGTTTGGGCGGTCGGCAGGCCCGGCGCGGATACGTCATGTTGCTGGCGCTGACGGCAACACCGGTGCTCATGCTCTTCGGGCTTCTCGTGGGCATGATCATCTTCCGGATTGGCGGGACGCTTCTCAACGGGGGCTTTTACTACGCCATAACCGCAGCCCAGGCTCTGTCTGGTGACAGCTACACCCAAATCACGTGGTTCATCGGCATCTTGGCCATCATGGTGTTTATGCTCTTCGCATATGTCGTCATGCTGGAACGCTCTTTTGCCTTGATCGCCGAATTTCCTGCGAAGGTGTTCCGACTGATCGAGCCGGATGCCGTCAGCGATCTCGACACGCATGCAGCCATACGCGCGAACGTCGCTGCTGGCGGAACAGCTGGCTCAATGGGCAGCCTGACGACTTCGGGAGGCAACTCCCTAAATAGACGCATCGCTGGCAATGCGCCGAGAAAGAATGATTAAGGAAGGAGCCGAAATGATTGACACCAACTCTCCCGTTTCTGTTCGGTTGGATGTCGATACGCGCGGCAAACTAAACGCACTGGCCAATCGTCTGAACAGCACACCATATGCGCTGATGCGCCAGGCAGTTGCAGAGTTTATCGAAGACAATCACGGCGTTTTCAGCTCCGATACCAGATTAGAGCAGCGGATAACAGATGATACGCATATCCAGAACCCTTGATGAAGTTGCGGCATCATATCCGGCTGAGGATTTCGCCGTAGCCTCACCACAAATTCTTGAAAGTTCTGGCATCTGCCCGTCGTCCAGTGGCACGACATGATCCCAGAACAACGCCTCGACCGGGTCCAAAATGCGCGCCGCTTACGCTCCAAGGAGACAGCATGCGGCGGCAGAAAACACCATCCAATTTGGCCGGCGCGGAAGAAGACGAAATCAATCGCCGACGAGTCCTGCCAGACAAGCGATAATCGACCAAGCTAGACTGTTCCGGAATTAACGAAACGACTCTCCCGTTCCTTCGAAATACGCATACCGCCGTCGTCATCTCCTGATTGTGTGCGCTTGACTGCGGCGCCAAGATGACTTCCGCTTCGGTGCCCTTAGGCTCCGCTATCGAGCCCTCTCCAGCGGGTCTGGGTTGTAGTATTCCGCGCGACGGATTTTTCCTCTCCGGTAGGCAGCACGACGACCTTTGATCCGTCAGGCACACGGCGATAAAGATCCATGACGTCTTGGTTCATCATTCGGATGCAGCCCGAAGACATGGCCTTGCCGATTGACCATGGTTCGTTGGTGCCGTGGATTCGGTACAACGTATCCTTGCCATCCTCGAACAGATAGAGCGCCCGGGCACCGAGCGGATTCATCGGCCCTCCATCCATCCCGTCTGCCCATTTCTGGTAGGTTTCGGGATCTCGTCTGATCATGTCCTGTGTAGGCGTCCATGTCGGCCATTCACGTTTGTATGCAACGGTGGCCGTACCGGACCATTCCATGCCTGCACGACCAACGCCCACGCCGTAACGCATGGCCTTACCGTCATCCATCACGAGATAGAGGAACCGTTTTTCCGGATCGACGACCAGCGTGCCCGGCTGTTCGCCGGTCGGATCATCAACGATCCTGCGCCGGAATTCAGGGTCGAATTGCCTCATATTGACAGCTGGCACAATGAACGGTTCATCGGTGACGGCGTCATAGCGGGCATCATACATTACTGGATTCGGCGTCTCGGGTCGAGGCACATCCCCAGTTGATGCGCAGGCTGACAGCCCTGCGGCCACGACCATCAGAAAAAGCCGAAATGCAAGAAGTTTCATGCGTTGTTATCTCCCTTGGCGCGACGGTATCGGTCTTCCGGCACTGCCTTTCGGTATCCGTCGCCGTCGAGCTTGGTCGTCAAAATCGAATTATTTGGATAGTTTGCTGCAAGAAGGAAAATCCTGTGCTTCATTTCGATCTCTTTCGGCGATCTTCCCGCGCCACCCGAGACAGTTTCTGTGGATGGTCTCGGCGAGGAAATCCGCTAATTCAAACGAAGCACTGCCATCGCGCCCTCGGTAACATCCTGGGGCAGCGATAAGCAACCTACCAAAAACAGAACGCCGCTTGCCATCATGAAGGACAACTCTACTTGCTGGTTCGCTTCGATTGCAAAAACGATCCCCCCACAGCGGCCTCCCTCTTTTCATTGTCGGCATTGGTTCCTCGACTCCGTATTGGCGAAGCGGCAGTGGCGCTTGCTCAGCGCACCCGCGTCCATGTTGAACTCATGCAAGGCGAGGCTCAATCTGGAGTGGTCCCCAAAGTAAAGCGAATAGTCTGTACAATCGGCAGGTCTCAGACGGCGACCGAAGCTCGATGGGTATCCATTGTGTACCTTGAGCAGTTCCAATTCGACTGCCTTAACGACGGTGGCTTAGCTGCTACCGAATATCTTGCCTCCCTAGGAACTCAATCACCGAGTTTTTGACTCTCAGCCACCGCATGTTAGGCTTCCTGAGGAAGGAGATCATGAAACATGACTATACCATCCTGGATAAAGCCCGCAGCTTGGGGCGCGGTATGTGGTGCCGCTGCCATAACGATTTTCACGATGAGTGCCGGTTGGCTGGTGACCAGCGGCGCCGCAGAAGAACAAGCCGCGAATGAGGCTGACCGCGCGGTCATTGCCGCTTTAACGCCGATTTGCGTTGCGCGGTTCAATAAGGTCGCTGAGACGCAGCAAGAGAAATATATTGCCGCCCTTGAGCAAGAGAGCACCTGGAGCCAAGGTGATTGGATAGAAGAAAAGGGCTGGGCAACGCTTCCCGGTAGCGAAGAACCCAACGACGAAGTCGCTGAAGCATGCGCCGAGCAATTACTTGCCGCAGCAGAAAGTTAACAAGCTAACCAGTGGGATGTCGGACAATATTATCAAAATCCGACATTCACAATTGGTTCTTAATTAGATGGTGGCTAGGGTCCGTGATCAAAAGCCGCCATTTTTTGAGAAACAACTATAATGAAGTTGAATTTCCTATCGCTCTTCGCTTCCCTCTATATTGCTGCATCAGTACTGCCTAATGGCGCTCAAGCTCTTGAGGAAAAGGGCCAGGAAACGGGTTTCCCGCTTCCTCGCTTTGTTTCTCTCAAGTCAGAGAAAGCAAACATGCGGGTCGGGCCCGGCCTGCAATATCGGATTAAGTTGGTCTACACTGAGCCCGGCTTTCCATTGGAGGTGCTGGCTGAATACGGGAACTGGAGACAGGTCAGAGATTATTCTGCCGACGTCGGCTGGATGCATGAGGTACTGTTATCCGGGAAGCGGACAGCAGTGGTTGCGCCGTGGAAGAAGGGGTATACGGCTCTGCGCGAGCGTCCGTCCTTTGACGGAGACGTAAGGGCGAAGCTGGAGAGCAAAGTTTTGGTCAACGTCAACTCATGTAACACGGCCTGGTGCAACGTTTCGGCAGGCGATCCTTCCGTGGAAGGTTATGTCAATCAGCTTGCTTTGTGGGGCGTCTACCCTGGCGAGGCTATCAATTGAATCAAGCTGCACGAAATTTGCATTGGCTCAAGTCATCGGCAACCTTCTGTCCGCCTTAACAATCTTTCATCAACTTTCAATCTCCTCGTAATGCGGCAGGTTTTATCCTGTGGCAAAAGAGCCACCGGCCATAAGCGGATAGGAGAACTTGATTGATGAACGAAGCCAATAACTCGACACGACTCAAAACCATTCTCAAAGGCTCAGCGGCAGCAGGACTTGTAGCTGCGGTCGTCTATGGAGGTATCACTGGCTCCGCGATCAACGCTTTTGCTGATCCGGTTCAAATTGAAGCCCCGGCAGAGAACCCTGGCTTCGCCGATGTCGTCAGCGCGGTGTCGCCAGCAGTGGTGTCGGTTCGGGTCAGAGGCGAAGTCAAACAGGTTTCAGACAATGTACCTGGCTACGGTTTTGGGAACGGTCTTGGCAGACTGCCCGAGAATCATCCTCTACGACGTTTCTTCGACCAATTTGGCGGACCAGGCTTTGCCGCGCCCTCTCAAGGGAAAGGCGAAGCTCCACGAGAAGTTCGCCCAATGTCACAAGGCTCGGGCTTCTTCATCTCTGACGACGGCTATGTCGTCACAAACAACCATGTCGTAGATAACGGCTCTGAGTTTAGTATTCTTCTTGATGACGGGACCGAACTCGATGCGAGCCTTGTCGGCAAAGACAGCCGAACGGATTTGGCGGTCCTCAAGGTCGACGACAAGCGGAACTTTACGTATGTCGATTTTGCCGAAGACGAGGACGTGCGCGTGGGCGACTGGGTGGTCGCGGTTGGCAATCCCTTTGGGCTTGGCGGTTCCGTGACTGCCGGTATCGTATCAGCACTTGGTCGCGATATCGGAACCGGCCCTTATGACGATTACATCCAGATCGACGCCGCAGTGAACCGTGGCAACTCCGGCGGTCCGGCATTCAATTTGAATGGTGAAGTCGTGGGCATCAACACTGCGATCTTTTCTCCCTCTGGTGGCAATGTCGGAATCGCTTTCGCAATTCCAGCGTACGTGGCGCAGGACGTTGTGCAGGACCTCATCGATGACGGCAAGGTCGAGCGCGGCTGGCTTGGCGTACAGATCCAGCCGGTGGACGCCGAGATTGCGGAATCGCTTGGCCTTCGGGAGGACCGAGGCGCGCTTGTTGTCGAACCCATGCAGGGCTCTCCAGCGGCCAGAGCTGGTATCGAGACCGGAGATGTCATTATAGCCTTGAATGATGAGCCGATCGAGGACGCCAGCGATCTCTCCGTCAAGATCGCGTCTGCCGGCCCTTCAAGCGAGGTCCAGCTCTCGGTATGGAGAGACGGTGAAACGAAATCGATCGACCTGACGCTCGGGAATCTGGCGAAAGCTGATGTCAATACAGCTGAAAGCCAGGACACGATAGCGCCGAGCACGTTTCAGGCGCTGCCAAGTGTTGGACTGACGGTCGCCCCTTCCCAAGAAGGCAATGGCTTGGTGATCGCCAAAGTCGATCCAGAATCCGATGCCGCGTCGCAGGGTATCTTCGAAGGCGAACGCATCGCCTCAATCAATAACCGGAAGGTAAGCGACATTGATGATGCCAAGGCCATCTTGAACAATGTTCAAAAGTCTAGCAGAGAGCACGCCCTCTTCCAGATTGAAGGGGAGCGAGGCAGCCGTTTTGTGGCCTTGCCGATTCAGCAGAGCTAATCATCTCCAAGCGAGACTTTTGGTGCACCTTTTGCCGTTGACGGTAGAGATCCATGAGATATCCACCCCAGATAGGAGGACATTTCATGGACGAAGATCAGAAGCTGAATGTGAGGACTGGAGGAAAACGCTCCATCGGGAGCTTGTGCGTCAGCGTCTGGTCATGGGCGCAGCCTCTCGCAGCAATAGAAGAGATCGGCCATTTGTTTCCACACAGAGGTCATAGAGGGCGGAGGACAATGGCTTGATCCGATGATGGCAAACGGCGAATACTCATCGTCAGTATAGGGCAACGCTGCTGTGAACGGCGGCAGCACGGATTGAATCGCGTCGGGCGTTGCCTCTTGGAACTGAACAGCCTCGTCATCAAAGCAGTGCGACATCAGAAGGCCACTCGAGGCGGCGGTGCGAGTAGGGGGAGGCTTTCGCACGACTGCCGCGTGTCAAAGCGGAAACCGTTCATCCCCTGGAACAATCACCGCATTCGCCAGTTCGAAACGTAGAAGTCGCTTGCCGGCCTCTCTCGCAGGTCGGCAGCAAACGACGAAATGCGAGGAAAAGATGATAGTGAACGAGAGCACCCACCACCGCCTCAAAGACCCGGCGCACTGGTATTGCGTCAGTCTTAAGATCTTGATGACTTTGCTCGGGATCGTGTTGGCCATCGGTGGCCTCTGGCTCATCGCGCTGGGTGAAACCTGGTTCGATCTGCTTGGCGGGCTTGGTCTTGTGATCTCCGGCACGGGGATGGCCAATACTTCCAGCGTCGGCATGTGGGCCTATCTTCTTTCTTATCTGTTTACCCTCGGCTGGACGTTTTGGGGGGTTGAAACGGACTGGTCCTCGCTGGCGCCAGGGCTAGTCGCACTGATCGTGCTACAGGCTTCGGTCTTTATTTGTATTTCATTGTCAAGTTCACCCCGTGATGCACATGGTCATGGTCGAGCCGCCGCCATGGCGGCTTTCTTGGTCGTGGCGGCTGGCAGCTTTCTGCTCACGGCGCCTGAATCTCTCAGGGTGGTGGTCGGAGAGGTATCTCATTACATCGATATCCTGCCTACGTGAGGAGCGTCGAACTGGAAAACCTGACACTTGATCGACAGGACCATTTCACTTCACGACTTTGTGCCAAGCTATGGAATAGGAGGTGCAAAGGCCGAATCCATTCTGCAAGGGTTGTAATCTCGCCTCCAATGCCCAATTGAGTGCTTGACCTGAACTTGAGAGCTGGAGAAAAGCATGCAGTGTCCGCTGGACGGTCAAACCCTCGTCATTGCCGAACGTAGCGGTATAGAGATTGATTATTGCCCCAAATGCCGCGGGGTTTGGCTGGACCGTGGCGAACTGGACAAGATTGTCGAACGATCGGGCCAAGCTGCGATAGAGCCGGTACGGGGACGCGAAAGCCGCGAGGCGCCTTCATTCGGGCGTGACCATGATGATGATCGACCCGGTCATGGATCGAAGCCCTACAAAAAGAAGAAGAAGGAATCCTTTCTCAGTGACTTGTTCGATTTTTGACGTTGTGAAGACCATCGCTTGGGCTTGTTTGGCCGTTTCGCAGGTGCCTGTTGACGTCTAAGATGCTTGCAGAACCAGAATAAGTTTTGAAAGACGAGGACTCGAATGCTCCCTGATCTTGTGCTCGTTGTGGCAGGTCTCTTTCTTCTTTTCATCGGTGGTGAAGGCTTGGTGCGAGGCTCGGTAGCCATCGCCGAACGACTGGGTATATCAAAACTTTTGATCGGGCTGGTCATTGTCGGGTTCGGGACATCCACGCCGGAACTGCTTGTATCGGTAAACGCTGCCCTTGACGGCGCGCCGGAAATAGCGCTCGGAAATGTGGTGGGTTCGAACATCGCCAACGTGCTGCTGATCGTAGGCATAGCGGCCGTGATCGCTCCCATAGCGAACTGGGAGCGAACAGCCGTTCGCGAGGCGGTGATTGCGTCCCTCGTAACGCTTGCCGCATTTGCGCTGGTCCAGGGCGCGGTCATCACCCGTCTGGAAGGCGGCGCAATGCTGGCTGTGCTCGCGGGCTACCTCGGCGCAAGCTACTGGTTGGAACGGCGAGATCGCAAGGCAAAGGCCTTCCAGCATGAGACCGACGAGTTGAAAGATATCTCCCTGACACGACCTTGGCTGGCACCGGTCTTGGCAATCGGCGGAATAGCTGCGCTGGTATTCGGAGCTGACTTGTTGGTCGAAGGAGCTGTCAACATTGCTCGTGATTTCGGTGTGCCGGATGCGGTCATCGGGCTGTCACTCGTCGCCATCGGAACCTCCCTGCCGGAACTCGCCACGGCCGTCGTCGCCGCTGTCCGACGTCATTCCGATGTGGTTCTGGGCAACGTGATAGGTTCGAACATTTTCAACATCCTCGCAATCCTTGGCGTAACAGTACTGATACATCCAATCGAGGTTGCAACGCGGTTTCGCCAGATCGACACGCCGGTGATGCTTGGAGCCGCGTTGTTGCTGCTGACGCTGCTGTTTGCGGCCAAATCCATCGGGCGGATATGGGGTGTGCTCATGCTGGCTCTCTATGCGTCCTACATGATATTCCTGTTCTCCAACGGCCTATCGGCTTAAGCATGAAGATTGGAATTGTTTTTGGGACTGAAATGATCAGACTTGGGACGGTAAAGGTTCCGATTGCCCGTGTTATGTCCGAGGCAACCCGCAGAAGCTCTTGAGCATGTCTATTCTTGTCACATCACCCATCGGGCCTATCCTTTTCCTTGATGGTGTGCGGGAGGGGCGACTAAGCCTTTCGGCCCTTTTCATTGCCGCACGGGGTTATGTGCCGCCACCGATCATTCTCGGAGATGCCGAGGTCCATGCAATGGCTTTGGCGGAGTATGATCATGCGATCGCTTGGAGGGCGCGGTTCTCACTACCGGCCGATCGGACCTCCGCCTACGCCTGGGATGGCGTGAGCTATGAGGTCGCCGGCGATCTCACGGGTGATATTCGTCTGGCTTATGTCTCGTGCAATGGCGAAGAAATAGCCGACATGGAACGTGAGGGCTCAGAGCGCAACGCCATGTGGGCGCGCCTGCGCGAAAGCTATCAGGCCAAGCCCTTCGCGCTCATGCTTCACGGCGGTGATCAGGTCTATGCCGACGAGATCACGCTCGATCACAAATTGAGCCATGATTGGCCCGATCGCAAACCGGACGATCCGTCACCCCCGGCGCTGGCCGATCTGCGACACCATCTGCGCGAGGGTTTCTTCGCGCGATATGCCGCGATTTATTCAACACCTGAGCTTGCCTGGCTGGCCGCGCGAACACCCTCGCTCATGCAGTGGGACGATCACGACATCTGCGACGGGTGGGGATCGTTGCATCGCTCCCTGACAGAATCTCAGGTGGGCCAGACGGTTTTCTCAGTCGCGCGGGAGAGCTTTCTGATCTTCCAGCAAGCGGCCAGGGAGGGTGACTTGCCGTTCCGGTTCGCGGACCGCTCGGGGCGACATCTCGGTTGGGGTATTTCCGCGCCCGGACTGCGCATTCTCGCTCCGGATCTGCGTTCGGAGCGAACGCGAGACCAGATCATGGGGACTGGTGGTTGGGCAATGATGACGGCAGAAGCTTTGCGCAAGGCGGAAGGGCACACGTTGCTGATGTCGAGCGTCCCATTGCTCGGGCCGAGGCTGTCACTGCTTGAGGCTCTGATGGCCGTCATTCCGCGGATGCAGAAATACGAGGACGACTTGCGAGACCAGTGGCAAAGCCGTGCGCATCGCGAGGAATGGCAGCGGATGCTAAAGCTCGTGATCCAGATCGGTCAACGTGACGGCCATCACCTGACCGCGATCTCAGGAGAAATTCACCTTGCCGCCCGTGCCGTGATGGACCTAGGACACGGCCTTCATCTCAATCAGCTTGTCGCGTCCGGCATTGCCCATCGTGCGCCGCCCAAGGCTTGGGCTCACTTCCTTGGCGCTCTCGCATCGCTTGGCGAGCAACCGCTTCCTGGGCATCCCATCCGAATTAAGACGGTGCCTGGTCAAAGCGAGCGCTACACAGCCGAACGCAACTATTTGCTTCTCGATCGATCATCCGGGACCTGGTCAGCGCGCTGGGACCTGGAAACGAGCGGCATGACCAAATCGCTTGCACTTTGCTGATTGTAGATCATGGTGTATTCGGCCTTCATTTCGATGTCGCGCTAGTATCTGCGAATCGGTTATGCTCTGGTGCCGCGTAAGGCCTGTCGAATCATTGATGCGGATCGCAACATAATTCAGTCAAAGTTGCAGCGAGTGTCGGACACGCAGCTTCGCGGGCGGTTACGCGAGCCGACCAGCGCATGGCGACGGTTGGGCGAGAATACGTCCAACCGCCGGCGAAGGCGGATGCTTACCCTATATGATGAAGTATCGATGTACGACGTAGGCCAGCTTCCAAAGCGACAGGATCGCCGCGGCGGCGAGAGCGATTAAAGCCAACATTAGCCAGTTGTGGTCAACGATAGCATTCTCGACAACATTCATAAGTTTTAGGAACATGATGCCGAAGGACAGAAACATGCTCGCGATCACAGCGATGGCCGGCACGCAAAGAAGAAAGACGATCGGCCAGTAGACCGCTATCCGGACGATCCGCTCCCCGAAGCTTGCCTCATAGCTTTTTTTGTCCCTGACGGGTCGAAGGTATTTAGGTAAGCCTCCGGTGAAGGCCGTCTTGCGAGATTGGCGTGAACATTGGAAGTCCTAGTGCAAACACTAGGAGTAGTCCTATGACCAAGCATTCGATTGAAGTGATCACGTCTGTCGAGCGCCGTCGGCGCTGGTCTCGCGAGGACAAGGAGCGGCTGGTTGCCGCCTGCCTTGAGCCTGGTGCGGTTCTTTCCGAGATTGCGCGATCGGCCGGCATCCACGTGAGCCAGCTCTTTCGGTGGCGCAAGGAACTCTGCCGGATCGAGGAGCCCTCGACGCCGGGATCGAGCACCTTGGTGCCCGTGATCGTTTCGGAGGCCGCGCCGGCAGCCCAGCCTGCCGCCTCAGAAGCGCCGGCCTCATCGCATCCCCGCCGGAAACGCAGCGATGTCACGATTGATCTGGGCCGCGGTCGTCGTGTCCGCGTGGATAGCGACATCGACACGGAGGCACTTGGCCGTATTCTCGATTGTGTGCTGGGTCGGCGATGATCCCGGTTCCTGCTGGTGTGAAGGTCTGGCTGGCGACAGGCCACACGGACATGCGCAAGGGCTTTCCCGGTTTGTCGTTGATGGTGCAGGAGACGCTGAAGCGCGATCCTATGTGTGGACACCTGTTCGTCTTCCGCGGTCGTGGCGGCGGCCTGATCAAGGTCATCTGGCATGATGGCCAAGGAGCGTGCCTGTTCACGAAAAAGCTGGAGCGGGGACGCTTCATATGGCCGTCGGCGGCCGATGGAACGGTGGTGATCACACCTGCGCAGCTCGGATATCTGCTGGAAGGGATCGACTGGCGGATGCCGCAAAAAACCTGGCGGCCGACCTCGGTCGGGTAAGTAAAAATGCTGGAATGACGGGAGCGAATATGATTCCATCACTCCATGAACGACGCGGCCCAACAGCTTCCTAAGGATCTTGCCAGTGCACTTGCTGCTCTGGCGGAAGAGCGAGTGCGCCGTGTTGCTGCCGAGGCAGAAGCGACGATAGCGAAGGCGGAAGCTGCCAGTGCAAAGGCGCTCGTGTCACATTCCGAGGCGCTGATCGCCCGGCTGAAGCTGGAGATCGAGAAGGTTCGCCGCGCGCTTTACGGCAGCCGCTCTGAGCGCAAGGCACGGCTTCTCGAACAGATGGAACTGCAGCTCGAAGAACTCGAGGCTGATGCCGGCGAAGATGAACTGGCAGCAGAGATCGCAGCCAGTGCCTCAACCGTCAGGGCCTTCGAGCGTAAGCGCCCTTCACGCAAGCCGTTTCCTGAACATCTGCCGCGCGAACGTGTCGTTATCGCCGCCCCAGTCAGTTGTCCCTGCTGTGGATCGGCCAGGTTGTCGAAGCTCGGCGAGGATGTCACCGAGACTTTGGAGGTCATTCCGCGTCAGTGGAAGGTCATTCAGACCGTGCGGGAGAAGTTCTCCTGTCGTGAATGCGAGAAGATCACGCAAGCCCCAGCGCCCTTCCATGTGACGCCACGAGGCTTTGCCGGGCCCAACCTTCTGGCAATGATCCTGTTTGAGAAGTTCGCCCAGCATCAACCGCTCAACCGTCAAAGCGAACGCTATTGCCGTGAGGGGATCGATCTCAGCCTTTCGACACTGGCTGACCAGGTTGGCGCGTGTGCCGCGGCCCTCAGGCCCATCCATTCGCTGATCGAGGCCCATGTTCTGGCGGCCGAACGACTGCATGGTGATGACACGACCGTGCCGATCCTGGCGAAGGGAAAGACCGATACCGGTCGCATCTGGACCTATGTCCGGGATGACCGACCATTTGGTGGGCACTCACCACCTGCTGCCCTTTACTATGCCTCACGAGACCGGCGACAGGAGCATCCCGAGCACCACCTGAAGACCTACACCGGCATTCTGCAGGCAGATGCCTATGGCGGCTACAATCCGCTGTTCAAAGCAGATCGCGATCCCGCGCCTCTGCGCCAGGCACTCTGCTGGGCACATTCGCGTCGCAAGTTCTTCGTGCTGGCCGACATCGCCACGAACGCCAAACGTGGTGGCAAAGCCGCGCCGATCTCGCCTATTGCGCTGGACGCCGTCAAACGGATCGATCGCCTGTTCGACATCGAACGGGAGATCAACGGTCTTGCCGCCGACCAACGCCTGGAGCGCCGCCACCAAGACAGCCAACCAATCGTCGAAGAGCTGCACGATTGGCTCCAAACCGAGCGGGCAAAGCTGTCGCGCAGTTCTCCGGTCGCCGAGGCAATCGACTACATGCTCAAGCGCTGGGTTGGCTTCACATCCTTCCTCGACGACGGCCGGATCTGTCTCACGAACAACGCCGCCGAGCGCGCGCTTAGAGGCTTCGCACTCGGCAGGAAGTCATGGCTCTTCGCCGGATCGGATCGTGGTGCTGATCGCGCCGCGTTTATGGCCACGCTCATCATGACCGCCAAGCTCAACGACGTTGATCCGCAGGCCTGGCTTGCAGACGTTCTCGCCCGTATCGCCGATACGCCGATCACAAGACTGGAGCAATTGCTTCCGTGGAACTGGATCTCGGCACGGTCACCCTTGGCATTGGCATCATGACATCCAACGAACGCATCGCCCGGCTCCACATCAAACTCGATCATATCGAGCCAACCATATGGCGCAGGGTCGAGGTCCCGATCACCATCAGCCTGAAGGGGCTGCACGACGTCATCCAGGCCGTCATGGTGTTTGAGGATTATCACCTCTTCGAGTTCCATGCCGGCGGCAAGCGTTATGCCGTTCCTGATCCCGAATGGGACATGGGTCGCGAGACCTATGCCGCCCGCAACGTCAGGATTGGCGCTCTGGTGGATCGCGGCATCACCACCTTCAACTATACCTATGACTTCGGCGACGACTGGCGCCATTCAATCACTGTCGAGGCCGTCATGGACGCCGATCCGGCAGTCGAATATCCGCGCTTCATCGACGGCGACCGGCGTGCGCCGCCCGAAGATGTCGGAGGCTTGCCCGGCTTCCAGGACTTCCTCAACGCGATGGCAAAGCCGCGACATCCGCAACATCGCGAAGTCGTGGAATGGTATGGCAGCCGCTTTGAGCCGGACGATATTGGCGTCGATACAATCAATCAGAGGATAGCGAAACTCGCCCGCCGCCGAACCCTCGGAAAAGCTGGCTTCGCAAAAAGCCAGAACAGCCGCCACTGAAGGGAAACCGGGCCCATCCGCGGCCCATGCCGGATGCTTACGTATTTAGGGACCTGCATATTTTCCTCCTTCGTGATTAGCGTCCGTCAGTGGCGCGGCAGCAATCGCCTGACGTCGTCATACGAAACCTTGCCCTCATCAACTTTCTGTTGGGCCGCATCATGCATGGAGCGGGCAAGAACACGGTCGGCCGGTTCCTGCATCAGGCGGCTCACGACCTTGGGCCAGTCACCGATAGGGACAGAAACAAACTGATCGCGCACATAGTCATCAAACAGCAGATACTCGCGCAGCGGCACGCGGCCGCGATGGTCGCTGGTGCGGACCAGGTGCTGAACGACGAAGAGCTGGAGCGACGTGATCAGGTCGAAGGCGCGGGCGTCGCGTTCTTCGGCCGGGAAGTTCACGACCATTCGTCGCAGGCCTTCCGCCACCGATCCGGCATGCGTGGTGGTGTAAACCAAGTGGCCGGTCAGACTGGCCTCAAGGCATCCCTCAAGGGAGGCTTTGTCACGAGCCTCACCCAGCGAAATAATATCAGGCGCGCAGCGCAGTGCCGCCCACACCCCGTCGCCGAAAGATGGCAGGTTGCGCCCTTCGCCGATTTCTGACTGCTCGATGGAGGATGCACAGTCGCTGTGATCCGTCAGCACGTCGGAATAGGTGAACTCGATAGGCGCCTGCAGATCGACGATCGCTTTCGGATCGGCCGTGTTTTCAAGATGAAAGCGCGTGATCCCGGCAAGCGTCGTGGACTTTCCCTGGCCGGTCGCCCCGGCGACCACGACAATGCCATGCTGAGGCGACATGTACGGGCGCACTTCAGTGTCGAGACCGACATCATCGATCGTCGGCGTCTTTGTCGGCAACGGTCGCATCGTCATGGAAATGCCGTCGCCGGCACCTTTCATCACGCCCTTGGCGTTCACGCGGAAACGCTGACGTCGGTGGCGATCAATCGGCACCTCGAACGAGAAGTCCAGCGGCCGCCCTTGACGCAAGATGCTGAAGGCATCTTCAGACCGCCAGATATGGCTCAGGATACTCAAGACCTCTGAGGCATTCAGAGGTTTTGTCGTCGCAAAATGCTGCGTGCCATGCATCTTGATCCGGACACGACTATCGGTCTGTATCCGGATGTCCGACGCTCCTTTGATGGAGGCCCCGACCAGCAACTGCTGAAACGGGTCCATGTCGCCGTCAAAACGCAACGGCTCATGGTTCAGGACGCGAACATAGGGCTCCTTCGGATCGTAGGCGTCTTCCGTCAAATTCGAGAGATCAACCGCCGGCATTACTTGGCCACCTGAAAACGTCTCTGGATCGGCTTCCATCGGGCAGGGTTCTTGACGAACCGGGCGGCATCGTCGATCTCGACACGGCGCTCCCCGATATAGAGCTCGTCGACATCACCGGCCGCGCGTGTCTCGCTCGACTTCAGCACGAGGTTGGTAATAAGGCCGGCTTCCACTGCCTTGCGATACTCGACCATGCCAAGGTAGTCGCTCCGCAACAGGTTCAAGTTTTCCTGCAAAGCAGCGTCGGCCTGCTGCACGCCCTGCGCCCAGCCTTCATCGAGATATTGCGACCAGATTTTCGTTTCATCGTCATCCTGGGGCAACAGACGATCGTCAGGCTCACGCGGCGTATCGAGCGGGAGCACAAGATAGTCGCGCCAGGTCGGCAGAATGGCGGCCAGGCGGCCTGGCTCCTCGATGCGGTAGTATTCGTCGGCGGCAACACTCTTGCGGCCGTTGTCGGTGACGTTGATCGCCGCCGTAGCGCGGGTGATCACAGGCGGCAACACGTAGCCTGTTTCCCGCGGTGCCTTGAACGCGACCCGGTTGAAATTGAAGGTCTCCGAAAGCTTGACCGATTCACGCTCCAGATCGTTCATGATCTCCCAACTGCGCCGCTCAAATCCTGCTTGTGCACCATAGGCAAGGGCAGCGTCCCGAAGGACCGAATAGCGCTGCTCCTCAACCTCGGTCCCACCAAGCTTTCCGCGTTTGGCCCGCGAAGCAAACTGCTTGTAGGACAAGGGCGCATATCGCGGACTGGTGACGTCATCAGGGCCGCCGAGTTGCGGGACAGGCGGCGGTTCCGGTGTTTCGTCCTTCATGGTTGTGCATGAAGACAAAAACGCGGCCATAAGAATGCCTGTCAGCGCCATGGCACGGTTGCGACGATGAAAAAGGGGCTGGCTCACGGCTTGAGGTCCTCCTGATGCGGGATCGGGCTTTGCTCAGGGCGAGCGTAATAGATCGTCATGTGTCTGGCACCCTGATCGATCACAAGGCGCGCTCGCCCCTTCGCCTGCCCGTAGGCTTCCCGAAGCAATCCCAAGGCCGTCAGATTGTAGAAATTGGTCGAGATCAAAATCGGAGCGCCGGCCTTTTCCCCGGACGCTGACACGCTATAGTCCACTTCGCTGGCAACCCGCGTTGTCAGCTCATCCAACGTTCCCTGCCATTCGGCATCAACGATCTTCATAAGCGGGCCTTGGGCAATCCCCGGATTGCGCACCTCAACCGTATTCGTAGCGCGCGCTTCCAGGACATTTTGATAGAGCGCTGCATCGTTCAACGCGCTTCGAACGAGATGGACTTGATTGTCGATGTAATTGATCGTAGGGGAATCCGACGGAGCGTCTCTTGTGCTGGTACAGCCAGCGAGCACAGCCAGTGCCAGGCTGATCGCGATGCGCATAGGGAAACCTCTTGCGGTGCGGAAATTGCAGCGTAATACATCTGCAATTCACCACAATGGCCGCCTTGATGCAACATCAAAGAGAACAAAAGGGTGATCAGTCACCATTCTTGCCGATTTTGGAGCGCTTATCTCCCGATAGAATGATACTGCGACTTCTCGTGCTCGAGACGAGTTTTGCGCCGCTGTGTCCGATCGATCTCGACACACCTGTCATAGGCAGCGCAGATCTGGCGGGCATCATGATGAACCCTCGATCTTGCTTCTGGAGAAAGCTCCGGCATAGCGCGCGCGATCATATCCCGGTCCGGCACACCACTGCCGTCACCAAACCTTGCCCTGATATCATGAGCGACACCCCGCAGCTGGCCGACGGCTTCACTGTCCTCGACCGCCGCCCTTTCAAGAGCGCGACGTTCGTCTGAGCGTTCCGGAAGACTGGACGCTTTCGACAGACAGGCCAGCACATCTTTGGCGGCTGGCGACAGTCCGTCGATCGGCGCAGCCATCTGGCTCCGCAGCTTCCTTTCCGATTTTTCGGCACCCTCAATGCTCACCTTCAATGATCCGGCAAAGGCATCAGCGCTACTGGTTGCCGGCATCACCGCCGCAAGTGCCGCTTTCCGCTCTTCATCAGGGCGCCCCAGGAAGTTTGTGTTGCCGTGCAAATCGCCTAGTGATGCCGGGTTCTCCTCCATCGCTTTGAGGACCTGAATGACATCAGAGCCATCCGTCACCGCCGCCGCCAGCTTGTCGAGGATCGCGGCCGGATCGCGCCAGACCTTGCCCATGTTCTGAAGCGCAGACCGGTGCAGCGACTTGGTAACCGCCGCGTAATTGGCCGGATCACGGGCAACGGCTTCGACCGAAACGGGCCATTGCGTCACGGCCGGAATAAGCGGTTCATCCGGAAGGCGATAACGTGCCCGCTCCTTTTCATAATCGGCCTCAAGGCCAGCGGCGCGCCGCTCCGTGACCATGACGGACGCAACATCGACGCGGCTCTTGTCGGCGGCGGCCAGCTGACCGACATGCACCAGCTGCCAGTTTTCCTTGATGAAGGTCTGCGCCGATGGCGGAAGATGCGCGACAAGCTCCTGAAGCTTATCCTCATCCGGATCGCGACCAAGAGAGCGAACTTCCACCGGGGAAACGAGCGCTGCGATCTGGTCATTGAACATGACCAGATCGGTCGCTGACGACATCTGTGTCAGCTCGGTTTCGGCAGCGCGGAACCAGCGCCCCCGTTTGCCGCTGTAGCCGTTCGTGTTGCGGTCCACTTCCGAAAGCCGCGATAGCGCCTGACTGACCGCTGGCGTCAGTTCAGGAAGCCTGATCTCTCTTTCAGCTTCAACAGGCCGCGCACCGTCGGCAGGCGTGACATTCGGCGAGACGTCAACCGCTTGCGGACGCGCAAGCGAAAGCCGTTCGGAAATTGCCCTGAACCGTTTCGCAATATCTGAGAACCGCGAACGCATGGCATCGAGCGATCGACGCCAAAGACCGCGCAGTTCGCCGATGTCCGGAAGGTCGCGCCGACGCACGAATGCGTCCCGTTCTAGCTGATAGTCGGGCGTATGCTCGTAGGCTAACGTAGAATCTTTGAGCCGGTCCCGCGACAGCGTGTCCAGCAGATCCCTGGTTTCAGGAAAGTCATTCCGACCTGCATAAAGCGTGACCGTCTCGCGATGACGCGATAGCGCGACATAGGAAAGCTGCGCATCCATCATCTGTGTGGCAAGCACATGCACCCGGTCGACAGTCGATCCTTGAGATTTATGGATCGTGGTCGCGTAGCCATGATCAACGTTGTTGTAATGCTCATGGTTGACCGTAACGGCTCTGCCATTGTCAAGCCGAACATCAAGAATGCCGTCATTCGCCTTTTCCACGGTTGCCAGCATCCCGTTCTTGACGCCGAGGTCGCGATCATTTTCCAGGAACAACAGCCGGTCGCCAACGGCGAAAGCGCGCGGGCCACGCACCGCGTCAAACGACACTTCGTTTTGAAGCCCACTGTCAACGGCGGCGTAAAAACCGGCCACGGGGCGGAGCAAAAGTCGGCCACCTCGGGCGCCGGTATGAGGCCCGCGGGAGGGCGTAGCCCGAGCGGGGGCCTCATACCGGCGTTGCAATTTTCTGAAGGGTTTCAGCCGGCCTTTCGGGCGCTGCTTTGGGCGAGACGATAGCTGTCACCGTTCATTTCGAGAATGTTGACGTGATGCGTGACGCGATCGAGCAGAGCGCCGGTCAGTCGCTCGGATCCCAGGATTTCGGTCCATTCGTCAAAGGGCAGATTGCTGGTGATCAGGGTGGCACCCCGTTCATAGCGTTGCGAGATCAGCTCGAACAGCAGTTCCGCGCCGGTCTTGGAGAGCGGCACGAAGCCGAGTTCGTCGATGATCAGCAACTTGTACCCTGCCATCTGCTTCTGGAAACGCAAGAGGCGCCGCTCGTCACGGGCTTCCATCATCTCACTGACCATGGCTGCGGCTGTGGTGAAGCCAACGGACAGGCCCTTCTGGCAGGCTGAAAGGCCGAGGGCGAGCGCTATGTGCGTCTTCCCGGTTCCGCTGGGGCCGAGAGCGATGACGTTCTCGCGACGCTCGATCCATTCGCAGCGGGCCAGCTCCAGCACCTGCATCTTGTTGAGCTTCGGGATGGCGGCAAAATCGAAACTGTCGAGGCTTTTGACAACCGGGAATTTGGCTGCCTTGATACGCCGCTCGACCTTGCGGCGATCCCGTTCGATCATTTCCCGCTCGGCAAGCCGGGTGAGGTATCCGATGTGGTCGACACCCTCGGTGGCGCAAAGCCGGGCCAGTTTCTGATACTCCCGCTGGAAGGTCGGCAGCTTCAGGCTCTTGAGATAGTGGGCAAGCAGGATCTCGGGTGCTTCGGCGCTCATGCCGCTTCTCCCTTCCCCGATGACAGGAGGCCCATATACGCCTTCGCCGATGTCGTCTCGACGGTTGCTCTCGGCAGATAGGGATAGATCGACAGATCCAGTCGAGGCGGCCGGCGCTCCACCCGGCAAAGAATCAGATGTTTGACGGCGTCGAAGCCAATCGCCCCGAGTTGCAGGGCTTGCTTGATCGCCGCATGCAGGTCAGCCATATCGAAGCTTTCCAGCAGACGAAGAACCTGTACGTATTCCCGCCGGCCATGTTTTGCCATGCGGCCTTCCATCAGGCGGCACAGTGTGGCGAATTCCTCCGGTAGATCCCAGCCCTGCAAAGGGGCTGCCTGATCCAGCGCATTGATCTTCTGCTCGATCAGCGGCAGGTAATGCACCGGGTCGAAGATGACATCCTCCCGATCAAAGCTCCTGGGATGGCGGGCGATGATCTCACCGCGGCAACCGATCACCACCTTGTCGACATAGCCTCGGATCCAAACGTCTTGATGACCGTAGGCGACGGGTACGGAATAATCGTTCGTCTTGTAGCGAACGAGAGACTGTGCCGTGACCCTGGCGCTGGCCTGATCGCAGGCGTCAAAGGGCGACGCCGGCAAGGACTGCATGGCAGCCAGATCGCGCTGCAGCCGTTCACCGATCGTCTCGCTCTCACCGCGCAGCCTGTCGCGCTGGCGCTTGCGGCACTGTTCTTCCAGAAAGGCATTGAACGCATCCCACGTCGGAAACTGCGGGATGGGGACCATGAAGTTACGCCGGGCATAACCGACAAGGCCCTCGACGTTGCCCTTGTCATTGCCCTTTCCGGGACGGCCATAGCGATCCCGGATCAGATAATGGGACAGGAACCCGCTGAACAGCGTCGCCCGCTTGCGCGTGCCATCGGGCAGGATCCTGGCCACAAGGCAGCGGTCATTGTCATAGACGATCGACTGCGGCACGGCCCCGAAGAAGGCGAACGCATGGACGTGGCCATCAACCCAGGCCTCGGCCACCGCCGCCGGATAAGCGCGCACATAGCAGCCGTCACTATGTGGCAAGTCGAGCACAAAGAACCGGGCCTTCTGCTCGATGCCGCCGATCACGACCGTCGCCTCACCGAAATCGGCCTGCGCATGACCGGGCGGATGAGAAAGCGGCACGAACACTTCCTGGCGACGCTGTTCCCGTTCGCGAATATAGTCCTTGATGATCGTATAGCCGCCGGTGAACCCGCACTCGTCGCGAAGCCGGTCAAAAACACGCTTGGCCGTATGGCGCTGTTTGCGCGGCACTTGTCTGTCTGCATCCAACCAGTGATCGATCGTCGAAACGAACGCGTCCAGCTTCGGCCGCCGGACTGGCGATTGTCGCTGATAGCCAGGAGGCGTCGAATACGACAGCATCTTCGCTACGCTGTCGCGGGATATGTTGAAGTGTTTGGCTGCCTGACGTCGGCTCATCCCTTCCGAGACGGCCAGACGAACCTTCAGATAAAGATCCACGGTGTAAATCCTCTGTCCCTCCTGCGCTCATTGCAGAAGGAAGATAGGTGGCCGGATTTTACTCCGCCCGCGACCGAATTATTCCGCCGCTTCCGTGGCCGACTTTTGCACCGCCGTTCTCAGCCCACCCTGCTCCTTGATCGTCTGGCGTGCCCGTTCATTCAGACTGAACACCGCGTCCTTGGTGTGCGCCAGCATCAGCGTATCGGCGCCGGCGCGCCAATCAGCTCCCCACGCACCAACCAACTCAGACATGGCATCGTCACGATGGCCCCGGATATGGATGTGTCCGTTATCGGCATAGGCTTCAAGCGCCGCGCGACTATCACCGCGACCGAATGCGAGGGACGCGTCCCGCATCCATGTTTCGCTCTGACGGCGCACCTCCGTCAGCTCGACAAACCCGGTGTTATCCGCAATGGCGCGAAACGCAGCGCCGGCCTGAATAGGCTGAAGCTGCCGCGCATCCCCGACAAGAACAAGCTTGGCCTGGGCCGAGTTGACCGCATCAACCAACATCGCCATGTCGCTCGATGAGACCATGCCCGCCTCATCCAGAACGAACACGTCGCCTTTCTGAAGGCGGCGCTTGTCGTGTTCCCAAGACAAGCGCCAGGACGCGAGCGTCTTGCTCTCGATACCAGCCGATTCAAACAGGCCCTCGGCCGCCTTTCCGGCAAGCGCCCCGCCAACCACACGACGCCCCTGCCCTTCGTAAACCTGCCGCACAACATCCATCACGGTAGACTTACCCGCTCCCGCATAGCCGACCACCGTCGATACGCCGCGATCGGAAGTGACGGCGTGAACGACCATCGCCTGTTCGTCGGAAAGGGAAAACCCGTGCGACTTCGAGAAGTCCGCGATCGCCTTTTCAACGTGACGCAGCGAGGCACCGAAAGACTGATCCGTCGCACGCTGACGGACGCCATCGATCATCCCCGCTTCCATCTGCAGGACTTCTCGCGTCGTCATCTTCTCTCTCTCAAGAAGCTTGTTCGTGAAAGGATCGCGGATTTCCTGGGAAAGCGTCACAAGGTTTTCGAGCGCACCCACACGGAGGAAAAGCCCGGTAAATTCTTCAGACGTTGACGCATACCGATGGATCAACTTCGCAACATCGCGCTCATCGAACACGGATTTCTCAGCCGTGATCATTTTCACAACAAGCGAAGGATCCTCCGCCAGCCTGCGGAAATTCTCACGCATGACCTGTTGGTGCTGCTGCACCATCTCGGTCTGAATGCCGCGCGCCTCCATGTCGTCGACGGCGGGGCCGCGATGCGTCGTCGGCTCCAGCGGAATGTCCCGATCTTCGAAGCTGCGATGATCAACCGTCGCGTCATTTCCATGCGCAACCAAATGACGATTGACCTCCTGCGACCAGGCTGCGCGGATCTCGGGAAGACGGTCCTTCCAACCCGCGAAGTGGCGATAGACGATCTCCCCTTTTTGACCCTCGACCTTTGGCGGCCTTCGGACCGATTGACCGTCACCATCAAGAACCGGAACCCGTTTTGGGCCAAAGCCTGTCTCGGTCAGCGGCCGCAACGCCACCATGATGTGAACATGCGGATTGCCTGTAGCATCATGATAGTTCCAGTCTGCCACCTGCCCGCGGGCCGCGAACTGATTGCGCACATAGTCACGAACCAGAGCCTTGTTCTGCTCTACGGACAACTCAACGGGCAGCGCGACGACGAACTCGTGCGCGAGTTGAGCGTCATCGCGCTTTTCGCTGGTTTCGACACGGTTCCAGAAATGCTCGGCAAACTCGTGTGGCGAATATCGATCATGCCAGGCATGTATCCACCGCGGGGCGCCTTCGGGCAATGCGACTTCACTGTGGATACAGCCCTTCTTTCGACTGTAGTCGGCAATCTCTCCGGAGCGCGCGACATTCATATGTGTCGCGTGGCGATATGCTGCGGCAGCAACGGCACTCTGCCCTTTGCCACGGGATATCTGATGAGCGCGCAAATGATAGATCGCCATGAAACCCGCGTACCATCTTACATTATTGAAAACAATGTATAAGTGCGCATTTAACAAAACGATCGTTTTGTTCGCATGACGGAGTGCGGTATCGGCTGCGCCGATCCACCTTACATCGCATGGGTTCATTTTCATGCATCATCGGTGTTTACAAAAACAGAACATCGCTGCAATCTTCTCATCGTTCAACGCCGAAAAGGAGAAAGCATATGGCCCGCGCCAAATCCCCTTCCGCGATCCGTGACCAGATCAGAACTCTGCAAAAACAGTTGCGCGAAGCTGAAGAGAAGGAAGCACTCAGGATTGGACAAATCGCCATGAAAGCCGGCGTCGAGACCCTTGATCTTTCGGAGAATGAACTTGAGGCGGCATTTGCCGAGATGGTCCATTCCTTTCGTTCCGGGCGGGAAAATGAACAGCGACCTTCTGACGTTGCGCAGAGCGCTTAGCACCCTGCAAGGCGAGTATAGAAAAATGCGCAAGCGCGAACGAAGCGAAGACACCCGCCACAAGATCGAGCTTGGCGGGCTGGTCATCAAAGCAAGCCTCGGCGATGAGGACCGCGCCTACATTCTTGGCGTTCTGCTGACAGGAAATCGGAGAAAGGGTGACGCTCGACTTCGCGAACAAATGATCAAGCTTGGTCGCGAGGCGTTGCGCCAATGATCACCAAACCCAGGCGTTCCGAATTTGCAATTCTCCTCTATGCCGGTCTCTTTCTTGTGGGCATTTCGGGACTTGTCTCGGTTTATTTTTTTGCGCTTCGATCATGGAACGCCACGAGCGGATCGGCCTACCGCCTATCGTTTTCGCAGGCGATCGACTGCCTCAAATTCTGGTCCTCCGATCTTTGCCGCAGTCGCTTTACTCAGGCTCTTGGCTACGTCCCGGCCGATCTGGCTAAACTGCAATGGTTGGTGGCTGCCACGCTTGTGGCGGGCATCATTGCTATTTCGATCGGCGGCTATATTGCCTTCCTCATGCCGCCGGATAAATGGATCAAATCCGGCCGAACTGTCGCCGGAATGCCCGAACTGCTGCGGGCCGCAAAGGCGGAAAAAATCGACAGCAGAGACGGCCTTCATTGGTTCAATGGATGGCGGCTGGCGCTTGAACGAGAGGTGCGGCACTTCATCATCTTTGGCTCCATTGGCGGCGGCAAGACACAAACCATGATCGGGCTGATCGTCTCTGCAATCGCTCGACATGACAAGGTTCTCGTCTTCGATATCAAGGGAGACTTTACCGAGAAGCTGCCTCCAACGATCAAGTCGGATGGTTCCAAGGTGCAGCCCATCATCATTGCTCCGCAGGATCGGCGATCCCATGTCTGGGATATCGCCAAGGATCTGCGTATTGCAGAGGACGCCGTCGAATTGGCGACGCGACTGATCCCCGAGTCACGCGACAGGTTCTTCTCCAACTCGGCCCGTGCCGTGCTGGCCGCGTGCACCATACGCCTTATGCACGAGAACCCTGGAAGGTGGACATGGGCCGATCTGGTGGCCGAAACACGCCGTGACCATCTTGAACTTCTTGAGGTCGCGCATCGCTATCACCCCGACGCGGTTCGCTTTCTGGATGCTGACTATCGACAAGTCGCCTCGACGCTTTCTACACTCACCGCTGATACCAACACGCTGCGTCTGCTCGCAACAGCATGGGCGAATTACGATGGTCTGGAACGTTTCTCGCTACGCAACTGGCTGCTCTACAAGACAGATAGGCGCACCGTCATCCTGCAGAAGTCCGGCCGGTTTTCCGACCAATCTGACGGCTGGATCAGCGCGTTCTTGACCATTGCCTCCGGCATCGTGTCCGATCCGGAGCTTGGCGACGCCAAGCTCCGCCGCATCTGGTTTTTCGTGGATGAGTTTGCCCAGCTGCCGAAGATCAGCCGGCTTTCTGCGCTACTTGATATCGGACGATCGAAGGGGGTTTGCGTGTGTCTCGGCGTGCAGGATATTGCACAGATCCGTGACACCTATGGACGCGAACGCGCCGACGCCTGGATGTCGATCGTCGGAACGAAGATCATCGCCAAAGTGAACTCGGGACCGACCGCGCAGCGACTTGAAAGCGATGTCGGTCAGGCCACCGTGGTCTATAACCGTCGTGAGCCACGTGGAAACGGGCTGGAATGGGTGCGCGACGAGCGGCGCGAGAACACGATTGAGCGTTCCGAATTCGAGACGCAACTCGGGCCTCGCAAAAACGGCATCGATGTCCTCGTCACGGGCATTGGGGAGGACGTCTACAAGGTGCGCGTTCCCTATACCACCCTCCCGCATGCGCGCGATGCCCAAGAGCCAGCGCAATGGACCCTCGACCTTATCACTGCCAGCCGACTTGAAGGTTTCACGACTGACGACGATATTGAGACCGGGAGGATGGACAGTGACGCAAACTATCCGAAACAAGCCATTGACGTTCTCAAGGGAATGGAGCCGGTCGGCACGCCCAGGAACACAACGATGGTAGAAGGCGACACGCTCGACTTGTTCGATGGACAACTGCCGGGGATTTGAAGATGCTGGGACAGTTTGATCTTTTCCCGACTGAAGTGCTCCTGCGCCGCATCGAGCCGGCCACGAACAAGTGGCGGTTCTATCATCTCAGTATCGAGGGCGGCCTGTTCGGAGACTGGTGCCTTGTGCGCCGCTGGGGCCGGATCGGGACCAGCGGTCAGCTGAAGCTCGATTGGTTCACCTCGGCCGGACAGGCCCATGACGCACTCGCCATTCTCGAGCAAAGCAAGCGCAAGCGAGGCTACCGCGACTGACGCGTGGGTCACGCACGGTGATCACGCCATCAACAGGCATCAGACGGCCTTCCGCGCAGCAGGTCGGCCGAACTACACTTAGGAAGCGGCTCGATGTTCTGAAGCGCTCGAAGCTGCTCCTGCAGACAAGGCTGGAACAACTTGAATTTTAAGATCGAGCGCCTTGGCCACTTTCATCAAAGTTGCCATTGTCGGGTTCCCGTTGCCGGAAAGCGCGCGTGAAAGACCTTCCCGAGAAAGCCCGGTGTCACGCGCCAATTGGCTCATATTGCGCGCCCGCGCAATGGTTCCAAGAACGACAGCGATATATTCAGGATCGTCTCCGCCTTCTTCCATCGCAGCCTCCAGGAAGGCAGCAATGTCTTCGTTGGTTTTCAGGTAATCGGCCGCATCGAAACGGCTAAAAACTTCCTTTGCCATAGTTTCAATCCTTCCACTCGTCGGCCAGCATTTTTGCGGCCTTGATGTCCTTTTTCTGCGTCGACTTGTCGCCACCGCAAAGCAAAACGATAATCAACTCGCCGCGCCTCATATAATAAACTCGATATCCCTTGCCGTAGTGAATTCGGAGCTCGGAAATCCCCGACCCCACGGGCTCCACATCACCGGGATTGCCCATTGAAAGTCGCACGAGGCGGGCGGCGACCTTTGCGGCCACAGTTCGGTCTTTCAGGCTCGAAAGCCAGCGATCAAATGTTGCCGTTTTGATTAACTCGACCATATGCCTACTATAGGTCACACCGAGCCAAATTGCAAACTATAAGTCACAGGCTGCTCATGTTGCGTGTTCATGCAGCATTGCACGATCTGTCGGTTCGATAGTTTTCCTGGCTTCAAGCTTTCTATTTTGAACTGGCGCACGGAATAGCAGCTTCAGCGCTCAAAATATTCGGCTTTTCGGGTGTCGGCCAGAGAACAGGAAGGCTCCAAGCCTTCCTGAAACCGACCTCATTTGAGGTCAGCGCTCCAGGCTGCCATGTCCTGCTCAAACTGCAGCTCCTCTGCTGCTCCCAGAGCTTCCAGCTTTTCAAGTTCTGCTTCAGCATCCTGCCGCTCGGCCTTTGAGAAGTCGCAGTTCATCAGCTCGGCGCGAAGTTCGTTGATCTGATCGATGGTCGTCATGTTTCCGTCTCCTTTTGTTGACGGAAACCGGGCACGGGTGAACGCAGGGCAGTGTCAATGATCGCGAAGCGACCGGTAGCGCCGGCGAATGGGGGAGCCGATTTAGTTGCTGCACGCAGGGCAGCCGCAAAATTGGGGGCACCGTTCGTCATTGACGCTGACCAAGGAGCCGTAAGCTATTCCGGCAGAAAAAGAAGAGAACCGCGGCCCTAAGAGCCGGATTTAAAAGTTATTGAGTGATATCAGAAGGATGTGATTCAACCACCTCTGCCAAGAACGTGGAGGATTGCATGCCCTGGACTGATATCACCCGCCTGCAGCATAACCGTGATCGCCTTCGCTATCCAACCGATTTGACGGATCGTGAATGGGCTGTAATTGCTCCACTGATACCGCCGGCCAAGCCCGGTGGGCGGCCACGGAAAACGAACATGAGGGAGGTGGTGAACGCGATCCTTTATATTGCGGGCAGCGGCAGCCAATGGCGGGCCCTGCCGAAGGATTTTCCTCCGGTCTCCACGGTGCGAGGCTATTTCTATGGATGGCGCGATATCGGCCTTTGGCAGACCATCAACCATCTGCTTGTCTGCGCTACGCGCGAACTGGAGGGGCGTGAGGCCTCGCCCACGGCCGGTGTCATCGACAGCCAGAGTGTCAAGACCACTGAAAGTGGCGGGGGTTCGGGCTACGACGCCGGCAAGAAGATCAAGGGCCGCAAGCGTCACATTATCACCGATACGCTCGGGCTGATGCTGTTCGCGCATGTCCATGCAGCCGATATCCAGGACCGTGACGGTGCGCCCAGCGTCCTGAAAGCCATCCGCTACCGTTTCCCCTGGTTGCGCCATGTCTTCGCAGATGGCGGCTATGCCGGGCAAAAGTTGCGAAAAGCGCTGCGCGGATGCGGCCAATGGAACCTTGAGATCATCAAGCGCTCCGACACAGCGAAAGGCTTTGAGGTTCTGCCCCGCCGATGGGTGGTTGAGCGCAACTTCGGCTGGTTCGGTCGATGCCGTCGACTCGCCAAAGATTGGGAGAAGTCCATCGCAAGCGCCACAGCATGGGTCAACATCGCAAGCATCAGGGTGATGACAAGGCGGCTCGCACGATATTGTTTCCCATCATGAACTTTTGAATCCGGCTCTAAGGGCCGCGACCGAATCCGGCGTCCAGCCGGCAATCTACACCGCGAAATCACAAGGATGGGATTCTAGCCGAGGCCGTGGCCAAAGTCGTCGTCACGCCCCCTACCCTCTCGGGCGTTCGCGCGGGTCTTCCGTGGCGTTTCGAACGCGACATGCTGCCCTTGCTCGGGCAACGGCCTTGGCAGGTCCTTCGTTTGGCCGACGAGAATATTCCGCTTGTCATGCATCATGAAATCCGACCCGCCAATCCCGACCAGGACGCCGTCATAGCGACGGCCAGGCTCAGTCGTTGCCATATAGCGATCTTGCCAATCAAAGCCTTGCGAGGTCAGGAATTTTTGTGCCTTCTCCAACGCCTGCACGCGTTTCGGATCAGATATCTCGCGGAAGAGGCGCTTGAAGGCATCGACATCGCCGCGTTCATGACCGGCAATACTGGCCTGCGCCATGCGCTCGGCCGACACGACATCAAAATTGAGTTCGTGACCGGCGTTCTTTGCCAGCGCAGTCATGAATTCCCTCTGCGCCCGGCCATTGCCTTCGCGAAACGGATGGATCGAGTTGAGCCGATTGAAGTAAACTGCCGCCTGGTCGGCAAACCTCTCTCGGTCCAGACCGCGCAGGAAGTTCTGACCGCGCAGGTCGTCGGCAAATCGGTGCAGTCCGCTGGAAATAGCCGGGCCGATCGCGAATTGCTCGCCGTCGATCTTCTGCATGGTCGGCATGGTCGCGACAGTGCCATCAGAAAGCTGTACCCACTCGTCTCGGGTGCGCCCGGCCCATTCATAGACGTCCTGAAAAAGATGATGGTGAAGCGCTTTCAGATGCCGGGTATCAAAGGTCGGCTGCGGCCCGCCCCCAAGACGCAGTTCGATGAGCCGGCCCGCGACCCGTTCCGCCTCAACGACAGAGAGCTTGTCGGGATCGGTCAAGCCATCGATGTTCTTGAGGGTACGGTTTTCGTAAGCGTAGTTCGTCATCCGTTGGCGGCGCGGAACTCTTTGAGCATCGGAACGATGTCGGAGGCCTCGATCTCGCCGCGAACGAAAGCCTCGAATATGTGATCGGTGGCAGGATCGCGCTTCAGGCCTTCCATGGCATTGGAATGATCGGCGCTGTCGACCAGCCGGCGTCGCTGTTCCATTTCGGCATCGGAGATGCGCGTCTTTTCAAGGGTGCTCGCCATGGTCTTTTCCTTCTTCAGATCGGTAAGGTTTTACAGCCAGGCCGGTCTTCCTGGAATCTCTCAACCCTTGAACCGGCACGGTCCTACTATCCACTCTCGCTCTTGGTCGACAAATCCAGCGTAGGTCTATTGACCACGCCAACTTTACCAGAACCAGAAGAATAATTCTCTTGTTTTTTATATGTTTGACCCGGTGATCGGGGGGGGGGCGTCAATCGTCTTTGCGGAGCCGTTTCGCTGGCAACGGAACGAACAGGTCATGAAACACGACCAACGCCGTATCAGGCTCGACAGCGTAGCGGCCGTTCTTCGTGACCTTATAGAACAGCCCCATCTCCTCGAGCACGACACAGTTGCGCGGAATCGTAAACCGGCTGACACCAAGACGGTCGGCAAGCATTTGGAGTGGCAGTATGCCGCCATCGAGCTGCGGATCATAGATCAGCCCGATCAAGCTCACGCGCAATATCGGCAGCAAGTGGACGTATCGGCTCGGCCGGTTCTCGATGGCGCTTGCCACCTTGAGAGCGTTAACACCCACAGTTCCTGGAGGTATTTGCTCCAGAACCGGTGGTCCCTCGAACCACACAAACGGGTCGTGTGGCTGCGCACCCAGCCCTTTTATGATCTCGTCTCTGGTCATTCTCTCGCGATAGCTGTTCAAGCCCACATAGTGCTTCTTTTATATGCGTCAACGTCCGTCATGAACCACGACACGTCTGCGGGTTCCGGTCGTTGACTTGGTGATGGCGGGCATTTCTCAATGCATGATACTTAATTTGAGTACAGCTGGGACACAAGTGCGGACTATTAGGGCCGTTGCGGATTTGCCGGAACCGGCGCGGCGGCATCCGCCGCGCCGAGGGAGCTTAGCTCCAGGGGATCACGGTCATCAGGTCATCGTCGTCCTGAGCGGGAAACTTGCCAAGGTTTGCACGGAACGCCCGGCTCGGGGTCGCAGCAGTCAGCTGCAGATACTCTTCGCCGTTCTGGTTGGTCTGACGCCAGATGCCGCCAACCTCGATCTTTCGACCTCGCGGGGACACGCCATACAGGCGGTAGACAGGCGCTTTCGGGTTCGTGCTGTTGAGCTCTTCACCGGTGATGTCGAAGTCAAAGTCGAGTGCGGCGATGTTGCCTTCCAGAGTGCCGTTGTCGTTGAAGCGGATGAAGTTGATCAGGTCTGCCATTGGTATGTCTCCGTTGTTTGATCGAATTGACAGGGACGCCGGGAAGGACCGGAAAAGGATGACTGCACCCTTCAGGGCCGCAGCGAAGCGAAGGGCGGCGGAGAACACAAAAAGACGGAGGGTTTGCCGAAGGCGGAAACCGTCTTTTTTGGGTGGAGACGTTGCTGACAGACACCGGGCCTTACAGTCCCATCGTCAATTGATCCCAACAACAACGGCAAGACATTCCTCCGCCATGGCAGTTTGCATCAGCTTTGCGCAAAAAATCGCCGAAACCGGGAAGAAAACAGTCCGGATGGACGACGAAGCACGGGGCGTGTCTATCAAAGCACAATCGAAAGCACTCTCTCAATGTGAGTTTCGCAGCGATCATCGAAAGTCGCGCGGCTTCACCTTGATCTCATCGAGATGCCCATAGGGGTCGAACATATCACGTGGCTTCGGCATTCCGCGCGGATCAGGCGCCGGCGACCCATGATGAAACTCGGCGCCCCGCCCGTGAGAAAGCGGAAAGGCCGTATCCCGGCTCCCGACGCTTGCAAGCTCCGCCGACAGATCGATCAGCTCACGCGCGACGATATGGACGACCTCGCCCTCTCTCTGGACCCGGCCTTTGACGCCAAGCATGCCGGATCCAAGAACGGTGCGTCGGTATTTCTCGAGCACCTTCGCCCAAACCACGAGATTGGCGACAGCGGTTTCGTCTTCAAGCGTGATGAACATCACGCCCTTGGCGGAGCCGGGGCGCTGACGTACGAGAACGAGACCAGCAAGGTTGACCCAGCGACCATCGCGCAGCGAGACGGCTTCGGCGCAGGACCTGAACCGCTGTCGGGTCAGCTCCGACCGCAGGAACGAAACCGGATGCTTCCTGAGTGTTAGGCCCAGATGGCCGTAATCCTCAACCACTTCCCGGCCGGCCTCCATGGGTTTCAGGAGGGGCTCCGGTTCGGCCTGTTCTGGCACAATGCCGGCCTCGCGCCTTGCAGCCGCGGCAAAGAGCGGTAGCGGCTCGTCGCGCAAGGCCTTGATCGCCCAGAGCGCCTCGCGGCGGGCAAGCCCGAGCGAGGGCCTGAATGCATCGGCCTCGGCGAGTTCGACCAGAGCGGCGGCAGGAATACCGGCGCGACGCCAGAGATCGTCGACCGAAGCAAAGGGCATGTCTTCACGACAGGAGACCAGTCGGGCGGCCTCGGCATTGGCGAGCCCCTTCACCAGCCTGAGCCCAAGGCGGACGGCGAAACGCACGTCGTCGCGATCGTTGGGTTCCAGTGTGCAATCCCATCGGCTCGCATTGATGCAGACCGGACGGACCTCGACGGCGTGATCGCGGGCATCACGCACGATCTGAGCCGGTGCATAGAATCCCATCGGCTGGGCATTCAGCAGCGCGCAGCAAAAGGCATCGGGATGCCAGCACTTCATCCAGGACGAAGCATAGGCAATCAGCGCAAAACTCGCCGCATGGCTTTCCGGAAAACCATAGGAACCGAAGCCTTCCAATTGCCTGAAGGTACGCTCCGCGAATTCGCGCTCATAGCCATTAGCGACCATGCCCTCGATCAGCTTGGCTCCGAATTTCGATACACCGCCAGTGTGCTTGAACGTTGCCATGGCGCGGCGGAGCTGATCGGCCTCGCCGGCGGTGAACCCGGCGCAGTCGATGGCAACCCGCATCGCCTGCTCCTGAAACAGAGGCACACCCAGCGTCTTGCCGAGAACCGCTTCGAGCTCGGGCTTCGGATAGGTCACCTCTTCCTTGCCCTCGCGCCGGCGCAGATAGGGATGGACCATATCGCCCTGGATCGACCCGGGCCGGACAATCGCGACCTCGATGACAAGATCGTAGAAGGTGCGGGGCTTGATGCGCGGCAACATCGCCATCTGCGCGCGGCTTTCGATCTGGAAAGTTCCGAGCGTGTCGGCCTTGCGGATCATCGCATAGGTGCGCGGATCCTCGGCGGGTATGGTGGCGAGTTCCAGCCGGATATCCTTGTGCTCGGCGAGAAGATCTAAGGCGCGGCGCATGCAGGAGAGCATGCCGAGCGCCAGCACGTCGACCTTCATGAACTTGAGAACATCGATATCGTCCTTGTCCCATTCAATGACCTGCCGGTCTTCCATGGCCGCCGGTTCGATCGGCACCAGCTCGTCGAGCCGGTCGCGGGTCAGGACAAAACCGCCCGGGTGCTGCGAGAGATGGCGCGGCGTGCCGACGAGTTGCCGTGCAAGCTCGAGGGCAAGCCGAAGCCGCCTGTCACCCAGATTGAGGTTCAGATCCTGAGCGTGCTTCTCCTCGACATCCTCGGACCAGCCCCAGACCTGTGACGATAGCGTTTTAGTCAGATCCTCGGTCAGTCCGAGCGCCTTGCCGACGTCACGGAGCGCGCCTTTGGCGCGGTAGCGGATCACGGTGGAACAGAGCGCGGATCGATCGCGGCCATAGGTCTGATAGACCCACTGGATGACGTCCTCGCGGCGTTCGTGCTCGAAATCGACATCTATGTCCGGCGGCTCGCGCCGTTCTTCCGAGACGAAGCGCTCGAACAGGAGATCATTGCGATCCGGATCGACCGAGGTCACGCCGAGGACATAACAGACGGACGAATTGGCGGCCGATCCGCGACCCTGACAGAGAATATCCCTTGAGCGGGCAAAGCGCACGATCGCATTTACCGTCAGGAAATAGGGCGCATAGTCCAGCTTCTCGATCAGCGCCAGCTCATGGTTGAGGTTGGACCTCACCTTGTCGGGCAGGCCTTCGGGATAGCGCTCGGCGGCACCCTCCCAGGTGAGCTTTTCCAGTGCCTGCTGCGGGGTGAGATCCGGAAAGAGCTTTTCCTCCGGATATTGATAGGCGAGTTCCGTAAGTGAGAACCGGCAGCGGTTCATGATCTCGATCGTGCGGGCGAGTGCTTCCGGATAGCGATCGAACAGCCGGTGCATCTCTTCCGGCGGCTTCAGGTAGCGATCGGCGAAACGCTCGCGGCGATGACCGAGTTCATCGATAGTGACATTGTGCCGGATGGCGGTGACGAGATCCTGCATCATCTGCCGGCCGACCGCGTGGAACAGAACGTCATTGGTGACGACAGTCGGAACCCGGGCTGCGGCAGCCAGGTTCGACAGCTGCCAGAGCCGAAGCTGATCGTTCGGTCGCCGTCGCAGCGTCAGCGCCAGATAGGCGCGATCCCCGAAAGCCTCCCGCAGCCGTCGCAGATGCATGGCGCAGTCATCATCGGCGCAATCGGGAACCAGGACGGCAATCAGTCCTTCGCCATAGACCACGAGGTCGGTCCATTCGAGATGGCACCTGCCTTTGCCGGCACGCTGCTTGCCGAGCGACAGCAATCGGCATAGCCGGGCATAGGCCGCCCGGTCGGTCGGGTAGACGAGGACCGGCAGGCCGTCGGCAAGATCGAGGCGACAGCCGACCACCAGCCGGACGCCGGTCTGCTTTGAAGCTTCGAATGCCCTCACGACGCCAGCCAGCGAATTCCGGTCAACGACACCGATAGCCTCGATGCCGAGGTCTGCCGCGCGCGAAAACAGTTCGTCGCAACTGCTCGCCCCGCGCAGAAACGAGAAATGGGTGGTGACCTGCAGTTCGGCGTAGCGCGGTCCGGTCATCCGAAGATCCCATGGATAAACCAGCGGTGTGAGCCGCTGTTCTCATGCTCGCCGTCGCCGGAGCGGAACAGCCAATAGCGCTCGCCGGTATCGTCCTCGACCCGGAAGTAATCGCGGACAGCGGTGAGTTCGGCATCGCGCTTCCACCATTCGCCGCGAACGCGCTCCGGCCCATCGGCGCGACGGATGCGTCGACGTACGCCGCGCCACGTGAACCAGACGGGCGGATGATCCGGGAGAAGCGCCATGGTCTCGACCGGCTCCGGGCGGGGTAAAAGCCGCGGCGGTCGCGGCCAGTCGCCGTCCCATGTGAGCCCGGTTTCCGGTGCCAGCGGGGCAATACGGGCGACCGAGCGTTCGGGCACATCGCTTTGAACCGGCGCGAAGCGACAGAGCCTATGTTCGCCGACGCGATTGGCAAGGACATCGACGAGGTCGGAGACATCGGCTTCAGGCTCCTCGACCAGGGACGAGATCGTCTGCCTCTCACGCAAGGGTTCGGCATGGATCGCGACCAGCACCATGATCTCGATCCCGAAGCCCGGATCGACGGTTTCCAGCCTGTCGCGGAACAGGCGGACAAGGCGTTTCGGATCGCGCACCGGCTGGGCCGTGCCGATGCGGATGAACTGCATGGTGTTGTCGACCCGGTGGAACAGAAGATCGAGCCGCCGGGCGCCAAGGCCGCGCTTTTCGAGTTCAAGACAGAGGGCGTCTGCGAGTTTGGCGATATAGCGGGCGATGGTCTCAGGCGCGCCGATCGGTTCGGCAAAGGTCTTGCGGACCTCGACCAGCTCCGGCGAGCGGATCGGATCGACCGGCTCGGCGATCCTGCCAAGGGCTTGGTCGAGCCGCCGGACGACTTCCGGACCGAAGCGCAGAGTCAGCGGTGCGCGCGGCTGATCCAGCAGCTCTCCAATGTTTTCGAAACCGAGTGTGTGCAGGTCAGACACCTTACTGGGATCGAGCCTGAGCGCTGATAGCGGCATGGTTCGCAGCATCGCCTCGGTTTCTCCCTGTGGAATGACGATCTCCGGTCGTGCCAGAAACCGGGCAGCAGCATGCGCGGCGCCCCAAGTGTCTGCGACCGCCGCGCGTGCCTCGACAGCGGCCGCGGCAAAGCGTCTGATCATGTCAGCAAGCATGGCGTCCTCTCCGCCATGCAGGTGATCGGCGCCGGTCGTATCGATGGCGAGACCATCCGGTGGATCGGCCATGACCACCGGCGAAATCCGCTGAAGGGCCCAGAGCGCCAACTTGTTCAGCCCCTCGGTCTCAGCGGCAGGATCTGCATCGGCAATCACGAGACCCGGTACAAGGGCCTGCGCCTTGGTGACGGCCATGCCGATACGCACGCCAAGCTGTTCGGCATTGGCGTCGATTGCCTTGATCAGACGGCGGCGGCCGGTGCGGCCGGCCATGACGAGCGGCGCATCAGCGGGAGGCGATGCGTCGCCCGACTTCCTTCTGAGGCGGTCCGTCGGCCACCTCGGAAGGAAGAGCGAGACGACCCGTGTCATCACACGCCTCCAGTTCAAAATCGGCACTTTCTCCGGCACGACATCGGATGAGCTCGACCAGCCAGCGCGCGCGGCCAAGGCCGGGAACGGGCAGGGGTCGCGAGGGCAGAACGGAGACCCGCCAGCGGGTAACGCTTGCCGTTGGTTGCCCGAAGTCGCCTGCCTCGGTCTGCCGTCGCCAACGGCGCAGCGCCAGCCCAATCGTGTTGGAGTTCTCGGCCGCCAGTTGCAGACGGCGGGAGGCCGTCATCGAGAGACGCGCAGTCTCGGCGACAACCGCGCCAAGCCCGCCATGGCGAAGCCCTTCCTCGAAACAGGCAAGCAATGCCTTCTCGTCGCCGGCCTCGACATGGATCACGCGATCGGGCTGAAGCCCGGCCTGGGCGATTGCCGGTGCAAAGAGATCGGGACGCGTGACCACCCAGAGCACCTTGCCTTTGGTACGTGCGGCAACGGCAGTGCTCAACTATATTGCCGAACAGGTTGGATCCGACCCGGATTCATTCGAACGATATGCCCGCCGGGAGGAAACGCGCAGCAATCACGTCGCGCACCTGCTCCGCTATCTCGAAATGCGAAGTGCAACTGCCCAGGATCGTCGCGCGGCATTGCTGTCCGCGATACAGGCGGCTTCTGTGACCGACAAAGGCTTGCCGATCGCGAGTGCCATCATCACGACGTTTCGCGAACGCCGTGTTCTGTTGCCTGTGGCGAATGCCATTGAACGAATGGGCTTGCTGGCACGAACCATCGCGCGCCGTCGTGCTGAAGCCGCCCTGATCTCGGACCTAACACCGGAGACACTGGAGACTCTCGACGGTCTGCTGACCGTCGATCCGGCAATCGGCCAGACCCGCCTTCACTGGTTGAAGTCAGCTCCGGACGCCCCCGGTGCAATGAACCTGGTCGGATTGACAGAGCGCATCGCGTATCTGCGCTCGCTCGGGATCAATCCTCGTTTGCAAGCCCGTATTCCGTCTGGACGTTGGGACCAGATGGTTCGTGAAGGAGATGCCACGCCGGCTTGGCTTGCCAACGACTTTACCGCCAGTCGCCGGCGCGCGACACTCGTGGTGCAGGTCATCAAGCTTGGCCAGAAACTCACCGACGAAGCGATGACCATGTTCATCAAATTGATCGGCCGTTTGTTCTCCAAGGCCAACAATCGCAAAAAGCAGCGCCATATGAACACACGCGCCGAAACGTCGAAAGCATTGCGCCTGTTTCTCGACACGATCGTGGCCTTGCAGACAGCTAACGATACCGGTGAAGATGCCATCGACACATTGAACCGGCAGGTCGGCTGGTACCGGCTGCTGCAAATCAAGCCAGGCCTCGAGTCGATCGTCGAAAACAACAGCGCTTCCTCGTTAGCGCTGGCGGCCGAGCAATACGGTAATCTTCGCAAATATGCGGCTGCTTTCCTCCAGACTTTTTCTTTCCAGTCCCGCCGCCGTCACGATCCACTGCTGGCCGCGATAGGTACACTGCGATCGCTTTATGCCGAAGGCAGGCGCATTCTTCCGGAGCGCGTTCCGGTTGCCCATCTTTCAAAGTCAGACAGGAAGCTGATCTTCGAGAAAGGAAAGCGGGATCGGCGGTTTTATGAGATCGCGACGCTTGCGCTGTTGCGCGATCGGCTACGATCCCGCGATGTCTGGGTCGCAGGAAGCCGGGCTTTCCGGCCGATTGATGAACATCTTATCCCAAAGCCCGCCTTCGACGTACTCAAGGAGGAAGACAAACTCGGCCTCGGCGTACAAAGCGACGGCGAAGCCTGGCTGAACGAAGTCCAGCAAATGATGGACTTCAATCTCAAGCGGCTGGCGTATCGTGCCCGCAATGGAAAGCTCGAAGGCGTCAGGCTCGAGGCGGGAACCTTGATCGTGACGCCGCATTCCAGAGATGTTCCCGCTGCGGCTGAAGATCTGAACGCAGAAATCTCCGAAATGTATCCGCTTGTGGAAATTCCTGACCTGCTCCGGGAAGTGCATCAATGGACCGGCTTTGCCGACCAGTTCACCCATGTTCGCACGGGTGACGTTCCTCAGAACCTATCGGCGATGTTAGCCGGCGTTCTCGCGGACGGGACGAATCTCGGACCTAACGCATGGCCGGAGCTTCAAAAGGGATCAGCGCCCACCAGATCGGCTGGATGCGCTCCTTCCATGCCCGGTCCGAAACTTATCGCGCGGCGCAAGCCTGCGTGACCGACGCACATACGCTTCATCGGCATTCGCGTCTCTGGGGTGACGGCACGACTGCGTCTTCCGATGGGCAATTCTTCCGAGCTAGCGACCGGGCCGCAAAGCGCGGCGACATCAACCTGCACTACGGAAGCGAACCGGGCACGAAATTCTACAGCGGGCTCTCCGATCAGTACGGCTACTTCAGCATCCTGCCGATCAGCCCCACCGAGAGCGAGGCCGTCTATGTCCTGGACGGCCTGTTTGACCACGACACCATCCTCGAAATCGAGGAACTCTTCACAGATACCGGCGGCGCCAGCGATCAGGTCTTCGGACTGTTCCCATTCGTCGGAAAACGCTTCGCTCCCCGGCTGCGGAACATCAAGGACCGGAAATTCCATACCTTCGAAAGAGCCGATACCTACCCGGCATTGGCCAATCATATTGGCACTCCGATCAACACCACGCTCATTCTTGAGAATTGGGACGATCTCCTGCGACTGGGCGCGTCGGTCGCTACGAGAGCTGTCGCGCCGTCAACCATCCTCAAGATGTTTGCAACCTCGTCGAAAGCCAATGACTTGGCCAAGGCGCTCCGTGAGATCGGTCGCATCGAGCGGACACTGTTCATGATCGAATGGTATTCGAGCCAATCGCTGCGCCGGCGGTGCCAGGCTGGTCTCAACAAGGGTGAGGCCGCCCATAAGCTCAAGCGTGCCGTCTTCTTCCACGAACGCGGCGAAATCCGTGACCGCTCCTATGACAGCCAAGCCTTCCGAGCCTCCGGGCTCAACCTGGTCGTCAGTGCCATCGTGCACTGGAATACAGTCTATCTCGACCGGGCGGTCGCCCATTTGCGCCAGCAGGGCCGGATCATTCCTGACGACGTGCTCAAGCACATTTCGCCGCTCAGTTGGGAGCATATCAATCTGACCGGCATTTATTCTTGGGACACAGAGAAACAGATACCGGAGGGGTTCAGATCCTTACGGCTACCCAGAAATATCCTCCGTGCCGCTTGATGTTCACATTCCGTTCGAGCTTAGCGCAGGATTTTATGCAGATCTTGTTCTGACCCCAGGTTTGAGCAGTTCACCTTGAGCCGGTGGGCTGCAAACG
>NZ_JAINWJ010000040.1 GCF_021021415.1 Martelella mediterranea | reverse complement strand
TTGCGATAGGCGTCTTCCCAGTCGCGGTTTTCATTGGTGGTCACGCCGTGACCATCGGAGAATGTATCGACATTCTTGCGTGCCAGAAAGTTGAGGCGGTCGAGGAGAAGAGACATGATCCGTTCCTTTGTTTCGGGCGATTAGCAGGGCACCGGCGCATTGCGGCGGGTGTAGTAGAAGAAGGTCAGCACGGCGCAGATGACGTAGAAGATGCCGAAGCCCCACAGCGCCATGTCCGGTCCGCCGGTCATCGAAATCGAGGTGCCGTAGGATTTGGGGATGAAGAATGCGCCATAGGCGGCAATCGCGGAGATGAAGGCGATGATCGCCGCGCTCTCGCGGTCCGTCTGCTTCTGCAGCGCGCCGGCATCCAGTTCCGGCATCAGCCGCGGCACTTCGCGGCGCATGATCGCCGGGATCATCTGGAAGGTCGACGCATTGCCGACGCCCGTG
>NZ_JAINWJ010000004.1 GCF_021021415.1 Martelella mediterranea | reverse complement strand
CCGCTTTAACAATAGGCCGTTTTCAACAAACAATCCTCGGCTCCACCGCCGCGGCCGCGCCCGCCGGCTTCGCCGGCCTCGCGATCGGGCTGACGCTCGTCGCGATCCACCTTGTCGGCATTCAGGTGACCGGCGTTTCGGTCAATCCGGCCCGCAGCTTCGGCCCGGCCCTCCTGGCGGGCGGCCATGCACTGGCGCAGCTCTGGCTGTTCATCGCGGCGCCGCTTGCCGGCGGCGTCATCGGCGCATTGCTTTATCGCTTCAAGGCGCTGGAAGACTGAGCGCATGGCGGACGCCTTTGGGCGTCCGCCGCTTCATAGTCAAAACGATCCGAGCAGCGGAACCGCCTCAAACCCGCGCGCAAAACCCGTCGAACGCGCCGAGCTCCACCTCGGCGCCGTTCAGCACGCCCGTCATGCCCGGAAGATCGACGGATTTGACGTGATCGACGGTCATCTGCAACGGCACTTCCTGCGGCGTGTCGGCGAAGTTGAAGATGAACAGCAGGGTTTCCTTGCCCTTGCTGCGGGTAAACATCAGCACGTCGTCATTGTCGCAGTCGTGAAATTCGATATCGCCGTCAAACAGCGCATCGTACTCGCGGCGAAAGGCGAGCGTGGCCCGGTAATGGCTGTAGACCGAGTCGGGTCGGGGCGCCTGTTCGAACACCGAAAGCGGCAGATGGGCTTCCGGCACTGGCAGCCACGGCTTCTCGGCAGTGGAAAACCCGGCATCGGGCGGCACATTGCTCCACGGCATCGGCGTGCGGCAGCCGTCGCGGCCCTTATACGACGGCCAGAAGCGGATGCCGTAGGGGTCGCGCAGATCCTCGAAGGCAAGCTCCGCCTGCGGCAAGCCAAGCTCCTCGCCCTGATACAGGCAGATCGAGCCCCTGAGCGTCGCCAGCACCGAGATGGCGAGCCTTGCGACCGGCTCGCGTTCGGCCTCGGTTTTGGCGAAACGCGAGACATGGCGATCGACATCGTGGTTGGAAAACGCCCAGCACACCCAGCCATCCGACACCACGGTGAAGAAATTCTCCACGCATTTGCGGATATGGGCCGGCGAGAAATCCGGGCCCAGGAAATCGAAGGTGTAGCACATATGAAGCTTGTCGTTGCCGGCGGTATATTCGGCAACCGTCTTCAATGAGCGCGCGCCATCGCCGACCTCGCCCACCGAGGAGCGGTCGTCATACTCATCGAGCAGCGCCCGGAAACGCTTGAGGAAACCGATATTCTCCGGCCGTGTCTTGTCATAGATGTGCTTCTGGAAACCGTAGGGGTTCACATCGGGGGCATCGAGGCCAGCGGCATCGTCATCTTCCAGCATTGGCGGGTTGTCGCGCAGCTTGTCGTCGCAGAAGTAATAGTTGACCGTATCGAGGCGGAAGCCATCGACCCCGAGATCGAGCCAGAACCGGACCGCGTCGAGCAAAGCATCCTGCACCGCCTCGCAATGAAAGTTGAGATCGGGCTGGCTCGTCAGGAAATTGTGCATGTAATACTGCTTGCGGGTGCCATCCCATTCCCAGCCCGGGCCGCCGAAGATCGACATCCAGTTGTTGGGCGCAGTACCATCGGGCTTGGCATCGGCCCAGACATACCAGTCGGCCTTGGCATTGTCCTTGCTCGAACGACTTTCCGTAAACCAGGGATGCTGGTCGGAAGTATGCGACAGCACCTGATCTATGATGACCTTCAGGCCGAGTCTGTGGGCCTCGTCGACCAGCGCCCTGAAATCATCAAGCGTTCCGAACATGGGATCGACATCGCAATAGTCGGAGACATCATAGCCCATGTCAGCCATTGGCGACTTGAAGAAGGGCGAAAGCCAGATCGCGTCAACGCCGAGCTCGGCCACATAGGTGAGCCGCCGGGTGATGCCGGGCAGATCGCCAATGCCGTCGCCTGTGGTATCCTGAAAGGAGCGGGGATAGATCTGGTAGATGACGCCGCCACGCCACCAATTGCCGGTATTGCCGTCCGTCATTGAAAATTCCCTGGTCGAAACGTCTAAAGATGAGCCTATCTCCGCGATCGCCTGAGGTAAATGCGGCGCGGCATTTCTTTTGCAACGCACAATCACGGCGAAAGTGCCACTGTAATATGACTGACATATGCGCGGGCTAAAGCGGCTGAAACCCGCAAATGCCTTTTGTCAAAGGACATTCCGTGAATGCCTGAACCGGTGAAGAGACTGACTGTCATCTCGGATGCCTGGCATCCGCAAGTCAACGGCGTGGTTCGGACTATCGAGAACACCAATCGCGAGCTTGAGAAAATGGGCATGGCGGTGACGATGATCACCCCGGACATGTTCCGCAATATGGGCATGCCCACCTATCCGGAAATCCGTCTGGCGCTGGCGAGCTACCGCCACGTGGCCCGCCTGATCGAGGAAAGCCGGCCTGATTACATCCATATCGCCACCGAAGGCCCGCTCGGCTACAAGGCGCGGCGCTGGTGCCGCAACAGGAAGCACCGCTTTTCGACGAGCTACCATACACGGTTTCCGGAGTATGTTTCCGCGCGTCTGCCCATCCCGGCAAGCTGGCTCTATTCCGTGATGCGCAATTTCCACAATGCCGGCAATGGCTGCATGGTCGCCACCGAAAGCCTCGCCCGTGAGCTTGAGGACCACGGCTTCAACAATCTGATGAACTGGAGCCGTGGGATCGACAACACGCTGTTTTATCCCCGTCCGAAGACGGATACCCCGTTCGGCGGCCTGCCCCGGCCGATCTTCCTGACGGTCGCGCGCGTGGCGGTGGAAAAGAACATCCAGGCGCTGCTCTCCCTCGACCTGCCGGGCAGCATCGTGATCGTCGGCGATGGCCCCGCGCGGCGCGATCTCGAGCAGAAATATCCGAAGGCCCATTTTCTCGGCATGCTGAGCGGCGACGAACTGGCCGAGGCCTATGCCGAGGCCGATGTCTTCGTCTTCACCTCGAAGACTGACACCTTCGGCAACACCATCATCGAGGCATTGTCGTCGGGCATTCCGGTGGCGGCCTACCCGGTTACCGGCCCGGCCGATATCCTCGGCGGCCACGAACAGGCGGGCGCGCTTGACGAGGACCTCGGGGCCGCCTGCCTGAAAGCGCTCGATTGCTCGCCGGAAAAGGCCCGCGAACTGGCCTCGACCTACACCTGGGAGGCAGCCGCCGCCCAGTTCCATGACAACGTCATCCGCGCGCATGACGGCTGAGTTTCAGCGCTTCTTCTTGCGCTTGTGCTCGAACGGGTTCTCGCCGGCACGGAAGTGGATGCGGATCGGGACGCCCGGCATCTCGAAATCATTGCGCAGGCCGTTGGTCAGGTAGCGGATGTAGCTTTCCGGCACCGCATCCGGGCGCGTGCAGGAAATCATGAAGCCAGGCGGCCGGGTCTTCACCTGGGTCATGTATTTCATCCTGAGCCGCCTGCCGGAAACGGCCGGCGGGGGATGGCTAACGGTCTGATGGTCGAGCCAGCGGTTGAGCCGCGCCGTAGAAATGCGCCGGTTCCAGACCTTGTCGGTGTCGGCGATCGCCTGCATCAGCTTGTCGAGGCCGGTGCCGCGCTCGCCGGAGATCGGCACGGCGCGGATGCCGCGCGCCTGCGGCAGAAGCCGATCGGTCTTCTCGCGCAGATCGGCAAGCACGGCCTGGCGATCCTCGATCATGTCCCATTTGTTGAAGGCGAGCACGGCGGCGCGGCCCTCGCGCAGCACCAGATCGACGATTTGGAGGTCCTGCTTTTCGAACGGGATCGTCGCGTCGAACACGATCACCACGCATTCGGCAAACCGGATCGCGCGCAGAGCGTCGGAAACCGAGAGCTTTTCGAGCTTCTCCACCACCCGCGCCTTGCGACGCATGCCGGCGGTATCGAAAAGCTTGATCGGCCGGCCGCGCCATTCCCATTCGACCGAGATCGAGTCGCGAGTGATGCCGGCTTCCGGGCCGGTCAAGAGCCGTTCCTCGCCAAGATAGCGGTTGATCAGCGTCGACTTGCCGGCATTCGGCCGTCCGACGATCGCGACCCGAAGCGGCTTGCTGTCGTCATAGGGCGCCGCCTCTTCCGGATTGTCGGCCTCTTCCTTGGTCAGCATTACATCGGACAGGGCTTCCTCGGCGGGCTCTTCCTCGGGGAAAGCGCGCTCCTCGCCGATCGCTCCGACGATAGCGTCGCGCAGATCGTGCATGCCCTGGCCATGCTCGGCGGAAATCGGGCAGGGTTCGCCAAGCCCGAGCGTGAAGGCATCGTAGAAGCCGGCGTCCGAGCCGCGCGCCTCGGCCTTGTTGGCGACCAGCACCACGGGCTTGCCCCGGCGGCGCACCATTTCGGCGAGCGTATTGTCGGCGGGTGTCAGCCCGGCCTTGGCGTCGATGACGAACAGCGAAAGGTCGGCCTCGTCGATCGCCGCCTCGGTCTGGGCGCGCATGCGCCCCGGAAGCGTGTCGGCGGCGGCCTCTTCAAGGCCGGCCGTGTCGATGATGGTGAAACGCAGATCCGCAAGCCGCGCCTCGCCCGGACGGCGGTCGCGGGTCACGCCGGGCGTGTCGTCGACAAGCGCCAGCTTCTGTCCGACCAGACGGTTGAACAGCGTCGACTTGCCGACATTGGGTCTTCCGACGATGGCGACCTTGAAACTCATGAAATGTTTCTCCTGGCGGTCATGTCCCGCCGCTTTTTCGCGCGCTTCGCCTCGCCGCGAAAGACGTGTCAGCCGGCCGCGGTTTCGGCGACATTGCCGTCGGCGGTCATCACTTCGAGCATGATCTGGGCGCGGTTCAGCACGTTGCGCGGGGCTTCCGGGTCGTTGGCAATCGCCTCGAACCATTGCTGCGCGCGGGTGTAATCCTTCAGCCGGTAGGCCGACAGGCCGAGTATTTCGCGCGCGGAGAAGCGGAACGGATTGCCATCATTCGACAGTTCTTCAACCTCGGCGGAAACCTGCTCATAGGTGCCGGTATCGACCAGCAGCCAGCCGGCGCGCAGCTTGGCCGCATCGCGGATCGCTTCCGGCACGGAGCGGTCCTTGCCGATCGACGAGAAGGCCGAGATCGCCGCGGCGGTGTCGCCCGCTTCGGAAAGCAGGGTGGCGGCGCGCAGTTGCGCCAGCACCGGATAGGAGCCGTGGCCTTCCTGCTCAAGCTCAGCCAGCGTCTGTTCGGCGGCATCGAGGTCGCCGGCCTCGATCTGGTTCAACGCGGTGAGGAACACGTCGCCGGACCTCGCCGCCTCGCGGGACTGCCAGTATTCGTAACCGCGCCAGCCGGCCGTGCCGACCACGAGAATGACGGCAGCCGCGATCAGGATCTTGCCGTAACGCCGCCAGGCGTCGCGCATCCTGTCGGATCGCAATTCCTCATTCACCTCGCGGATAAAGCTGTCGTCCTGATTTGCCATTCCGTCACTCCGGCATGCATTTTGTTACGTGCCGGGCCTTCTAACCGTTTTTTCGCTCTGTTGTAAGGGCAAAAGGCGCTTCGCCGCACCGATTATGCGGCGAACTGGATCGGCACGCCGATCAGCCAGACATGCAGCTTCCAGATGAACAGCCCCCACAGCACGATGCCGAGGATAAAGGCATAGGCGTCATAGCGCGCCGAGACGAACGGCTTGCGCGTCAAAAGCCCTGCCCGCTCGCGGCGCGCCAGCGAGATGCGCAGGATCACCGCCCAGATCAGGATACCGGCAAACAGGATGACCGAGGCCGCCTCGCCATTGGCCAGAAGGTGGGCGAGCGCCCAGATCTTGACCGACAGCACCATCGGATGCTTGGCGATCCGCGCGATCTTTCCTGGCGGGAAGAAGCTCGCCGAAAGACAGATCATCGCGATCAGCATCAGCAGGATCGTGATGTGGGCGAGCCAGAAGGGCGGCGTGTAGAGCACGATGCCGCTTTGGCGCGCCTGACCGAAGGCGAACACCAGAAAGACGAACTCGGCAAGCGCCGCCAGCGAAAACAAGCCCTTCCACGGGTTCTCGCCGATCCGGTCGATGATCGACTGGCGAAACCCCGGCGCGAAGGCGTGAACGAGATGGGTTCCGGTAAACAGCAGAACCGCGATTATGAGCATGACCATGAAGGAACCCCGAAAGAACAATCCACCCGGCGCCACCATAAGCCGGAAGCGCGCAATTTAGAAGTGTTCCAGTCGAAGTCGCGACAGGCCAATGGGACGGACGGGAACGGGCGACAACCTCGTCCAGTTTCAGGCTCACCCCTCGGGATGCGTTTCCACCACGTCGCCGCCGGGCTCCTGATAGTCCTCTTGGTCGATCTCGGGCAGTTTCTGGCCGAAGATCGCGGCCTCGAAGGCGGCAAGACGCTTGTAGATCGAGATCAGCTCGATGATCGTCGACCATGACATGACGAGATACTGGAACGAGCTTGCCACCTGCCCGAACGCCGTCACGATCTGCTGCACGAGACCATAGGTCACAGCACCCGCCACGATCGCCGGAACGAGGATGAAATAGGCGAAGATATTGTCGGCCTGCAGGTAGAGCGAGCGGGCGAGGTTGAAATAGGTGTAGTGCAGGTAAAGCCGGAAATAGTTGCGCCGCACATTGTTGAACAGTTCGACCAGGGTCTCCGGCTGGGCGCGGTCGGCATGGTCCTCGCCATAGACGAGTTCCTTACGATAGGCGGCCTCCACGCGCTGGTTGCGAAATTCGAGCCCCGGCAGCTTGACGCCGACCACCACCATCAGGATCGTGCCGAACAGCGACCAGAAGATCGCCGCGGTAAACAGCGGCGCCGGGATTGCGCCGACGATCGGCAGTTCGGTGACATATTGCGACAGCGAGAACAGCACCGGCAGGAAGGCGATCAGCGTCATCACCGAATCGATCATCGAGACGCCAAGGCCTTCCATGATCGAGGCGAAGCGCATCGTGTCTTCCTGCACGCGCTGGGATGCGCCCTCGATGTGGCGGACGCGCTCCCACATGCCGGTGTAGTAATCGTTCATCGCCGTGCGCCAGCGGAAGATATAGTGGCTGACGAAGAAGCGCGTGACGATGAACAGCGTGACGGACAGGAAGGCGATCTGCAGGAAGATCAGCATCAGCGTGTAGAAATCCTGGGCGGTAATGCCGGCCTCGCCCTGCAGCGCTGCCTGCAGCGTATCGCCGAAGGGCCGGCGCCAGTTGTTGATCGCGACCGATATCTGCACCGAGAAATAGGTGATGAAGATGATCAGCTGCGAGCCCCAGACCGACCAGAGCTGCCACTTGCGATTATCGCCGACAATCCACCAGAACACGCCGAAAATGACCGAGAATACGGCGTAGTAGAGATAGAACCAGAGAAAATCCGGCGTGAAGAAATGCGCAAGCCCGATCGGTTGGTCGCCCTCGGGAAACGGCTTGAACCCGATGCTGACGCCGAGTTCGCGGACCACGCCGTACCAGCCGGCGATGGCGACCAGGGTCCATATCAGAGCGGAGAGGAAAAACCATTTCGGCCGGGGAAAGAATGACTGAAACAAGAGCAGGCCTTCCGGAAATGTTTGCGCTTTCGCAAGTCTTACGGCATTTCGCTTAATAAAGAGAAATTAAAGATAATTAAGGTGCCTCACATTCCCGTGGGCAGTTGCCGCGGCTAATTTACCCTGCGGCGCCCTCGCCCAGGGTCAGCACCAGCGGCCCGTTGCGGGTGGCCACGATCGTATGCTCGAACTGGACGGTGAGCGCGCGCGGCTGGGAATAGAGCACCCATTCGCGGTCTTCCTCTTCCGCCCATTCCCCGCCGAGCGACAAAAACGGCTCGACGGTGAACACCTGACCTTCGGCGATGATCCGCCGCTCGGCCTTGTCCGGCCAGGTGGAAAGCTCGGCAGGCTCCTCGTGCAGCGAGCGGCCGATGCCGTGGCTGGCGAGGTTCTGAATCAGCGAATAACGGTTCTTGCGCGCGAAATCGCCGATCGCGTTGCCGATCGCGGCAAAGCCGCCGCCGGGCTTGACCTGGTTGATCCCGGTCCACATCGCCCGCTTGCCGTCGCGGCAGAGCCGCTTGACCTTGGATGTGACCGGCGGCACGGCGAAGGAGGCGCCGGTATCGGAGAAAAAGCCGTTCTTTTCGGCCGAGACGTCGATATTGACGAGGTCGCCCGCAGCAATCACCCGGTCGCCGGGAATGCCGTGGGCCACTTCCTCGTTGACCGAAATGCATGTGGCGCCGGGAAACCGATAGGTCACTTCCGGCGCCGATTGCGCACCGTTCTGCTCCAGGAAAGCGCGACCGATATTGTCGAGTTCGAGCGTCGTGATGCCCGGTTCCAGCGCTGCGGCCATCTTTTCGATCGCGGTGGCACAGATCCGGCCGATATCCTTCAGCGCGGCCAGTTCTTCCTCAGTCTCGACAATCATGGGATGCTTTCTTTTAGACCGGCTCTCCCTGAGCCAACATTTCCTTCACCATCGGCGCGACCTTCGTGCCGAACAGTTCGATGGCATGCAACACTTCGTCATGCGGCACAAGCCCGACGGCGAACTGGATCATGAACCGGTCGAGCCCCATGATGCGCTGATGGGCGACGATCTTCTTCGCCAGCTCCTCCGGCCCGCCAACGAAAAGCGCGCCTTCCGGACCTCTGGTCGCATCATATTGCGCCCGGCTCTGCGGGCCCCAACCGCGCTCGCGCCCGATCCGGTCCATCACCGCCTTTTGCGGCTCGTAGAAGATGTCGGCGGCCTTTTCGGTGGTATCGGCGAGAAAACCGTGGACGGAGATCGCGCGCTTCAGCTTTGCCGGATCGTGGCCCGCCTGCTCGCCGGCCTTTTTGTGGAGATCGAACAGCGGCGCGAACCGGCGCGGCTGGCCACCGAGAATGGCGATGATCAGCGGCAAGCCGAGAAAGCCGGCGCGCGCCATCGACTGCGGCGTGCCGCCAGCGGCAATCCACACCGGCAGCGGGTCCTGCACCGGACGGGGATAGACCGGCAGGTTGTTGATCGGCGCACGCGTCTTGCCCGACCATGTCACGGTCTCGTTGTCGCGCAGCTTCAGCAGCAGATCGAGCTTTTCCTCGAACAGCTGATCATAGGCTTCCAGCGGATAGCCGAACAACGGGAAACTTTCGATAAAGGAGCCGCGCCCGGCCATGATCTCGGCGCGGCCGCCCGACAGCAGATCGACGGAGGAGAATTGCTGGAAGACCCGCACCGGATCGTCCGAAGACAGGATCGAGACCGCGCTGGTGAGGCGGATGTTTTCGGTGATGGTCGCAGCCCCCGCCAGAACCGTGGCCGGCGAGGAGACCAGATAGTCGACGCGGTGGTGCTCGCCAACGCCGAAGACATCGAGCCCGACCTTGTCGGCGAGCTTGATCTCCTCCATCAGGTTCTTCATCCGCTTTTCGGCCTCGCGGCCGCGATCGATGCCTTCGGCCGGATCGACATCGGCAAAGGTGAAAACGCCCAGTTCCATACTCATCCTTTCAAGCGCGTCGTGTCGCTTCAGCTTGGTTTACTCAGCATATGGAGCAATCATGAGCGAATGTCATGGCCCTGCCCGGGGTGACGGATTGTTCAGGCTTTGTGACCGCGCTGTCTCCCGACGCCTCTTCAGGTTGCGCCGCCTGCATTTCCATCACAAGATGTCCCAAGGAAAACGGCCCGGGGAAAGCAGGTCGCAATGGAGTATTCCGAGTGCGAGGCGTCGCTGGGCTGCATCATCCTGATGGCGCCGATGGCCGGTCTGACCATCGGCATCCTTTACATCTTTGTTGTCGCGGTCCTCGACATCATGCAGGCCAATCTGCACTCCTATTTCCGAACCGTTATCGCCGCTCTTTTTCCGTGGGTGGCAGCGCCGAAGGATGACGGCGGGAAAGACGGCCACCTGCGCTACGCCCTGCGTTCCGTTTTGGGCGTTAGCGCGATGATGGCGATAGTGGTGACGTTTTTGGTGTTCTTTGGGCTCGATTCCGACAGGATCACCTTTTCCGCCGTGCTTGCAACCAGTCTCGTCGCCGTGGGCACGCTCGCCAGGCAGGGCTTCTCGTTTACGCTGAGATGGCCTTCCCGCGACTTCGAATGGCGCATCTATCCCGTAGCATCCCTCGTCTGGCATATAAGGGCGGGACTGTGGTGCACGATGTTTTTCTGGTTCATGCGGTTTGCTCAGGAAGTCGACCTCTAGGGACAAACCGATAAAAAAGGCGCCTGAACCTCACAGCAATTGCGAGTGAGACGACTCGAACGCATTTTCGAACCGTTTGGTCAATTTTTCCCGAACCGGCTGCATTCGCGCCTCTTCAGGCGATTGCATGGATTGCTGATTGCGCATAACCTTTCCGGCAAAACACCAAGAACGGGAATGGACTGAAGAATGGCGCGGACTGTCGTGATTACCGGCTCCACCAGCGGCATCGGGCTCGGCATCGCCGAAGGCTTTGCGGCGGCGGGCGACAATATCGTGTTGAACGGCTTCGGCAACCAGGCGGAGATCGATGCCGCGGTCGAACACATTGGCGCGCTGGGTGTCGGCGCGGTGATTCACCACCCCGCCGACATGACGAAGCCGGACGAGATCGAGGCGATGATCGCGTCCGCCGCGGATACGTTCGGCGGCATCGATGTGCTGGTCAACAATGCGGGCATCCAGCATGTCAGCCCGATCGAGGATTTTCCGCCGGAAAAATGGGACCGGATCATCGCCATCAATCTGACGAGTTCGTTCCACACCATCCGTCACGCCGTGCCGCTGATGAAGAAGGCGGGTTCGGGCCGCATCATCAATCTGGTTTCCGCCCACGGCCTGGTCGCCTCGCCCTTCAAGGCGGCCTATGTCTCGGCCAAGCACGGCATGATGGGGCTGACCAAGACGGTGGCGCTGGAGCTTGCCGAACACAAGATCACGGTCAACGCGATCTGTCCCGGCTATGTGCTGACCCCGCTGGTGGAGGCGCAGATACCCGACACAGCGAAGGCGCGCGGCATGACCGAGGAACAGGTGAAATCGGAAGTGCTGCTCGCCGCCCAGCCGACGAAGGAATTCGTGACCGTCGAGCAGATCGCCGCGACCGCGCTTTATCTGGCAAGCGATGCGGCGGCCCAGGTGACCGGCACCCATATTTCGATCGATGGCGGCTGGACGGCCAAGTGACGCTCGAACGAGCGGAATGAAGGACAATTGATGACGATACGGTTCATACTGAACGATGAGGAAATTGCGCTTGACGCGCTGTCGCCCTCGGAGACGCTGCTCGACTATCTGCGCATCAAGAAGCGGCTGACCGGCTCCAAGGAAGGCTGCGCGGAGGGCGATTGCGGGGCCTGCACCGTGCTTGTCGGTCGGCTGACGCGCGGCAGACTGGTCTATGAAACCGTCAATGCCTGCATCCGCTTCGTGGCCTCGCTCAACGCCACCCATGTGGTGACAATCGAGCATCTGGCGGCGAAGGACGGCACGCTGCACCCGGTGCAGCAGGCGATGGTGGACCTCAACGGTTCGCAATGCGGCTTCTGCACGCCCGGCATCGTGATGTCGCTCTATGCGCTGTGGATGGAAAACGAGAAGCCGTCGCGCTTTGCCATCGAAAAGGCGTTGCAGGGCAATCTCTGTCGCTGCACCGGTTACGAGCCGATCGTGAAGGCCGCCGAGAAGGCCTCGGCTATCCGCCCCGATGCCGCCTTCGATGCGATTGCCCGCGAGCACGACCAGGTAATGGCAAGGCTTGCCGGCATGAAGACGGATGCCACGATCACGGTCGGCGACGACAGCAGTCGTGCCATCATTCCGGGCTCGATCGCCGCACTCGCCGATACGCTGAAGGAATACCGCGACGCCACGATCGTGGCAGGCTCGACCGATGTCGGGCTCTGGGTCACAAAGCAGATGCGCCGGCTCAACCCGATGGTGTTCATCAATCAGCTCGAAGAGCTGCAGACCATCACCGAGACCGATACCGGCTTCATCATCGGCGCGGGCGTCACCTATTCCGAGGCGCTTCCGGCGCTGACGGAAAAAATCCCGGCCTTTTCCCGGCTGATCTTCCGGATCGGCGGCGAGCAGGTTCGCAATATGGGCACGATCGGCGGTAATGTCGCCAATGGTTCGCCGATCGGCGACACCCCGCCCGCCCTGATCGCGCTCGGCGCCACACTGACGCTGCAATCAGCGGATGGCACCCGCACCATCGCGCTGCAGGATTATTTCCGCGACTATGGCAAGCAGGACCGCCGGCCCGGCGATTTCGTGCTGTCGCTCACCGTGCCGAAGCCCGCGAAGGACAGCCATTTCGCCGTCTACAAGGTTGCCAAGCGCCGCGAGGAGGATATTTCCGCCGTCTGCGGCGCGTTCTATCTGAAGCTTGCCGAGGACGGCACGGTCGCGACCATCCGCATCGCCTATGGCGGCATGGCGGGGATACCCAAGCGCGCCTCCCATGTGGAGGCGGCGCTTTCCGGCAAGCCGTGGAACAGCGAAACGGTGGAAGCGGCCCGCGCGGCCTTCGAGGACGACTACCAACCGATGACCGATATGCGCGCCACCGCCGCCTATCGCATGCTGACGGCGAAGAACCTTTTGACGCGGTTCCTTCTGGAAACCGGCGGCGACGCGCAGGAACTGCGTCGTTTCGCGGAAGAGGAGGCGTAAGCGATGGACAAGGCAATCCACGACGCAGCAACTCTCAAAGCCGAAATCTCCGGCGGCATCCACAAGTCGCGCGTTCACGATTCCGCCCACAAGCATGTGGCGGGCACGGCCGAATATATCGACGACATGCCCGAGCCCGCCGGCCTTTTGCATGCCGGCGTCGGGCTTTCCGACCGGCCCCATGCGAAGATCGTTGCCATGGACCTCTCCAAGGTCGAGGCGGCCCCCGGCGTGGTCTGCGTGCTCACAGGCAAGGACGTGCCGGGCGTCAACGACATCTCATCGGGCGGACACCACGATGAGCCGCTGTTTGCCGACGAAATCGTTGAATATCACGGCCAGCTCATCTTCGCCGTGATCGCCGAGACCCGCCATCAGGCCCGCGCGGCGGCGAAACTGGCCGAGATCACCTATGAGGACCTGCCGTTCTGGACCAGCGTGCGCGATGCGCTGGCTCACAACGCGCCGGACGTCATCACGCCGCTGAAATTGCAGCGCGGCGATGCCAGGGCGGCGCTCGCGTCGGCGAAAAACCGGATCACCGCAGAAATGGAGATCGGCGGCCAGGAGCATTTCTATCTCGAGGGCCAGATCGCGCTGGCGATCCCCGGCGAGGATGACGAGGTGGCGGTGTGGTCCTCCACCCAGCACCCGAGCGAGATCCAGCATATCGTCGGCCACGTGCTCGACATTCCCTCGAACGCCGTCACCGTCTACCAGCGGCGCATGGGCGGCGGTTTCGGCGGCAAGGAGACGCAGGGCAACGGCTTTGCGGCGGTGGCGGCCCTTGCGGCGAAGAAGCTGAACCGAGCGGTGAAATTCCGCCCCGACCGCGACGAAGACATGATCATGACCGGCAAGCGGCATGATTTCGTCGCCTTCTACGACATCGGCTATGATGATGACGGCGTCATCGAGGCGATCGACGCCACCTTCGCCGCCCGCTGCGGCTTTTCGGCCGATCTCTCCGGCCCCGTGACCGACCGCACGCTGTTCCACGCCGACAGCTCCTATTACTATCCCAACGTCCATCTGGTGACGCGGCCCTTAAAGACCCACACCTGCTCCAACACCGCCTATCGCGGTTTCGGCGGACCGCAGGGCATGCTGGCGGGCGAGCGTTTCATCGAGGAAATCGCCTATGCGCTGGGCCGCGACCCGCTCGATATCCGCAAGGCCAATTTCTACGGACCGAAAGGTTCCGGCCGCGATGTCACGCCCTATCACCAGACGGTGGAGGACAACATCATCCTGCGCGTGGTCGAGGAGTTGGAACAGACCGCCGATTACCGCGCCCGCCGGCAGGCAATCATCGATTTCAACAGGACGAGCCCGATCCTCAAAAAGGGCATCGCGCTGACGCCGGTGAAATTCGGCATTTCCTTCACCATGACCGCCTTCAACCAGGCCGGCGCCCTCGTCCATGTCTATCAGGACGGCTCGGTGCAGCTGAACCATGGCGGCACGGAGATGGGCCAGGGGCTTTATATCAAGGTGGCGCAGGTGGTCGCCGACGTGTTCCAGATCGATCTGGAACGGGTGAAGATCACCGCCACCACCACCGGCAAGGTGCCGAACACCTCGGCCACCGCCGCCTCGTCGGGTTCCGACCTCAACGGCATGGCGGCCTATAATGCGGCCAAGGAGATCAAGGACCGTCTGATCGCGTTTGCGGCGAGCCACTATCAGGTCGCGGCCGAGGACATTGAATTCCTGCCCAACCGGGTGCGGATCGGGACCAGGGAAATCCCCTTCCCCGAATTGGTGAAGGCCGCTTATTTCGGCCGTATCCAGCTTTCGGCGGCGGGCTTCTACAAGACCCCGAAAATTCACTGGGACCGGGCGGCGGGCAAGGGACGGCCATTCTACTATTTCGCCTATGGAGTGGCCTGCACCGAGGTCTCGATCGACACGCTGACGGGCGAATATATCTTCGAGCGCACCGATATTCTCCATGATGTCGGCCGCTCGCTGAACCCGACCATCGATATCGGCCAGATCGAGGGCGGCTTCGTTCAGGGCATGGGCTGGCTGACGACCGAGGAATTGTGGTGGAACGACAAGGGGCATCTGAGAACCCACGCGCCGTCGACCTACAAGATCCCGCTCGCCTCCGACCGGCCGAAGATCTTCAACGTCAGGCTCACCGATTTTTCCGAAAACCGCGAACCGACCATAGGCCGTTCCAAGGCCGTGGGCGAACCGCCCTTCATGCTGGCGATCTCGGCGCTCGAGGCGATCTCGATGGCCGTCGCCAGCGTCGCGGACTACCGCGTCTGCCCGCGTCTCGACGCGCCGGCCACGCCGGAACGCGTGCTGATGGCGGTGGAGCGGATGAAACAGGTCTGAGCCATGAACGAGGCGGCGACATATCGGCAGTTCCTCGCACAACACGAGCGCCGCGTCATCGTCACGGTCGCCGCGATCAAGGGCTCGACGCCGCGTGAGGCCGGGGCCGCGATCGCTGTCTCGGCGGATGCGACATCCGGCACGATCGGTGGCGGGCAGCTTGAATATATCGCGATCGACCACGCCCGCGCCCTGCTTGCCGGACGAACGGGAGAAACGCGGCTCGATATCGCGCTCGGCCCCGAGATCGGCCAGTGCTGTGGCGGGCGCGCGGAACTGGCATTCGAGGTCGCCGACGCGGCAACGGTCGCGGCGTTCCTGGCGCGGCTTGAAGCAGAGACCGCCCGCCAGCCCTCGGTGTTCATCTTCGGCGGCGGTCATGTCGGCTCGGCGCTGGCGGCAGCGCTCTCGCCGCTGCCCTTCAACACCGTGATCGTCGAAACTCGGCCGGATATGGTCGAGGCGTTGCCCGATGGCGTGGAACTCCGGCTTTCCGCCCTGCCGGAGGCCGAGATTGCCAACATTCCCGCAGGCGGCGCAGCGGTCATCCTCACCCACGACCACGCGCTGGATTTCCTGATCGCCACCGAAGCGCTGAAGCGCGCGGACCTTAGCTATTGCGGCATGATCGGCTCGAAGACCAAACGCGCCACCTTTCTGAGCTACGCCCGAAAACAGGAGCTCTCCGAGGCCGCGCTTTCCCGCCTTGTGATGCCGATCGGCGGCACCGCTGTTTCCGACAAGCGCCCGGCGGTGATTGCCGCTCTGGTTGCAGCTGAACTGATTTCGGTCATTCATGCCGCAAAAGCGGGCAGGCTGCACACAGCGGATGCAGCCCGGTAACGCCTTCCTATCTATTTGCGATCATTTGCAAAACATCTCTTTTTTTTCGCGCAGAAATTGCGCATCATCGGGACGATCTTAGTTTTGGGGACACTTTATGTTTGAACTCGCCATCATCTGGGAATGGGCGCAATTCGCCGTGCGCTGGCTGCATGTCATCACGGCTATCGCCTGGATCGGCTCATCCTTCTACTTCATCGCGCTCGATCTCGGTCTGGTCGCCCGTCCCGGGCTCCCGGAAGGCGTTTCCGGCGAGGAATGGCAGGTCCATGGCGGCGGGTTCTACAATATCCAGAAATACATGGTCGCGCCCGCGCACATGCCCGAGCATCTGATCTGGTTCAAATGGGAATCCTATTTCACCTGGATGTCCGGCTTCCTGATGATGGCGCTGGTCTATTATGGCGGCGCGGACCTGTTCCTGGTCAATCGCAGCGTGCTCGACGTCTCCGCCCCGGTCGCGATCCTGATCTCGCTCGCCTCGCTGTCGATCGGCTGGCTGTTCTATCACTATCTCTGCAAATCGCCGCTCGGCAAGCACACCATAGGCTTGATGCTGCTGCTCTATGTGCTGCTGGTGTTCATGGCCTGGGGCTACTCGCACCTCTTCACCGGCCGCGCGGCCTTCCTGCATATGGGCGCATTCACGGCGACGATCATGACCGCCAACGTTTTCTTCGTGATCATCCCGAACCAGAAGATCGTGGTGGCGGACCTGAAGGCCGGCAAGACGCCGGATCCCAAGCTCGGCAAGGAGGCCAAGCAGCGCTCGCTGCACAACAACTATCTGACGCTGCCGGTCATCTTTTTCATGCTGTCGAACCACTATCCGCTGGCATTCGCGACCACATACAGCTGGATCATCGCCGCGCTGGTGTTCCTGATGGGCGTCACCATCCGGCATTATTTCAACACGGTCCATGCCCGCAAAGGCCAGCCGAACTGGACCTGGCTTCTGACCGTGATTATCTTCATCGTGATCATGTGGCTGTCCACCTCGCCGCAATTCTTCAAGTCGGAAAACCCCGACATGGCGGTCGCGCCGGCCTTCGAGAAATTTGCCGCTGACCCGCATTTCGCCGATGCCAAACAGGTGGTTTCGACGCGCTGTTCGATGTGCCACATGGCCGAGCCCGTCTATGAGGGCATTCACCGCCCGCCGCTCAATGTGCGCTTCGAGACCGACGCCGAAATCGCATCGCGCGCGGGCCAGATTTACTTGCAGGCCGGGCGCAGCCATGCCATGCCTCCGGGTAACGTGACCGGCATGACGCCGGACGAACGGGCAAAGCTGGTGGCATGGTACAGGTCGAGCACGCAGGCAAAGCGCGAATGATCCTCAGGGGGCGGTTGCTGTCGTTTCACCGCCGCCCCGAGGACCTCTCGGATATGGCGAGCTATCTCTACGAGGAGGATGGCGGCCTGCTGATCGAAGGCGGCCGCATCGCCGCCTGCGGCGCGTTTGGCGATATCAGCGCGCAGGCCCCGAAAGACGTCGCGATCGTCGACCATCGCCCGCATCTGATCCTGCCGGGCCTGATCGACACCCATCTGCACTTTCCGCAGATGCAGGTGATCGGCTCCTATGCCGCGAACCTGCTGGAATGGCTCAATACCTACACCTTTGTCGAGGAACAGCGCTTCGTCGATCCCGCTCATGCTGCCCGCATCGCGGTTGCCTTCTTCGACGAGATGATCCGCCAGGGCACCACCACATCCGTTGCATATTGCTCCGTCCACAAGGCCTCCGCCGACGCCTATTTCGCGGAAGCCGAGCGTCGCAACATGCTGATGCTCGGCGGCAAGGTGATGATGGACCGCAATGCGCCGGACGCGCTCACCGATACGCCGCAGACAAGCTATGACGACACAAAGGCCGTGATTGCCGCATGGCAAGGCAAGGGCCGCAACCACGTCGTCATCTCGCCGCGCTTCGCCATCACCTCCACGCCGGAGCAGATGGAGATGGTGGCCGCACTCGCCCGCGAATTCCCCGATCTCCACATTCAGACGCATCTGTCGGAAAACCTGGCGGAGATCGAATTCGCCTGCTCGCTCTACCCGCAAGCCAAGGACTATACCGATATCTATGCGCATTACGGCTTGCTGCGCCCCAACATGCTGCTCGGCCACGCGATCCACCTTTCGGAGCGCGAACGCGATGCGATCTCGGAAACCGGCGCGGTCGCCGTCCACTGCCCGACATCCAACCTGTTCCTCGGCTCGGGCCTGTTTCCGTTGAAGGAATTCGAGCGCCGCGACAGGCCGATGCGGATCGCCGTTGCCACCGATATCGGCGGCGGCACCAGCTATTCGATGTTGAAGACCATGGACGAGGCCTACAAGATCCAGCAGTTGCGCGGCGAACGGCTGACGCCGCTGGAGAGCGTCTTCCACATGACGCGCGGCAATGGGGAGGCGCTCGGCCTTGCCGACAGGATCGGCACGCTGGAGCCGGGCAGCGATGCCGATATCGTCGTGCTCGATGCGCGCGCGACCCCCGCCATGGCGCTGAAGATGGAGGCCGTCACCACGCTTGCCGAGGAACTGTTCCTGCTGCAGACGCTCGGCGACGACCGGGCGATCGCCGAGACCTATATCGCCGGCAGGCCGGCCAAATCCGCGCTCTGACACCGCTTGCCCGGCTGCGTACCGCCGTCGTGTTTGCAGGCTTGGCGCGGCACGCCGGATTTGCCATAAGCGATATGCGGCGTTTACCGGAGAGACCGATGTTTTCTGAGCCACTGACGATTGCCGACCTGAAGAGACGGGCGAAACGGCGCGTGCCAAAAATGTTCTACGACTATGCCGACAGCGGCGCGTGGACGGAAAGCACCTACCGTGCCAATGAGACGGATTTTGCGAAAATCCACCTGCGCCAGCGGGTTCTGGTCGACATGTCGGATCGCTCTCTCGCAACCACCATGGTGGGCGAGAAGGCCTCGATGCCAGTCGCGCTCGCGCCCACCGGGCTTTGCGGCATGCAGCATGCCGATGGCGAAATCCTCGCCGCCCAGGCGGCGGAGGAGGCCGGCGTGCCCTTCACCCTGTCGACCATGAGCGTCTGCTCAATCGAGGATGTCGCCGAGCACACGACCAAGCCGTTCTGGTTTCAGCTCTATGTGATGAAGGATCGCGGCTTCGTCGAAAGCCTGATCAGCCGCGCCAGGGACGCCGGCTGCAGCGCGCTGGTGCTGACGCTCGACCTGCAGATTCTCGGCCAGCGCCACAAGGATATCGTCAACGGCCTTTCGACCCCGCCGAAATTCACGCCGAAACATCTCTGGCAGGTCGGCACCCGTCCGTTCTGGGCGCTGGAAATGCTGCAGACCAAGCGCCGCTCGTTCCGCAATATCGTCGGCCACGCGCCCGCCTCCTCCGACCTCTCCTCGCTTGCCGTCTGGACCGCGGAGCAGTTCGACACAAGGCTTTCATGGGCGGATGTCGAATGGATCCGCGAGCGCTGGGGCGGCAAGCTGATCCTCAAGGGCGTGCTCGATACCGAAGACGCCGCAATGGCGGCAAAGACCGGCGCCGACGCGATCATCGTCTCCAACCATGGCGGTCGCCAGCTTGACGGCGCGCTGTCCTCGATCTCGATGCTGCCGAAGATCGTCGATCAAGTCGGCGGCGATATCGAAATCCATATGGATGGCGGCATCCGCTCCGGCCAGGATATCCTGAAGGCCCGCGCGCTCGGCGCGAAAGGCACCTATATCGGTCGCCCCTATCTCTACGGCCTCGGCGCCATGGGCAAGAAAGGCGTCACCCGCGCTCTCGAAATCCTGCGCAAGGAACTCGACGTGACCATGGCGCTCTGCGGCAAGCGCGACATCGAGGAAATCGACCGGAGTATTATTGCGAAGGTGGATTTTTGAGGGGCGACAGAAGGGCGCTTGGTCCCTCGGGGAGACAGGCCGCTTGCTCCCAATACTCTCTCCCGCTGGCGGGAGAGATGCCCCGAAAGGGGCAGCGAGGGTGGGGCGGCATATCCATTCGTGAGGGCGTTCGAGGGGATACTCTCCCCCCTCACTGTCGCTGTCGCGACATCTCTCCCCTCCGGGGCGAGAAGATTGGGGGCTGTGCGGCGAGGCTACATGTCGCCAGTCCGTGCGCGTAACTACCCCACCCAGCCCGTCGCCAGCACGCTGGCCCAATCCTCATACCCCCGGTCCCGCGCCATTGCGACCATCCGGCTCGTATCGTAGCGCACCTGGCGGAAGGTCGGTGTCCAGCCCATTTCCGTCTTTTCGATAACCGCGTAGCAGGCAAACGGGGTGGCGGTTTCGAGCTTGTGGTCGACGGGGATGTGGTAGGCAAAGCCCGGGCAGCCGACGGAGCCGGGATTGACGATCAGGCGGCCATCGGCAAGCATCGCCGAGCGCGCGACGTGACTATGGCCGCACAGGATCAGCGGATAGGTGACGCCGGCGGCAAGGGCCTCGATCTCCGTCTGGCCGCGCAGCGTGAAGCGGCCATTGTCGAGCAGTTCCTCCAGCCACATGACCTCGTCATTCTTCGGCGTGGCGTGGCAGAGATAGACCTCCTGCGCCACCACGGCGGCGCTCGGCATGTCGCGGATCCATTGCAGATGCTCGTCCGAAAGCTCGCCGAAGATCGGCTTTTCCCAGTCGCCCATGTCCTCAAAGGGCCGGTCGACCAGCGCGCGATCGTGATTGCCGCGCACCGTGGTGAGCCGAAGCGAAAGCAGGCGGGCGGCGGTTTCGCCGGCGGCCAGCGGCCCGGACAGGCTGTCGCCGAGATTGACGATCAGATCAGGTTGATGCTGCTCGATATCGGCAAGCACGGCCTCGAGCGCGTCGATATTGCCGTGAATATCGGCGATCGCGGCGATCTTCATCAGCTGCCCCGATAGGTGGAATAGGCGTGGGCCGAGACCAGCAGCGGCACATGGTAATGCGCGGTGACATCGGCGATCGCGAAACGCAGCGGGATATCTTCCAGGAAGGCAGGCTCAGTTAACGTCGCGCCGGTGCGCCTGAGATAATCCCCGGCATGGAAAACGAGTTCGTACTGGCCCGGTTCGACTTCCTCCGATGTCAGCATCGCGCCGCCATCGATCCGGCCATCGTCATTGGTGTAGACGGTCTTGAGAAAGATGCGCTCCGCGCCCTTGATGCGGTAGAGATCGATTTTCATCTCCGAAGCGGGCTGGCCAAGGGCAGTGTCGAGAACATGAGTGGTCAGGCCGGTCATGGGGTTGCCTCCTCGATGATGAACGGGTCGGAATAGAAATATTCCTCAAGATTGTCGCCCGGCCCGGCGCGATCGACAACCAGAAAATCGCTGGTCTCGCCGAGCGCCATCAGCGGATGGTGCCAGACATTGGCATTATAGTTCACGCCCTGCCCGCTTTCGGCGAAAAACACGCGCGGGACGGACGGCACGCCGCCTTCATCTTCGGCGACCACCACCAGAAAGGGACGCGGCGACAGCGGCGAGAAGCTCTGGCTCCCGAGCGGATGGCGCTCCATCATGTCGACCGTATAGGGAAAGCGGCGCGGCTCGCCCCGGAAGATGTTGAGGATCACCGCTGCCCCCTCGCCCAAAGCCTCGGCGCGGGCCAACGCGTGAAACCGCGTGGTCGTGCCGCCATTGATCATCCTAGCTTTCGTCGGATCCGGCGCAATCACGGTGCCGAACGGCGCGAACGCCGCCGGCGTCAGCCGTTCAAGCGCCAGATTTCTCATGCCTTCACCCCGTAGAGCCTCAGCCGGCTGATGCCGCCATCGGGGAAGATCGCGAGCCGCACATGGGTGACCGGTCCGATATCGGCAACCGCGCTGCCGCCGAATTCATGGATATGATCGGCCTGCAGCTTGGTCTGTTCGAGGATCGGCTGCCAGTGCTCCGAGGCTTCGATTTCCTCCATGCTGAACACATCCTTCTGCTCCGGCAGGTTGGCGCCGAGCAGCATGCAGGTATCGGGATAGTTGCCCTTGAAATGGGCGGTATCGACAACGGCGCGGCGGATGATTCCGGGATGGCCGAGCTTGAAGATCACCCAGTCGTGGCCCGGCCCGCGGCGGCGCGCGGTCTCCCAGCCATCACCCATATTGACGCCGCGACCGGGGGCCAGCATCCGGTCGGGATGGCCATAATGGGCATCCGACCAGTGCAGCGCATGGGTGCCGCCGAAGATATAGGCGAGATCGATCTCCTCGTTCTCGCCGACCTTCTCCCAGTTGAAATAGGCCGAACCGTAGACCCTGAGCCGCGCAATGCCGCCATCGGGGAAGATGTGCAGGCGCAGATGCGTGAACACCTTCTGGCGGGTGTCCTGATCCATCTCGAAATAATGGTGCTTGTCGGGGCCGAGATCGACGCGCGCAAGCACCTCCTGCCAGTCGGCGGATTCGTCCGGCTCGCCGCTTTCCATGAAGCAGCCCTCGATCGAACACTGCGGCGGGTAGTTGCCAGTGAAATAGCTGGTGTCGACATCGAAACCGCGGATTCGTCCGGGCATGGCGAGCCTGATAATCGCCCAGTCGTGGCCGGGCACGCGCTTGCGTCGGCTTTCCCAGCCGTCCATCCACTTGCCGTGCTCGTCATATTCGCCGGGGAGGAAAACGGCGGCGTCATCCTTCAGCATCCGGGCAAGCGGCGCGAAGAACTGGTCCGTGGCGTAGATCGCCCGCGCGCCCAGCCGGGCGGAGGCAAGGTTGATCGCGCCGACCGCGAAATCGGGCAGGGCAACGGACGTTTCTTGTTCTGACATGGTTTACTCCGAGAGCATGTTGCGCAGCCTGAGACCGGCGATCTTCTCGACCTCAGCGCAGGCTGTTTCAAGCTCGACGGCTTCGGAACTGTCGATCCGTCGCCGGAAGGCGGAGAGAATATCGTCCTTATTGAGGCCGCTGACCGCAATAATGAAAGGAAAGTTGAACTTGTCTATATAGGCGGAATTGAGCTCCGTAAACTCCGCATGCTCTTCGGGCGACAGCCGGTCTAGGCCCGCGCCCGCCTGCTCGCGGCGGCTTTCCTCGGTCAGCCCACCCGCAATCGCAAGCTTGCCGGCAAGGTCGGGATGGGCGCGCAGCACGCCGAGCCGTTCGTCCTCGGGCGCCGCGCGGAACACCTTTGCAAGCGCATCGGCAACGCCCGTTGCGGTCAATGGCTCATGGACCAGGCCCCGGTCATAGGCCCGCTCGGCGATGAACGGGGAATGCTCGTAGACGCCGCCGAAACGGCTGACGAATGCATCGCGGTCCATCATTGCGCATTCTCCTGCGGCAGGTGGTTTTCATACCAGTGGCGCGCGATCTCGATCCGTTTCGCGAGCCAGACCTTGTCGTGGTTCTGGACGTAATCGAGGAAGCGCTTCAGCCCCGCCAGCCGACCGGGCTTGCCGACAAGGCGGCAGTGAAGCCCGATCGACATCATCTTCGGCGCGCCCTCGCGGCCTTCGTCGTAGAGCGTATCGAAGGCGTCCTTCAGATAGGTGAAGAACTGTTCGCCGGAGTTGAACCCCTGCGGCGTGGCAAAGCGCATGTCGTTATTGTCGAGCGTGTAGGGGATGCGCAGGAACGGCTTGCCATCGGGGTCACGCACCCAGTAGGGCAGATCGTCGGCATAGGTATCGGAGGAGTAGAGAAAGCCGCCCTCCTCCATCACCAGATCGAGCGTATTGATCGAGGGCTTGCCCTGATAGAGGCCATAGGGCCGCTCGCCGGTGATTTCGGTGTGAAGACGCACCGCCTCGCGGATATGGGCGCGCTCGGTCTCGATATCGAAATCCTTGTATTCGAGCCATCTGAGGCCGTGGCTTGCGATTTCCCACCCGGCCTCCTTCATGGCCGCGACGGCTTCCGGGTTGCGGGCCATCGCCTGGGTCACGCCATAGACGGTGACCGGGATTTCCAGGCGCGTGAACAGCCGCCACAGCCGCCAGAAGCCGGCGCGCGAACCATATTCATAGAGCGATTCCATGTTCATGTTGCGCTGGCCGGGCCAGGCCTCGGCGCCGACGATTTCCGACAGCAGGCATTCCGACGCCGGGTCGCCATCGAGAATGCAGCTCTCGCCGCCCTCCTCGTAATTGATCACGAACTGCACGGCGATATTGGCCTCGCCCGGCCATTTCGGGTCCGGCGGATTGCGGCCGTAGCCCACAAGATCACGCGGATATGCGTTCGTTTCAGCGTCCATCATGCCCTCAATTCCATTCCTTGCCGACGGTAGACGACCATCGGCATCGCCGGAAGAGATAAGGCGAAAAGGCCGGCAGGAATCAAGGGGAAAAGCCAGATCGGCCTGATTGCCGCCGCGCAGCCTTTATGCCGACTGCCGCGCCCTGACGGCGCCCATCGGATGCAGCGAATGGACGCAGAACGGCGCGCCGGGCTCCTCTTCGATGAACAGCGCGATATGATCGACCTCGACCGGCTCCAGCAGGATCGGCCCGAAAAACGCCGCAACCGAGCGCTCCATCCGCGCCATTTCGCTTGGGGAAAGAGGGCCGGTCAGCGGCATGTGGAAGGAGAAGGCGGCAAGCACGTCCGGCTCGCCCCAGCGGTGCAGGTTGTCAAACTGCACCGGCGTCAGCCCGCCCGAGGCCCGCCGCTCGATCTCGGCCTCGGAAAGCGGCGCGCGGAAGGCGTCGAACTCGGTGACGATGCTGGCGGCAAGCGTGTCGAGCGCGGGAACCGCCGTCATCGGCGCGAGCGCCAGGATATCGCGGCGATGAACGATCGTGAGCGGCGGCAGGGTGAAGGGCTGAAAGCGCATGGCAAAGCGCATCATCGCCTTCAGCAGCATGGATTCGTTCATGCCTTCGGTCAGATGAAACGGCGATTTCAGCATGCCCTGAAACCCGTAGCGGCGCGGCAGAGCCGTGTGATAGGCGATCTCGGCAAGCGGCAGGCCGGCGATCATCGGCGGCTCGACCACCTCGCCGGAAAACGCGCTCCTGCCGATCCAGTTCGCGCCCACGATGGCGAGCCCGTCATGCGGCGATGGCGTAAAGCATATGGCATAGCGTTCGGCGGGCATCGCGAGTCACATGAGGAAACGGTTTCTCGCCTCTGAGATAGCCGATTCCAATGACAGTGATACGACGGGCTTACCGTTTGCGGCGCGGCCAGGTGCGGCAATCTACACCATGGACAATCCGGCAGCGCGGTCTATTCTGTTTATGCGCAATGCATCTGCATGACATCAAGGTGTCGGCCATCCCGGACCGCGCAGACGATCTGCGGTACAACCTTGCCGGCATCGGTTGAAATGACAGGCGCATGCCAACCGGGAAAGGAAGCGTCGTGCATTTCGGTTGCAAATATTCCCAATCAGAGAACGAACACCGCCGCCTCCGCTGCGCCTTGAAGCAAGTTCGAACAGGCGTTGGTCAGCGCCTCGAAAACGATCGGTCCGTCAGCCCCGTGCTGATTGATCGGTCGACCCGAAGGCCGCCTCACCCGGCCACCCCCCCTTTGCGGAAGTACCTTTCCGCATTTTCTCAAGACAGGATTTTCCGATGGAAAAGACCATGAAAGCCGCCGTTGTCCGGCAATTCGGCAAGCCTTTGGTAATGGAAGAGGTCGCAGTCCCCTCGGTCGGGCCGGGCCAGATTCTCGTCAAGATGGCCGCAAGCGGCGTCTGCCACACCGACCTGCACGCGGCGGAAGGTGACTGGCCGATCAAACCCGAGCCGCCTTTCATTCCGGGCCATGAGGGCGTGGGGCACGTCGTCGCCGTGGGGGCCGGCGTCAGCCATGTCAAGGAAGGCGACCGCGTCGGGGTTCCGTGGCTCTACACCGCCTGCGGCTGCTGCAAGCATTGCCTCGGCGGGTGGGAGACGCTGTGCGAAGCGCAGCAAAACACCGGCTATTCGGTCAATGGCAGTTTCGCCGAATATGTTCTGGCTGATCCGAACTATGTCGGGCACCTGCCTGACAATGTCAGCTTTACCGAGATTGCGCCGATTCTCTGCGCAGGCGTTACGGTCTACAAGGGCCTGAAAGTGACTGACACCAAACCCGGCGACTGGGTCGTGATCTCGGGCATCGGCGGGCTTGGACATCTGGCCGTGCAATATGCAAAGGCAATGGGCCTGAACGTGCTTGCCGTGGATATCGACGACGCGAAACTCGACCTGGCGAAGCGTCTTGGCGCAAGTCTGGCGGTCAACGCCCGCAAGGCGGACCCGGTGGCCTTCGTGAAAAAGGAAATCGGCGGCGCGGAAGGGGTTCTGGTCACCGCCGTCTCGCCCAAGGCATTCGAACAGGCGCAGGGCATGGTCCAGCGCGGCGGAACCGTATCGCTCAATGGCCTGCCGCCCGGCGATTTCCCGCTGCCCATCTTCGACACCGTGCTGAACGGTATCACGGTTCGCGGGTCGATCGTCGGAACCCGGCTTGACCTGCAGGAGGCGCTGGACTTCGCTGGCGCCGGAAAGGTCAAGGCGACGATCAAGACCGACAAGCTCGAGAACATCAACGAGATCTTCGCCAAGATGCATCACGGCGAAATCGAGGGCCGCATCGTCATCGACTACCAGTGATCGCAGAGCCCGGCATGTCAGAAGGCATCGAGCCATTTTGCGTTTCGAAGAAAGCGGAGTGGCTCTATCGCTTTTCGCCGTGGGCACGTCGGCGGTAAATCGAAAGATCGTAGATATCGGGCAGCGGCGCAACCGGCTGGCCTGTGGCAAGCCGCACCGCGTGATCCGCCAGCCGGTGGGCGATGCCGAAACTGGTCTTGAAGCCGCCGCCGAGCGCGATGACGCGCGGCGCGGTATCGATCGCGCCGATCATCGGTTCGCGGTGGATGCCGCGTGGACGCAGGCCCGCCCAGCGCTCCGCGACCGGCGCGTCCCGCAGCAGCGGCACGGCCTTGCGCGCGGCCGCGATCAGAGCGTCGAGGCGATGGTCGGTCGTCGCCGCATCCTCGAACGCGTCCTCCGTGGTCGAGCCGACGGCGACACGACCGCCTTCATGGGCGATCACGTAAAGCCCGTCATCGAACACGATCGGCCACGACGGGTCGCAGTCTGCGGCAAACAGCGCCGCCTGTCCCTTGACCGGGCGGCCGAGCGGTTTGCCGGCCGGCGCGAAGATCGGCTGAAGCAGCGGAAAGGCGCCGATGCCGGCCGAAACGATGACGCGCCCGAAACCGACCCGTCCGCCATCGGCCAGAAGGAGACTGTTCGCCACCACGTCGATTTCCGTCACCGTCGCCGTCAGGCGGCGCACATGGCGGGCATTTTCGAGAAAGGCCCGAAGCGCCGCGACCACGCCGCGCGGAAAAACATGGGCGGCAAAGGTTTCGTGGACATAGGCGAGCGCCGCGGGATCGACGGCCGGCCAGCCATCGAGCGGCGGACGATCCACCACGGACCAGTGGAAGCACCGCGCGCCGTCGCGCCAGTTCACGGCGGCCGCCTCGGCGCGTGAGAGCGCGGTCTCGACCTGCCGTTCGGCATAAAGCGGCATCACCCGACCGGCCCGGCGATAGCCGGCCGAAACCCCGGTCTCGGCCTCCAGCGCGCGGATATGGCCCTCGAGTGCTGCAAGCGCCTCGAACTGGAACTGCTTCTTCTCATCCCACTGATCCGGCATATAGGCCATCAGCGCGCCAAGCAGGCCATTGCTCGCGGCCGGTCCGCCGTCATCGATCAACAGCGTATCTATCCCCGCCTTTTCGGCGTGATAGGCCGCCCACAGCCCCATGATGCCGCCGCCGATGATGGCGAGGTCGGCGGATGGCATTTGACGGGAGGGGGCGGGCGCGTCATTCATCCCGGCGATGGACCACAAACGGCAGGCGGATGCAACAGGCTCATAGATGGCGATAACATGGGATGACGGCGACCGGCCGTTTTCGGAGGCGTTTCAGGACCACTATTTCTCCAAGGCGGACGGGCGGGCCGAATGCGGCCACGTGTTCATCGACGCCAACCGGCTCGGCGAACGCTGGCAGGCGGGCGGGGCCTTCCGCATCGGCGAACTCGGCTTCGGCACGGGGCTGAATTTCTGCGAGACCTTCCGGCGGTGGAAGACGCTCAGGCGGCCGGACGGACATCTTGCCTTCACCTCGTTCGAGTTGTTTCCGCTGGGAAAGGCCGATATCGACCGCGCCCTGTCGCACTGGCCGGAGATCAATGCGGAACGCGTGGCCCTGACCGCCCATTGGCCGGAGCGCCCCGAAGGCGTCATCACCATTGACGCAGACCCACAGACCCGCCTCACCGTCATCTGCGCCGACGCCCTGAAGGCGTTGACCGCCCTGCCGGACCGATTCGACGCCTGGTATCTCGACGGCTTCGCCCCTTCCCGCAACCCCGATATGTGGTCGCAAGACCTGATGCGCGCCGTCTTCGACCATACCGCGCCCGGCGGCACGTTCGGCACCTATGCCGCCGCCGGCTTCGTGCGCCGCAACCTTCAGGCGGCCGGCTTCACCGTCGAACGCCGCCCCGGCTTTGCCGGAAAGCGCGAAATGCTGGCGGGTTTTCGCCCGGCCGGGCGGTAATGCCAAGGATCATGCTTGACTTTTGCCAGCCCGGGCATCATGTAGAGCCCAGCTTTCCACCTGTTCGCATGCCGCGTGAGCATGCCTGGCGCAGATGACCCGAGATGGTCGCGTCAAGTCCGGGTCAAGCGCATGAGAAAAGTCCGGCACTCCCAGTCGGCGCGCGGAAGGCATTTTCCACCGATAAGTTCCCACTTCACGCGGGGCGCTTGAAACCGAAACCACCGGCATTTGCGTTTGATCGCAATGCGCGGAGGGCTTTCGGCATGCCTTGAAAGGCGCTTTTGAATTGACTGAATTTAATACACTTGGACTTTCCGCCCAGCTCGTCGCCCGTGTTGCCGCGGAGGGGTATGAAACCCCGACGCCGATCCAGGCGAAGGCGATACCGCTGGTCCTTGAAGGCCGCGACGTGATGGGCCTTGCCCAGACCGGCACCGGCAAGACGGCGGCCTTCGGCCTGCCGATCATCGACATGCTGCTCGCCAACGGCGGCAAACCCGCGCCGAAAACCGTCAAGACGCTGATCCTCGCCCCGACGCGCGAACTGGTGAACCAGATCGCGGAAAACCTGCGCATCTTCGCCCGCAAGACGCCGCTCAAGGTCAACATCGTGGTCGGCGGCGCATCGATCAACCGCCAGCAGCAGCAGCTTGCAGGCGGCACCGACATTCTCGTGGCCACCCCCGGCCGGCTTCTCGACCTGCTGGACCGCAGGGCGCTCAACCTTTCCGCCGTGCGCTATCTGGTGCTGGACGAGGCCGACCAGATGCTCGATCTCGGCTTCATTCACGACCTGAAGAAGATTTCGTCGCTGGTTCCGGACGAGCGCCAGACCATGCTGTTTTCGGCCACCATGCCGAAATCGATCGCCGAGCTTTCCAAGCGCTTCCTGACCAACCCGGAACGCGTTGAAGTGACGCCGCCCGGAAAGACCGCCGACCGTGTCGAGCAGGCCGTGCACTTCGTCGCCGGCAAGAACGACAAGGTCGAGATCCTGCGTCAGGAACTCACCAACAATCCCGAAGGCCGCGCGATCGTTTTCCTGCGCACCAAGCACGGCGCCGAGAAGCTGATGAAGCATCTCGACAGCCGCGGCTTCGCCACCGCCTCGATCCATGGCAACAAGAGCCAGGGTCAACGCGAACGCGCGCTCAAGGCGTTCAAGACCGGCGAGATCAACGTCCTGGTCGCAACCGACGTCGCCGCCCGCGGCATCGATGTGCCCGGCGTCACCCATGTCTACAACTACGATCTGCCGGAAGTGGCCGACGCCTATGTCCACCGTATCGGCCGCACCGCGCGCGCCGGCAAGGAAGGCAAGGCGATCGCGTTCTGCACGCCCGAGGAATCGGCGCTGCTGCGCGATATCCAGAAGCTGACCGGCATCGAGATCACCGTGGCGAGTGGCGAACCCCATGCCATGGCCGAGCGCCCGGCGCGCGGCAATGGCCGTGGTCGCGGCGGCGCCGGAAACGGAAAACCCGCCCGCCGGGCCCGCCCTTCCGCCAATGGCGGTCCGCGCCAGGGCGAAGCCCGCAATGGCGGCCCGCGTGACGGCGCGCCCCGCGAGGGCGCCAACCGCAACCGCCCGGCCAAGAACCGCCGCCCGCGCAACCGCCAGGGCGACCGCCGCCAGAGCGCGTAAGCTTGGGCTTGGGAAAGAAGATCGTCTCACCCGCCGCGCTGTTGGCGAGAATCGCGACCTCCCTTCTCATGTATCATGCTCGGGCTTGACCCGAGCATCCGGGCCACTCGGAAAGCGCTGCCTGGCCCCTGGGGTCAAGCCCGAGGATGACGACGGAGAGTTGGGCAAGCTTTGATAACAAACTAAGCGCGCCCCTCGTCAAAGGGGCGCGCCTTGTCGCGATGCGCTTGCTCAATGGGCGCTGAGGTTTTCCTCCGGCGCCGGTGCGGCTGCGGCGCCGGCGATGATGATCGGCGTCAGCAGGTCGCCCCACTTGCCGCCGCCATGGTGGCGGGCCGAGCGGATGATCTCGACCGAGACGCCGGCATCGACCGCGCGCATCACCGCCTGGTTCAGCCGGTGGAGATCATTGGCGACCATGCGGATTGCGGCCTGCTGCTCGGCGGACATTTCGCCCGATTGCGCCTCGGCGCGTTCCTTGACGTTGAGTTTCGGTGTCATTGCTCATTCCTCCCTTGCCTATTCTGCTGCCTCGAACTGGGCGGTTTCGGTGGATTCTCCCATTGCGGTGGTGGAACCGGCGCCGCCGGTGATCGCCATCGACACCGCATCGAAATAGCCGGTGCCGACCTCGCGCTGGTGACGGGTCGCGGTGTAGCCGTTCCGCTCTGCCGCGAATTCCGCCTGCTGAAGCTCGCTATAGGCCGCCATCTGGCGCTCCTTGTAGCCGCGGGCGAGTTCGAACATGCCGTAGTTGAGCTGATGGAAGCCCGCCAGCGTGATGAACTGGAACTTGTAGCCCATGGCGCCAAGCTCACGCTGGAAGCGGGCGATATCGGCCTCGTCCAGGTTCTTCTTCCAGTTGAACGACGGCGAGCAGTTATAGGCCAGAAGCTTGCCGGGGTGCGCCTTGTGCACGCCCTCGGCAAAGCGCTTCGCCTGTTCCAGATCGGGCTTCGAAGTCTCGCACCAGATCAGATCGCAATGGGGCGCATAGGCGACCGCGCGGGCGATGCAGGATTCCAGTCCGTTGCGAACCTGATAGAAACCTTCCGGCGTGCGTCCGGCATCGTAATCGACGAAGGGCCGGTCGCGCTCGTCGATATCCGAGGTCAGGAGCTTGGCGGCCTCCGCGTCGGTTCGGGCGATCACCAGCGTCGGCACGCCCATGACATCGGCGGCGAGACGTGCCGCCGTCAGGTTGCGGATATGGGCCGAGGTCGGGATCAGCACCTTGCCACCGAGATGGCCGCATTTCTTTTCCGAGGCAAGCTGGTCCTCGAAATGGACGCCCGCCGCACCGGCCTCGATATAGGCCTTCATGATCTCGAAGGCGTTGAGCGGACCGCCGAAGCCGGCCTCGGCATCGGCCACGATCGGCGCGAACCAGGTATCGACCGAAAGCCCCTCGCCTTCCGAAACCTCGATCTGGTCGGCGCGCTGCAGCGTCTTGTTGATGCGCTTGACGAGCTCGGGGCCGGCATTGGCCGGATAGAGCGACTGGTCGGGATACATCGCCGAGGCGGTGTTGGCGTCGGCGGCGACCTGCCAGCCGGAGAGATAGATCGCCTTCAGCCCGGCGCGGACCATCTGCATGGCCTGATTGCCCGAGAGCGCGCCGAGCGCGTTGACGAAATCCTCGTCATGGATCAGCGACCACAGGCGCTTCGCGCCGTCCTCCGCGAGCGTGGCGCGGATCGGCATGGAACCGCGCAGGCGCTTCACGTCCTCGACACTATAAGGCCGCTCGATCCCGTCGAACCGACCTTCGACCGCGCCTTCGACAAGTTTGTAAAATTCCGACATGATTTTCTCCTCACTTCGATATTCAATTCAGTCTCGACCCGAGACAATCTTTATCGATGTGACAGACTTAACGAAAATTCGGGGTTATATCCAATGAAACAGGCTTTCATCGGCCCGAAATCGGGTTATACTGTCGGTTGCTTTACAGAACGTTCTTGTAAATCTGTTAATTTTGTAAAAGGATTTTGCGATGGCGGAAAGCAAGATATTCGCAGGCCCCAGGCTCCGCAGGCTGCGCAAGCAGATGGAACTGACACAGACCGCGATGGCGGAGGCGCTGTCGATCTCGCCCTCCTATCTCAACCTGATCGAGCGCAACCAGCGACCGCTGACGGTGCAATTGCTGCTGAAGCTCGCCGCCGTCTACGATGTCGATATCGCCTCGCTGCAGGGCGAAACCGGCGGGACGATCGGCCAGCTCAAGGCGGTATTCGCCGACCCGCTGCTTTCCGGCGAGCTGCCCGGCGACCAGGAACTGGTGGAGGTCGCCGAGGCAGCACCCAATGCGGCGATCGGCATGATGAAGCTCTACCGCGCCTATCAGGAACAGGCCGCCCGCCTGTCCGACCTGACGGCGCTTCTCGCCGAGGAGGGCCGCCAGACACACCTTGCCGGAAGGCGATTGCCGCATGACGAGGTGCGCGAGGCGCTGTCGCGGCGGCCATGGTATTTCGACGCGCTCGACCGCGCCGCCGAGGCGCTGCATGCGGAGCTTGCGCCGGGCGACGAAATGTCGGCCGCGCTCAAGGACTGGCTGCGCGCACAGCACGGCATCGCCGTCCGCGTGCTGCCGCCGCATGCCATGGTCAATCTCGGCCGCCGGTTCGACCGCCACACCATGCGGCTGTTCATTTCCGCGCGGTTCTCGCCCCATGACCGCCAGCGCGAGATCGCGATCGAAGCGGCGCTGCTGGCCTTCCGGGACGAAATTGCCGAAGCAATCGAGGCGCTGGCGCTCTCCGGCGACGAGGCGCGGCGGATCGCGCGGTTCGAACTTGCCCGCTACGCCGCCCATGCGCTGCTGATGCCCTACGGTCCGTTCGTGGAGGCCGCCCGTAGGGACCGTTACGACATCTCGCTTCTGGCCGGTCGCTTCGGCGTGTCCTTCGCCCAGGCGGCGACACGGCTGGTCAGCCTGCAACGGCCGGACAATGCCGGCCCGCCTTTCTTCGCCATGGAAATCGATGTCGCCGGCAACATACTGCGGCGGATCGGTGAAGGCGGCTTTCGCGGCGAATGTCCGAGGCTCGATGTCTATGACGCCTTCGCGCGGGCCGGTCGGCTGATCGTCCAGCGGGCCGCAATGCCGGATGGCGCGGAGTTCCTGACGCTGTCGCGCACGGTGGAGGGGCCGGAGCCGGCATCCGGCGAACGGCCGCATCTGACCGCACTGCTCCTCGGTCTGTCCTACGAGCACGCCGCGGCGACGGTCTACGCCAGGCCGGAACAACCCGCCACGCCGATTGGCCCGGTCTGCCGGCTCTGCGAGCGGATCGGCTGCCTGTCGCGCGCCGAACCGCCGGTGACGCGACCGCTCGGCCTCGACGAAATGGTCGCCGGCCTTTCGGCCTTCGATTTTCGCTGAGGCAGCCGGCGCCTGTCCGTCAGCGCGCTGCCCCACTCCACAGCCGAAAGCGTCGGTCGTTGTGGTCAGCCCGCAAGTGACCAATACAGCGAGATGGCGTCGAAATTAGTGTACCGAAATTCGTTACACTAATTTCGAAATTTCCCTGAAATATTTACACATCTCCCGCCTTCCCGCTATAGACGCTCCCACCTGACACCGCTTGGAGGAGCGCATGCCCCGCACATTCACAACCCTCGCCGCAGCCGCGCTGGCCGCCGGCCTCATTGCCGCACCGGCGCTTGCCGCCCCGCGCAGCGACGTCATTGTCGGCATGGCGATCGAGCCGACCGGGCTCGACCCGACGGCCGCCGCCCCGGTCGCGATCGGCCAGGTGGTCTGGAAGAACCTGTTCGAGGGGCTGACAACGGTGGACGAGAACGGCGACATCGCCCCGCAGCTTGCCGAGGAATGGGCGGTTTCCGAAGACGGGCTGACCTACACGTTCAAACTGCGCGAGGGCGTGACCTTCCACAACGGCAAGCCGTTCACCGCCGAAACCGCGAAATATTCGATCGACCGCATCATCGCCGACGACAGCGTCAATCCGCAGAAGGCGCTTTACAGCGCGATCGAAACCGCCGAAGTGCCCGACGAACACACGCTGGTGCTCACCCTTTCCCGTCCCGCCTACGACCTGCTCTACTGGCTCGGCTTTCCCGCCGCCGTGATGGTGGAGCCGGACAGCGAGGCGACCAACGCCACCGTTCCGGTGGGCACCGGGCCGTTCGAGTTCGGCGAATGGAAGAAGGGCAACCAGGTCACCCTCACCCGGAACCCGAATTACTGGGGCGAAAAACCGGTGCTTGAAACCGTGACCTTCCGCTTCATTTCCGACGCGCAGGCACAGGCCGCGGCCCTCACCTCCGGCGGGGTCGACGCCATACCGGAATTCGCGGCCCCCGAACTCGTCAGCACCTTCGAGACCAATGACGCCTTCGATGTCGTGCCCGGCACCACCGGCATGGAAGTCGTCGCCGGCATGAACAACGCCAAGCCGCCCTTTGACGATCGCCGGGTCCGCCGGGCGCTGATGATGGCGATCGACCGGCAGGCGATCATCGATGCCACCAATTCCGGTTACGGCACGCCGATCGGCAGCCATTTCTCGCCGTCGGATGCGGGTTATGAAGACCTCACCGGCGTGCTGCCCTATGATCCGGAACAGGCGAAGGCGCTTTTGGCCGAGGCCGGCTATGGCGATGGCCTGCAATTCACCATCAAGGCGCCGAACCGGGGCTATGCCGAACGGGCGGCGGAGATCATGCAGGCCTATTTCGCCCAGATCGGCGTGACCGCCACGATCGAATCCTCCGAATTTCCGGCGAAATGGCTGCAGGATGTGTTCAAGGACACCAATTACGACATGACGATTATCGGCCATGCCGAGCCGCTCGATATCGGCATCTATGCCCGCGATCCCTACTATTTCAATTATGACAACCCGGAATTCGACGCGACGATGACGGCGATCGCCGACGCCACCAGCGAAGAGGAGCGGCTTGCCGGCTATAGACAAGCGCAGGAAATCCTTGCCGAGGATGTGCCGGCGCTGTTTCTCTATGCCTGGCCCAAGATCGGCGTCTGGAACGCGGACCTCGAGGGGCTGTGGGTCAATGAGCCGGTTCCCTCCAACGACATGACCGGCGTGCACTGGAGCAAGTAGACCGTGTTGCAAACCCGTCCGGCGGTGCGGCGCATCGCCGGCAATCTTGTCTTTCTCGCCGCAAGCCTGTTGGCGGTCTCCTTCATCATTTTCGCGGTGATGGCGGCGGTTCCGGGCGATCCGGCGGAAATCATGCTCGGCACCTCGGCGGCCCCCGATACGCTTGCGGCACTGCGCCGCGAGCTCGGCCTCGACCAGCCCTTCCTCCTGCGCTACGGCGACTGGCTGGCGGGTCTCGCGCGCGGCGATCTCGGCCTTTCCTATACCTATTCGACGCCGGTTGCCGCGCTGATCGGCGAGCGCCTCGCCGTCACCCTGCCGCTGGCCGGTTACGCCGTGGCGCTGTCGCTGGCGATCGCCCTGCCGCTTGGCGTCTTCGCGGGCCAGCGGCCAGGCGGGCCGGCGGATATCGTCGCGACATTCTTTTCCCAGATCGGTATTGCCGTACCCGGCTTCTGGATCGGCCTGCTCCTGATCCTCGGCGTGGCGCTGACGCTTGGCTGGTTTCCGACCGGCGGTTTTCCGGGCTGGCAGGCTGGTTTCCTGCCCGCCATCACCGCGCTAACGCTGCCCGCGATCGCGCTTGCCATCCCCCAGGCCGCGGTGCTGACGCGGGTGACGCGCACCGCCGTCATCGACGTGGCACGCGAGGATTTCGTGCGCACGGCGCGCGCCAAGGGCGCAAGCCGGATGCGGGCGCTGTGGCGTCACGTCGTGCCCAACGCGCTGATCCCGGTGGTCACCATGCTCGGCATGCAGATCTCGGTGCTGATGGCCGGCACCGTGCTGGTGGAAAACGTCTTCACCCTGCCCGGCCTCGGCACGCTCGCCTATCAGGCGCTTGCCCAGCGCGATCTGATCGTGATCCAGAATGTCGCGCTGCTGTTCGCCGTGATCGTCATGGGCCTCAATTTCGCGGTCGACACGCTTTACGCGGTGATCGATCCGCGCCTGAAGGCCACGCGATGAGACACCTGCCTCTCATCATCGGCGGCGTCATCACCGCCGTGTTGGTCGCTGCGGCGATCCTCAGCCGGTTCTGGACGCCGATGGATCCCGCCGCGATCAACATTCCCGCCCGCCTCAAGGGCCCCGGTCCCGGCGGGCTTTTCGGCGCCGACCAGTTCGGCCGCGACGAATTGTCGATGATCATGGCCGGTGCATGGACCTCGCTGTCGATCGCGTTCTCCGCGGTCGCGATCGGCGGAACATTCGGCACCGTGCTGGGCGCGATGGCGGCGGCGCGTCGGGGGGTGGTCGAGGCCGCGATCATGCGCGTCAACGATATCGTCTTCGCCTTCCCGCCGGTGCTGTCTGCCCTGTTGCTGGCCGCGGTGCTGGGCGGCGGGCCGGTGACCACCATCACCGCGATCGCGCTGTTCATGGTGCCGGTCTTCGCCCGCGTCAGCCGGGGCGCGGCGCTGCAGATCTGGGCGCGCGACTATATCCTCGCCGCCCGCATGGCCGGCAAGACCGGAACGCGGATCACGCTCGAACACGTGCTGCCCAATATCGCCGCCCAGATCATCGTGCAGGTCGCGATCCAGACCGGGCTTGCGATCCTCACCGAGGCCGGGCTTTCCTTCCTCGGCCTCGGCGTTGCCCCGCCGACGCCGAGCTGGGGGCGGATGCTGGCCGATGCCCAGACCTATCTCGCGAGCGCCCCGCATCTGGTGCTCGCCCCCGGCCTTGCGATCGCCTTCTCGGTCCTCGGCCTCAACCTTCTGGGCGATGGCCTTGGCCGCCTGACCGACCCGCGCGAGGCAAGGTGATGCTCGATATCCGCGATCTCACCATCAGTTTTGCCGACCGTCGCGGTGGACGGCGCGAGGTGCTGCACGGCATCGACCTGTCGCTGGCAAAGGGCGAGACGCTCGGCATTGTCGGCGAAAGCGGGTCCGGCAAATCGGTGCTGGCGCTGGCGGTGATCGGCCTGCTGCCGCGAACGGCCCTGGTAGAGGGTGAAATCCTGCTCGACGGCGAAAACCTGCTGGCGCTGCCGGAGCGGCAGCTCACCCGACTGCGCGGCGCAAAGATCGGGATGATCTTTCAGGAGCCGATGACCGCGCTGAACCCGGCAATGACCGCCGGCAGCCAGATCGCCGAGGCGCTGCGGCTTCATCGTCCGATCTCCCGGGCCGAAGCGAGACTGGAAGCCATGCGGCTGATGGACATGGTCCGTATCCGCGACGCGAAAACGAGAATAAATTCCTATCCGCACGAACTTTCCGGCGGCGAACGCCAGCGGGTCGGCATCGCGATCGCGCTGGCGCTCAAACCCGGACTGTTGATCGCCGACGAGCCGACCACGGCGCTCGACGTCACCGTGCAGGCCGAGATCCTCGACATTCTCGACGACCTCGTCGCCGAGCTCGACATCGGCCTGATCCTGATCTCCCACGATATCGGCGTCATCGCCCGCATGTCCGATCGGGTTCTGGTGATGCATGACGGTGAGAAGATGGAAGAGGGCGAGACCGAGAATGTGCTGCGCCATCCCGCCCACGCCTATACCCGCGCGCTGCTGGCCGCCCTGCCCCGAAGGGTCCGCGCAGGACTGGAGGACGGGTCGTGACCGCGCTGCTTCAAACAGTGGGACTGACCCGGCATTATGGCGGGCACACCGCTCTGGACGATGTCTCGATCGCCATCGAACCCGGCGAGATCCTCGGCATTGTCGGCGAGAGCGGGTCCGGAAAATCGACGCTTGCCCGGCTGGTCATGGCGCTCGACCGCCCGAGCGCGGGTCGGGTGCTGTTTGCGGGCGCCGACCTGTTTTCGCAGCGGCCGCGCGATCTCCGCAAGCTGCGGCGTCATTTCCAGATGGTGTTTCAGGACCCCTACAGCGCGCTCGACCCGCGCCAGACGATCGGCCGCATCATCGCCGAGCCGCTGGCGCTTGATCCCGACGCCCCGACCGGCAAGGCCCGGCGGATGCGGGTGGCAGCCCTTCTGGAAGAGGTCGGGTTGAAGGCGCGGGATATCGATCTCTACCCCCATGAATTTTCCGGCGGCCAGCGCCAGCGGATCGCGATCGCCCGCGCGCTGATCACCCGCCCGAAACTGCTGGTCGCCGACGAGCCGACCTCGGCGCTGGATGTGACGGTGCAGGCGCAGATCCTCCGGCTCATTCTCAAGATGCGCGCCGAACACGGCCTGTCGGTGCTGCTGATCACCCACAACATCGCCGTCGTCGGCGAGATCTGCGACCGCGCCGTGGTGATGCAGGCCGGTCGCGTGGTGGAGGAAGGACAGGTCCCCCAACTGCTCGACAACCCGCGCGAAGCCTATACACGCCGCCTGCTTGCCGCCGAGCCGACGCTCGCCACAATCGGCCGCCGGCGACGCAAATAAAAAAGCCCGGTCTGGCTTGCGGCCGACCGGGCAATGCGGCCTCGACCGCGAGAGAGAATGTTGAACTGGTGCGCCGCCAGGCGCGTTTCAAGAAGACGACGCATTTGTCATGTTTGGCCCGGGCCCAGGATTGCCGAAGACCCCGACGGTTTCGCCGCCCGCTCCGCCCCGACCAATGAACAGCCTGCGGTGTTGTCGCGGCCTCGTCGTGGAGAAGGGCGACTGCCGCGGGTCGGCGATCACGCGCGAACGCACCATGCCTTGCCCCCTTCAGCGCTTACCCGTTGGGCACACTGCCTACTAAAAGGGCACCCGTTGCGAGCCTTGCGTTTTATGCATAGGGGCAATGCTATTACCCCCCTGCCTCGGGGCCGACAGGCTCTGTATATATCCAATCAACAACAGCGCACCGAACACAAGAAAGGAGCCGCAACATGAACATTCAACGCTCGTTCAACAACTGGCTCAAGTATCGCGAAACCGTCGCCGAGCTTGGCCGCATGAGCAATCGCGAACTTTCCGACCTCGGTATCAGCCGCTCTGATATCCGTCGCGTCGCCCGCAAGGACGCGATCTGACAAGTTTTCGAAGGGTGCTATCCTCCTCCCGGCCCCCTTCGATCAGGATCGGCGATCCTCCTCCTCCCAAATCGCCGATCACCACGATGACGCCCACCGGATCCTCCTCCCCCGGTGGGCGTTTTCATGTGCGCAATTGCGGATCGTTCAGGCCGACCGGACTTACGGATAAAGGTAAAGACGCTCCCAGGCGCTGCGCGGAATTTCCTCGCCGAGCTTGAAACTGAAGGATTTGACCGCGATCTCATCGCTTGCCGTCGCGCAGTGGTAGGAGAGCCTGTACCAGTGACCATGCGAGCGCACGGCCGCGCCCGGCGCATCGATGGTCGTGCCATGCACCTTTGTCGGCGCGAATGTGTAGGCAATCACCTTGTCGGGCGTCATGTCCTTGCGCGCCGCGTCGATCCGGCTCAGCGCCTCCACGTCGCAGCGCTGCTCCAGTTTTTCCTCGGGATCGAGCCGGTCGAGTTCGTTTTCGATCCGCTGGCTGATGGCGAGGGCAGGCGTAGCAATGAGCGTCAGCGTCAGCAGCGCAAGCAAGGCCTTGGTCAAGTCTCTGTCTCCGTTCATGGAAATCTGTCTTTGGCGCTTCCGTCCTGTAATCGGCATCCGCAAGCGCATCCCATATTGTAAGCACAGAGCAGCCGAATGCGGCAAGTCTGAGACCCGCGCTTGATGTCGCCCTTAAGCCCCCCTATCTTGCGCCGACATGAATGACCCGAAAGGCCTGCCCGTGACCCCCTTCAAGACGCTGCCCGATGCTCCCAAGGCAATCAAAAAAGCCTTCAGCGACACCCGCCACGGCAAAACCCGCTCGGATGACTACGCCTGGCTGAGGGCCGCCAACTGGCAGGCGATGTTCAAGGATCCGACGATCCTGGAAGCCGATATCCGCGCGCATCTGGAGGCCGAGAACGCCTATATGAAGGCCGCGATGGCCGACACCGAAGCGCTGCAGAAAAAGCTGGTTGCGGAGATGCGCGGCCGGATCAAGGAGGACGACAGTTCCGTGCCGATGAAGGAAGGGCCCTATGCCTACGGCACGGCGTTTCGCACCGGAGCCGAACAACCCTATTTCTTCCGCATCCCACGCAATGGCGACGTCAATGACGAAAGCATCCGCGAAATCCTGCTCGACGGCGACATGGAGGCCAGGGGCAAGGCCTATTTCGATCTCGGGGGCTTCGACCAGACCACGGATCACTGCCGCGCGATCTGGAGCTATGACGACAAGGGATCGGAGTTCTACACGCTGAAGGTTCGCGACCTTGAAACCGGCAAGGATATTGAGGACAGGATCGAGAATACCGGCGGCAGCGGCGTCTGGGCGCCCGATGGCAAGAGTTTCTTTTATACCGAGGTCGACGACAACCACCGCCCCTCGAAGGTCTTCCATCACGTGATTGGGACAAAGCAGGCAGACGACCGCCTGGTCTACGAGGAAAGCGATCCCGGCTTCTTCGTCGGCATTGCCGGCTCGCTGCTCGATGATTTCATCACTATCGACATCCACGATCACCAGACCTCCGAGGTCCGGATCATCCCGACCTCGGACCTCGACGCCGAGCCCGCGCTGGTGGCGGCGCGGGAAACCATGGTGGAATATGACGTCACCGAGGGCGGCGACGTGTTCTACATCCTGACCAATGACGGCGGGGCCAAGGATTTCAAAATCATGGAAGCCCCGGTCAGCGCGCCCGGCAAGGAAAACTGGAAGGAGGTCGTGCCGCATGAAGAGGGCCGGCTGATCCTTGCGCATACGGCCTTCGCGCGGCATCTGGTCTGGCTGGAACGGTTCGCGGGCCTGCCGCGCATCGTCATCCGCGACCGGGCAACCGGGGAGGAACACGCCATCGCTTTCGATGAGGAGGCCTATTCCCTCGGCCTTCAGGGCGCTGCCGAATATGACACGGACACGATCCGCTTTTCCTATTCCTCGATGACGACGCCGAGCCAGCTCTATGACTACAACATGGCGACGCGCGAACGGACCCTGCTGAAGACGCAGGAAGTGCCTTCCGGCCACAACCCGGACGACTATGTCACCCGCCGTATCCAGGCGAAGGCCGCCGATGGCGAACTGGTGCCCGTCAGCATCGTCTATCGCAAGGATACGCCGCTCGACGGCACCGCGCCCTGCCTGCTTTACGGCTATGGCGCTTACGGCATCTCCATTCCGGCCTCGTTTTCCACCAATTGCCTGTCGCTGGTCGATCGCGGCTTCGTCTATGCCATCGCCCATATCCGCGGCGGCAAGGACAAGGGGTTTGCCTGGTATGAGAACGGCAAGATGGGCAACAAGAAGAACACCTTCTCCGATTTCATCGCCGCCGCCGATGCGCTGGTCGCCGAAGGCTTCACCAGCCATGGCAGGATCGTGGCCGAAGGCGGGTCCGCCGGCGGCATGCTGATGGGCGCCGTCGTCAACATGGCGCCGGAGAAATTCGCCGGCATCATCGCGGGCGTCCCGTTCGTCGACGTCCTGACCACGATGCTGGACGACACCCTGCCGCTGACCCCGCCGGAGTGGAATGAATGGGGCAACCCGATCGCCTCCGAAGAGGCCTATGACTATATCGCGAGCTACAGCCCCTACGACAATGTGGCGGCGAAGCCCTATCCCGCCATTCTGGCGCTTGCCGGCCTCACGGACCCGCGCGTGACTTATTGGGAGCCGGCGAAATGGGTCGCGAAGCTGCGCGAGACCACAACCGGCACCGCGCCGATCCTGCTCAGAACCAATATGGACGCGGGCCATGCCGGCGCATCCGGCCGGTTCCAGCGGCTGGAGGAAAAGGCGCTCGCATACGCCTTCGCGCTGAAGGGCGTCGGCAAGGCAGAGATCTGAAGCCCGGCCCGGGTTCCGGCCCCCTCGCGCTGCCCCTGCGCGGAACCGACAGGCTCCGCCGCACGTTTCGTGTCATGAGTGGAAGGGGCAAAGCCGAATGAAATTCGAAATGTCAAAGACCTGGTGGTTGGTGCTCCAGGCGATGCGCCAGGTGTGGTTCGTCGCATCGCTCTATTGCGTCGCCGCCATCATGACGGCCCTGCTCGGCATCATGGCCGATCCCCTTATCCCAGACAGTCTTCAGGACATTATCGGCCGCAGCGCGGTCAACAGCCTGCTGACCATCATCGCCTCCAGCATGCTGTCGGTGCTGGTGTTTTCGCTGAACACGCTGGTGCAGGCCTCGACGGCGGCCGCCAGCAACGCCACGCCGCGCGCCGTCGGCACGCTGTTGCAGGACCGGATCGCCCAGTCGGCGCTCTCGACCTTCCTCGGCGCCTTCATCTTCAGTCTTGTCGGGCTGATCGCGCTCAACACCTCGCTTTATGGCGGCGGCGGCCGGATGATCCTGTTCCTCGTCACCATCGCGGTCATCGTGCTGATCGTGGTGACGATGCTGCGCTGGATCAACTATCTCGGCCATCTCGGCCAGGTCACCAAGACCATTTCCCAGGTGGAATCGGCCGCCTGCCCCTCGATGGAGCACTATCGCCGCGCGCCCTATCTGCATGCCCGCCCGCAAAAGGACAAACGTCCCGATGGGCTTGTGATGGTCGAGCATGACCAGATCGGCTATCTGCGCTTTATCGATGTCCCGGCGCTCGATGACATCGCGGATCGGCTCGAGGCGAATATCCACGTACTAGAGCGCCCCGGGGCCTTCGTGACGCCCGGACGCCATATCGCCGGGATCGCGCTTCCCGACGACAACGCGATCGATGAGGAGACGCAGAAGGCGCTGCGCGGCGCCTTTACCATCGGCAATGCCCGCAGCTATGATCAGGACCCGCTTTACGGGTTGACGGTGCTCTCCCAGATCGCCATGCGGGCGCTCTCCCCCGGCATCAACGATCCGGGCACGGCGATCGACGTGATCGGCAATCTCGTGCGGATCATGGCCTCGGGCAAAAAGGCCGAAGCGGACGTGCACCACGGCCGCGTCTTCATTCCGGCGATCGAGACCGACGATTTCTTCGATGCGGCGTTTACAGGCATTTCCCGCGACGGCGCGGACAAGGTGGAGGTGGGCCTGCGGCTGCAGCATGCCTTTGAATCGCTGTCGCTGCTGCCCTTCGCCGGCTATGGCGAGCATGCGCGCAGCTACTCCGCCCAGGCACTGGAACGCGCCCGGAAGATGCTTGATTTCGAGAACGATATAAAACGCCTGGAAGCCTCCGCCAGAAAAGGCCGGCTGCTGCCCTGATCTTCGAAACGAAGTCGTCAGGAACATTCCGCCGCACGCGTCGTTATGCCTTCAGGTCCGTCCCGGAACGGGGCCGGCTTTCCATGTCCGCGGATGACGCCGGCGCCATCCGCATGAGACACGCATCTACGGGGGCCTTTTCAATGATTATTCTGACGACATTCATTTTCGCCGCGATCGGCCTTTTTCTGGGCGGCGGCGGCATCTGGCTGATCACGCTCGGCGGCAGCTGGTTTTATTTGATTGCGGGCGCCGCATTTCTGGCGACCGCGTTTTTTGTGTTGACCCGCTCCGCGCTTGCCTACTGGGTCTATGCCGCAACCATATTGATAACGCTGGTCTGGGCGCTGCTGGAGGTCGGCTTCGACTGGTGGCAGCTTGGCGCGCGCGGCGGACTCGTCGTGCTTCTCGGCCTGTGGCTGCTTCTGCCCTGGGTGCGCCGGCCGATCCTGCGCGATGATTATGGCTTTCCCGAAAAAGACAAACCCGCCCGCGCCGGCCCGTGGCCGCTGGTTGCCGCGGTTCTCGTATCGATGGTGGTCGCGGTCATCTCGCTGTTCACCGACCCGCATGCGATCAAGGGGTCTCTGCCGGGCGCCCGCAGCGCCAGCGCCGAAACGGCGGACGCCGTTCCTGACGGCGAATGGCATGGCTATGGCCGCACCGAAAGGGGCCAGCGCTGGTCGCCGCTCGACCAGATCACCCCGGAGAATATCGGCGACCTGGAGCTTGCCTGGCAGATCCAGACCGGCGACATGATGGGGCCCAACGACGTCGTCGAGACCACCTATGAGAATACCCCGCTGATGGTGGACGACACGCTCTATGTCTGCACCCCGCATAGCTGGGCGATGGCCTTCGATGCCAAGACCGGCGAGGAGAAATGGAAATTCGACCCCAAGGTTCCTGTCGACGGCAACCGCCAGCACCAGACCTGCCGGGGCGTGACCTATTACGATGACCCCGACATGGCAGAGGGCGAGCGCTGCAAGACCCGCGTCTACCTGCCGACCTCCGATGCCCGTCTGATCGCACTCAATGCCGAAGACGGCACGATCTGCGCGGATTTCGCCGACAACGGCACGCTGCAGCTTCAGAAAAACATGCCCTACAAGACGCAGGGGTATTACTACTCGACATCGCCGCCGCTGGCGATAAACGGCAAGATCGTGGTCGGCGGCTCGGTCAACGACAATTACTCGACCGACAGCCCGTCCGGCGTGATCCGCGCCTATGACATCGATACCGGTGAACTGATCTGGAACTTCGATACCGGCAATCCGGAGCAAACCGAGCCGCTCGGCCCGGACGAAACCTACACCAAGAACTCGCCGAACAGCTGGTCGGTGATGTCCGGCGACAGCGATCTCGGCCTGATCTACGCCCCGATCGGCAACCGCACGCCGGATCAGATCGGCCTCAACCGCTCGCCCGCGGTCGAGAAATATTCTTCTTCCGTTGTGGCTCTCGATGCCGAGACCGGCGAGCCCGTCTGGAATTTCCAGACCGTCCACCACGACCTCTGGGACATGGACGTGCCGGCCCAGCCCGCCCTTCTCGACCTGACGATCGACGGCGAGACCGTGCCGGCGCTGGTGCAGGCGACCAAGCAGGGCGAGGTCTTCGTGCTGAACCGCGAAACCGGCGAGCCGATCCTCCCCGTGAAGGAGGTTCCCGCACCCCAGGACGGCGGGCTTGAAGGCGAGAACCTGTCCTTGACCCAGCCGGTCTCGGCGCTTTCCTTCAATCCGCCGAAGCTTGAGGGCAAGGATATGTGGGGGGCGAGCCTGCTCGACCAGCTCGTCTGCCGCATCAAGCTGAAGCAATACAATTACGAGGGCCGCTACACGCCGCCGTCGACAAATGGCACGATCGTCTATCCCGGCAATTTCGGCACGCTCAACTGGGGCTCGGTCGCCGTCGATCCGGAGCGGCAGGTGATGTTCGCGATGCCGGTCTACATGGCCTACACCTCCACGCTGGTGCCGAAATCGACGCCGGGCGTGGCCACGCAGGGCATCAATTCCAACAATGGCGCCGATTATGCCGTGTCCTTCTCCACCCTGCTCGGCCCGCTCGGCGTGCCTTGCCAGGCGCCGCCATGGGGCTATGTGGCGGGCGCGGACCTGACCACCGGCGAGATCGTGTGGAAGCACAAGAACGGCACGATCCAGGACATGACGCCGCTGCCGCTGAAGATCAAAATGGGCGTTCCCGGCATTGGCGGCCCGATCATGACACGCGGCGGCGTGGCTTTCCTCGGCGCGACCATGGACAATTATATCCGCGGCTATGACGTGACCACCGGCGAACAGCTCTGGGAAGCCCGGCTGCCCGCCGGCGGCCAGGCGACGCCGATGACCTACGAGACCGCGGACGGCACCCAATACGTGCTGATCGTCGCCGGCGGCCACGGCTCGGTCGGCACCGAGACGGGCGATTATATCCTCGCCTACAAGCTGCCGGAGGGCTAGGATACCCTTGCCGGCTGCTTCGCCGGCAGGCGGGGGCGTACCGGAATGCCGCCGAACGCCCTTTCCTTCCGGCAATTTGCCCGGATATTTCCGGGCTTGACGGTTGCCCTTCCCGGAAGGGCTTCCTATGTAACCCGCAAGCGTCAATTTATTAACTGAGGAGTATTGAACATGGCTTTTGAACTGCCCGATCTGCCTTACGCCTACGACGCGCTCGCCCCCTACATGTCGGCCGAGACGCTCGAATTCCACCACGACAAGCACCACAACACCTATGTAACCACCGGCAACAAGCTGGCGGAAGAAGCGGGTCTCGGTGGTCTTTCCGTCGAGGATGTCATGGTCAAGGCCTACGGCTCCAACCAGCCGCTCTTCAACAATGCCGCCCAGCACTTCAACCACATGCATTTCTGGAAGTGGATGAAGAAGGATGGCGGCGGCACCAAGCTGCCGGGCGCGCTCGAAAGCGCGATTTCCTCCGATCTCGGCGGCTACGACAAGTTCAAGGCTGATTTCATTGCCGCAGGCACCGGCCAGTTCGGCTCCGGCTGGGCCTGGGTCGCTGTCAAGGACGGCAAGCTCGAAATCATGAAGACCCCGAACGGCGAAAACCCGGTGGTCCACGGTGCCAAGCCGATCCTCGGCGTCGACGTGTGGGAGCACTCCTACTACATCGACTACCGCAACGCCCGCCCGAAATATCTGGAAGCCTTCGTCGACAATCTCATCAACTGGGACTACGTCGCCGAACTCTACGAAGGCGCCACCAAGTAAGGCAAACGCCTTTGCGTCAATAGAAAAAGCTCCAGCCTCGTATGGAGTTTGTCAGAAATCCGAGCCCGCCGGCTTCAACCGGCGGGCTTTTCTATGGAGGCGGATAAAGCTGGGCACTTGATATCGGGATGGTTCAGACGGCCCGGTTCAGCGTGTTCGCAACTGACGACAGGTTCGAACGGAGCAATGATCTTCACCGGAAAGACCGACTCGCTTGAAGTCTAAGTTCGGCATGATGACTGTCGTTTTCCCCACGTTGCAGCCTCACCATGTAATCGTCCCTGGTGCGAACCTGGCCCGAGGTCGGCATAACCATGTATTTACGCTTCGCCGCTAAGCTGCGTTCGTTCACGCGGCAAGGATAGTCGGGCGCGGTCGGAAAATGGCGCGGTCCGGGGTCGCCGCGGCTGCCGCCGTTACGGATCGGTGGTCATGAACAGGTCGTGGTCCGGTCGGAGATGATACATGTCGCGCTCCCTGCTTGCCTCGGCCTTGAGCCTGAATGGCGGCTATGTTGACACTATGGGCTTCGTCGCCTTGCACGGGCTTTTCACCGCTCACGTCACCGGCAACTTCGTGACGCTGGGCGCTGCAATCGCGACCGGCACCGGCGGTTTGCTGGCCAAGGCGCTGGCGCTGCCTGTCTTCTGCGCTTCCGTCATGGCGGCGCGCTATTTCGCGCGCTGGCTCGGGCGACATGAGCGCGCGGTGGTTCCTGTTCTTCTGAAATTGCAGTTCGCGTTGTTTGCGGCGGCCGCTGCGCTGGTATTCCTGCTGCCGACAGCCGCAAACAGTGCCGGTGAAATCATCACTGGCATGACCCTTGTCGTCGCCATGGCGATACAGAACGCCGTCCACCGGGTTCACCTGCCCGATCTTCCGCCTTCCACGCTAATGACCGGCACGACGACGCAGATCATGCTCGACGTGACCGACCTCGTCTTCGGCGGCGCGATCGACAAGGCGCCGTTGAAACGCCGGCTGAAGCGGCTGATACCGGCTCTATTCCTTTTCGCGCTGGGCTGCGCGCTCGCAGCCCTTGCCTATCGTATGATCGGCCGGTTCTGCTTCCTGGCCCCGCCGATCATCATCATGCTGGCCTTTCGCGCATTTCAACTGGAGGACAAGGCCGAGAAATCGGTGCCCTGAGGCAGGCCGGACGCTCCGGTCGGATTCTCCGCGACCTGACAGGCATGCTGCACAACCACCGACCGGATCGAGAATTTGACCGTTCGTCGTCGCCCGAACGGCCGAATAGTCAGCGCTGGATGCCCAGCGTCCCGACATCGATATCCAGCGGGCCCGCGAGGTCCTCGATCGAGTCATAGAGCAGTTCCAGCGCATAATGCGGGTTGTGGACGAAGGCGCCGGAATCGGCGTTCACGAACTTCCAGTTATAGGCCGCCTTCAGCATGCGCGGCGTCCAGGCATTGTATTTCTGCGGCCTGCCGTCGACCGTGTCGCCGCGCCCGTCCCGGTCGGCGTCGAGGAAGAAATAGGGATAGGAATGCTCGAACACGATCGGCGCGCCGGCCACCTCGATGCTGTAGTCCTGAATGGTCTTCAGCAGGAGCGCCGCATTGGCCTCGATATCGGAGCGGATGCCCTTGGAGATGTCGCCGCTGCCGTCATAGCTGATCCGCGAAATGCGGATCGCGCCCGGCGCGCCGCTCTCGTGACAACTGAGACAGGTTTGCTCGGCCACGGTCAGCGTATGTGGATCGTGACAGGAGGCGCAATCATTGATCGGGCGGGCGTGGAAGAACCGGCCGCTATAGGATTTGCCGGGATATTCGAAACCGCCCGCCCCGATGCTGCCGAGCCGCATCGCGCCGGCCAGCGCATAGTGGGGATTGACGAAATTGATCGACGGGTCGGGCGTATCCTCGTCCTTCTCGCCAACGGCTTTCGTCACGCCGACCCCGGCCTCGCGGCCGATATGACAGGTCATGCAGGCGGCCTGGGCGCCCGGCGCCACCGGATGCTCGATGCCGCTCGGCAGGGTGATTGCGGCAATTTCCCCGAGGCCGGGGCTGTGACAGGTGTCGCAATCGACCACGCCGCCGACCGGCGTCGGCCCCTCGATGCCCGGCGCGCTGCCATCCAGGCCGTGGAAATCCCGGAAGCCGGCGCCGGAGTGACAGGCGGCGCAATTCGCGGGAATTTCGCCCTCGCTATCCCAATGGGTAAAGGCTTCGGCGGAGGCATCGGCATGGGCGGACCGCGCCCAGGCGGAGATCAGTTCCTGCTGGGGAACCGGTATCTGGTCGGGGCGGAACGGACCGGACTGCGGCATGACATAGAGCTGCAGCGCCTCCACCGCGTCGGAAGAATTCTCCTGTGCATTGGCAGTACAAAAATTGACAATTGTCAATATCGCAGCAACCATGAACAGGATTCTTGAGTTAACGCGACCAACTACCAATGACATATCTTTCCACCCCCGCTGAAAAACTTCAGTTTGAACGTGTGGGAATGCTAAACAATCTGTTCCATCCCGGCAAATCAAATGTCATGATGTTTGCGTTGTATTTGCATTCAAGTTCTTGAGGAGCGACGCGTTGGTCGGCCTTTTCGGCACCGGTCTGTCTTTGACCACCGGCTCAATATCACCGGATTATAACCGCATTGCAACGGCGCTGACCGTCGAGGCAGCATTGACGCCGGCCCGGGGCGAGGAGCTGCGCGTCACCCCGCTCGTCGGCGTCGACGACATTGTGTCGCAGGGCCAGCCGGTGCTCGGCCTGCGCAATGCTCCGGATATTCAGATGGTTGCCCCGATGGCCGCTCGCATTGCCGCCATCGACCTGGAGCCCGGCCGGCGACTGACCCGGCTTTTGCTGTTCGCCGAGGAAACCGGCGCGCGCTTTGCCCATGACGTTGGAGACGCCGACCATGATGCCGCCAGCCTGCGTTCGCTGCTCAAGGCATCCGGGCTCTGGCGCCGCATCCTGAGCCGCCCGTTTGGCCGCATGCCGGGGCCGGACGAGATGCCGTCGGCGATCATCGTCATGGCGACCGACAGCAGGCCCGGCGCGCCCTCCCCCGTCCACGCCTTGAAAGGCCGCGAGGAGGCGCTGGCTCGCGGGCTTTCGGCGCTCGGGCATCTGGCGGGCGAGCGGCTTTTCTTCTGCGAGGCGGCGCGAATCGAGGCCGACCTGCCGCCCGCCGTGCGGCGCGTCAGGGTCGGCACGCTGCACCCACTCGGCCTTGCCGGCCTGCAGGTGCACCGGCTTGCGCCCGCTTCGCTGGCCCAAAGGGTGTGGGATATCCATGCCGAGGATGTCGCCGATATCGGCGAGCTGATCGAGACCGGCATGGTGCCGGAAACGCGGCTGGTCTCCGTCACCGGCCCCGCGCTCACCGAACAGCGTCTGGTGCGCTGTCAGCCGGGCGCGGATATGCGCGGTCTCTGTCTCGGCTTCGTGCGGCCCGGACCGCATCACATCATGGCGGGCTCGCATATCGACGGCCATCCGGGCCACTGGCTCGGCCCGCGCGACCGGCAGGTGACCGTGCTCGGCGACGATGGCGGCCACCGCCGGAACCACTGGTTTTCGGCGGCGCTGACGAGAGCCGCGCGGCCGCTGCCGATCATCCCGACGGCGGCGCTCGAACAGGCGCTCGGCGGCGATATTCCGGCCGTCGCGCTGATCCGCGCGCTTTCCGCCGGCGATCAGGAGACCGCCACCCGCCTCGGCGCGCTTTCGCTGGTCGAGGAGGATCTGACGCTCGCCGATTATGTGACGGCGGCCGAGCCGAGCCTTGCCGCCCAGCTTCGCGTGCTACTGGACCGGATCGAGAAAGAGGAGGTGGCGGCGTGATTCGTGGTTCGACCCATGGCCCGACGCGCGGAATGTGGGACCGCGAGACGGTCGCCCTGCTGCTGCTTGCGGCTGCGATGCCGATCGCCCTTGCCTGGCTCTGGTATGGCGGCATGGATGCAGCGCTGCGGCTGGTTCTGGCGCTGGTCATTTCCGGGCTGTGGCATCTGATCTTCATGCTGGCGCGCGCCCAGCCTCCCTCCTTCGCCGGCGCGCTGACGGCGCTTGCCGTCGCCATTCTGGCACCGGAGGAACTCGGCTTCGTGCCCTTCGTGCTCGGCATCAGCTTCGGTTCGGTGATGGCGGAACTGGTGTTCGGCGGCTGGGGGCGCAATATCCTGAACCCGGCGACCGTGACGCTCGCCTTTCTCGGCTTCGGCTTCGTCACCGCACCCTGGCCGGACATTGACCTGCCAATCGCCTGGGCGGCGATCCCGGCGGCTCTCATCGGCATGTTCGTCGGCGTCATGCCGGCCCGGGTTATTCTCGGCGCGGCGGCGGTGATTGCCATCGGCCTCGTCGCCGGACTGCCGCTGCAGCCGGCGCTGCCGGCCTTTGCGCTGGCGCTGGTGCTGCTGGTGGCCGATCCGGTCGCAAGCGCCTCGACGCGGCTCGGCGGCTGGCTGAACGGCGGCGTATTCGCCGCCCTCGTCATCATGTTCACGCTCAACTGGGAGGGCGCGCCGCCGGTGCGCGCGGCGGTTTCGGCAGCGCTTCTCGCCTCGCTCCTCGCCCCGCTTCTGGATGAAGCGGCGATCGCCCTCTGGCATGCCCGCAGGAGAAAACGTCATGGCTGACCTGAACCCGATTTCGGCATGGCGCCGTTTTCTGGCCCTGCCCAACGAAAACCGCTTCAAGACGGTGGCGATCGCCTTCATCGTATCGGCCGTCTGCGCACTGTTGGTGAGCGGCGCGACCGTGGTTCTGCGGCCGATCCAGGCGGCAAACCGCGCCGCCGAGCAGCAGGCGCGACTGGAAGCGCTGGTGGCCGGCATTCCCGGCATGACCCAGCTTCTGGAGCAATCCGGCGGCGCGCTTTCGACCGTGGTCGTCAATCTGAACAAGGGCCGGGCCGCCGACGACATCACGCCCGAAACCCTGCCCGCGGCGCTCGACAACGCCGCCAACTGGAAGACGCTGACGCCCGGCGAGGATACCGCCGGCATAGGCCGCCGCCCGGATTTCGTGCAGATCTACCTGCTGCGCAATGATGCCGGCGATATCGAACTGGCTCTGCTGCCGATCAGCGGCGCAGGCTATGTCGGCCCGATCAACGGCATTCTGGCGCTTAACGGCGACATGAACACGATCGCCGGCCTTGCGATCACCGACCAGGTCGAGACCCCCGGTCTTGGCGGGCGGATCGAGGAACCCGCCTTCCTCGCCCAGTTCGCCGGCACGGAAATTGCCGACCCATCGGGCAATATCCGTTTCGCCGTCGCCCACGGCAATGCCGGCAATGCCTATGAAGTCGACGGCATTACCGGTGCCACCCGCACCTCCAATGCGCTGACCAGAACGATCCGCTTCTGGCTCGGTCCGGATGGCTACGGCCCGCTGATCGCGGCGATCAAGCGCGGGGAGTTCTGATATGGCCAAGCCCATCAGCCTGTGGACGACGCTAACGGAACCGCTGATCCGCCAAAACCCGGTGACCCTGCAGATCCTCGGCATCTGCTCGGCGCTGGCGGTGACCACATCGGTCGCCACCGCCGTCACCATGTCAGCATCGCTGACGGTCGTGATCGTGCTGTCAGCATTGCTGGTGAGCCTGATCCGCCGCCACATTCCCGATTCGATCCGGCTGATCGTGCAGATCGTGATCGTCGCCTCGCTGGTAATCGTCATCGACCAGTTCCTGCAGGCCTATTTCTTCGACATCAGCAAGCGACTGTCGGTGTTCGTCAGCCTGATCACCACGAACTGCCTGGTGCTGGGGCGCACCGAATCCTTTTCGCGCAACAACCCGCCGCTGCCGTCAATGGTCGACGCGCTCGGCAATGGTCTCGGCTATTCGCTGGTGCTGATCGTCATCGGGTCGCTGCGCGAACTGTTCGGCACCGGCAAGCTGCTCGGCTACCAACTCTTCGCCACGACCGATCAGGGCGGATGGTTCGAGCCGCTGAACCTGATGCTGCTCGCTCCGAGCGCCTTCTTCCTGATCGGCGGGCTCGTCTGGGCGATCCGTTCGGTGCTTCCCGAACAGGCGGAACCCGCCGAGTTCACGCCGCCGGAAACCGGGGAGGCAGGCCGATGAGCGGATTTGCAGGCCTCTTCCTGAGCGCGGCCTTCGTCGAGAACATGGCGCTGACGCTGTTTCTCGGGCTCTGCACCTTTCTGGCGCTGTCGCGCCGCACGGGTTCGGCACTCGGCCTCGGCATCGCGGTGGTGGCGGTGATGGGCGTGACCATGCCGCTCAACAACCTGATCTACAACGCGTTTCTCAGACCCGGCGCATGGGCCTGGGCCGGCATGCCGGACACCGACCTCTCCTATCTGAAGCTGATCGCCTTCATCGGCGTGATCGCGGCCACGGTCCAACTCGTCGAAATGGTGCTCGACCGGTTCTTTCCGGCAATCCATGCCTCGTTCGGCGTGTTCCTGCCGCTGCTGACGGTGAACTGCGCCATTCTCGCCGGCAGCCTGTTCATGGTTGAGCGGGACTACAACCTGGCGGAATCGACCGTGTTCGGTCTCGGCGCGGGCTTCGGCTTCGGGGTTGCCGTGGTCATGCTCGCGGCGATCCGCACCCGGCTCGCCTATGCCGACCTTCCGAACGGCCTGCGCGGCCTCGGCATCGCCTTCACCATTGCCGGCATGATGTCGCTCGGCTTTTCGGCCTTTGCGCAGATGGTGTCGCCATGAACGAGATCGTCCTTGCCGCCGTCATCGTCATCGCGCTTGTGGTCATTCTGACGTTCGCGCTGCTGGTGACCCGCACACGTCTGATCCCGGCCGAAAAGATCGTGATCAGCGTGAACGGCGCGATGTCCCTTGAGGCCCAGCGCGGCGAGCGGCTGCTTGGCGTGCTGCACCGCGCGGGCATCGGCATCCCCGCCGCCTGCGGCGGCTCCGGCACCTGCGGGCTCTGCCGCGTCCATGTGGAGGGCGAAGGTGCGGGCGAACCGCAGGCGACCGAGCGCGGTGTGCTGTCGGCCGCCGAGCGGCGCTCCCACATCCGCCTTGCCTGCCAGACGGCGCTGCGCGGCCCCTGCGCCGTCACGGTCCCGCAGGATTTCGTCGGCGCGACCGGCTTTACCTGCACCGTGGTTTCCAACACCATGAAGGCGCCGCTGATCCGCGAGCTTGTGCTCAAGCTACCCGAGGGCCAGCCCTTCGATTATCGCGCCGGCGGTTTCATGCAATTGACAGCGCCGCCCTACCGGCTCGATTTCCACGATATCGAAATCGATGAGGCCTTCACCGATTCTTGGCGCATTGCCGGCTGGCAGGAGATGACGGGAGCCTCCGATAGCCCGGTCACCCGCGCCTATTCGATCGCCAACCGCCCGCGCGACGCAGCGGAAGGTCGCGCCGTGTTCAACATAAGGCTCGCCGCACCGCCGCCGGGCCGCGAGCAGGAGATCCCGCCGGGCATCGTCTCGTCCTATCTGTTCGCGCTGAAGCCGGGCGACGAGGTGCAGGCTTCCGGCCCGTTCGGCGAATTCCATGTTCAGCCGACCGACCGCGAAATGGTGTTCATCGGCGGCGGCGTGGGGATGGCGCCGCTGAGGGCCATGATCCACGAACAGATCGGCAAGGGCACGACGCGGAAGATGCGCTATTTCTACGGCGCCCGCTCGCTCGCCGACCTGTTCTATGTCGAGGAGTTCGACGCGATCGCAGCCGAACACGAGAACTTCTCGTGGACGCCGGCGCTGTCCGATCCGGCACCCGGCGACCGCTGGACGGGCGCGACCGGTTTCATCCACGACAATGTCCGCGCCGCGATGCAGAAGCACCCCGCGCCCGAGGACTGCGAATATTATCTCTGCGGCCCGCCGGTGATGATCTCGGCGGTGCTGGCGACGCTCGCCCGGCTCGGTGTCGAGCCGCATTCCATCTTCAACGACGATTTCGGAGTCTGAGCCATGACCGCACATCTGACCCGCCGTCATCTCCTCGCCGCCGCCGGCGCTGCCGGCTGCGCCCTCGCCGGCCCCGGCCTGCTGCGCGCGGCCCCCGCAGCACGGCACGTGACCGGCATGGCCTTCGCCTCCGACTGGAGCATCACGCTGGCCGATAACGCCGATGCTGCCGGCTTGAAACAACGCTTCGACCGGCTGCTCGCTGGCATCGACCGGATGATGTCGCCCTGGCGCGCCGACAGCGAGATCACCGGTTTCAACACGGAGAAGGGCGAAACCGCCCGGATTTCCGCCGAAACGGCGTTCACGGCAGAGGCCGCGCTTGCCATGGCATCGGAAAGCGATGGCTGGTTCGACCCGACCATCGGCCCGATCGTCGCCCGCTACGGCTTCGGCCCGATCGAAGGCAATGTCGGCCCCGAGGATGGGGCAGCCCCGCGCTGGCGCGCGCTCGTCGTCGAAGGCGACCGGCTGGTCAAGCGCGCCCCGGGCCTCACCATGGATCTCTGCGGCATCGCCAAGGGCCGGGCGCTGGACCTGATGGCGCTGGAACTGCGCAAAGGCGGCCATGAGGATTTCCTGATCGCCATCAGCGGTGAACTGCTTGCAAGCGGCCGCCACCCCGAGGGCCGGCCATGGCAGGTGGCGGTGGAAGACCCGCGCATCGAGGCCAACGGCGCGTTCGGCGTGCTGGGGCTCGACAATGCGGCGATCGCGACCTCCGGCTTGAGAGCGCAGAGCTACGATCTTGGCGGCACGCGCTACAGCCACATCATCGACCCCTACAGCGCCCGCCCGGTCGAAGGCGCAATCGCCTCCGTCTCGGTGATCGCCCCGGATGCGATGACCGCCGATGGCTGGGCGACGGCGCTGACGGCGGCAGGAGCTGAAGGCCCGACCCTGGCGAAAAGCCGCGGCATCTCCGCACTGTTCCTGTTCCATGACGGGACCGGTCTCAGAAGCGAAAGCGTGAACGGTTTCGACCGTTTTCTGCTATAAAGGGGGCGAGGAGGCGGCAATGGAAATCATTCTGGCAATCGGGATTTTCGTGCTGGTGGCGGCCGGGCTCGGGCTCGGGCTGATGCTCGGCCGCGGACCGCTGAAGGGCTCGTGCGGCGGCATGGCCTGCCTCAAGGATGTCGCCTGCGAAGGCTGCCCGCACCGGGCGGAAAAGGAGGCGCGATGACCGGCACCATCGAAGACATCACCCGCGCCGATGCGCTGACGGTGACGCCGGACATGGCCATCCGCCGTGCGGTGGCGCTTCTGGTGGAAAACAGGGCCGCCGGCGCGCCCGTGGTCGATGACACCGGCACGCTTTGCGGCCTTCTGACCCAGAAGGACTGTTTCCGCCCGACGCTGCAGGCAAGCTATTACCAGGAATGGAAGGGCACCGTCGGCGACTACATGACAACCACGCTGGTGACCCTGCCGGCCAGCGCCGACCTGATGACCGCCGCCGAAGCCTTCCTCGAACACCCGCACCGCATCTTCCCCGTCGTCGACGGCGACCGTCTCGTCGGCCTCATCCGCCGCTCGGACGTGCTGGCGGCGCTGGTGCGGCTGAGCAACTGAACGATCGGCTGCCGCGCTCGATTTCGCAGCCAGGGAAAACGCGTCGATAAGCCGAACAGTCGACGGCCGGCGTTCTTTCTGGCATTGTGGGCCTGCCCTCATCCGACCTCCGGCCACCTTCTCCCCAAGGGGACGCCGGAGAGGCATTGCCTATCCACTCTTCACGGCGCTCGCCGCTTGTTCCCCCTCGCTCCGCAGGGGAGAGGGTGGCGCGGATGCGCCGGGTGAGGGGCGGAACCCCGGCGTTTATTGTTCCCTCGGGCCGATCAGTTCCCGAGAATCCCCGGCAGGCGAAGCCCGTTTTCCCTGGCGCATTCAATGGCAATATCATAACCCGCATCCGCATGACGCATCACGCCGGTGGCCGGGTCGTTCCAGAGTACGCGCCCGATGCGGCGGGCGGCATCGTCGGAACCGTCGCAGCAGATCACCATGCCGGCATGCTGGGAGAATCCCATGCCGACGCCGCCGCCATGATGCAGCGACACCCAGGTCGCGCCGGAGGCGGTGTTGAGCAGCGCGTTGAGCAACGGCCAGTCGGAAACGGCATCAGAACCATCCTGCATCGCCTCTGTCTCGCGGTTCGGCGAGGCGACGGAGCCGGAATCCAGATGATCGCGGCCGATGACGATCGGGGCCTTCAGCTCGCCGTTCTTCACCATCTCGTTGAAGGCGAGGCCAAGCCTGTGGCGATCGCCAAGCCCGACCCAGCAGATGCGCGCCGGCAGCCCCTGGAAATGGATGCGCTCGCGGGCCATGTCGAGCCAGTTGTGCAGATGATGATTGTCCGGCAGTAGTTCTTTCACCTTGGCATCGGTCTTGTAGATGTCCTCCGGATCGCCGGAAAGGGCTGCCCAGCGGAACGGGCCGATGCCCCTGCAGAACAGCGGGCGGATATAGGCGGGCACGAAGCCAGGAAAATCGAAGGCGCGTTCGCAGCCTTCTTCCTTGGCCATCTGGCGGATATTGTTGCCGTAATCGACCGTCGGAATGCCCTTGTCCCAGAAGGCGAGCATCGCCTCCACATGGGTGCGCATCGATGCGCGCGCGGCCTTTTCGACGGCCTTAGGATCACGCTCGGCCTTCTCGCGCCATTCGCCGAGGCTCCAGCCGGCGGGCAGATAGCCGTTCACCGGATCATGCGCCGAGGTCTGGTCGGTGACGATGTCGGGGCGCACCCCGCGTTTGACGAGCTCTGGCAGGATTTCAGCCGTGTTGCCGAGAAGGCCGACGGATTTCGCCTCACCCGCCTTGGTCCAGGCGTCGATCATCGCGAGCGCCTCGTCCAGCGTCTCGGCCTTTTCATCGACATAGCCGGTGCGGAGCCGGAAATCGATGCGGGTCGGATCGCATTCGACGGCAAGGCAGCAGGCGCCCGCCATGACGGCGGCCAGCGGCTGCGCGCCGCCCATGCCGCCGAGACCGCCGGTGAGGATCCACTTGCCCTTGAGGTCGCCATTATAGTGCTGGCGGCCGGCCTCCACGAAGGTCTCATAGGTGCCCTGTACGATGCCCTGCGCGCCGATATAGATCCACGACCCGGCCGTCATCTGTCCGTACATCATCAGGCCCTTCTTATCGAGCTCGTGGAAGTGATCCCAGTTCGCCCAGTGCGGCACGAGGTTGGAATTGGCGATCAGCACGCGCGGCGCATCCGCATGGGTGCGGAACACGCCGACGGGCTTGCCGGACTGCACCAGCAGCGTCTCGTCCTCTTCTAGCGTCTTCAGCGTCTCGACGATCCTGTCGAAATCGCCCCAGGTGCGCGCCGCGCGGCCAATGCCGCCATAGACGACCAATTCATGCGGCTTTTCCGCGACATCCGGATCGAGATTGTTCATCAGCATGCGCAAGGGGGCCTCGGTGAGCCAGCTCTTGGCGTTGAGCTCCGTGCCGGTCGGGGCGTGAATTTCGCGGGCATTGTGTCGCGGATTGTCGGTCATGGCTTGTCCCTCTTTTACATGCGCGCGGAGAACGACAGGCGTTCGATCCGCTCCAGAATATCCTGCAAATGGCCTCGCAGCTTGCCGGCCTTTTCCTCGTCATAGGCGAAGGGCGGCGCTTCGGTGGCGAGATGCGTTGATTGCGCCAGCTCCATCTGTATCGCGTGGACGCCGGTCGCGGGCTTGCCATAATGCCGCGTTGTCCAGCCGCCCTTGAAGCGGCCGTTGACGGCATAGTCATAGCCGGGCGCATGCGAAACAACGCCTTCCACGGCAGCCTCGAATTCGGGCGCGCAGGTGACGCCGAGATTGGTGCCGATGTTGAAATCCGGCAATTTGCCCTCGAAGAGAAAGGGAATGTGCGAGCGGATGGAGTGGCAGTCATAGAGAATGACGATGCCGTGTTCCGCCTTCACCCGCGCAATCTCGGCGGCAAGGGCCGCGTGATAAGAAGCGTGAAAGGCTTCGATGCGCGCCGCGATATCGGCCTCTGTCGGTTCTTTGCCGCCCTTCCAGATCGGCTTGCCGTCAAAATCCGTCTCAGGGATCAGGCCGGTGGTGTTCTGGCCGGGATAGAGGCTCGCGCCCGACGGATCGCGATTGGCGTCGATCACATAGCGATGGAAGGTCGCCTTCACTGTGGTCGCATCGGCCAGAAGACCGTCATAGAGCCGGTCGACATGCCAGTCGGTATCGGCGAACAGAAGGCCGTTTTCATTGAGCCGCGCCTTGATCTCCGCCGGCACATAGGTGCCGGTGTGCGGGAAACCGAGGATGATGGGCGATGCGCCGTGTTTGACGATGACGGGATCGGTCATGGGACAATATTCCTACGTCTAGTGTTACTGCTTGCGCCGCCTGCCCTCATCCGGCCTTCGGCCACCTTCTCCCCAAGGGGAGAAGGGGACGCCGGCGACGCCCTGCCTGTCCGCCTAGTCCGGTGATGGCTGCTTGCTCCCCCTCGCCCCGCAAGGGGAGAGGGTGGCGCGCATGCGCCGGGTGAGGGGCGGAACCCCGGTGCCGGTGAAGTGCAAAATGAAATCAACGCCCGACCTCCGGCAAAACCCTCGCCCCGACCGCACTGATCAACACGCCATCACTCACCGCCACGGCCGCCTTCTCCAGATCACTGGCCATGTAGCGGTCGTTTTCCAGCGTCGGCACCAATCCCCGGAACGCGGAAATGACCCGCTGCAGGGCCGGACTGGTGGAAAGCGGCGCGCGCAGTTCGACGCCCTGAACGCTGCAAAGCGCTTCGATGCCGATAATGCTTGCAAGGTTCTCGGTCATCGCCAGCAGCCGCCGCGCGCCGTGGCAGGCCATCGAGACATGGTCTTCCTGATTGGCCGATGTCGGCGTGGAATCGACCGAGGCCGGGTGCGCCATCTGCTTGTTCTCGCTCATCAGCGCGGCAGACGTCACCTCCGCGATCATCAGTCCGGAATTGAGCCCCGGCTTTCTCGAAAGAAACGCGGGAAGACCGAAGGAAAGCGCCGGGTCCACCAGAAGCGCAATCCGCCGCTGGGCGATCGCGCCGATCTCGCAGACGGCGATGGCGATCTGGTCGGCGGCGAAGGCCACCGGCTCGGCGTGGAAATTGCCGCCGGAAACCACGCTGTCATCGGAAAGCACCAGCGGATTGTCGGTGGCGGCATTGGCCTCGATTTCCAGCGTGCGGCCAGCCTGGCGCAGAAGATCGAGGCACGCGCCATCGACCTGCGGCTGGCAGCGGATGCAGTAAGGATCCTGCACCCGCTCATCGCCTTCGATATGGGAGACGCGGATTTCGGAACCTTCGAGCAGGGCGCGCAGGCTGGCAGCGGCATCGATCTGGCCCTGATGACCGCGCAGCGTGTGGATATCGGGATGGAACGGCGCGGGCGACCCCATTGCCGCATCAGTGGAGAGCGCGCCGGTGACCAAGGCGGTTTGCGCGCAGCGGAAGGCGCGGAACAGGCCGGCAAGGGCGAGCGCCGTCGACACCTGCGTGCCGTTGATCAGCGCCAGCCCCTCCTTGGCGGCGAGCTGCACGGGCGTGAGGCCAGCCCTTTCCAGCGCGTCCCGCCCGGAAAGCCGCTCGCCTTCGAAAAAGGCTTCGCCCTCGCCCATCATCACGGCGGCCATATGGGCAAGCGGCGCGAGATCGCCGGAGGCGCCGACCGACCCCTTTTCCGGGATCACCGGCGTAACGCCCTTTGCCAGCATGCCCTCGATCAGCCGCACCAGTTCGAGCCGCACGCCGGAAGCACCGCGGCCGAGCGAGATCAGCTTCAGCGCCATGATCAGCCGCACGACGCTGGCATCGAGCGGCGCGCCAACGCCGCAGCAATGCGACAGGATGAGGTTGCGCTGCAGGGTGGCCGTGTCGGCGGCGTCGATCCTGATCGAGGCGAGTTTTCCGAAGCCGGTATTGATGCCGTAGACCGGGGCGTTGCCGGCCGCGATCGCGGCAATGCGGGCGGCGGCCTTTTCGATGGCGGCATCGCAAGCGGGATCCAGCCGCACGGCATCATCGCCGCGATAGATTTTTTCCAGCGTGGCCAGCGTCACGCTGCCGGGGGTTAGAACAAGCGTCATCGTGCAACCTCGTGGCCGCTGACATAAAGCCGGGAAAGCGGATTGAAACCGATGCGGTAGACAAGTTCGGCAGGCGCCTCGACATCCCAGATCGCGATATCGGCGGCCTTGCCGGCTTCCAGCGTGCCGGTTTCCGCCGCAAGGCCGAGCGCGCGGGCCGCGTTCGCCGTGACGCCGGTAAGGCATTCGGCAACTGTCATGCCGAACAGCGTCGCGCCCATGTTCATCGTCAAAAGCAGCGAGGTCAGCGGCGAGGTGCCGGGATTGCAGTCGGTCGCCAGCGCAAGCGGCACGCCCGCCGCGCGCAGCGCCGCCATCGGCGGATGCTGCTTTTCCTTCAGCGTGTAGAAGGCGCCGGGCAACAGAACCGCGACGGAGCCTGCGGCGGCCATGGCCTTCACGCCGGCCTCATCGAGATATTCAAGGTGGTCGGATGACAGCGCACCAAACGAAGCCGCCATCGCAGCGCCGCCGAGATTGGAAAGCTGCTCGGCATGGAGTTTTATCGGCAGGCCAAGCGCCTGCGCCTTGTCGAAGACCGGCCGCAGCTCGTCCGGCGAAAAGGCAATGCCCTCGCAAAAGGCATCGACCGCATCGACCAGACCTTCGCGATGGGCAATCTCCAGGCCGGGCAGAACGACGTCAGCGATATAATCCGCGTTCCGGCCCTTGTATTCCGGCGGTGTTGCGTGGGCAGCGAGCCAGGTGGTCTTGATCCGGACGGGACGAAGCGTGGCGAGGCGTCGCGCCGCGCGCAGCATCTTCAGCTCGGTTTCGATGTTGAGGCCATAGCCCGACTTGATCTCGATGGTCGCCACCCCCTCGGAAATCAAGGCGTCGAGGCGCGGCAGCGCTGCCTCGACCAACTCATCCTCGCTCAGCGCATTCGTGGCCGTCACGGTCGAGACGATGCCGCCTCCGGCGCGGGCGATTTCCTCATACGACGCGCCCTCCAACCGCATCTCGAATTCCTTCGCGCGGCTGCCGCCATAAACGATGTGGGTGTGGCAATCGATCAGCGCCGGGGTTACCAGTCGCCCGCCGCAATCGACCGTGTCGAAACCGGCAAAACGCTCCGGCAATCCCGTTTCGGGGCCGACATAGGCGATGCGGCCATTCTCTATGGCAAGCACGCCTTCGATGGCCTCAGCACCATCGGCCATGGCGGCAAGAAGGGCATTGGTAAAAAGTTTCGGCGCGGCGGAAGCCATTCCTTTCCCCTTGTTGTCTTTGGTTTGATATTATGTATATACATAACACAATCACGCGCAAGAATAAAATGGGGCTCATCGCATGGCACTCTTCGCCGAAAACATTCTGACGCCCGAGGGCTGGCGCGCCAATGCACGGCTCGCCATCGAAGGCGGGCGCATCGCCGGCCTCGCCTTCGATCAAACGCCGCAACCGGGCGACGAGTGCCACGCCATCATCGTGCCCGCCATCGCCAATGTTCACTCCCACGCCTTCCAGCGCGCCATGGCCGGCCTTGCCGAGCGGCGCGGGCCCGCAAGCGACAACTTCTGGAGCTGGCGGGAGGTGATGTACCGCTTCACCTTCGCTCTTCTGCCGGATGAGGCCGAGGCGATCGCCGCCCAGCTTTATATGGAGATGCTGGAGGCCGGCTTTTCCCGCGTCGGCGAGTTCCACTATCTACACAATGACAAGGATGGCGGCCACTACGACAATATCGGCGAGATGGCGGAACGCATTGCGGCCGCCGCGTCCGGCACCGGCATCGGCCTGACGCTTCTGCCGGTTTTTTACGCCCATTCCGATTTCGGCGGCGCGGAACCGAACAATGGCCAGCGCCGCTTCATCCACAATCGCGACAGTTTTTCTCGCCTGATGGAGGCGTCCACAAAGATCGTCTCCGGCCTCGATCACGCCGTCCTCGGCGTCGCCCCGCATTCGCTGCGCGCTGTCACCCCGGAAGAGCTCGAATTTGCCGCAAGCCTGACCGACGGTCCGGTGCACATGCATATCTCGGAGCAGACGAAGGAAGTCGATGACTGCCGCGCCTGGAGCGGCAGCCGCCCGGTCGAATGGCTGCTGGAAAACACCGGCGTCGATGGGCGCTGGTGCCTGATCCACGCCACGCACATGACCGACGCGGAAGCCGAAGGCCTCGCGCGATCCGGCGCGGTCGCCGGCCTCTGCCCGGTCACGGAAGCCAATCTCGGCGACGGCATCTTCCCGGCAAGCCGGTTTCTGGCCTCAGGCGGCGCATTCGGCGTCGGCTCGGATTCCAACGTGCTGATCGGCCTTGCCGATGAGTTGCGCCAGCTCGAATATGCCCAGCGTCTCGGCGAGCGGGCGCGCAATGTCATCGCCGAACCCGGCGGCACCACCGGTCGCCGCCTGTTCGACGGCGCGCTTGCCGGCGGGGCTCAGGCCATGGGCATCGAAGCGGGCATCGCCGAAGGCAGGCCCGCCAGTTTCTTCTCGCTCGACAACAGCGCCGCCCCCTGGCTCATCGGAGACCAGGCCCTCGACGGCTTCATCTTCGCCGGTCAGGTGAAACCCGATTGCGTCTGGGCCAACGGCATCAAACAGGTCGAAGCCGGCCGCCACGTGAAGCGTACGGAAATCGAAACCCGCTTCCGCAACGCGATGACGACGCTGCTAGCTCGGAGCGGCTGAAGCGGGCAAGGAAAGCGTTCAGTGAAGGCTTTGCAGCCAGTTCCAAAGCGAGACGTGCGGACAATCTATCCGCCACAATCTCCCCCCTTGAGGGGGAGATGTCGCGAAAGCGACAGAGAGGGGTAGAGGGCGTAAGCCCTGAAAGCCGCAAACTCCGAACCTGTCGATAGGGTCCCCACCTCTGCCCCTGTCGGGGCATTTCTCCTCAAGGGGGGGATTGTGAGCTGCGAGACTCGAAACACCACAGGAAAGACCGCGGTCCCCCTGCCCTCGCCTCACTTCGCGTCGGGCCAGGCCGTGGGGTCGGTGTCGAGATCCGGGAATTTCTTCGGATCGAACACCGGCCGCTTGATCCCGGCGGCGAGTTGGTCGCGGAAATCGTTGATCAGCCGGAGCGCAATCGGGAACAGCATCATCAGGGCCAGGAGATTGACCACGGCGAGAATCCCCATCATCGGGTCGGAGAAGTTGAAAACCGCCGTTGCCCCCGGCGCGACCGCGCCGATGAAGACGATGGCGATGATGACGATCCTGAGGATCTGCAGCGCGCTCGGCTTGTCGGTCATGAAATCCAGCGCGTTCTCGCCGAGATAGTAGTTGTAGATGATCGACGAGAACGAGAACAGGAAGATCGCAGCGGTGAGATAATACTGTGCCCAGGCGCCGAGATGGTCGACAATGCTCTGCTGGGTCAGTATCACGCCGTCGACCCCTTCCTGGCCCGGCTGATAAACGTCGCCCAGCAAGATCACGAAGGCCGTGCAGGAGCAGATGATCATCGTGTCGATGAACACCGAAAAGCTCTGGGTGATGCCCTGGCTCACCGGATGGCGGACATAGGCGGTGGCGGCGACATTGGGCGCCGAGCCCAGCCCCGCCTCATTGGAAAACAATCCGCGCCTGAGACCGTTGGAGACCGCCGCGCCGATGCCGCCGGCCACCGCCTCGCGCAAGCCGAGCGCATTGGCGACGATATCCCACAGCACGGCCGGAAGGGCGGTGATGTTGATGAGCATGACCACCAGCGCCATGCCGATATAGCCGAAGGCCATGATCGGGATGATGACATCGGAAACCTTGGCGATGCGATGAATGCCGCCGAAAACGATGAAGCCGGTGGCGGCCGCCAGCACGATGCCGGTGACATAACGCGGAATGCCGAGACTGTCGGCCGCGGCCCCCGCAACGGTGTTGCCCTGGAAGGCATTGAAGCCGATCGCGAAGGCCGCGATCAGGCAGACCGCGTAGATCAGCGCCAGCCAGCGATAGTTTTCGCCAAGACCGTGGATAATGGCCTGCGCCGGGCCGCCGCGGTAATCGCCGTTCGGCTCGGTTCGTTTATAGGCCTGGGCAAGCGTCGCCTCGACAAGGCCCGAGCACATGCCGACAAGGGCGATCGCCCACATCCAGAACACCGCGCCCGGCCCGCCGGCCGTGATCGCGACCGCCACGCCGGCGATATTGCCGCCGCCGACGCGCCCGCCGACTGATACGAACAGCGCCTCGCGGGCGCTGATCTTGGAGGGATCGCCATCCTCGTCGCCCCACAAAACGCCGAACATGCGCTTGAAGAAGCGGAACTGGACGAATCCGCTCGCCGCCGTGAAGAACACGCCGAGCACGACCAGGAACGGCACCAGCGCCCAGCCCCAGGTCAGATCATTGATGTAAGTGAAAATCGTATCGAAAAACTGCACTGCCAGTCCCCTTTTGTCGCAAATGCATGCCGCGCCTACGCGCATCGATGCTCAGGGTCCCCACCCGAACGGACCGGCATGGTCCGTTGTTTTTGCTTTGCTTGGATCAAAGCGTATGCGCGAACGCGCAATGGGGCAAGCAGGTTCTGTTTTGTGATTTATCAAAATGGCGCGGCGGAGCAAAACGCTCCGCCGCGCCGGAAAAGTCAGCGCCAGCCGAGGCCGGGGGCGACATGTTTCAGGATCGCCTCGATGACATGGGCGTTATAGGCAACGCCAAGCTGGTTGGGCACGGTGAGCAGCAGCGTATCGGCCTCGGCAATCGCCTCGTCGCCCTTCAACTGCTCGATCAACCGGTCCGGCTCGGCGGCATAGGAACGGCCGAACACCGCGCGGGTCTTTTCATCGATATAGCCGATCGAATCCTGCTCGTTGCCGCCCCGGCCGAAATAGGCCCGATCCATGTCCGTGGTGAGCGCGAAGATCGAGCGGCTGACCGAAACCCGCGGCGTCCAGTCGTGACCGGCCTCCTTCCAGGCGGCGCGATAGGCGCGGATCTGGTCGGCTTGCTGCCTGTGGAGCGGCTCGCCGGTCTCGTCGAATTTCAGCGTCGAGCTCTGCAGGTTCATGCCGAGCCTCGCCGCCCATTCAGCCGTCGCATTGGTCGCAGACCCCCACCAGATGCGCTTTCTCAGCCCCTCCGAATGCGGCTCCAGCCGCAACAGGCCCGGCGGGTTGGGAAACATCGGGCGCGGATTGGGCTCGGCAAAACCCTTGCCTTCAAGCTGGTCGAGGAACACTTCCGTATGACGCCGCGCCATGGCGGCATCGTCCTCGCCCTCACCGGGCTGGTAGCCGAAATAGCGCCAGCCCTCGACCACCTGCTCGGGCGAACCGCGCGAAATGCCAAGCTGCAGCCGCCCGCCGGAGATCAGATCGGCGGAGCCCGCATCCTCGACCATGTAGAGCGGGTTTTCATAGCGCATGTCGATAACGCCGGTTCCGATCTCGATCCGGCTGGTCCTTGCGCCGATCGCCGCCAGCAGCGGAAACGGCGACGACAATTGCCGGGCGAAGTGATGTACCCGGAAATAGGCGCCGTCCGCCCCCAGTTCCTCGGCGGCGACCGCGAGGTCGATCGACTGCGACAGCACATCGGCGGCCGAGCGGGTCGCCGATTGCTGCGACGGCGTCCAGTGCCCAAAGGACAAAAATCCTATTTTCTTCATAACCTGCATACCTCCGGCATGTTCATGCCTCTGTTTCGGGGCTTGACCCTTTTGTTCCGATAGATGCCGTTCGCGCAGGCCGAGAGCAATGGGGCATTCGATGAACACTGCGTTTCCCGGTCAATCCGTGCAAACGCAAAACGACCCGCCATCGGGCGGGTCGTTGCAATATCAGCAGGTCGGTGCGGCCTGAACCGAACAATGACGGCGCAAAGGGAAAACAGCCCGTCAAGCCATAACCCGAAAAGGGCCTATTTGGCAGCCTTGCGGGCCCGGGCTTTCTTGGGCTTTTCTTCCGGAGCAGCCGCATCCCGCTCCATTCGCAGCCGGCGCAAGCGCTCCGTCTTGGTATCGAAACGCCTGGCCTCCTCGGCAATGATCTCGCGCGCCGCCTTGTCGGTGGTCGCGAGCTTGTCCGTCGCCGAAACCCGGCTGGGTTTGAAAAACTGATCTTTTGTCGCAGTCATGGCCATCTCCCTGATCGGATGCCGCACCGGCTTCCGGGGCATTCCGCGGCCGGGCGAAACCGCCTGACCTTTGCGAGAATACGTCAACATGAACGGAGAGAGCCGTTGCTCTTGTCCGCTAAGGGGCCGGCTTGGCCTAGCCCTTCTTGCGCGACGGAAGGAGACCTTCGCGCTGCATCTGCTTTCTTTTCAGCTTGCGCAGACGGCGAACCGCCTCGCCCGCTTCGCGGTTGCGCTTTTCCGAAGGCTTCTCGTAAGACCGCCGCGCCCGCATCTCGCGAAAGATGCCTTCACGCTGCATTTTCTTCTTCAGGACGCGAAGCGCCTGATCGACATTGTTATCTCTTACCAGTACCTGCAAGAAAACCTCCTTGATTGGTTTATGTTTCTTCCACGTTCCCGGCCATGCAGCGCGTCAGCGCGCACGGGCGGCAACATGAAAACAAAAAGGCCGGGATTAACCCGACCTCTTCCCAGTCACTGCCAGTACATCCGTGGTCAGCGACAGCGAATGACAATGATCTGCGGCTCGAAATAAGGCGGTATCCGCCAATGCCCGAAGCGGTTGCCAGTACATCCGTGGTCAACCAGGGCAATAAGATCAAGCAGCCTGAAGATTGTCGGCCGCGCTCTTTCCAGAGCGGTTGTCGCGAACGACTTCATAGCTCAATTTCTGACCGTCATTGAGCGACTGCATGCCTGCACGCTCAACGGCAGAAATATGAACGAAAACGTCCGTGCTGCCGTCATCGGGCTGGATAAAGCCAAAACCCTTGGCAGCATTGAACCATTCTACTGTTCCGGTCGACATAGTGATTTCCCTTCATTGGTGTTTCCTTCGCGGATATTCGCGAAAGAGATCGATTTTGAGAGGAAATCGGTAGGGCAATCAGCCCCGGACAACGTCACAAGCAATGGTCGATGGGGTTGATATAGGCCCCTGCACCGCCGATTGCAACGGTCGGAGGCAAATTAAACCAGCCGACGCGGCCGGAACGGGGCCCTGACACCCTGAAAAACAACAGGAATAGCGGCGCCGAGCGAAGTCCTCAGGGCGTGGTGCGCGGCACGAAAATCCAGCGCCAATAGATCTGCTCGCGCCTCCTTGCAGCGCTGGAACCCGGTGAGGCGAGGTTCCTGTGCCAATGGACCTTGCTTTGAATACCGGCAAACAACGGTCATTCGACCAGCCTTTGCCGGGGGCGTAAAAAGCAACCCATTATTGTGCCATTAGCAATTTTCGGTTATCGCCGGGGCGGGAGTGTGCAGGTACAGGCCTTATCTCATGAGAATTCCATCGCCAGCCGCGCTTTTTTCGGAACGGCCCCGCCGACTGGTCCGCCGCCGGTGGGTGCGCTACGCGCTGGCGGGGGGTATTCTTCTGGCTGTGGCAGCCTATCACCTCGTGCCCACCATCGTCTCGCCCGCGTCCTTGGGCGATGCGCTGGAAGGAGAGCTCTCGGATTGGCTTGGAGCGCAGGCCACAGTTGCGGGCACGCCGGAGATTTCCTACTGGCCCCGTCCCAAGATCACCGCGCATGGCGCGGCAATCCCCCGCCCGAGCGGCGGCGGACTTCTGGTCTATGGCAACGCGGCGGAATTGACGGCCGATTTCGGCATTTTCGGCGCGCTTTCCGGCAAGCCCGCCTTCTCCGACCTGACCTTCGAAAAGGCCGTCATCGTGCTGGAGGATGGCGGCGATCCGGGCGCCGCGCCGGCGAACAGGCTGGCGATGGCGGTCGCGGCCATTCAGGATGGCGAAGGCGACGCGATTGGCGGCATTGACGGCAAGGGGCCGGGAGAATTGCGGCTGATCGACAGCACCATCGCCATTGCCGGCAAGGGCGACGGCGATGGCGATGGCGATCCGCGGATCGTGAAAGCCGTCACCGGAGAACTGGACTGGGAAGAACTGGATGGCGCCGCCCGGTTCACGGGATCGGCCGAGATCGGCGGCGAGCCGACCGAGATCGCGCTCAGAACCGCCAAACCGGTCACGATGTTTGCCGGCGGCTCCTCCACGGTCGATCTCACGCTTTCCAACGCCCTTGCCTCGGTCAGCTATCAGGGCACCGCGTCGGGCAGACAGCCCTATTTCCTGGACGGCAGCTTCTCTCTTTCGACTGCCGACCTGCAGAATCTGATGACCCGGCTCGGCGTCGAGACCCGGCTTCTCAGCACCGTGGGAAAGGCATCGCTGAAAGGCCAGGTCGCGCGCAGCGGACCATCCCTGCGCTTCTCGCCGGTGGAGCTGGCGATCGGTGATTCCAAGGCAAGCGGCGCTCTCGATATCGTCATGAAGACGCCCGATGAGCCCGCCCGGATTTCCGCGACCATGGCGTTCACCGATATCGCGCTGTTCGACGCGCAGTCCTCGCTGCCATCATGGATCGATACGATGGCGGAAGGTGCTGACGACGGAACCGGCGAGCCGCTCTCCGATCTCGATCTGCGGGTCTCGGCCGGCACCGTTCGGCTTTCCGACATCACCCTTTCCGATGTCGCCGCCAGCATCATCCGCACCAGCGAGCAGACCAGTTTCGATATTGCCGACAGCAGGCTCGACAATGGCTCATTGTTCGCCCATGTCGCGGTACAAAATGCCGGCACCGCCAAAGTGCGACTGAATGCCGAAAGTGTCAGATCGGGCCCGCTTTTCCGCCAGCTTGGGATCAGCGTTCCGCTGGAAAGCGATGCGCTCACCCTTGAACTGGTCTACCAGGCGAATTTGCCGCTGGAGCGGAACGCCAAGGACGGCCTGTCGGGCAATTTCCGTTTTGCGGCCGGTTCCGGCCAGTTGACCTGGCTTGACCTCAACGCGATCCTGGCAACCGCCGAAAACAGCAACGCCTTTGCATTTTCCCCGCTGAAACAGGCGCCCTATGCCTTCCAGTCGATCAAGGGCCGGGGCAGTCTCGACGGCACCATCCTGACGCTCGACGGCGTCACCATCGAAGGCGAGAACCGGCAGGTCACGATCGAGGGACAGGTCGATACCGCCACCGGCCAGCTTGAGGCAAAGCTGACGGCGACGCCGAAGAGCGGTAATGCGCCGGGGATCGCGCTCGCTATCAGCGGCAATGCGCTGGCCGCCTTCGCGCGCGTCTCCGAGATCCCCTCCGGCCCCGCGTCCGATTAAAACGGCCTGCACTGCCCGGTTCCCGCCGTGACCGGAACTCAGGCATCCGCGCCCGAGCGTCTGCCGGCGTAGAGCTCCGCCCGCGCCTTCATGAACCGGAACAGCCGGTCGGCGACCTGACGGATATCGCGCTGACGGCGATCGTCGTCGTGAAGCACCAGCCACTGGTCGTGGGTGAGTTCATCGATCACCGGACCCGCGCGCACAAGCCGCTGGTTGGCGTCGCCGATGAAACACGGCAGGACCGCGATGCCGGCGCCGGCTTCCACCAGATCGAGCATGGAGCGTGGCCGGCTTGCCGTCATGATGATGGCGTTGGCGTTGTGCGCGTGGGGCCAGAGCAGGTAACGCGAAATCGCGGCTTCCCTTGTCACCGCGATCCATTGCTCCGCGACCGTGGCGTTCCTCGCCCTGAAAGGGGCATAGGCGGCGGGGCAGACGCGTCGGGCGGCAAGATTTGTCTCCTCCGGCCTGAAGGCGCGGATGCCGATATGGTTTTCCCGGTGGGCAAGGCTCGCGCGCTGCTCGCCGACGAGGAATTCGAGGCGGACGGGATCGCCCGGCGCGCGGATTTCATTGATGTGCTGGCTGACCAGAAAGGCGTTCCAGGTGCCAATGCCGAGGCGCACCAGCGTCGGGGCCGCCGTCTCGCCGCCCCAGTCCTCGACCCGGCGCAGCCTGCCTTCGGCATCCTTCAGCATCGCATGCAGCGTTTCCCCGTCCGGCGTCAGGCTGTAACCGCGCGGGCTGCGGGCAAAAAGCACCCTGCCGAGCCGCTGCTCGAGATCGAGCATGTGGCGACCAACGGTTGCCGGGCTCAGCGCGCTTACCTCGGAAGCGCCGGTCAGCCCGCCATGGCGGACAACCAGCAGGAACAGTTGATAATGAGACCATGGGGCATTTTTCATGGATGAAAAATAGCCCTCATTTCAGCCGGTATCAAACGATAATTTTTGCGCTTAATAGAGGCGATGGCTCACGACAAAGGGAGACATCGCAATGACCCGACGCCCGCCAAAACTCACGGACGACGTCAACTGGCGCGACGTGCCGGAAGACGATTATTACCGCGCCTTCGCCAACCCGCTGCCGAAATCATGGTATTTTCTGGCTTCGCTGGCGAAGCGCGTTGGAGAGGGCCTTCGCGTCACGCAACGTCGCCGGCGGCGACGCCCGAGGCCCATGCCCACTGGAAATTGTAACCGCCAAGCCAGCCGGTAACGTCGACGCATTCGCCGATGAAATAGAGCCCCGGCACCGCCCTCGCCTCCATCGTGGCCGATGAGAGAGCTTTCGTGTCGATCCCGCCGAGCGTCACCTCGGCGGTGCGGTAGCCTTCCGTGCCCGCCGGCTTCACCCGCCAGTCCTGAACGGCGCGGGCAAGCGTGCCGAGCGCCTTGTCCGCCGTATCCGCCAGCGGTCCTGCGGGGCCGGCTTTCTCCGCGAAATACTGTGCCAGCCGCTTCGGCAGATGGGCGGAAAGCGCGGTGGCGGCGCTTTGCCGGCCGTTCTCGCGCTTGGCCTTGATAAGTGCGTCCGCGAGATCGATGTCGGGCAGCATGCGCACCGCGATTTCCTGCCCGGGCCTCCAATAGGAGGAAATCTGCAGGATGGCGGGACCGGATAGCCCGCGATGGGTGATCAGCATCGCCTCGCGAAAGGCGGTCTTGCCGCAGCCGACCGCGCTGTCGACGCCGATGCCCGAAAGCGGCTGCAACTCCGCCTGCAAAAGCGGATCGAGCGTGAACGGCACCAGGCCGGGCCGCGGCTCCACCACCGAAATCCCGAAACCCGCGGCCACCTCATAGGCGAAACCGGTTGCCCCCATTTTCGGAATCGATTTGCCGCCGGTCGCCATCACCAGCGCGGCGCAGGATGCCTTTTCGCCGTTCAGCCGCATCGTGAACCGCTCGCCGACGCGGGCAATGTCGCTGGCGGCGGTTTCGAGCGCGACCGTGACGCCGCCCCTGGCGCATTCTTCCATCAGCATGGCAATGATCTCGCGCGCCGACCCGTCGCAGAAGAGCTGACCCAGCGTCTTCTCGTGCCAAGCGATGCCGTGGCTCTCGACCAGATCGAGAAAATCGCGCGGGGTGTAGCGCGCCAGTGCGGATTTGGCGAAATGCGGGTTTTCCGAGATGAAATTACGCGGACCGGCGTGAATATTGGTGAAGTTGCAGCGCCCGCCGCCGGAGATCCGGATCTTCTCGCCTGGCTTTTTCGCATGGTCGATCAGCAGCACGCGGCGACCGCGTCTGCCGGCGCGGGCCGCACACATCAGCCCGGCAGCTCCGGCCCCCACGACAATGACATCATAATCTTTCATGCGCGTGTTATCCCCAACGCGACATCGGGCCTGGAAGCAGAAACTCAACTTGCCCCCTCGCCAACGCGTCACGGGTGTTTATGATACAGCAAACCGCAATGACAACCGGCGAGAAAAATGCCAGCCAAAAAAATCTCCATGAAAGCCGCAAGCAAAACCCAAAGCAGCAGAATCAAACGGGCGAAGAAGCCGACCGTGCTGTCCTCGCCCGCCTCCGCGCGCGGCGTCGCGGACTGGAAGGATGCAGCGCGCTGGCTGAAGGCGCGCGGCATCGAGGATATCGAATGCATCACCCCGGACCTTGCCGGCGTGCCGCGCGGCAAGATGATGCCGACCTCGAAATTCACCTCCAACACTTCGCTGGCGCTCCCCTCCGCGCTCTACCGCCACACGATTTCGGGCGACTATCCGGATGAGAGCGGCAGCTTCCGCTACGAGCCGCGCGACAGCGATCTCAAGCTCGTGCCGGACCTGTCGACGCTGACGACGGTGCCCTGGGAAAGCGATCCGACCGCGCAGGTGATCTGCGACGTCGTCGGCTCCGATGGTGAAGAGGTGCCCTACACCCCGCGCAACGTGCTGAAGCGTGTGGTCGAGCTTTACGAGAAGAAGGGCTGGCGTCCGGTGGTCGCGCCCGAGATCGAATTCTATCTGGTGGCCAAGAACGACGATCCCGACCTGCCGCTGGTGCCGCCCGTCGGTCGCTCCGGACGCCCAATCGTCGCCGGCCAGGCCTATTCGATCGCCGGCATCAACGAGTTCGATGAACTCATCGACGACATCTACCACTTCTGCGAGGCGCAGGGGCTGGAGATCGACACGCTCATCCACGAGGAAGGCCCGGCCCAGCTGGAGATCAATCTCCGCCATGGCGATCCGCTGGAGCTTGCCGACCAGGTGTTCTATTTCAAGCGCACCATCCGGGAAGCGGCCACCAAGCACGGCACCTTCGCCACCTTCATGGCCAAGCCGATGCAGGGCCAGCCGGGCTCGGCGATGCATATTCACCAGTCGCTGATCGATATCGAGACCGGCCGCAACGTGTTCTCGCTGGAAAACGGCGAGCCCTCGCCGGAATTCTTCCACTTCATCGGCGGCATGCAGAAATATGTGCCGTCCACGCTGGTGATGATGGCGCCCTATGTGAACTCCTACCGCCGGCTGACGCCCGACATGGCCTGCCCGGTCAACACCGCCTGGGGCTATGACAACCGCACAACGGCGTTCCGCATCCCGGTTTCCGATCCGGATTCGCGGCGCGTGGAAAACCGCTTGCCGAGCTCCGACGCCAACCCCTATCTGGCGCTTGCCGCCTCGCTCGCCTGCGGCTATCTCGGCATCGAGAACCTTGCGGACCCCTCCGCGCCCACGGCCGACACCGCCAATGAGGGCATTGTCGACCTGCCGCGCGGCCTTTTGGAGGCGCTGGCGCTGATGGAGGCCGAAACGGCGCTCGTTCCCGTGCTGTCGCACGAGTTCATCGACCTTTACGCCGGCATCAAGCGCGGCGAATTCGAGACCTTCATGGAGGTGATCAGCCCGTGGGAACGGGAATTTCTGCTCCTTCACGTGTAACAGTAACCGACCCTGGATGACGGAGGCCTTCGCGAATGAAATGGCAAAGCCCGATTGCGCCGGGCCTTTCCTGGTATCAGGCAACGCTTGCCGAGCGGCCGACCTATCCGCAGCTTGACGGCTCGACCAGCGCGGACGTCATTGTCGTCGGCGGCGGCTTCACCGGCCTTCAGGCGGCCTATCAACTGGCGGCCGACGGCGTTGACGTGGTGCTGGTCGACGCCGCCCGGTTCGGCGACGGCGCATCGGGGCGCAATGGCGGCCAGCTCGGCACCGGCCAGCACTGGTGGCCGGAAGAAATGGAGCACAAGCTCGGCAAGGCGCGCTCGCTCGCGTTTTTCCGGATGGCCGAGGACGCCAAGTCCCATCTGCTCGATTTCGCCCGCGCCCAGAAGATCGATATCGACTTCACGCCGGGCCAGCTTTCCGTCGCCCACAAGCGCAATATGGAATACACCTATCGCCATCACGCCGAGGCGCTGGCGGAACGCTATGACTATCCGCATCTGTCGTTCATGAGCAGACAGGAGACGGCGGAACGGCTCGGTTCCAACCATTATTACTGCGGCCTGCGCGATATCGGCACCGGCCATATCCATCCGCTGAAACTGCTGGTGGGAACGGCGAAGGCGGCGGCAAAGGCCGGCGCGCGCCTGTACGAAATGACCAAGGCGCTCAACATCGACCGCGTCGATGGCAGGATCGCGGTGGAGACCGAGCGCGGCACGATTACCGCCGACCGGGCGCTGATCGCCTGCAACGGCTATATTCAGGAGCATCTGGAGCCGAAAACGGCGGCCAAGATCATGCCGATCCGCTCCTTCATCGCCGCAACCACCCGGCTCCCCAAGGCGCTGAAGATATTGCCGGGCGGCGAATCGGTCGATGACAGTCGGTTCGTGGTGCGCTACTTTCGCAAGGCACCGACCGGAGAATTGCTGTTCGGCGGGCGCGAGGTCTATTCCGCCGATGATCCGAAGAACGTCTCCAAGCATCTCCATCGCCAGATCACGCAGGTCTATCCGCAACTGGCCGACATCGACATCACCCATGCCTGGGGCGGATCGGTGGGCATCACCCTTCCGCGCCGGCCGCTGGTGGACGAGATCATGCCGGGCGTCACCTCGATCGGCGGGTTTTCCGGCCATGGCGTCATGCTGTCGAATTATTGCGGCAAACTCTATGCCGACGAGATCGCGGGGCGCTCGCAGGATCTCGGGCTTTACCGCGATCTGGAAATCCCCGCCTTCCCCGGCGGCGAGCGGCTGCGCAAGCCCTTGCTGTTCCTCGCCCTCACATGGTTCGCGCTGCGCGACCTGATCTAGTTGATTTCTTTTTCACGCTCGCGCGCCGGTACCCGGCCCGCAGGCGCTTCACAACCGAGACCGACTGATGAAAGACCGATTGCATTTTCTCGCCCATATCCGATTTTTTCGAAATCGGACTGGCATTTTTAAATCGATTTGATAAAACACCGCCAACCAGCTGACGATTGAGAGGACTGACCATGAGCAGTCAAATGATCCCCGTCGACCCCTTCGACTATGTTGTCTTCGGCGCAACCGGAGACCTGACCGAGCGCAAGCTTCTCCCCGCGCTCTACCACCGCCAGATTGCGGGACAGTTCACCGACCCGACCCGCATCATCGGCGCCTCGCGTTCCGAGCTGACATCGGAGCAGTTCCGCGAGCATGCCGACAAGGCGCTGAAGGAGCACTTGAAGGACGGTGAATACGACAAGGACGAAGTCGCCAAGTTCCTCGCCCGGATCGAATATGTGCCGGTCGACGCGACCACCAACAAGGGCTGGGACGCGCTCAAGAAAATGCTGGAGCCCGGCAAGGATCGGGTGCGCGCCTTCTACATGGCCGTCGCCCCCTCGATCTTCGGCCCGATCTGCGACGGCATTCGCGACCACAAGCTGATCACCAAGCAGACCCGCATCGTCGTTGAAAAGCCGCTCGGCCGCGACCTCGCCTCCGCGCTGGAACTCAACAACATGATCGCCAAGACCTTCCACGAAGAACAGGTCTTCCGCATCGACCACTATCTCGGCAAGGAGACGGTGCAGAACCTGATGGCGCTGCGTTTCGCCAACATGCTCTACGCGCCGCTGTGGAACGCCAACCATATCGACCATATCCAGATCACGGTCGGCGAGGAGGTCGGGCTTGAGGGCCGCGCCGGTTATTACGACAAGTCGGGCGCGCTGCGCGACATGGTGCAGAACCACATCCTCAACGTGCTCTGCATGGTGGCGATGGAAACGCCCTCTTCGATGGAGGCCGAGGCCGTCCGCGACGAAAAGCTCAAGGTCCTGCGCTCGCTGAAGCCGATCACCGAGGATAACGCCAGCGCGATGACCGTTCGCGGCCAGTATCGCGCCGGCGCCTCCAAGGGCGGCGCCGTCAAGGGCTATCTCGAGGAGCTCGGCGGCGAATCCGACACCGAGACCTTCGTCGCCATCAAGGCCGAGATCGAGAACTGGCGCTGGGCGGGCGTGCCGTTCTACATCCGCACCGGCAAGCGGCTTGCCAGCCGGCTTTCGGAAGTCGTCATCACCTTCAAGGAAATTCCGCACTCGATCTTCGGCCCCGGCGCCGGACGGATCGCGGCCAACCAGCTCGTGCTGCGCCTGCAGCCGGACGAGGGCGTGAAGCAGTGGCTGATGATCAAGGATCCCGGCCCCGGCGGCATGCGCCTGCGCCAGGTCGCGCTCGACATGAGCTTCGCCCAGGCCTTCGACGTGCGCAACCCGGATGCCTATGAGCGCCTGCTGCTCGATGTGGTGCGCGCCAACCAGACGCTGTTCATGCGCCGCGACGAGGTCGAGGAGGCATGGCGCTGGTGCGACCCGATCCTGAAGGCGTGGGAAGCGACCGGCCAGCCGGTTCACGGCTACACCGCCGGCACCTGGGGCCCGTCGAAGGCGATCGCGCTGATCGAGCGCGACGGCCGCACCTGGCACGAGCCGCTGTGAGGGCCGCGACATGACCGAGACGATGCACACATTCGAAAACGGCGTTGATCTGGCCGCGGCCCTTTCCGCGGCCGTCGCCAGCAAGCTCGCCGCCGCGATCGCCGACAAGGGCATGGCCTCGCTTGCCGTTTCCGGCGGGTCGACGCCGAAGGCGTTCTTCCGCGCGCTGTCGGCAGCGCCGATCGACTGGGAGAAGGTGACCATCACCCTGGTCGACGAGCGTTTCGTGCCGGAGGACAATCCGCGCTCGAACCATCTCCTGGTGAAGGAAAACCTTTTGACCGGCCCCGCCGCCAGCGCCCGCTTCATTCCGCTCTACCAGAAGGTGGAAACCGCCGAGGAAGCGGCCGATATCGTGACCAACAAGGTGTCGGCGGCAAGCCTGCCCTTCGATGTCGTGGTGCTGGGCATGGGAACCGATGGCCACACGGCCTCGTTCTTCCCGGGAGGCGACACGCTTGAAAAGGCGCTCGACAAGACCACGCCCACCGGCGTGATGGCCATTCATGCCGAAGGCGCGGGCGAAGCCCGGCTGACCTTCACCTTCTCCAGCCTCGAAAATGCGGGCCTTCTGGTGCTGCATATCGAAGGCCAGGCCAAGAAGGATGTTCTGAACAAGGCGCTGGCCGGCGATGACGAGGCGGAAATGCCCATCCGCGCCGTTCTCACCCGCGCCTCCTCACCCGTGGAAATATACTGGGCGCCCTGACACTTCCTGCCGGGCGCCTTCCGTAAAGCACAGGAAAAGCCCCATGACCGCCGATCCCCGTATTGCAGACATAACCGCTCGCATTGTCGAGCGGTCCAAACCGACCCGCGAAGCCTATCTCGATCGCGTCTCCCAGGCGATCACGAAGGGCGTCCATCGTTCCGTTCTGTCCTGCGGCAATCTTGCCCATGGCTTTGCGGTCTGTTCCCCCGCCGAGAAGGACGCGCTTTCGGGCGATACCGTCCCCAATCTCGGCATCATCACCTCCTATAACGACATGCTCTCGGCGCATCAGCCGTTCGAGACTTTCCCGGCGCTGATCCGGGAAGCGGCCCGCGAGGCCGGCGGCGTGGCGCAGGTGGCGGGCGGCGTGCCGGCGATGTGCGACGGCGTTACCCAGGGCCAACCCGGCATGGAACTGTCGCTGTTTTCGCGCGACCTGATCGCGATGGCCGCCGCCGTCGGCCTGTCGCACAACATGTTCGACGCCGCCGTCTATCTCGGGGTCTGCGACAAGATCGTCCCCGGCCTGACGATTGCCGCCTTCACCTTCGGCCACCTGCCGACGGTCTTCATTCCCGCGGGTCCCATGACCACCGGCCAGGGCAATGACGAGAAATCGCATATCCGCCAGCTCTATGCGGAGGGCAAGGTCGGGCGCAAGGAACTGCTGGAATCGGAATCAAAATCCTATCACGGTCCCGGCACCTGCACCTTCTACGGCACCGCCAATTCCAACCAGATGCTGATGGAGATGATGGGCCTGCACATGCCGGGCGCCTCGTTCATCAACCCCAATACGCCGCTGCGCGATGCGCTGACAAAGGAGGCGGTTAAGCGCGCCTTCGCGATCACCGCCGACGGGAATGAGTTCACGCCGGTCGGCCAGATGATCGACGAGCGCTCGATCGTCAACGGCGTGGTCGGGCTGCACGCCACCGGCGGGTCCACCAACCACACCATGCACCTTGTGGCGATGGCGCGGGCCGCAGGCATCCAGCTCACCTGGCAGGATATTTCCGAACTCTCCGACATCGTGCCGCTGCTGGCCCGCGTCTACCCGAACGGGCTTGCCGACGTGAACCATTTCCACGCCGCCGGCGGCATGGGCTATCTCATCCGCCAACTGCTCAACGCCGGCTTCCTGCACGACGATGTCCGCACCGTGTTCGGCGAGGGCATGGAAGCCTATGCGATCGATGTGAAGCTCAACGATGACGGCACGGTGCGCCGCGAGCCGATCGGCGACGGTCCAAGCGCCGACCCGAAGGTGCTGACCACCCATGACAAGCCGTTCCAGCCCAATGGCGGGCTAAAGATGCTTGCCGGCAATGTCGGCAAGGCGGTGATCAAGATCTCCGCCGTCAAGCCGGAGCGCCGCGTGATCGAGGCGCCGGCGATCGTGTTCCACGACCAGCAGGAACTGCAGACGGCCTTCAAGGCCGGCGACCTCAACCGTGATTTCATCGCGGTCGTCCGCTTCCAGGGCCCTAAATCGAACGGCATGCCGGAACTTCACCGCCTGACGCCGCCGCTCGGCGTGCTGCAGGACCGCGGCTACAAGGTGGCGCTCGTTACCGACGGGCGCATGTCCGGCGCGTCCGGCAAGGTGCCGGCGGCGATCCACGTGACGCCGGAAGCAAAGGATGGCGGCCCGATCGCGAAGATTCGCACCGGCGACCGGATGCGGCTCGATGCCGAGGCGGGGACGCTTGAGGTTCTGGTGCCGGCGGAAGAGTTCGATGCCCGGCCGCTCGCCGAGGCCGATCTCACCGGCAATGACTACGGCATGGGGCGGGAGTTGTTCGCCCCGTTCCGCCATCATGTCGGCACGGCCGATCACGGCGCCAGCGTGTTTTTCGAGTGATCGTTACGATCATTCGTATTACGTGATTGCCTGCCCCAATTCGTGCGCCTTGCTGCCACGAAATAAACATATGCCACCAATAATCGTCGGCCCGGGAAACAAATCCCGGGCCTATTTCGTTTCCAAGGCAAGGGTCAATCGAGCAGGGGACACTGTAACATTCCAGCAACAGCTCCCAACCAAGTGCGCGGGATGTGCAAAGTTAATTTGATCGATTGATTAAATCACCTATCTAGACGCTAGGTGAAACACATCGAAGGAGTACAGTAATGAAAAAGATTCTTCTCGCTTCCGCCGCTTTCGTCGCCATGGGCGCCGCTGCCCAAGCCGCTGACGTGGTCATGACGCCTGCAGCCGAACCCTATGTCGCTCCGCAGGTCATCCCCCAGACCTTCAGCTGGACCGGCTTCTACCTCGGTGGCACCGGCGGCTATGACTGGGCGACCGCAAACCTGCACTACAACGGTGTACAGATCGGCAGCGACGATTTCGACGGCGGCAAGCTCGGCGGTTTCGCCGGTTACAACTACCAGTTCGACAACAATGTTGTCGTCGGTGTTGAAGGCGAACTCGACTATAACTGGAACGAGCAGGACTATAATGTCGGCGCGCCCTTCAGCGTGAAGGCCGGTTCCGACTGGGAAGGCTCGGTTCGCGCCCGTCTCGGTTACGCGTTCGACAAGGCCCTGATCTACGCAACGGGCGGTTGGGCGATTGCCAACGGCTACATCGAAGGCAACGGTCTCGACCAGAGCCAGGCTTTCAACGGCTGGACGGTCGGCGCCGGTCTCGACTACGCGCTCAGCAACAACGTCTTTGCCGGTCTGGAATACCGCTACACCGACTTCGGCAAAAAGGACTTTGACGGCGCTCTGACGGGCTTCGAAGCCAAGGACTACACGTCCAACCGCGTTATGGCCCGCGTCGGTTACAAGTTCTGATCTTTCTCCCGAATGGCGGACGTCCCCCTGTCCGCCATTCATTCTTCGCTGTGTCCCCCTCCCGCAGCGGAGAACATAGAAAAGCCCGCCGGCAATATGCCTGGCGGGCTTTTTTTATATCGGCGCAGCGAATGCGGTCAGCGGTAAAGGTAGCTGTGACCGCTTTCGTCGAAGAGGTGTAGCCTTTCCGGATCGGCGACGAAGCGCATCACATCGCCGGGCTTGCCCTTGTGGATGCCGGGAAGCTTGACGATGATGGGGTCCTCGTCGATGAGGTCGCCCTCGATATAGATCAGCGTCACCTCGCCCAGCGCCTCGATGATCGAAATCTTGCCCTCGAACAGGAAATCCTCGCCTTCGGCCGCCTCGCGCACGTCCTCGGGCCGCACGCCGAAGCTTGCCTTCTTGCCGCGCTCGCTCTCCTCCGTCTTGATCGGCACATCGAAGCGCTTGCCGTCCTTGAGCTCGACTTCGGTGGTCTCGCCTGTGCGGGCGATCTTCACCGGCATGATGTTCATGGCGGGCGAGCCGATGAACTGGGCCACGAACAGGTTCGAGGGGCGCTCGTAGAGCTCCAGCGGCGCGCCGACCTGTTCGATATAGCCGCCCGAGAGCACCACGATCCGGTCGGCGAGCGTCATCGCCTCGACCTGGTCGTGGGTCACGTAGATCATCGTGGTATCAGGCATCTTCTCGTTGAGCTTGGCGATCTCGATGCGGGTCGCGACGCGAAGAGCGGCATCGAGGTTCGACAACGGCTCGTCGAACAGGAACACCTTCGGATCGCGGCAGATCGCGCGGCCGATCGCCACGCGCTGACGCTGACCGCCCGAAAGCGCCTTCGGCAGACGGTCGAGATAGGGCGTGATCTGCAGCATGTCGGCGGCGGCCCGCACGCGACGGTCGATCTCTTCCTTGCTCTCCTTGGCGATGCGCATGCCGAAGGCCATGTTGTCGTAGACCGACATATGCGGATAAAGCGCATAGGTCTGGAACACCATGGCGATGCCGCGCTTGGAGGGCGGAATGTCGTTGACCACCTGGTCTTCGATCGCGATCGTCCCGCCGGAGATTTCCTCCAGCCCGGCGATCATCCTGAGCAGTGTCGACTTGCCGCAGCCGGAAGGACCGACAAAGACGACGAACTCACCCGGCTGGATTTCCAGGTCGATCTTGTGAAGAACTTCGACATTGCCGTAGGATTTCTTCACATCCTTGAGTGTTACACCAGTCATTACCGCCCCTTTCCCTATGCGCCCTTGCGGGCGAAATATGCGCCCCAGGCAGGAAGTTTTATCGTATTGCCCTCGGCCTCGCACGAGAAGCCTGTTCCTTCAAGCCCGTCCCATGCGCCATCCGGCAGATGCGCCGTCACGGGTGCCGCGGAGATGTTGAACACGCAAAGAACGCTGTCGCCCTCGAGATCGCGCGTGAAGATCAACAGCGCATCGTCATCATCGGCCCTGTGAAACACGATCCCGCCTCTGCCGAGCGCTGGCAGGCCTTTGCGCAGCGCCAGGAAGCGGCGATAGTGCTCAAACACCGATCCGTCCTCGCCCTGTTGAACGTCGACCGCCTTCATCACATGATCGGGCGAGACCGGCAGCCAGGTCTTCTCCGCCGTGGAGAAGCCGGCATTGACAGCGCCCGCCTGCCAGACCATCGGCGTGCGGCAGCCGTCGCGGCCCTTGAATTCCGGCCAGAACTCGATGCCGTAGGGATCCTGCAGGTCCTCGAACGCGATGTCGGCCTCGGTCAGCCCCAGTTCCTCGCCCTCATAAAGGCAGATCGAGCCCTTGAGCGTCATCAGCAGCGAGGCCAGCATTTTGGCATAGGCCTCCTTGTCCGCGATGCCCGCGCCCCAGCGGCTGAGATGGCGGACCACGTCGTGGTTTGAGAACGCCCAGCAGGCCCAGCCCTCGGGCGCGGCGGCATCGAAGGCGTTGATCGAGTTGACCACATGCTTCGGCGTCACCGGCTGCGGGGCCAGGAATTCGAAGGCATAGCACATCTGCATCTTGTCGCCGCCGGAGGTGTATTCGCCGACGATCTCGAGACCGCGCTGGCTGTCGCCAACCTCGCCAACGGCCGCAACGGCCGGATATTCCTCCATCACCGCGCGCAGCCGCTTCAGGAATTCCAGATTCTCCGGGCGGCTCTTGTCGTAGAGATGTTCCTGATAATTGTACGGATTAACCGCCGGCGCCGTCTGGTCGTTGCGACGCTCGGGCGCAAGGGCTGGATTGTCGCGCAGTTGCTGGTCATGGAAGTAGAAGTTGATCGTGTCGAGGCGGAAGCCATCAACGCCGCGATCGAGCCAGAAGCGCGCGACATCGAGCAGCGCGTCCTGAACCTCGGAATTGTGAAAATTGAGGTCCGGCTGCGAGACCAGGAAATTGTGCATGTAATATTGCAGGCGGCGGCTGTCCCACTGCCAGGCCGAGCCGCCGAAGATCGACAGCCAGTTGTTGGGCGGCGAGCCATCCGGCTTGGCATCCGCCCAGACATACCAGTCCGCCCGAGGATTATCGCGGTTTGCGCGGCTTTCCATGAACCAGGGATGCTGGTCGGAGGTATGCGACAGCACCAGGTCGATCATGATTTTCAGGCCCAGATCATGGGCCTTTGCGATCATTGCGTCGAAATCGGCGAGCGTGCCGAACATCGGATCGATGTCCTTGTAGTTCGACACGTCATAGCCGAAATCCTTCATCGGCGAGGTGAAGAACGGCGAGATCCAGACCGCGTCGGCCCCGAGGCCGGCGATATAATCCAGCCGTTCGGCAATGCCGCGGATATCGCCGACGCCATCGCCATTGGAATCCTGAAACGAGCGCGGATAGACCTGGTAGATGACGGCGCCGCGCCACCAGTCCTTGTCGATGGCCTTGTTATTGGTATCGTTCATTCTCTTGTCTTTTCTTGTCAGTATCGCAGGCAGGGCTCAAGGCGGCGTCAGCCGCCCTTGACCGAGCCCGCCAGCAGGCCGCGCACCAGATAGCGTTGCAGCGCGAAGAACACGATCAACGGCACGATGATGGAGATGAAGGCGGAGGCCGTCAGGATTTCCCAGTTGCCGCCGCGCGATCCGAGCAGTTCGCGCAGCCTTGCCGTCAGCACGATGGTCTGCTCGCTATTGCCGAGAAACACGGTCGCCACCAGCAGGTCGTTCCAGGTCCACAGGAACTGGAAGATCGCGAAGGAGGCAAGCGCCGGATAGGACAGCGGCAGGATGATCTTGCGGAAGATCATGAAGTCGTTCGCGCCATCGACGCGGGCGGATTCCATGATTTCGCGCGGCAGGCCGGCGATATAATTGCGCAACAGATAGATCGCGAGCGGCAGGCCGAAGCCCATATGCGCCAGCCATATCCCGACATAGGTCTTGGATGGCACGCCGAATATGTCGCCGATCCAGTTATACATCTTCAGAAGCGGGATCAGCGACATCTGCAGCGGCACCACCAGCAGGCCGACGATGACGGCGAGCAGCAGGTTGCGGAACGGGAATTTCATCCACGACAGCGCATAGGCCGCATAGGCCGCCACCAGCACCGGAATGATGGTCGAGGGGATCGCGACCGTCAGCGAGTTGAGGAAGGACTGACCAATGCCTTCCGAGGTCAGCACGTTGCGATAGTTCTCAAGCGTGAAGCGCGGCGGGATTTTTGCGGTGACGAAGATGCGATCGCCGCGCCGGCCGAACGGCTCTTCAGAGGTCATGCGGTATTCGCCATCGGCTTCCACCGTAAGTTCCTGGCCATCGCCCATCTCGACGGTCTGGCCAACCTCGAACTCCTGGGGCCTGAGCGAGGATGTGCCGAAGCGGGAAACCACTCCGCCCGCGCCGTCCAGCGCATTGCCGGTGATCACATAAAGCCCGTCCTCTTCGGTCTGCCCCTCCGCGCCCGGCGTGCGGTAGATCAGGTTCTGGGTGGAGGTGGAAAGCGACGTCCACCAGCCGGAAGCGACGATCTGATCCTTGTCGCGCAGCGACGTGACCAGCAGGCCGAAGGTCGGAATGGTCCACAGGATCACCAGCAGAAGCACGGTGATATGGGAGAACCAGACCAGCGGCGATTTCTTGTGCGAGTGCATTTACCGGCCCTCCATCTCTTTGCGCGAATTGCGGATATTCCAGACCATGATCGGGATAACCAGAACCATGATGACGATCGCGATCGTGGCCCCGCGGCCGAAATCGCCCCCGCCCCTGAACATCCAGTCGAACATGAGATTGGCGAGCACCTGGGTATTCCACTGCCCGTTGGTCATTGCGAGAACGATATCGAAGATCTTGAGCACGATGATGGTGATCGTGGTCCACACCACGGCAATGGTGTTGTAGATTTGCGGCACCATGATCTTGAAGAAGATCTGCAGCCCGTTGGCGCCATCGATCACCGCCGCCTCGATGGTTTCCTCCGGAATGCCGCGCAGCGCGGCCGACAGCAGCACCATGGCGAACCCGGTCTGGATCCAGAGCAGGATGATCATCAGGAAGAAATTGTTCCAGAACGGCATGGCGATCCACACATGCGGCTCGCCGCCCATGGCCACGACGATCGCGTTCAGGATGCCGATCTGGTCGGCGCCCTGACCGCGATAATCATAGACGAATTTCCAGATCACCGAAGCGCCGACAAACGAGATCGCCATCGGCATGAAGATCATCATCTTGGCGAACGAGCCCCACCAGATGCGGTCGGTCAGCCAGGCAATGATAAGGCCGAAGAAGGTCGAAAGCGCCGGCACGAAGACCAGCCAGAGCATGTTGTTGAACATCGATTCGCGAAATTCGGAATCGTTGAACATCCACACATAGTTCGCCGCCCCGACATAGGTGTCGCCCGAAGGACCATGCACCGAATACCAGAGCGAGGCGAAAACCGGATAGACCAGATAGATCCCGAGCGACAACAGCGCCGGCAGCAGGAACAGCCAGGGGCGGATCATGCCGGAGATGCGCAGATTGCGCACGCCCTGCGCCGGGTCCTTCGTCTGGGACGGAAAGATGATGTCGAGCAACTTGTTGGTGCCGTAGAAATAGATCATGGCGGCGGCCACGCCGATGACGACAGCCAGCAAGGCTTTGATGATTTGTTCCACGCCTTTCGCTCCCCCTGGCGGTCGGCAGTCGCCGCACCGCTCAGCCTATTGTCGGGCAACGCCAGCGCCCGGCGCCGCGTTCCCTTTTGTTCTGTCGCGCCTCACTGCAAAAACCGGTGTCCGGTTTTGCGGGCGCGCTGGAAGAAGTCTGCCGTAACGGCCGCCATCTGACAACCACGCGGCTTAAGACAGGGCAACCGGGCCGCGAACGGCCCGGTCAATTATCGCAAATCCGTCTGGAATGGCGACCGTTACTTGATCGATTCCCAGGTGTTCTGGATGTTGGTGGCCGCCTGTTCGGCAGACTGGCCGCCGACGAAGTCAACCATGCCGGTCCAGAACGCGCCCGCGCCGATCTTGCCCGGCATCAGGTCGGAACCGTCGAAGCGGAAGGTGGTTGCTTCCGTCAGGATCTCGCCCTGGCCGCGCAGCGCGTCATTGGCATAGGCTTCCGGGTTAACGCCGGTGAACGGGGTCAGGAAGCCGGACTGCGCCATCCACACTTCATGCGCGATCGGGGTTTCCAGGAACTCGATGAAGGCCTGGGCTGCGGGGCTGTCCTTGGTGATGCCGAACAGCGTGCCGGCGCCGAGAACCGGCTTGCCGAGGTCTTCGCCCTCATAGGCCGGGAAGTAGAAGAAGTCCGCATCCAGGCCAAGCTCGGTGCCTTCCGGGAAGAAGGACGGGATGAACGAGGCCATCTTGTGCATGTAGCACTTCGGCGGCGATGCGAAGAGACCCTTGGGGCTGTCGCGGAAATCGGTGGACGCAACGGCGGCGGCCCCGCCATCGACGAACTTGTCGTTCTTGGCGAACCAGCCGAACTCGTCGATCGCATTGACGATGCGCGGGTCGTTGAACGGAATTTCGTTGGTGACCCACTGGTCGTAGACTTCCGGCGGCTGCGTGCGCAGAACCATGTCCTCGACCCAGTCGGTTGCCGGCCAGCCGGTGGCGCCGCCGGAACCGAGACCGATGCACCAGGGCGTACCGCCGTCGGCGACGATCTGTTCGGTCAGCGCCTTCAGCTCTTCCATGGATTGCGGAATTTCATAACCGGCATCGTCAAAATTGTCCGGCACATACCAGACCAGCGACTTCACGTCGGCCTTGTAGGGAAATGCATAAAGCGCCTTCTCGCCGTCCTTGCCCGCATAGCTGGACAGATCGACCCAGGAGTCGCCGGCGGCGTAATTCTCGGAGAGGAATTCGCCGACTTCGGCCGGAAGCTTGGTCAGGAGACCCTTGGCGGCCAGATCGGCGGCAAGGCCCGGCTGCGGGAACACCGCGATATTCGGCGGGCTGCCGGCCTGGGTGTCGATCACGATCTGCTGCTCGAAGGAATCGGAGCCGGAATACTCGACATTGGCGCCGGTGGCTTCCTCGAAATAGGCGATCACGCTTTCGACCAGATCCTTGTCCGGACCGAGCCAGGGGCCGAAGATCGTCAGCGTCTGGCCGGAAATGTCGCCATGGGCTTCGGCGAACTGGTTGTAGCTGTCCCAGTTGAAGCGGGAATCCTCGCCCACCGGGAATTTAAGGTCGGCGGCGCTGGCCGCGCCGGCAAAAAGCGCCAGCGTGGCAACGCCGGTCAGAAGAGCTCTGTTCATGTGATTTACCTCCCATCACATAGGGCCCTGTCGCGGGCCTTGGTTGTCTTTCGGCACTTTATTCAAAGCGCTTTGACACCTTCAACCATTTCTCGCGCAAGGGTCAGGAGTCAACCCCCCGCGTCAAAAACAGGCGAAATTTTGGACGATTTGTCTCAGTTTGAATAATTTTCTTGACGACGACTTGAAAACAATCCCATCAATCGCTTTGATAAATCTCAAGTTTACCCAAAACGCTTTGAGGAGAGCGAAGGGGAAACGCGAAGCCGGAAGTTGCAACTGCATCAAGCATTTGCAATGAAGCTCGGCACGTCGGCCAAGCCCGCCGCGAAGACAGGATTGAAAAGTCCTCAAACCCTGTGCCCGCTTGTGTGAACGCAAAGCCGGCAGGGCGCATGACGGAGGGCCTTAGGCACGAGGGAGGATGGATGTGAACCTGAAGCAATTGTCGGCCCGGCTCGGCCTGTCTCCGACCACGGTCAGCCGCGCCCTGAACGGCTATCCGGAAGTCAACGCCGCCACGCGCGAACGCGTGATGAAGGCCGCGCGCGAAACCGGCTACCGCCCAAACCGGACTGCCCAGCGGCTGGCGACCGGCAAGGCCGGCTCGATCGGCCTTCTGATGCCGATCGGCGACCAGGTGATCTCAGATCTGCACTTTGGCGAATTCCTGAACGGGCTCGGCGAGCAGGCGCAGACGGAGGATTTCCACCTTGTCGTCATGCCCTCCGACCCCGCCGACGAGGTCACCGCGCTTCGCAGCCTTGCCACCAGCGGCTATGTCGACGGGTTGTGCCTCGCCTATATCCGCGAGAACGACCAGCGCATCGATTTGATGGAATCCTTCGGCCTGCCGTTCATCGTCCATGGCCGGTTCTTCGATGCGCCGCATGCCTATCCCTCGCTCGATGTCGACAACGAGGCCGCGTTTTACGATGCGACCCGGCTGCTGCTGCAGCTTGGCCACCGCCGCATCGCCCTGATCAATGGCGATGAAAATTTCGGCTTCGCCATCAGGCGCCGCGATGGCGTCGCCAAGGCCTGCCGCGAGGCCGGGCTTGCGCTCGAACCCCGCTTTCATGTTTCGACGCAGATGACGGAAGCCGACGGGCAGCGCGCCGCCGAGCGGTTTCTGGCGCTCGCCGAAACGCCGAGCGCGATTGTCTGTTCCAGCATGATACAGGCGCTCGGCATCGTGCGCGCGATCGAGGCGGCCGGCATGACGCTCGGCGAGGACATCTCGCTGATATCCTATGACGATGTCCTGCCGCTGCTGCGCCCGGAACTCTTCAGCGTGCCGCTGACGACCACGCGCTCATCGCTGCGCACCGCCGGCAAACGGATCGCCGAGCGGCTGATCAAACGCATAAACGGCACGGAGACGGATGATTTCGGCGAATTGTGGCGGCCGGAGCTCGTGGTCCGGTCCTCAACCGGACGGGCCCCGGACTGATCCCCGCAGCCCGAATCGCTCAGAACTGGCGTATCCAGGCATTAAGGCTGGCGAACCCTTCGGGGTTGATGGCATAGAACCGTTTTGTGCCCACGGGCGTGACCCGCACCAGGTCACTGTCGAGCAGCGCCTTCAGATGCTGCGAAACCGCAGGCCTGCTGATGGGGAGCCCCTCCGACAGTTCGGTAACTGTCTTGGGTTCACGACGAAGCGCCATCAAAAGATGGCGCCGATTGGGGTCCGCAATTGCGACAAAGGGATCGAATCTGCTCATCGCGGCACATTACGTCAAAGTCAGTAGGCCGGCAAGTAGTCCATTTCTTAAAACAATGGAATCAGAACCTTGCGGAGTCAAAATACTGAACGACGGTCTGGCTATCTTGCGCCTTATTTTTAGAGCCAACTAAAACTTGGGCCGACTCAGTCAAAACCTGATTATTATTACCCAGTTTCGGCGTTATATTATCATGCGATGATGCCAGCGGCACAGCATCGCCCGGACGCCCGCCCTTTTGCGGGGCAGCGGGAGCGGCGGCATTGATGCGCGCGGCCGTTGGCTTGAACAGCGTGCGGAAGTCGGCATCTTCATTATAGGCGAGTTCGGTCGTCTCCCCCATCGCCGCAAGCTTGCGGGCAAGCTCGGTCCGGGCATCGTCGATCGGAGCTTCAGTTGCCGGCGCGGCCGAGGCGAGCGTGGGCCTTGGCGTTGGAGCCGCGTTGACGCCCATCGCCGCGCCGCCGGTTTCGGCATAGGCAAGACGGGGGCTGGGCACCGGCACGTCGCCATCGAACAGGCCGAAGCGATCGCCGTTGAACGCAGGATCATCCGTTTGCAGGGCGGCAACCTCGGTTGCGGGCGCCGCAGCCACCGGATCGGCGGCCTCCGAGACAAGAATATCGGCGACGGACACGCCCTCTTCCGGCCCAAGCGTGGACGGACGGGTCTGCGGCAGCGGCACATCGGCGGCGGCCAGAGCCAGGGCCGGATCGGTAGCCGTTTCGGCCGCGGTCGGCGTCGGGTCGACCAGCGCGGTCGCGAGCGGCGTTCCAAGACCGGCCTCGCCGGCGCTCGGCCTGCTGAGCGGCAGCGGAATGTCGAGATTGTCGAAGGTCACCGCCGCCGTCAGGATATCGACGGGACGCTGGGCGGGTTCAGCCTGACGCTGCGGCTGAGCCTGCTGGCGCGAGGGCCTGCTCGGCGTCGGCGGTTCGGCATCGCCCTTGTCCCTCTTGCCGAACAGCATGGAGAGCAGGTTCGGACGTTCATCCTCGTCGCCATCATCCGCGCTTGCGACCTGGACGGGCTGCGACGATCCGACCGCGCCCTTGGCCTTGTACTCGGCCAGCGCCTCATTGTAGCCCGGCAGCGGCTTGCCGTCGGCGGGCAGATGCAGGGTGTGCCCCTCCGGGAACAGCGCCACGAGCTGGTTGCGGCTCATGCGCGGCCAGGCGCGCACGCTCGCCACATCGAGATGCACGAAGGGAGAACCGGATTTCGGATAGTAGCCAACCCCGCCGCGCTGCATTTTCATCGCGGTTGCGCGCAGCTTGGCCAGCGGCACGCCCGGAATGAAGAAGTCCATGGCCTTGCCGAGCATGTGCTGGGATTTCTTGGCCACGCCGGAGCTGTTCGCGCGCAGCATCGCGTTGGTTTCCGGCGAGCGATAGGCGGAAACGACATTGATGTAATCGGTCGCACCGACCTGCTGATAGACTTCCCATACCAGATCGAACAGGCGCGGATCCATGTTGGTCGGCTCCTTGCGACGCCAGTCGCGCAGGAACCAGTTGAGCTGTTCGAGCCCCTTCTTGTCGTAGCGGCCATTGCGCTTGAAGGTGATCTCGGCCTTCTCGCCGGTATGGATGTAATAAATCTTGAGTGTCCGGGTTTCCGCACGCGCCTCGACGCCGCCGAAAAAGCACAGCGTCGCCGCCAGTACGGCCAGTACAGCAAATGTCCGACGCAAGAACGCGCGATATGGACGGATAGTCAAACCGGACTCTCCCTGGATTCTCTGAACGTCCCGAAGGCTCCCCCGAGCGCAAGGCTTATGCCGACACAAGAGATTAGAACCTCTTTTCTGAAGGCGCAATGCGGCGCAAACGAGGCGATTTTCCGACACAATTTCAGGTCGCCTTTTATAGGCAACATTCCGTTAATTTCCAACCATCGTCATATCTGATTAAGCTTACACAAGAGTTAACCCCTTGTTTCAGATCAACTCCACCGCTCAATTTTATGCTTCTGTGTCTTCGTCGCGCCCGCCCTCCGCGCAAGCCCAAATCGCCGCGGAAATTCCGGCGTTGCGAGCGGCGAGCACGAACCATATGTTGTGGCGAATGACACATCACGAAAGGCAGCCCCATGTTCAATCCCCGTTTCCCTTCCCTTCCCGCCGACGCCGCCGCCGGCAGGGCGGAAAGCCCGGAACTTGGCGCTCTGCCTGAATGGGACCTGACGCATCTCTACCTGGGCGCGACATCGCCCGAATTCGCCGGGGATTTCGATGACGCCGCCAGAAAGGCCCGCGCTTTTTCCGAACGCTGGAAGGGCCATCTGGCCGATGCCGCCGGCAAATCCGGCGATGACGGGCTGGGGGCTGCGACCGAGACCTATGAGGCGATCGGCGACACGCTCGGCCGGCTCGGCTCGTTCGCGGGCCTTTCCTATTATGCCAATGCGGCCGACCCGGCGCTGCGCAAGCTTTATGGCGACACCTCGACCCGGATCACCGAAATCTACGCCGATCTGCTGTTCTTCGAACTCGAACTGAACCGGCTTTCCGAGGAAGCGATTGAAAAGGCGCTTGCGGACGATCCGCGCTTTGCCCGCTACCGGCCCTGGGTGCTGGACCTCAGAAAGGAAAAGCCGCACCAGCTCGACGACCGGCTCGAACAGCTCTTCATGGAAAAGTCGACGACCGGCAGCCAGACCTTCAACCGCCTGTTCGACCAGACCATGGACAAGATGCGTTTCACCGTCGACGGTGAGGAAATGCCGATCGAAAAGGCGCTCAACCTGTTGTCCGACAACAAGGAGCCGGTGCGCCGCAAGGCCGCCGAGGCGCTTGCCGCCACCTTCAAGGACAATCTGCCGACTTTCTCGCTGATCATGAACACGGTCGCCAAGGATACCGAGATCAACAGCCGCTGGCACGCCTTCGAGGATATCGCCGACAGCCGCCACCTTTCCAACCGCGTCGAGCGCGAGGTGGTGGATGCGCTGACGGAGGCCGTGCGCGAGGCCTATCCGCGCCTGTCCCACCGTTATTACGCGATGAAGGCGAAATGGCTCGGCATGGACCAGATGAACTACTGGGACCGCAACGCGCCCCTGCCCGACACCGCCGAACGGGTGATCCCGTGGGAGGAGGCGCGCGAGACCGTGCTTTCGGCCTATGGCGCGTTCTCGCCGGAAATGGGCGGCATCGCGCAGCGCTTCTTCGACGAGCGCTGGATCGACGCCCCGATCCGGCCCGGCAAGCGCACGGGCGCCTTCGCCCACCCGACCGTGCCCTCCGCGCATCCTTACGTGCTCGTCAACTATCTCGGCAAACCGCGCGACGTGATGACGCTCGCCCATGAGCTAGGCCACGGCGTCCATCAGGTGCTCGCCGCCAAGCAGGGCGCGCTGATGTGCTCGACGCCGCTCACACTTGCCGAAACCGCCTCGGTCTTCGGCGAAATGCTGACCTTCCGCGCGCTTCTGGCCAAGACTGCGGACAAGGCCACCCGCAAGGCCATGCTGGCGCAGAAGGTGGAGGACATGATCAACACGGTCGTGCGCCAAATCGCCTTCTACCAGTTTGAGCGCAAGGTCCACACCGCGCGCCGCGAGGGCGAGCTGACCGAGGACCAGATTTCCGAAATGTGGATGTCGGTGCAGGGCGAAAGCCTGGGTCCGGCGATCAAGCTCGCCGACGGCTACGAGACCTATTGGAGCTATGTGCCTCACTTCATCCACTCGCCGTTCTACGTCTATGCCTATGCCTTCGGCGATTGCCTGGTGAACTCGCTCTACGCCGTCTACCAAAACGCCGAAACCGGCTTCCAGGACAAGTATTTCGACATGCTGACGGCCGGCGGCACCAAGCATCATTCCGAACTGCTGAAGCCGTTCGGTCTCGATGCCTCCGATCCCGCCTTCTGGGGCAAGGGGCTGTCGATGATCGAGGGGTTGATCGACGAACTCGAAGCGCTGGAGTGACATGACGCGCGGGCAGCAGGTCGTTTTCTGCGACGATCTTTCGGGTCGGATGCTCAGCTTTCGCGCGCCCGAAGAACTCATCGTCGCCGAAGCCGCCGAGGACTTTATTCCTGCACTTCAACGGATGGAGGCGGCCAGGGCCTCCGGCCGCTTCCTGGCGGGCTACATGTCCTACGAGGCGGGTTTTCTGCTCGAACCGGCGCTTGCAAGTCTTGCGCCGGAAAGGGCGGACCTGCCATTTTTCTGCTTCGGCGTCTTCGAGGCGCCGGAGCAGGCCGCCCCGCCGGCGCTCCAGCCCGAAACCGGCTTCCTGACGGACATCCGGCCCGTCTGGAGCTTTGAGGATTATCGCCCTCGTTTCGAGCGCCTGCATGCGCATCTGATGGCCGGCGATTGCTATCAGGGCAATCTGACCTTTCCGGTCCATGCACGCTGGAGCGGCGATCCGCTGGCGGCTTTTCACGGGCTGGCCCGACAGCAGCCGGTGCGTTATGCCGCCTATGTCGACCTCGCCGGCCCGCGCATCCTGTCGCGCTCGCCGGAACTGTTCTTCCGCGCCGATGCCGACGGCACGATCGAAACCCATCCGATGAAGGGCACCGCTCCGCGCGGCGGAACTCCGGAGGAGGATGCGGCGATCATTGCGGCGATGGGCGAGGACGACAAGATGCTGGCCGAAAACTGCATGATCGTCGACCTGCTCAGAAACGACATCTCGCGGATCGCCGAGCCGGGCTCGGTCCACGTGCCAAAGCTGTTCGAAATCGAGACCTACCCGACCCTGCACCAGATGGTGAGCAAGGTGCGCGCCAGGCTTCACCCGGGCACCACGATCGAGGCGATCTTCCGCGCGCTGTTTCCCTGCGGCTCGATCACCGGCGCGCCGAAGATTTCCGCGATGAAAATCCTGCACGAGCTGGAGGGCAGCCAGCGCGGCGCCTATTGCGGGGCGATCGGCCATATCGCGCCGGACGGTGCGATGCAGTTCAATGTGGCAATCCGCACCGTGAGCCTCTACGATTACGGGCGGGCGATTTTCAATGTCGGCGGCGGCGTGGTGCTCGATTCAACGGCGGCCGGCGAGTATGAGGAAGCCCTGCTGAAAGCCCGTTTCGCCACCCCCGCGCCCCTTGCCACTGCCGCCGAGTGAGTTTGCCATGATCGTGATTTCCCTCAGCTATATCCAGCCGCTCGAAGAGGTGGAAAAGCATTTCGACGGCCATATCGCCTGGCTGAACAGCTATTATGAAACCGGCGTTTTCTTCGCATCGGGCCGCAAGGTGCCGCGCACCGGCGGCGTGATCATGGCGCGCGGGACGCTGGCCGCGGTCGAGGAAATCTGCCGGCAGGACCCGTTCGTCGCGGAGGGCGTCGCCAGTTTCGAACTGACGGAGGTGAATTTCACCCGCACGCTGCCCTCCCTTGAAGGCCTGAAGGATGGCGACTGAGGAACAGGCCCTGCGGCTGATGCCCTATGGCCGCGCCTACAAGCCGTTCTCGATCGGCCTTTCCGCGCTCGATCCCGACAAGTGGCTGGAACCCGGCGACGATCTCGCACGCTATCTCGCCGAAAAGGATCGCCTTCTGGCGACCCGCCGCGACGAGGTTTTCCGTGCCGATGACGACAGCCTCGATGCCGGCCGCGAGGCGCTAGCGCTGGTTGCCGGCCATCTTGAGACGCATCACGCCGATATCTACCGGCGCGACGGCAACCGCCTCCGTTTTCTCGATCGCACCGTTTTACTCGACGATCCCGCCGTTCCGCCACTTATGACCGCCGGCATGCTGATCGAGGACGATCTCGCGATCCTGATCAATCGCGCCGGAAGCTGGCACCTGGCTGCGGGCTTCATCGCCTTTCCCTCCTCCTGGTCGCTGGCCGAAAAGGCCGGCCGGCCGATGGACGAGGTTCATGCCGACGTGCCCGGCTTCTCAGTGGGCACCCGCAACGCCGCGCTGGTTGCCCGCATCTTCGACAATCTCAAGCCCGGCCTGCCCGCCGAGCGCTTCAACTGGTCGTTCAAGGGCGCCGATGCGCTGGCCATGCCGGTTTCCAAACACCTGCCCGAAGACCCGTTCCGCCCCATCCGGCCGACCGCCGCCAATTTCATGCGGGTCGAGCGCCAGACGCTGACCCGTCTGCCGGAAACGGGCGCGATCCTGTTCACCATCCGCATCTACATGGATCCCGTTGAGGCCATTCTGCGCCATCCCGAACGCAAGGCGATCGCGACCGCGATGATCGCGCAGCTTCAGCGACTGAGCGCCGACGAGCGCGCCTACAAGGGCATGGTTGACGCCGATATCGCGGCGCTGATCGCCTGGCTCGAAACGCTTTTGCGCTGACGATCGGCATTGACGACTGGAACTGCGGCCATAAATCCGCTTTACTTGAACGCGTTGGTGTGATCTCGCTTTGCGCGAGGGAACAATTATCGCCGCGTCACAATTCCGCTTTATAGCGCGGCCGGAAGGCCGGTCGGCGCGAAGCCTGGAAATGACCGCCGGTCGCCCGCCAGACAAACAAGAAGGACATGGAAATGCAGCAGGAATTCCCGATCCACGCCGAAATCACCGGCCCCATCGTCATGATCGGCTTCGGGTCCATCGGCCGCGGCGCATTGCCGCTGATCGAAAGGCATTTCCGGTTCGACAAGTCGCGCATGGTCATCATCGATCCGAGCGATGCCCACGCAAACCTCGCCGCCAATCACGGCGTCCGCTTTATCCACGCGGCGGTGACCAGGGACAATTATGAGGAACTGCTGGAACCGCTCCTGACCGAGGGCGAAGGCCAGGGCTTCTGCGTCAACCTGTCGGTCGACACCTCCTCGCTCGACCTGATGAAGCTCTGCCGCTCGCTCGGCGTGCTCTATATCGACACCGTAATCGAGCCCTGGCTCGGCTTCTATTTCGACGAAAGCCAGGGCAATGCCGAGCGCACCAATTACGCGCTGCGCGAGACCGTGCGCAAGGAGAAGCGCAGGAACCCCGGCGGCACCACCGCCGTTTCCTGCTGCGGCGCCAATCCGGGCATGGTGTCGTGGTTCGTCAAGCAGGCGCTGGTCGATGTCGCGCGCGAGACCGGCGTGAGCTTCGCCGAGCCCGCCGCCGACGACCGCGAAGGCTGGGCCGCGCTGATGAAGGAAGCCGGCGTCAAGGGCATTCACATCGCCGAACGCGACACCCAGCGCTCGAAATTCCTGCGCCCACAGAATGCGTTCTGGAACACATGGTCGGTGGAAGGCTTCGTGGCCGAGGGCATGCAGCCGGCCGAACTCGGCTGGGGCACCCATGAGAAATGGATGCCGAAGAACGCCAGGACGCACCGGAAGGGCTGCAAGGCCGCCATCTATCTGGAGCAGCCCGGCGCCAACACACGTGTCAGGAGCTGGTGCCCGACGCCCGGCGCGCAATATGGCTTCCTCGTCACCCACAACGAGTCGATCTCGATTGCCGATTTCTTCACCGTCCGCAACGACAAGGACAAGGTCACCTATCGCCCGACCTGCCACTACGCCTACCATCCGGCCGATGTCGCCGTGCTTTCCCTCGACGAAATGTTCGGCAATGGCGGCACGCCGCAGAAAGAAATGCTGGTGCTGGAGGAAGCCGATATCCTGACCGGCATCGACGAGCTCGGCGTGCTGCTCTACGGCCACGACAAGAATGCCTACTGGTACGGCTCGCGGCTTTCGATGGAGGAGACCCGCAATCTGGTGCCCTACCAGAACGCCACGGCGCTGCAGGTGACCTCCGCGGTGCTCGCCGGCATGGTCTGGGCGCTCGAAAACCCAGAGGCCGGCATCGTCGAGGCCGACGAGATGGACTACCGCCGCTGCCTCGAGATCCAGATGCCCTATCTCGGCCCGGTCGAAGGCCACTACACCGACTGGACCCCGCTCACCGGCCGCCAGACCTTCTTCCCGGAGAAAAAGGACGAAAAGGACCCGTGGCAGTTCAAGAATATTCTGGTTCAGTTCTGATCCAGGCGTGAAACAAAAGAAGGCGGAGGCATCAGCCTCCGCCACAGTTTGATAACAAACCGATCTGCCTATGCTGCGTCATCCTCGGGCTTGACCCGAGGATCCAGGCAGAACCGCACAGCCTCAAAAATACCATTCCGATCAGGTGCCTGCGCAGTATGGATGCTCGGGTCAAGCCCGAGCATGACCCCTTTAGGTGGGGTCAGCGAGGATCACAGACTCCGTAACCACGGCGTGATCGCAGAGGCATAAGCATCCGCCCGGCCTTCACTCAGTCCTTCTTCGACTTCGCGCGCTCGATCGCCTCGACGATCAGCTTCTTGGCTTCGGTAGCATCGTGCCAGCCGAAGATCTTGACCCATTTGCCCGGTTCCAGATCCTTGTAGTGCTCGAAGAAGTGCTCGATCTGCTTGAGCTGGATTTCCGGAATGTCGGTGAAATTCTCGACCTTGTCGAACCGGGCGCTGAGCTCGCGCGAGGGGACGGCGATGATCTTTTCGTCCTTGCCGGAATTGTCTTCCATCATCATCACGCCGATCGGACGGACATTGATGACACAGCCCGGCATCAGCGGACGGTGATTGCAGATCAGCACGTCGATCGGATCGCCATCGTCGGAGAGCGTATGCGGCACGAAGCCGTAATTGCCGGGATACATCATCGGCGTGTAGAGGAAGCGGTCGACGACCAGAACGCCGGCGTCCTTGTCCATCTCGTATTTGATCGGCTGGCCGCCGAGCGGAACTTCGACAATAACATTGATATCATCGGGCGGGTTCTTGCCGATCGCAATCGCTTCAATACGCATCTAGGTCTCCAGAAAAGGGGAAGAATTCGCCGCCTTGGATAGCCAAAATGCCCCGACAAAGCAACCGCGCGGAAAGAGTTGCGGCAATCGGGATGCGACCGCGCAAGAATGACTATTCCCAGATATAGGAAACCTTGCCGAGCACCTTGCCGCCATGCTCCTCCTCGGCGAAGGCGAAGGGCTTGCCGCCGAGCGCAGTGAAGAAGATACCGGCGTGATCGAGCGCCTCGAAACACCAGCAGATCGTGCCCTTGCAGCCAAGCGAGGCGAGCAGCCGGCGCGCCTCGGCAAACAGCACCCGGCCAAAGCCAAGGCCCTGATATTCCGGCAGAAGATAGATCTCGTAGATCTCGCCTTCCTGCGGCAGCGCCTTCACGCGGTTGAGGCCGACGCTGGCATAGCCGACCGGCTGGCCCTGCACCTCCAGCACCAGCAGCGTCTCCTCGCTGGCGATGGCGTTCTTCCACCAGGCGATGTTGCGGCCCGAAATCATGTCCTGAAGCGCGCGGTGAGGAAGGATGCCGGCATAGACCTGCTGCCATGCCAGCCAGTGCACCCTTGCGATTTTCTCGGCGTCGGCCGCCTCTGCTGGCCGCACGTCGCTGGATAGTATCCTCATCTTCTCCAACCGGCATGTGATTGCGGTTAAGACCCAAGGATAAGACAAACTGAGCCGATTGCCCATCAAAATTAATTTACCGGTTGCTGACAGAGCGGCTCACCGCCTTTGTCGGTCCGCTTCAACGCGGCGGCGGAAGGCGTCCAGCGTGGCGATGATCATGCCGGCAGGCATGGCCGGGTTGTCGAAAACGGCGGAAATCTCCACCACACGGCTCTTCTCACGCAACGCCGATATCGCCGGCCCGCCGCCGCCCTGAAGCCGGGCCATGTCCTTTGCGGTCGTGACCGGCAGCCAAGCCCCGACATCGGCCAGCAGAGAGCGGGCCAAGGCCTCGGATATCGGCTGATGATCGGCCAGAGCGACGGCCCGACGCACCCGCGCGCCAAGCCCTTCCAGCGTTGCGAAAAACTTCTCCGGATCGCCGATGCCGGCATAGGCGAGCACCTCCTCACCGGCAAATTCTCCGCTGTCCGACGTCGGCTGCTGATGCAGAACTTCGACCGGGCGACGGGCGCTGCGGGCAAATTGGCGCACCTGTTCCTCCGCGCCGCCGGCGCCGTTCAGCAGCACGGCATCCACCTTCGGAAACTGCACCTTAAGCGGCGCGCGCAGCGGACCGGCCGGCAGGCAGCGCCCATTGCCGAAGCCGCGCTTGGCATCGACCACGGCCACGGCGAAATCCGGCTTCAGCCGCCCGCTCTGCAACCCGTCATCCATGATGATGAAATCGACGCCCGCCTGTTCCAGAAGCGCTGCAGCATCCGCCCGCGCGGGCGAGACCGCGACCGGCGCCAGCCGCGACAGCATCAGCGCCTCGTCGCCGACATCGCGAAAGCTGTGGCGCTCCGGATCGACCAGAACCGCGCCTTCAACCTTGCCGCCATAGCCGCGCAACAGGAAGCCGGGCCGTTTGCCAGCTTCGCGCGCCGCGCGCGCCAGCGCTTCGGCCACCGGGGTCTTGCCCGTACCGCCGACAGTGAAGTTGCCGACACACAGAACCGGCACGCCGGCGCGAGCGCCGGCTGCCCGCCTCATCCGGCGGCCGGCGACGGCGGCGTAAATCCAGGAGACGGGAAGAAGAAGCAGGCTAAAGGGATGGCCGCGCTTCCACCAGAAGGCCCGTGTTGTTTTCTTCATATCGGGCACAACTCTCTGTCAGACCCCGAAGCAATGCGCTCTGTCAGGTAATCGCATTACGGTTCAACCAACAGATAGACCAGACGGACACGCCCGTGAAGTACCGCTCCGCTTCACGAAGAGTGAGCCACACACCGCAAGGCCGCGCCCGCGCCGGTGCGAAAAACCGTTACTGCAGCGCCTTGCGCAAATTCTGCTCGGGCATCCGCTCCGGAACGATCGGCACGCGCTTTTTCTCGGGCACGGCCTTGGGACGCGCGGAGAAACGGGCCTCGAGAATGAGCGGCGCAAGATAGCGCTCCAGCCCCTTCATGGTGCGGATCAGCGCACCGCGCATGTCGCGCACCCCGGCATAGCCGGCGGCGATCATGTGCTCGCGCGCGGCCTCGTTCCGCAGCAGCAGATCGACGGATTGCAGCAGCGCTTCCGTACTGTCGACGGTGCGCACCGCGCCGCGCTGGCGCAACTGACGATAGGTATCGCGGAAATTGTCGACATGCTGGCCCGTCAGGATCGCGGTTCCGAGCATGGCTGGCTCCAGCGGGTTCTGCCCGCCGCGCGCCGTCATCGAGCGGCCGACGAAGGCGATATCGGTGAGGCGGAGATACAACCCCATATCCCCGATCGTGTCGCCGAGATAGATATCGGTCTCCGCGTCGGGGCTTTCGCCGAGCGAACGACGCTTGACCGAAAGCCCCTCAGCCGAAAACTGGGCGGCAAGCGCATCGCCGCGATCGGGATGGCGAGGAACGATGACGGTCAGAAGGTCGGGATGGGTTTCCTTGAGCGCGGCATGCACGTCGGCGGCATTTTTCTCCTCGCCGTCGAAGGTCGAGATCGCCGCCCACACCGGGCGCGCGCCGATCGCGCTCTTCATCGCCTGCAAGGCCTCATCATCGGCGGGCGGCGCGCTGCGGTCGACCTTGAGATTGCCGGTGACGGAGACATGCAGCGCCCCGAGATCGGCAAAGCGCTCGGCATCAAGCTCGGTCTGCGCCATGACCAGCGAAAATCGCGAGAACATCGTGCGGGCGAGTTCGCGGCGCTGCATCCAGCGGTCGAAAGAACGATCGGAAATCCGGCCATTGACCACAACCTGGGCGATCTTGCGCTTGGCGAGCTCCGCGATCGTGACCGGCCAGACTTCGGTTTCAACATTGATGGCAAGGTCCGGACGCCAATGATCGAGAAACCGTGTTACCGCTGGCAGGGCATCCAGCGGCACGTATTGATGGATGACCGTATCGCCGAAGCGCTCCGCCGCCAGGCGCGCGGATGTCACCGTGCCGGTTGTCAGCAGAACCGAGATGCCGAATTCATGGATATTCTGGACGACCGAGGTGACGGCGAGCGTTTCGCCCACGCTTGCTGCGTGTATCCAGACGAGCGGGCCTTCCGGTCTCTCCCGGTTGGCGCGGCCGAGGCGCTCCCCCAGGCGCGCCCTGTCCTCCTTGCCGCGCCGGACGCGATGATAGAGGATCGGCCGTAACAGCGGATAGCCGAGAATCCCGCCGAGTCGGTACGTGTTGCGGGCCAACCAAATAGAAATGCGTGATACCATTCCCTTGTCCGTTTACCCCGTTCTCGTGCATCGGATCAGCGGCCGCACCCACCACCATTGCGCGAATCATCCTACTTCAGAAAATAACATTTAGGAACAGGAAGAACCACATCCTAAATATTCTATCAAACGTCTTCAGGCTGACCCGGAACGAAGTTCTTTTTTTCTTCTTATAAAGACTTCATCTGCTTTATTTTAAAGCAACTGCTTAATTTCACGCCACAAAGCAGTTGCAGGAGCGCCGTCTGGCGAAAGCACTCTGGAGGCTAAAGCAGTCGCCTATACTGCGTCCGGAGCCATGAAAACGCAATACTCACGAATCCGGGTCGAGAAGCCGGTGCAGATGGACGATGAAGTAGCGCATATGAGCATTGTCGACGGTCTGCTGCGCCTTGGACTTCCAGGCTGCATGGGCGCTGGCGTAATTGGGGTAGATACCGACGATATCAAGCGCGTCCAGATCGGTGAACTTGACGCCCTTCAGGCTTTCGAGCTCGCCGCCGAAGACCAGATGCAGGAGTTGCTTGTTTTCAACCGTATCAGCCATTTCATATCTCTCTTTGCTCATTGCCTCCCGCCATAGCGTGTCTCGGGTTTGGCCGTTTTTGTCAAGTGACGGGTCACATGACGGGCGGCGGCGCGAATTCGCGCATCAGCGTGCCGACCAGTGCCGGATTGCCCGCAAAAAGCGTCCCGTGGCGCAGCGTGCGGCGATTATAGGTCAACGGCCGCCCCGCGTCATCCACCAGCGAAGCGCCGGCTGCGGCAAGGATGATATCGGCGGCGGCCAGGTCCCAGTCGTGGGAGTTAGGCCTTACAAGTGTGGCATCAAGACGGCCATCGGCCACCGAGGCCAGCCGGTAGGCGAGCGAAGGAATATGCGCGGCCTTGTTGACCCGCGCGCGAAAGGGCGGGCTGAAGCCGTCGAGCATCATCGCCGGCAGGCAGAGCTCCAGATTTCCGCTCTCGCCCCGCTGCGTTGAGGCGGCAATCGGAAGGCCGTTTTTCAGCGCCGGACCGCCGAGGGCGGCGGTAAACACCTCGTCAAGCGCCGGTGCGACGAGGACGCCGGCCACCGGGCGGCCACCGCGCACCACCGCCACGCTGACCATCCAGTTCTTCTTGCCCTTGAGAAAACCGCGCGTGCCGTCGATCGGGTCGACCACGAAGGTGGCATCGGCTTCCAGCCGGGTGAAGTCGTCGCCGCTTTCCTCCGAAAGCCAGCCATAATCCGGCCGCGCCCTCAGCAGCAGATCCTCCAGGCATTCATTGGCGGCGAAATCGGCGGCGCTGACCGGCGACTGGCCGGAATTCTTCCACCAGACCTCGGGGTTCTGGCCGAAATGGGAGAGCGCGACCGCACCCGCCTCGCGCGCCGCATCGGTAATCAACGCCAGATCGGCCTGGATATCGGCACCCGGCAATTCGGCCACGGCGGACCTCACGATCCGGCGAGGGTAACGCCCTCGACGAGAATGCTGGGGGTGGCGATCGAGAACCGGCGGTCGATATCGCTGGCCGGCGTCATCGCCATGAACATGTCCTTCAGATTGCCGGCAATGGTCATCTGCGACACCGGATAGGCGATCTCGCCATTCTCGATCCAGAACCCGCTCGCCCCGCGCGAATATTCGCCAGTCACCATATTGACGCCATGGCCGATCAGTTCGGTCACATAGAGCCCGGTTCCGATCTCGGCCATCAGTTCCGCGGGCGTCTTCGGGCCGGGCTCGAGCACCAGGTTGGTCGGCGCGGCCGAAAGCGAATTGCCGGAGCGGGTGCCGCGGCCATTGGTCTCGAAACCAAGTTCCCGGCCGAGTGCGGTCGACAGGAACCATTGCTGCAACACGCCGTCCTCGACCATGGCGAGCCGCTCGCTCAAAACGCCTTCGCCATCGAAGGGCTGCGAGCCCGCGCCCCGGCGGATCGACGGATCGTCAATCAGGTTGAGCCCGGCCTTCAAAACCTGCTTGCCGAGCCTGTCCCTCAGAAAACTGGTCTTGCGCGCGACCGAAGACCCCGAAATCGCGCCGGCGAGACTGCCGATCATGCTCGCGGCAAGGCGCGGCTCGAAGATCACGGCGGCGTTGCGCCGCGTCGGCACCTGGCGCGGCGAAAGACGCGCCGCGGCCCGTTCGCCGGCCTTGCGGCCGATCTCTGCCGGCGGATCGAGATCGCCATCATGGGCGCGTGCATCGTAATCGTGATCGCGCTGCATGCCGGCGCCCTCACCCGCCACGACGGAGACCGACACGGAGGAATAGGAGCGGCGATAGCCGCCGGAAAAACCGTCGGAAGTCACCAGCACGAAGCCGACCTCGCCTCGTGACGCTCCCGCGCCGGAGCTTCTGGTGACGCCCTTGACCTGAAGCGCCGCCGCCTCGGCCGCAAGCGCGCGCTCGGCCAGCGCCTCGGGCGAAACCTCGGTCTCGTCGTAAAGATCGAGGTCAGGGGCTTTGCGTGCAAGCCGGGCGCTGTCGGCAAGGCTGGCATAGGGATCTTCGGGCGAGACGGCGGCCATGGCGAGCGCGCGCTCGACCAGCGTGTCGATATCGCTGTCGTCATTGGTGGAAACGCTGGCGACCCTCGCCCCGCGAAACACGCGCAGCGAAAAGCCGCGGTTCTCGGAGGCCTTGGCGTTTTCACGTTTTCCGTCGCGCACCGATATGCCGTGCGAGGCGCCTTGCGAGACGACGACATCGGCCGCATCGGCGCCCTTCTTCTTCGCGACGTCGAGAATCTTCGACGCGGTGTCGATCAATTGATCGGGAACCCTTGATGATGACATGGCATTTGGCCTTTCCTTGCGCCCTCATTTATTGTTCACTTCATTGCGCATCAAGTGCCGTTCCCCCGGCGCTTCCGTTTTCTTGCAGCCCAGGACCCTTTTTATGGCAGCCACCCAGAGCCTCTTTACCGAAACCGTCTGGATGCTGGGCGCCGCGACCATTGCGGCGCCGCTTTTCAAGCGGCTCGGTCTCGGCACGGTTCTCGGCTATCTGGCGGGCGGGATCGTGATCGGTCCGGTGCTGCAGCGAATCAGCAATGGCGAGGAGGTGCTGCACGTCGCCGAGCTCGGGATCGTGTTCCTGCTGTTCATGATCGGGCTGGAACTGAAGCCGGCCCGGCTCTGGACGATGCGCAAGGATATTTTCGGGCTTGGCCTTGCCCAGGTGCTGGTCACCGGTGCGGTGCTGGTGCCGCTCGCCAAGTTCGGCGGGCTCGGAAACTGGCAGGCCGCAGTGATCGCCGGCTTCGGCCTGGCGCTGTCATCCACCGCCTTCGCCATGCAGATCCTCGATGACAATGGCGACGTCAACACCCGCTATGGCCAGCGCTCGTTCTCGATGCTGCTGTTTCAGGATATCGCAATCGTGCCGCTTCTGGCGCTCGCCAGCATTCTCGGCGGCGGCGTGGAGGAGGCAAGCACTTCGGACATGCTGACGAATGCCGGGCTCGCCGCCCTTGTCGTGGTGCTGATGATCGCCGCCGGGCGCTATGTGCTGACGCCGGTGTTCCAGATCATCGCTGCCACCGGCGCGCGCGAGGTGATGATCGTGGCCGCGCTGTTCGTCGTCATCGGCGCGGCGATGATGATGCAGATTGTCGGGCTGTCGATGGCCATGGGCGCGTTCCTCGCCGGCGTGATGCTGGCCGAATCCTCCTACCGCCATGAGCTTGAGGCCGATATCGAGCCGTTTCGCGGCGTGTTTCTCGCGATCTTCTTCATCGCCGTCGGCCTGTCGCTCGAATTGTCCGTGGTCTACGAGAATATCGGCCTGATCCTCATCGCCGTGCCGGTGCTGCTCGCCGTCAAGGCCGCCGTTATCTACGGTCTGTGTCGCCTGACCGGCTCGCCGCATGAGGACGCGATCCGGATCGCGGCGCTCCTGCCGCAGGGCGGCGAGTTCGGCTTCGTGATGTTTTCGACGGCGGCTGCCGCCGGCATCTTCTCCAACGCCACCGCCTCGCTGCTGATCGCGATCGTGACGGTCTCGATGGTGGCGACCCCGCTGACCGTTCGCCTCGCCGAGCGGCTCTACGCCCGGCGCGAAACCCACGAGGAGATGGAGGAGGATTTCGACGGCGCGGGCGCGGACGTGCTGATGATCGGGTTCTCGCGCTTCGGCCAGATTGCCGCGCAGATCCTGCTCGCCAGCGGCCGCGACGTGACGATCATCGATTTCTCCGCCGATCGCATCCGCCAGGCCTCGGCCTTCGGCTTCCACATCTATTTCGGCGACGGCACCCGCAAGGACGTGCTGATCGCGGCGGGCATCGAAAAGGCCAAGATCGTCGCGGTCTGCACCCAGAAGCGCGAGATCACCGACCGGGTGATCGACGTGGTGCAGGAGAATTTCCCGCGCGCCCACATCTATGCCCGCTCCTATGACCGGAGCCACACGCTGGCGCTCAGGCAGCGGGGCGTCGAATACGAATTGCGCGAAACGCTGGAATCCGGCCTCGTCTTCGGCCGCGAGACGCTGGTGGCGCTCGGCACCAGCGAGGAAGAGGCGATCGCGATCACCGACGATATCCGCAAGCGCGACGCCAAGCGGCTGGAGATCCAAGCCGTCGAGGGCATCATGGCCGGCGCCGACATGCTCCACACCCATCCGGTGAGCCCCGAGCCGCTGATGCGCCCCAAACGCCGGCAGATCGACCCGACCGTGAAGGTGACCGGCAGGGACATGGCGTAGGTCGCCGCGCCTTCAATCGACGCTGAAGACGCGTTCTCCGGCGATATAGCTCGCGGAAAGCGAGAGGTCTTCGGAAAGCAATACGAAGTCGGCGTCCGCGCCCGGTTTCAGCCGCCCCTTTGACCGCGCGCCCACGGCCTCTGCCGGATAGAGCGATGCCATTCTGAGCGCCTCCTCCAGCGGCACGCCCAGCATGTCGCGGACATTCTTCACGCAGGACAGCAGGTCGGTATCGGCCCCGGCAAGCGTGCCGTCGGCGAGCGTCAGGCGGCCGTCCTTGCGATAGATCGTGCGGCCATTGAGCTCGAAACTCTGAAGGTCCGTGCCGGTGACCGACATGGCGTCGGAAACCAGGAATATTTTCCCAGGCCCGGCCTTTGCCCTCAGCGCGATCCCCATCGCCACCGGGTCGACATGGTATCCGTCGGCGATCAGCCCGCAGGAAAAGCCGCCATCGCCGAGCACCGCGCCGACCATACCCGGTTCGCGATGGCCAAGCGGGCTCATGGCGTTGAACAGATGCGTCGCCATCGTGGCACCGGCAAACCGGTATTCCCGCGCCACCGCGCAGGCAGCATCGGTGTGGCCGAGACTGACGATATAGCCGGCCTTGCTGAGGCGCGCGACCTGCTGGCGGGTGACGTTTTCGGGCGCGACGGTGAGCAGCCCGATGCCGAAACTGCCGGCATTCTCCACCAGAAAGTCGCAATCCTCCGCCTCCATCGGCCGGATCAGCGCCGGATCATGCGTGCCTTTTCTGGCCAGCGAAAGATGCGGGCCTTCGAGATGCAGGCCGAGATAGCCCGGAATGCCCGCCTCCCAGGCGGCCTTGCCGGCCTCCACCGCCGCGCGCACCACGTCGGGCCGGTCGGTGATCAGCGTCGGCAGCAACGCGGTGACGCCGGAGCGGATCTGGGCGGCGCAGATGGTGCGCAGCCCGTCAAGATCCGGCGCATTGCTGAACAGCAGTCCGCCGCCGCCATTGACCTGGAGATCGATGAGGCCCGGGGCCAGAATCTGCCCGTCCGCCGGGATGATCTCGCATTCGTCGGGAATGTGGCGCGCCGAGACGATCGCCTCGATGCCGGCTGAGGAAAACACCAGCGCGCGGCCTTCCAGCAGGCTTTCGCCGTCGAATATCCGCGCACCGCTTATCGCCTTTTTCATGCCTATTCGGTCTCCGTCACCTTGTTGAGCGCCGCCGGCGCATCCGGGTTGAAGCCGCGGGCGCGCGACAGTTTCTCTATGACGCTGTAATAGGGCACGATCAGCGCCAGCGCATCGGTCAGCGGATGGCCGGTCGCGACATGCGGCAGCAACGCCGTGCCCTCGCCGCGTTCCGACGACAGAAATACCGACGCGCCCTTCTTCGCCATGCCGGAGGCGATCGTGACGACGCTGTCCTCCGCCTTGTCGCGGGCGGCGAACGCGATCACCGGGAAACGCGGCTCGACCAGCGAGACCGGGCCGTGCATCACCTCCGCCGAGGAATAGGCCTCTGCATGCAGTTCCGAGGTTTCCTTGCATTTCAGCGAGGCTTCGCTGGCGATCGCAAAGCTCGGGCCGCGTCCCAGCACATAAAGCGACTGGGCATCCTTCAAGGGTTCGATCAGCGCCGACCAGTCGCAGGCAAGCGCCTTTGCAAGATCGTCGGGCAGTTTGGCGAGCGCCGCCTTGAGTGCGGCGTCATCGGCCCATTCGGCGAGCACGGCAAGGCCGGCGACGATGGAATTGACGTAAGATTTGGTCGCCGCCACCGCCCTTTCAGGGCCGGCCGCGATATCGATCGGCTGATCCGCCATTTCCGCCAGCGGCGAGGCAATGGTGTTGACGAGCGCGAGCGAGAGCGCACCGCCATCGCGTGCGGCCTTTGCGAGCGCAACAATGTCCGGGCTCTTGCCGGACTGCGAAACCGAAATCGCGGCGGCCTTGTTCATCCGGAGCTTCGCCCCGTAAATCGAGGCGAGCGAGGGGCCTAGGGAGGCCACCGGAATGCCGACGGTCAGTTCGATCGCGTATTTCAGAAACAGCGCCGCGTGATCGGACGAGCCGCGCGCGATGGTGACCACCACCGCGGGGTCCTTTTCGGCAAGCGCCCTGCCGGCCGCCGCAAGGGCAGCGTTCTGGCCGTCGAGAAGCCGGGCGACGGCTTCGGGGATTTCGTCGATTTCGCGGCGCATATTGGTGATGTTGGTCATAGAGCCATCTTCCGTTTCATGGGTCGCCGGCATAGGTGAGCTCGGCGACAAGATCGTAGATATCGCTTCGATAATAGGTTCGGGTCAGTTCCACCGGCCGGCCGGCGGCATCGTAGACAGTGCGGCGGATCGCAAGCGCCGGGGCTCCGGGCGATACCGTCAGAAGCGCGGCCTGTTCGGCAGTCAGGTTGCAGGCGGTGATCCGCTCGGTGGCTTTCGCCATGGTGACGCCGCGCTCGGCAAGCGCGGCATAGAGCGAGGTCTCGACGAGGTCGGGCCGTTCGAGAATATCGGCTGGCAGCGTGGAATGCTCGATCGCCATCGGCAGGTCATCGCCATAGCGGATACGGCTGAGCCGGGCGACGGCGGCGTTCCGGGGAAGCTTCAGCGCCTCCGCCTCCTCCGCGCTTGCCGCATGAAGGCCGCGTTCCAGCCAGTGCGAGCGCGGCGTGAGGCCGCGCGCCTCCATATCCTCGGTAAACGAGGTCAGCCGCTGCAGCGGCTGCTCGATCCGCGCAGGCGGGCGCAGCACGAAGGTGCCGGCGCCGTGGCGGCGCTGCAAAAACCCCTCGCTGGTCAGTTCCGCGATCGCGCGGCGCACGGTGACGCGGCTGACGCCGACGAGCCGGGCGAGATCGCGCTCGGGCGGCAGCGCCTCGCCATGGGCAAGCTTGCCGCTGTCGATAGCCCTGGCCAGTTCGGCTTTCAGCCGCCGGTAGATCGGCCCGTCACCCGAAATGTCGAAATCCTGGAAAACCCGCACGGCCATCTCCTGATGTCGGAAAGATACCAATTTAATACCAAATAACAAGACCGTCGCGCAAGATTCATGCATGGATCATGCGCGACCGGCCTTGCCTTACCGCCCCCCGGATGGCTCAAATGGACCTCCGGCAAATGCGAGACCGCCATGCAGATCGAGGCCCTTATCTATTTCAACGAACTGACGCGTTCACGCTCGATCCGGCAGGCGGCCGAAACGCTGGGCGTGTCGCCTATGGCCGTCAGCCGCCAGCTTGAAAATCTCGAGGCCTATTTCAACGCCGTGCTGATCGAACGCGGCGCGCGCGGCATTGCGCTCACACCCGCCGGCGCGCTGCTGGCCGAACGCGCCGATGCGATGATCCGCGATCTTGAGGGCGCACGGCAGGTGATCGACGACCTCAGGGGGCTCAATGCCGGCCACGTCTCGCTTCACGTCAACGGCGCGGTGATCAACGCCATCCTCGCTCCGGCGCTCGCCGAATTCTACGCGCTCTATCCGAAAATCTCGATTGCGGTGACGGTCACCTCGGCCGAAGTCGCGCTCAACGCGGTGACCACCGGCGAGACCGATATCGCGGTGACGATGTTCTCGCCCTCGGATGCGCGGATCGAGACACTGTTTTCGCTGTCCGTGCGGCATGACCCGGTGATGGCCCCGGACCACCCGCTCGCTGCCGAGACGGAAATCACGCTTGAGGCCATCCGCCGGCACGCCATCGCCATGCCCGACCGCGCCTTCAGCATCCGCCGCGATTTCGACGATCGCCAGCGCGCGGCGGGTTTTGCGCCGGTGGATGTCGCCTTCACCACCTCCTCGCTGGAACTCCAGAAGGAGCTCGCCCGGCGCGGCACGGCGGTGCTGATCCTGCCGGCAATGACAGTCGCCCGCGAGCTTCGCGATGGAACGCTTGTGCTGCGTCCGTTCGCCAAGGGCGCGGAAATCGCCAGCGACATGCGGCTGGTGCGCGCCGAGGGCCCGACGCCCACCTTCGCCGCCCTGAAACTCGCCGAGTTTCTGGAGGCCTTCCTGCGCGAGCACGGGTAGACCCAGCTCAAACCTCGCCGCCGGCGAAAATCGCCTGCACCCATTCGAGAAACACCCGCAGCCGCGGTGCGGTGTGTCGGTTCTGGGGGTAGAGTGCTGTGAGCGGAGTCGGCGGCGGCGGGAAATCCGGAAGAATCTCGATCATTTCACCAGCCGCCAGCGCCTCGGCAAAATGATAGCGCGGGGCCTGCACCAGCCCAAACCCGGCGCGCGACAGCGCATTGGCCGTGCCGGAATCATTGGCGGTCACCCGGGTCTTCAGCGTTACGTAGCGGGTGCGGCCGTTCTCGAGCAATTCGAGCGGCATCACCTCGCCGGTGCGCGACGAAATGAAGCCGACCGCCAGATGGCCGGCAAGATCGTCCGGCGTCTGCGGCACACCGTGGCGCGCAAGATAGGCCGGGCTTGCCACCGTGACTTCACCAAGCGCGCCAAGCCGGCGCGCGATCAACCCGCTATCCTCCAGTTCGCCGGCCCGGATGACGCAGTCATAGCCCTCGCGCACCAGGTCGACATAACGGTCGCCCTGTCCGAAGTGGATTCTGAGATCGGGATAGCGCGCCAGAAACGCGGGCAGGCCGGGCAGCAGGAAATTGCGGGTGAGATGCGGATGGGCATCGATGCGCAGCAGCCCGTCTGGATTGCCGGCCCGGAACGCCCCCTCTGCCTCCTCGACATCGGCGAGGATCGCAACGCAGCGTCGATAATAATCCTCGCCGTCGAGCGTCGCAGCAACATGGCGGGTGGTGCGGTCAAGAAGTCTGACGCCGAGATCGGCCTCCAGCGCCTTGATCGCTTCCGTGGCTGTCGAACGCGCGAGGCCGAGATCAAGCGCTGCGGCGGAAAAGCTGCCGCGCTCGACGACCCGGGCATAAAGGCGCATGCGGTCAAATCTGTCCATTCGCATTGTTCACCACAGGCGAATTATGTTGTCAATTTTCCGGTGATTGTTTCGCATATGCCAGAGCATATCTTTGGCGCGGTTCAACGAACATGGAGTTTATCATGACCAGAACAGCCATCATCACCGGCGCCTCGCGCGGGATCGGCGCTGAAATCGCCAGGCGTCTCGCCGCCGACGGCATCAACATAGTGGTCAACTACGCATCGAACGCGACGGCCGCCGAGGACGTGGTCGCCGCCATCAGGCAGCAAGGCGGCAAGGCGATCGCGGTCAAGGCCGATATTGGCGCGTCGGACGGCATCAAGACCCTGTTCGATGCCACCGAAGCCGAGTTCGGCAAGGCCGACATTCTCGTCAACAATGGCGGCATGCTCTCGCTTGCGCCGCTCGCGACGGTCACCGACGAGGATTTCGAACGCCAGGTCGCCGTCAATCTCGGCGGCACGTTCCGTGGCCTGCGCGAAGCGGCGAACCGGCTCGCCGATGGCGGGCGGATCGTCAACTTCTCGACCAGCGTCGTCGGTACCAAACTCCCCGCCTACGGCGTCTACGCCGCCACCAAGGCCGCCGTCGAGACCCTGACCCATATCGCCGCCAAGGAACTGGCCGCGCGCGGCATCACCGTCAATGCCATCGCCCCCGGCCCGGTGGCGACCGAGCTGTTTCTCGACGGCAAGAGCGAGGAACTGGTCGCCAACATCACCCGCACAATTCCGGCCGGCCGCCTGGGCGAGCCCGACGATATCGCCGGAGCCGTCGCCTTTCTCGTCGACGACGAGGCCCGTTTCATCAGCGGCCAGGTGCTGCGCGTCAATGGCGGCATGATCTGAAAAGGAGAACCAATATGCCATTCGTCAACATCAAGACCCCCGAAGCGGCACTCACCCGCGCGCAGAAGGAAGACATCATCCACCGCGTCACCGATATGCTGACCGAGTATTTCACCGAGGCCGCCCGGCCCCACACCATGGTGCTGATCGAGGAGGTCCGCGACGGCGGCTATGGCCGCGCCGACGCGGTTTACGTCACACCCGATGCCTGGCGCGCTGAAGGATAACCGTCGGGCCGGGGCGGAAACGCCTCGGCCAGCCCTTCCACGAACCGCATGATCTTGGCGCTCGGCTTGCCGCGCATCGGATAGAGCGCATGCATGGGGCGCGGCGGGGTGCGATAATCGGCCAGAAGGCGCACCAGCCGACCGGCCCTCAATTCCTCCCGCAGGATGATATCCGAGCCGAGCGCCACGCCATGGCCCTCGATAGCGGCGCGCAACAGCACCATCCAGTCATTGGCGTAAAGTCGCCCGCTGACCTGAATTTCACGCTCCCGCCCGTCCTCGGTGAACAGCCAGCGGCACGGCGTGTGCCCGGCGCGCTGGCCGAAGATCAGGCATTCGTGCCGGGGGAGATCCTGCGGGGTTTGCGGCGCGCCGTGGCGCGCGAGATAGGCGGGCGCGGCGCAGACCACCAGCTCATAGGAGGCGAGCGGGACGGAGGCCAGTCCCGCGCCTTCTGTGCCGCCGACCCGGATGGTGACATCGAAGCCCTCCTCCAGCGGATCGACGAACCGGTCCTCGAGCGTGACCTCGACCTGCACGTCCGGGTATTTTTCGAGAAACCGGGTGACGAAGGGCGCGAGCGCCAGCGCGCCGAAGGTTTTCGGCGCGTTGACCTTCAGCAGGCCCTTGGGGTGGCGGTGCATCTCGGACGCCAGCCCCTCCGCCGCGTCGGCCTCCGAAAGGATCAACCGGCAGCGCTCGTAAAATGCGCGCCCGATATCGGTAATGTTCTGGCGGCGGGTGGTGCGGTGAAGAAGCGTCGCGCCCACCCTGTCCTCCAGAAACACGATATGCTTGGAAACCATCTGCGGCGAGATGCCGAGCGCATCCGCGGCGGCGGCAAACGAGCCGAGATCGACCGCCTTGACATAGACGGCCATGCTGGTGAGCCGGTCCATGATTATCCCCTTCTGGTTGGGAGAGACTGTAAAACTTCGATATTTAAGTTCATATGGTGGAGGTTTATGCCGGGTCATCACAGTGTGACAAGGAGAAAACGTGATGAAGATCGGAATTATCGGCGCGGGCTTTGTCGGCCGCGCGGTGACGCAGAAGGCGGTTCAGGCCGGCCATGAGGTGATGCTCAGCAATTCGCGCGGGCCGCAGAGCCTTTTCAGCATGAAGAGCGCCCTCGGCTGCGCCGTCGGGACGGTGGACGAGGCGATCGCCTTCGGCGAGGCGGTCGTGCTCGCCATTCCGCTTTCGGCCTATGGCGCGCTGCCGCCGGAAGGTTTCCGGGGCAAGATCGTGATCGACGCCATCAACTACTATCACGAGCGCGATGGCCATATCGAAGCGCTGGACCGGGGCGAGACCACCACCAGCGAGATGATCGCCGCGCATCTGCCGGGCGCCCGCGTCGTCAAGGCCTTCAACGCCATCCGGATGATCGACCTCGACGTGGCGGGCCGGCCCGACGGTGCTGCCGATCGTCTCGCGCTGCCATTGGCCGGCGATGACGCGGAGGCTAAGGCGGTGGTCGCCGGCCTCTATCATCAGTTCGGTTTCGACAGTGTCGACGCGGGACCGCTTTCCGAAGGCTGGCGCTTCGAGCGCGACCGCCCGGCCTATTGCAATCTGAAGCCGAAGCAGGCGCTCGCCGAAACGCTTTCGGGCACCACGCGGTAGCTTTTGACGCGGGTGCGTAGAGTAAAGCCGCAAACGCAATGTACGGTGCAGACGCTGTCTCCCCTCACCCGGCGCATTCGCGCCACCCTCTCCCCTCCGGGGCGAGGGGAACCAGGCCGTCGCCGCCGGCGTACGCGGCACGGCAGAACGTCACCGGCGTCCCCTTCTCCCCACGGGGAGAAGGTGGCCGAAGGCCGGATGAGGGTAGGCCGAAGACCATCGGGACCGCGGCGATGTTCCCCCCAGCAAGCGCACGCGCGGCCATCTACAAGGCTCGCGCGCAGAACAAAGCCGCCATCTCAATGCACGTGGCAGACGCTATCTCCCCTCACCCGGCGCATCCGCGCCACCCTCTCCCCTCCGGGGCGAGGGGGAGCCAGGCCGTCGCCGCCGGCGTACGCGGCACGGCAGAACCTCACCGGCGTCCCCTTCTCCCCATGGGGAGAAGGTGGCCGAAGGCCGGATGAGGGTATGGGCCTCGCGACACTGAAGGCCTCGCGGCTGACACACCCGCTTCACCCACATGACATAAATCAATTTCAGACCGCTCCCATTCGGTTACACCGGTAGCAAGAGATCGGCGGCTTGCTTTCCGTCAAGTATCGGTATACATAATTTTCAGAAATTTCTGAAAATTCAGATAGAGCAGGAATATCGATGCCATTGTCGCCGATCGTGCAGGATTTCGTGGCCCATTTCGGGGAAATGGGAAGCCGCTGGGGCATCAACCGTTCGGTGGGGCAGATTTACGCCCTGCTTTATGCCACCCGCGAACCGCTCTGCGCCGACGACATGGTGGAGGCGCTGAAGATGTCGCGCTCGAACGTGGCCATAGGGCTGAAGGAATTGCAGGGCTGGGGGCTGGTTCTGCTGCGCCACAAGCCGGGCGACCGGCGGGATTATTTCACCACGCCGGAGGATGTCTGGGCGATCCTGAGGACGCTCGCCGAAGAGCGCAAGAAGCGCGAGATCGATCCGACGCTGACCATGCTGCGCGAGGTACTGATGCGCGAACCGGAGAACGACGAAGAGCGCTATGCGCAGGAAAGACTGGGCGAAATGCACGCGCTGATTGAAAAACTTTCCGACTGGTACGATGATGTGAAGGTGATGGAGACCGATCGGCTTCTGATGCTTCTCGGCATGGGCTCGGCCGTCACCAAACTGCTGGAAACGGCAGACAGGCTCCCCGGCTTCGGCCGGAAGGGCGCAAAAGACAGCAAGGCTTCATGATGGACGCGCTTGTCGAAAAAAACAGGGCCGAAGACGCCACTCCCGCGCGGAGCGCCACTCAGAGCGATGGCCGGGCCGCGTTACAGCGAGGCGCAGCGCCGGGCGCTGCCCGCCAGAAATCGCGCGCGCCGAAAACCCGGGCGCTGAAACTTGCCGCATGGCTTTCCACCCTTGCCGAGCTAATGTGGCTGCCGCAGGCGGCCTGCCTTGCCTATGGCATCGGCCAGGTGGCCGCAGGCAATGGCGTCGCCGCGATCTGGCCGCTGGCCGCCGCCGTGCTGGCGCTCGGCCTTGCCAAGGCGGTGCTGGAGCGGGCGGGCAACCACATGGCCTATCGCGAGGCCCGCAAGATCCTCTCGCAAAAACGCGCGGTCGCGGTCGCGGCGCTCGCGCGCCGGTCGCCGCTCGATACCGGCCGGGCCGCCTCGGGCGAGGCCGCCAGCATTCTCGCCGAGCAGGCCGAGCATATCGTGCCCTATCTCGCCCGCTTCCAGACCGCCCGTTTCAAGGCCAGCGTCGTACCGCTCGCCATTCTGGCGGTGGTGGTTCCCTATTCCTGGATCGCGGCGCTGGTGCTGCTCATCGCCGCCCCGCTGATCCCGATCTTCATGGCGCTGATCGGCTGGAGCGCGCAATCGGCGAGCGAAAAGCACCTCGCCGACATGGGCACGCTCAACGCCTTCCTGCTCGACCGGCTGCGCGGGTTGCAGACCATCCGCTCCTTCGATGCCGTCGAACAGGTCTCGCGCCGGCTGAGACTGCGGGCCGAAAACCTGCGCCGCCGCACCATGGCGGTGTTGAAGATCGCCTTCCTGACGTCCGCCGTGCTGGAGCTGTTTTCGGCCCTCGGCGTCGCCATGGCCGCGGCCTATATCGGCTTTCATCTTCTGGGCCAGATCGGCTTCGGCGCCTGGGGCGGCAAGCTAACGCTCTCGGAAGGCCTGTTCATCCTGCTGCTGGCGCCGGCCTTCTTCGATCCTCTCAGGATGCTGTCGTCGGTCTGGCACGACCGCGCGGCCGGCGAGGCCGCGCTTTCCGCGCTCGACGGCCTTGCCGAGGAAGGCCTTGCCATGGTCGGCGGCGAAACGGCCGATGCCGCTCCGGCCACGACCCGCCCGGCAAGCGTGGAGCTGCGCGACCTCGGCTTCGTCCACCAGGGCTCGAAAGACCCGGTCTTCGATGGCTTCGATCTGACCGTCAGACCGGGAGAGCATGTCGCGCTGCTCGGCCCCTCGGGCAGCGGCAAGTCGACGCTGCTTGCGCTCATCGCAGGGCTGGCCGAGGCCCGCCACGGTCGCATCGTCATCGATGACCTGACGCTTGCCGACGACACCGCCGACAGGCTGCGCCAGAAGATCGCCTGGATCGGTCAGGACCCGCACCTTTTCGCCGGTTCGATCGCCTCAAATATCCGCCTTACCCGCGAGGATATCGGCCGCGACGATATCGCCGCGGCGCTGAAGCTTTCCGCGCTCGACACCGTCGCCGAGGCCCATGGCAACGCCATGATCGGCGAAAACGGCGCCGGGCTTTCCGGCGGCGAGGGCCTCCGGCTGACGCTGGCGCGCGCCGCCGCGACCCGGGGCGCAGGCCTCATCCTCGCCGACGAGCCAACCGCCCATCTCGATCACCACACCGCCGCCGAAATCACCGAGGCGCTGCTGACGCTTGCCGCCGGCCGCACGCTGATCGTGGCGACCCACGATCCGGTACTGGCCGCGCGGATGGACCGCGTCGTGCACCTTGCAGAGGATTTCAGGGCCGAGAGCTTCAGGGAGAACGGGCTATGAGAACACGAGGCTTTGCGGCCCTTGGCCCGATCATCCGCCTGTTCTGGCGCGAGCGGCGCGGCGGGCTTGTCGCGGGTGCGGCGCTCTCCGCCTTTACCGTGCTTGCCGGCATCGCGCTTCTGGGCGTCTCCGGCTGGTTCGTAACGGCAACCGCGATTGCAGGGCTGAGCATGGCGACAGCGCTCGCCTTTGATGTCTTCGCCCCGTCGGCCGCGATCCGCTTTCTCGCCCTTTCGCGCACCGCCGGGCGCTATTTCGAACGGCTGCAGACCCATGATGCGACGCTGCGGGTGCTGGCGGGCCTGCGGGTCAACCTGTTCCGGGGCTTTGCGGCGCCGGGTGCTGCCCGCGCGCTGGCGCTCCGCCCCGCGCGCCTGCTGTTCCGCCTGACGGCCGATGTCGACGCGCTCGATTCGCTTTATCTGCGGGTGCTGGTGCCGGGCGCTGTCGCAGTCATCGCCGGGCTCGCCGCCATCATCGCGCTCGGCATTCTGTCGTGGCCGCTGGCGCTGGCCGTTGGCGCGGCAATCGTGCTGCCGGGCCTTGCGCTTCCGGCGCTGGCCGCGCGCGCGGCCGAAAAGCCCGCTCGCCGCCGGGCGCATGCGCAGGAGGCCTTGCGCGCCCGCGCCGTGGACATGGTTGCCGGCCAGAGCGAACTGGCGCTTGCCGGCCGGCTCGATGCCCAGCGCGGAAGGGTGGAAAACGCCGACAGCAGGGAATATGCCGCCGATCTGGCGCTGAACCGAATCGACAGCAATACCGGTTTCGGCTTCGACATGGTGACCGCCCTGATCCTCGCCGGCGTGCTGCTTGCCGGCGCCGCCCTTGCCGAGGCCGGGCAGATCACCGCGCCGCTTGCAGCCCTGGCACTCCTCATCGCCTTTGCGGCACTTGAGCCGTTCGCGGCGCTCAGGCGCGGGGCGATGGAGCTTGGCCGCACGCTGCTGGCCGCCCGCAGGCTGTCGCCCCGGCTGGAAGCGGAACCCACCGCAAGTGCCGCCCATGCCGCGCCGGATGCCGGCATCGCAGTGGCGTTCGACAATGTCCGCCTGCGCTATCCCGGACGCGGTGGTGCGGCCCTTTCCGGGCTGACGCTGACGATTGCCGAGGGCGAAAGGGTGGCGCTGATCGGCGCGAGCGGAGCCGGAAAATCCTCGATCATGGCGCTGATCGCAGGCGAAGTCACGCCCGACGCCGGCACCATCGCCGCCCTGCCGGCCACGCTGTTGACCCAGCGCACCGAGCTGTTCCAGGATACGCTGCGCGCCAATCTGAAGCTCGCCTTCCCCGCCGCTGGCGACGAACGTCTGATGGAGGCGCTCGACGCCGCCGGCCTCGGCGACACCGTGCGCGGCCTGCCCCACGGTCTCGACACCGAGCTCGGCGAACAGGGCCTCGGGCTTTCGGGCGGCCAGGCCCGGCGGCTGGCGCTTGCCCGGCTGGTGCTGCGCGATACGCCGGTATGGCTGCTCGACGAGCCGAGCGAGGGTCTCGATGGCAAGACAGCGCGCGACGTCATGACAAAGATCAAAGCGCGCGCCGGAAAACACCGTAGTTTGCTGATCGCGACCCATATCCGCCGGGAGGCAGAAATTGCCGATCGACTGATCATGATCAATTCGGGGCGGATCGTTTCCGCCTACAGAAGAGGCGAGCCCGGCTTTGCCGGAGCGCTTGCCGCACTGAGACCGGACTGAAACCCGGCCTCCAACAATAATGCGGCTGCCGGTCAAACGGCAGTCGATGAAACTGAGACCCGGTTTGAACGCGGGAGAGACGCAATGGAACTGGACATCGTGGCGCTATCGCGCCTGCAATTCGCTATGACGGCGCTATATCACTTTCTGTTTGTGCCGTTGACGCTGGGCCTTTCCATGATCGTTGCGATCATGGAAACGACCTACGTCATGACCGGCCGCAAGATATGGCGGCAAATGACAAAATTCTGGGGCGTGCTGTTCGGCATCAACTTTGCCATCGGCGTTTCCACCGGCATCGTGATGGAATTCCAGTTCGGCATGAACTGGAGCTATTACAGCCACTATGTCGGCGACATCTTCGGCGCGCCTCTGGCGATCGAGGGGCTGATGGCCTTCTTCCTGGAAGCCACCTTCGTCGGCCTGTTCTTCTTCGGCTGGGATCGCATGTCGCGGGTCGCCCACCTGATCATCACCTGGTGCGTCGCCATCGGCTCGAACCTGTCGGCGCTGTGGATCCTGATCGCCAATGGCTGGATGCAGAACCCGGTCGGTTCGGCTTTCAATCCGGTCACGATGCGCATGGAAGTCACCAACTTCTTCGAGGTTCTGACCAACCCGGTCGCGCAGGCGAAGTTCGTGCATACGGTTTCGGCCGGCTATGTCACGGCCTCGGTGTTCGTGCTCGGCGTCGGCGCATGGTATGTGCTGAAGGGCCGCCATGTTGAGCTTGCCAAGCGCTCGATGACGGTTGCCTGTTCCTTCGGCCTTGCCGCCGCCCTTTCGGTGGTCGTGCTGGGCGATGAAAGCGGGTATCTGACGACCGAACACCAGAAGATGAAGCTCGCCGCGATCGAATCCATGTGGGAAACGGAGCCGGCGCCTGCCTCGTTCACGCTGTTCGGTATTCCCGACACGGAAAACCGCGAGACCCATTACGCGGTGAAGATCCCGTGGGTCATGGGTCTGATCGGCACCCGCTCGCTCGATACCCCGATCGAGGGCATCAACGAGCTGGTCGAAAACGGCAAGACCAAGATCGAAAACGGCATCCAGGCCTATACCGCGTTGCAGAACATGCGCGCGAATATGGGCACCGGCACGCCGGACCCGGCCGACCAGGCGATCATGGAGGAATACGGCAACGACCTCGGTTACGCCTATCTTCTGAAGCCGTTCGTGGATGATCCGGCAGACGCAACGCCCGCCCAGATCGAACAGGCCGCAAACAGCCTCGTTCCCCCGGTCGGTCCGCTGTTCTGGTCGTTCCGCATCATGGTCGGCGCCGGCTTCCTGTTCATCGCCGTCATGGGTGTGTTCTTCTACCTGTCGACCCGTCGCAGGTTGGACAGCCATCGCTGGCTGCTGCACCTCGCGGTCTGGATCATTCCGCTGCCGTGGATTGCCGCCGAATGCGGCTGGATCGTCGCGGAACTCGGCCGTCAGCCGTGGATCATCGAGGGCATCCTGCCGACGGCGCTAGCCGTCTCGAGCCTCGGCGCAAGCACGGTGCTGCTCACCATCATCGGCTTTGTCGGAATCTATACGGTGCTGTTCATCGTCGAAATGGGCCTGATGCTCGCCGCGATCCGCAAGGGACCGCAGCCGGACAACGGACCCGACATGCCGGTTCTCGGCGCTCGCCGGGTTCAGGGCACCATGGCACCTGCGGAGTAAAACATCATGGTATTACACGATCTTATCTCTTACGAAGTCCTCCGCGTCATCTGGTGGTTGCTGCTCGGCGTTCTGCTGATCGGCTTCGCCGTGATGGACGGTTTCGATCTCGGAACCGCCACCCTGCTTCCCTTCGTCGCCAAGAACGACACCGAACGCCGCGTCGTGGTCAACACGGTCGGCCCGGTCTGGGAAGGCAACCAGGTGTGGCTCATCCTCGGTGGCGGCGCGATCTTCGCGGCGTGGCCGGCGATCTACGCCGTATCGTTCTCGGGCTTTTATCTGGCGATGTTCGCGATCCTGTTCGCGCTCATCCTGCGCCCGGTCGGCTTCAAGTATCGCTCCAAGCGCGAAAGCGCCACCTGGCGCAATACCTGGGACTGGCTGCTGTTCATCGGCGGCTTCGTGCCGACGCTGATCTTCGGCGTGGCGCTCGGCAACGTGCTGCAGGGCGTTCCCTTCCGGCTCGATAACGACCTTCGCATTTTCTATGACGGTTCGTTCTTCGGCCTGCTGAACCCCTACGCGCTGCTGACCGGTCTGGTCTGCGTCGCCATGCTGGTCATGCACGGCGCGGCTTACCTGACGACCAAGACGGAAGGTCCGGTCAACGACCGCGCCCGCGGCTTCGGTTCGATCTCGGCGGTCGCCCTGATCGTGCTGTTCGCGCTCGCCGGCGTCTGGCTCTATTACGGCATTGACGGCTACGCCTTCACCGGCGCCGTCAATGCGGCCGGCCCGTCGAACCCGCTGATGAACGATGTTGCCCGCTCGCAGGGCGCATGGTTCGTCAATTACGGCCGTTATCCGTGGATGATGCTGGCGCCCGCGCTCGGCTTCCTCGGCGCGATCGGCGCGTTCATCGGGCTCCGCGGCAACCGGCCGGCGCTTGCCATGCTGTCGTCGTCGGCTTCGGTCTTCGGCGTGGTGGCGACCCCCGGCGTTGCGATGTTCCCGTTCATCCTGCCGTCGTCGGAACAGCCCGGCGCCAGCCTGACGGCATGGGATTCATCGTCGAGCCATCTGACGCTGTTCATCATGCTGGTCTGCGCGCTGATCTTCGTGCCGCTGATCCTCGCCTACACCTCGTGGGTCTACCACATCATGTGGGGCAAGGTGACCGACGCGGACGTCACCAACTCGGACAAGCACGCCTACTGAGAAAAGCCGGCGGGCCCAACGGCCCGCCCCCCTTTCACGAAAGGAGAATTCTATGTGGTACTTCGCCTGGATCCTCGGTCTGCCGCTTGCAGCGCTCTTCGCGGTGCTGAACGCCATGTGGTACGAACTGATGGACGACCGCGCCCGCGAGCGCGAGAACAAGGGCAGCGGCATCTGAACCGCTTCGCCTGAGGATTAAGGACGGCTCGCAGCGATGCGGGCCGTTTTTTTGTTTTTGGATGAATCTCGTCAACCACCAAACGATCTCCCCCCTTGAGGGGGAGATGCCCCGACAGGGGCAGAGAGGGGTGAACCCTCTCCGAGAGCACAAAGTATGCGGCTTTTAGGGCTCACGCCCTTTACCCCTCTCTGTCGCGTTCGCGACATCTCCCCCTCAAGGGGGGAGATTATGGGCTGCGGCGCTTCTACCCATCACAAAGGCCGCGGAAAACTGAAAGGCTTGCCCCTCAGCCCCCGCGCTTCCGATCTTCGGCCTGCGCTTCCAGCATCGCCCGGACCTCCGCGACGAGATCGTCCTCCGGCACGGTCTTTTGCGCCACGCGGGCCTCGCGCCATTCGGCGTTGTCCTCGATCTCGCCGGAGAGCCGCTTACCCTCGATCAGATCCTTGATCTGGACCACGCCCTCGGCCCGCTCGTCGCCGCCCTGGATGACCGCGATCGGGCAGCCGCGGCGGTCGGCATATTTGAGCTGGTTGCCGAATTTCTTCCAGTTGCCCTGATACATCTCGGCGCGGATGCCGGCCTTGCGCAATTCCTGCGTCATCTTCTGATAACGCCCCATGGCCTCGGCATCGCCATCCATGACGGTGACCAGCACCGGTTCGATCACCTCGGACGCGCCGAGCTTGCCGAGATTCTTCAGCGCCGTCATCAACCGCGACACGCCGATGGAAAAGCCCGTCGCCGGCACCGGCTGGCCCATGAACCGCGACACCAGCCCATCATACCGCCCGCCGCCGCCGACCGAGCCAAACACGACCTTTTCACCCTTTTCATTGGTGACATCGAAGGTGAGTTCGGCTTCGTAGACAGGACCGGTGTAGTATTCGAGGCCACGGACGACTGAAGGGTCGATTTTGATGCGGTTTGGCTCGTATCCGGCCGCATCGAATACTCTGTGCATAGCCAAAAGCTCACCAATGCCCGCGAAGCCTACACTAGCATCAGCCTCCGGATCAGCTAGAGCTGTCGAAACCGCGATGGTCCAAGAGACACTCTCGTCCGCAAACTCACCTTCCGGGAACACTGGTCGTCCATCAACAAGAAACTTGGAAACATATTGCGTCCATGTTTCTTTAAAAGAAATGACCTCTTCACCGAGCTGCACCTTCAGTGGCTCATCTGCAGCACTCAAGAATTTCGGCGTTTCAAACAGCCGCAATAGAAGAGAAGCAGTTGCCTCCGACAACCCCGCGCCTTTGGTGAAGTCACCGCTTTCATCTTTTCGCCCAGTCGTCAGGAGCAACATAACGCCCTCCCGGCCAAACTTGTCGAATTTATCAAGCGCACGAAGCACATCGAGGTTCTTTTCCGCAGCAACGCCGCGAGCTCGAAGAACCCCATCCAGCACCTTGCGGTTATTCACCCGGATCACATAATCCCCGCGCGCAATGCCGAGCGCTTCCATCGTATCCGCCATCATCATGCACATTTCGGCATCGGTCTGGACGCCCGGCGCGCCGACGACGTCGGCGTCGAACTGCATGAACTGGCGGAAGCGGCCGGGGCCGGGCTTTTCGTTGCGGAACACGTAGCCGGCGCGATAGGTGCGGTAGGGAAGCTGGATGTCGTTGAAGTTTTCGGCGACATGGCGGGCGAGCGGCGCGGTCAGGTCGTAGCGCAGGCTCATCCACTGGTCGTCATCGTCCTGGAGCGAGAACACGCCCTCGTTCGGGCGGTCGCTGTCCGGCAGGAATTTGCCCAGCGCATCGGTATACTCGAACATCGGCGTTTCCACCGGATCGAAGCCGTAATTCTCGTAGACCGCCTTGATCTTCGCCACCATTTCCTCGGTCGCGCGGATATCGGCGGCGGAGCGGTCGCCAAAGCCGCGCGGCAGGCGGGCCTTCAGCTTCTGCGGTTTCTTCTTCTTGTCGCTCATGGTTGACCTATCCGGAACACAGCTTCATTTTCCGGGCCCTGATTAACGGATCGCCGGAAGTCCGGCAAGCGCCAAGGCGGTCGCCGGCCAAGCGGCGGCGGCGAAAAGGAGGACTGATCGTGATCGAAACCGTATCCCTGCCAGAACTCGTCTGCGTCGGCCTGACGGTCTCAGGCACATGGCAGGAATTGCCGAAAGCGGTACCCGCCGGTTGGCAGAGGCTGTTCGCCGCCGCCCCGGAGGCCGTGAATTTTCTGGAGGTCTCCCGCAGGCAGGAAGATGGCACCTATGCCGAGTTTCTCGGTTTTCTGGCCGCCGGCAAAACCGAGATACCGGACGGCCTGGAACGCCATGTGGTTGCGCCCGGACGCTATCTTCGCCTTCGCCATGACGGGCCGCTTGCGGACATTGCCGGGGGCTTCGCGCGCCTGCACGCCCATGCCGAAGCGGCGGGCATGACGGCCGGTGCCCTGAAACTCGATTTCGGCTACCGACGCGGCCTGCCCGATACGCCGCACGAGCTTTATCTGGAGATCGCGCCGGAACCGCTGGCCCTTGGCGGCAGCGCATCGGGCTGAGCCTCGATGCTGAAGGCCACCAGCGCGGCCGCCGCCTTGCTCAGATGCCGCTCCTTGTGGCTTAGAAGTTGGAACGCGCGCGAGGGGAGATCGAAGGCGACACGCTTCAACCCGCCCGACGCCAGCCATGGCGCGGCGACCGCGCCGGAAACCGCCGTCGCCGCCCGGCCGGAACGCACCGCCGAAAGCACTGCCTCGTTGGAGGGCAGCACCATCACCACATCGAGATCGGAAGCCGCTATGCCGAAGCCGGCCATCGCATGCTCGAACTCGAAGCGCGTGCCGGACCCCTCCTCGCGCAGCACGAAGCCGGTCGATGCGACCAGTTCCGCCGCCGTCACCGCCCGGCCATCGGCCAGCGGATGGCCGGGACCGACCACCACCATCAGCGCGTCATCGGTCAGGTGCCGTTTTCTCAGCCGCGGATTGTCGAGCGTGCCCTCGATATAGCCGAGCTCCGCCTCGCCCTTGGCCACCGCATCGGCCACCGTGGTGGTGTTGCCGATGGCGAGCCTCAGTTCGATGCCGGGATAGCGCGCATGGAACCGCATCAGCACTTCCGGCAGCCAGTAGCTGGCGATCGTCTGGCTGGCATAGACCGAAAGCTGCCCGCGCTCCAGCCCGCCGAGTTCGCCCAGCACCTGCTCGGCGGAACGGATGCGGGCGAGCGCCGCCCGTGCCTCCTCCAGAAACACCCGGCCCTCGGCCGTCAGCACCAGCCCACGGCCGACGCGGTCGAACAGCGCCACCTGATAAAAGTCCTCGAGCTTGCGCAGCGCGCTCGACACCGCCGACGGCGTCAGGCGCAGCGCCTCGGCCGCCCGGGTCAGGTGTTCGCGCTCGGCCACGGCCACGAACACGACGAGTTGTTCCACGGTCATCATGGAAAAACATTCTCCAAAATCGAACGAAACGTCAATTATTATTCGATGGAATACGACATTTAAGAAGACCATCTATTGCGCAAACGAGGAAAGACCCGAATGCGCATTGCCGTTGCCCACAATCCCGACCGCTCCTGGACCGCGCCGATCATGTCGCTTGCGCCGGGCATCATCCTGTCCTGTCTGGTGGCGCTCGCCGCCTTCGGGCTGGAGGCGGTGGAGGTGCGGCTTTCCGGCCATCGCTTCATCGAAAACCTGGTGCTGGCGATCCTCATCGGCACGCTGATCCGCTCGCTCGTGTCGCTGTCGGAAGTGTTCAAGCCGGGCATCCGCTTCTGCGAGAAATTCATCCTCGAAGTCGCGATCGTGCTGCTCGGCGCGTCGATCAGCGTTCAAGCGCTGAAGGCGGCCGGGCCAGCGCTGGTGCTCGGCATTATCGGCACGGTGGTGGTCGCGATCGCGGTTTCCTACGGCATCGGCCGCGCGCTCGGGCTCAACAAGAAGCTCGCCACGCTGGTGGCCTGCGGCAACTCGATCTGCGGCAATTCCGCGATTGCGGCTGCCGCCCCGGTGATCGACGCGGAACCGCGCGACATCGCCTCGGCGATCGCCTTCACCGCCGTGCTCGGCGTGATCATGGTGCTGGCGCTGCCGCTGGCGCTGGTCAGCCTCGGCATGAGCGGCGCGCAGTACGGCGTGCTGTCCGGACTCACCGTCTATGCCGTGCCGCAGGTTCTGGCCGCGGCGCAGCCCGGCGGCGTGATCGCGGTGCAGACCGGCACGCTGGTGAAGCTGATCCGGGTGATGATGCTGGGTCCGGTGCTGTTCGCGCTCGGCATGACCATGCGCTCGGGATCGGGCGGCGCCAAGGTGAAGCTCAGGCATATCGCGCCCTGGTTCATCATCGGCTTCGCGCTGATGATGGCGCTGCGCTCGGCCGGCGCGTTTCCCGAAGAATTCATCGAGCCGCTCGCCCACACCTCCAACGCGCTCACCGTGCTCGCCATGGCCGCGCTCGGGCTCTCAGTCGATATCCGCTCGCTCGGCCGCGCCGGCGGCCGGGTTGTCGCCACCGCCGTGCTTTCGATCGCGGCGTTGACGGCGATCGCGCTCGCCCTGATCTTCGCGCTGCAGATCAGCTGATCAGGACGCTGAGGGCCGCTTCAGCGCGGCCCGCAGCCGCTCCACCTCATCGCGGCAGCAGCAGCCCTCAAGATGGTCGTTAACCAGCCCCATCGCCTGCATGAAGGCATAGACGGTGGTGGGGCCGACGAATTTCCAGCCGCGCTTCTTCAGATCCTTCGAAATCTTTACGGAAATGGGCGTGGTGGGGTTTGCCCTCAGCGTCTCAAGATCGACAACCGCCGGCCGGTCCTCCGGTCCCGGCTCATGCGCCCAGAAATAGGCGGCCAGCGAACCGAACTCGGCCTCCATCTCGATGGCGCGGGCGGCATTGTTGATCGCCGCCTCGATCTTGCCGCGATGGCGGATAATGCCGGCATCGGCCAGCAGCCGCTCGACATCTGATTGATCGTAATGCGCAACCTTGTGAAAGTCGAAACCGTCGAAGCCGGCGCGGAAATTCTCGCGCTTGCGCAGGATGGTCAGCCATGAAAGCCCCGACTGGAAGCCTTCCAGGCAGAGCTTCTCGAACAGCCGGAAATCATCGGTGACCGGCCGGCCCCATTCCTCATCGTGATATCTGAGATAATCCGGCAGATTGCCATGCCAGAAACAGCGGTCCCTGCCGTCATCGCCGGTTATCAACCCCGCCGTTTCGCTCACAGTCGCCTCCTGATTCTCAATGGAACAAAAAGGAAACATGTTTTCAACGGAACAGCAAGGGCCGAGATCTCGGGCCAACATAAAACGCCGCTGTCGCGGGTGTGATGATTCATGAAGCCTTAACTAATTTATACTTTATTTATCGTTAATATTACGCCGCATCCGAGTGTCTCCATGCTTCGCCTCACCTCCTCAGCGGGCCTGCTCCTGCTTGCCGCGTCATTTGCCGCTTCTGCCGATCGCGCGTCTGCCGAAACCGCCTTCTCCGTCTATGGCGGCTATCAGACCGCGCCGCATTCATCGGTCGAGATCAATGGCGCTGACGCTTTCACCGCCGGCTGGGAAGGCCGGTCGTTCAACTGGCCGGCCTATTGGGGCGCGCGCGCAACCTACTGGCTCGACAGCTACAAGCAGCCCAATCTCGGCATCGCGCTGGATTTCAGCCATGCCAAGGTCTATGCCGATGATGCGACGCTCGGCAAATCGGGCTGGAGCCATTTCGAATTCACCGACGGGCTCAATCTGCTGACGCTGAACGCGCTCTACCGCTTTCCGATAAAAGACAGCAAGTGGACGCCCTATGTCGGCCTCGGGGCCGGCATCAACGTGCCACATGTCGAGGTCACCCGGCCATCCGGCCGCACCTATGGCTATCAGTTCGGCGGCCCGACCGTGCAGGCCCAGGCCGGCGTTGCCTACAGTTTCGCCAAGAACTGGGACGCCTTCGTCGAATACAAGGCCAACTATTCCTGGGTCGACGTCAAGATCGACAGCGGCGACCGGATGAAGACAGGCATCCTCACCAATGCCGTGAATGTCGGCGTCAGCTTCCGGTTCTGACGATCCTATGCCCGAGGCGGCTCGTCCGGCGGGTTGGTCGGATCGGTCATCGCGGCGGCGGGCGGGTGCGGCGGCGGGGTTTCGATGACGTCGGCCTTCCGGCGCTCGCGCCGCGCCAGCATGCCGTGGCCGCAGAGCGCCGCCATGGCGCCGAAGCCCAGGAGCACGACGACGATGTTCGCAATCCAGCCGAAGAACGGCAGGTAGTGCAGCAGCGACATCAGCACCAGCCCGCCGGCAATCGCCAGAAGACGGTTGACGAGGCTGGGCTTCAGCGGCTTGATGCTGGTGACCAGCCACCATGACAGGGCATAGACCGCCAGCAGATAGGCAAAGGTCCAGCCAACCACGGTTGCCAGAATGATGAACGGGATCAGCGGAATGGCGATGATCGTCATCAGCGCCAGCGGCACCGCGCCGAACAGCGTCGAAAGCGCAACGAAGCCGTAGCCGAGCGAGGCGAAAGGCCGGGTGATCAGCCGCGTCCGGGCCGCCTCCGTGCGCTGCGGGGCCAGCACCAGGAACACCGTCGCCAGCGCCAGCATGAAGACCAGCATGGAAATGAAGCTCGCGACCACGGTCGTGTCGGAGACGATCTCGGTCTCCTCCTCATCCTCCGGCGCCGCCTCGTGCGTCAGCTTGCGGAACGTCACCTTGTCGGCGGCAATCACCGATTCCGGAATGGCGACCTCGTCCGGCGCATAATAGGTCAGCATGCCGCCGATCGTGGCGTCCGGACCGAAGGCGATATCATCGCCCATGATCCTGACATCGCCGGAAACCGCCGCGTTCAGCATCAGATCGCCGCTGCCGACCAAGAGGCTGCCCGCGATCGGCGCGTTGATCGCCACCGAGCCGCCCGCCAGCCGTGCGTTGCCGCTGACGGCCGCATCCGGGCCGACCTCGATATCCGCGCCGGCGGCTGAAAGATCGCCGGCGACCGTGCCGTCGATCCGAACGGAAAAGCCGGCCGCATAGAGATCGCCGTTCACGCTCGCGTTGGAGCGCACCCTGGCGCCCGCCAACAGCGCATCGCGTCCGACCGCGCCATCAAGCCGCGCGGTGAAACCGGAGACGAAGGCGCTGCGCGGGCTGTCCTGGTTCAGCACGGTCGTCGTGCCGCTGGCATAGGTATCGCCGCCGAAGACCATGATCTTGTCGTCGTCCGCCATGGCCGCCGCGCTGCCAAGCGTCAGAACCGCAAATGCCGTCGCCAGAATGCGTGTTAATCCGTTCATGACCAAAGCCCCTCTCGCCCGTCAGCCGGTATTCTTCGCTGCCGACACTATCCCGCGTGTGACGCCATTCGTAAAGGCCCAATACGCCTCAGCCCGCGCGGCAGGCAAGCACCGCCGCCGCCAGAGCCTCCATGCTATCGCGCCGCCTGTCGGAACGCCGCCAGCAGAGCCCGATCCGTCGTGCCGGCTGAGGCTCGGCAAAGGGCAGGATGGTCAGCGGCGTGCGCGCGGTCTCCGCCGCGACCGCCATTTCCGGGATCAGCGTCATCCCCATGTCGTTGGCCACCATCTGCAGCAGCGTGGTCATCGACGTCGCCCCGACATTGACGATGGCGCGTTTTGGCTTCTGCTCGCAGAGCGCCAGCGCCTGGTCGCGCAGGCAATGGCCCTCCTCCAGCAAAAGCAGACGATCGGCTTCGAGATCCGCCTGGGTCAGCGGCGAGGCCAGCACGGTCTCATAATTGCGCGCGACCGCCATGAAGAACCGGTCGGCGAAAAGGTCCATTGTCTCAACGCCGTCGCGCTCGATCGGCAGCGCCGCCACCACCGCATCGAGCGTCCCCTCCTCCAGATGGTCGAGAAGCTGGTCGGTGACGGCCTCCTTCAGCGCGACCTCCGCATCCGGGTAGTGACGCTTCAGATAGGGCACGAGTTTCGGGATCAGGTAGGGGGCGACGGTTGGGATGAGGCCGATCGCCACCGGCCCCGAAAGCGGCCCCGTGGCCGGTCGGGCGGCGTGTTCCAGCGCCGCCATGGCGGACAGCACGCGTGCCGCATGGGCCAGCACCCGCTCGCCCTCGCGCGTCAGCAGCACCTGTTTGCGGGTGCGTTCGAACAGCGCCACGCCAAGCGTCGCCTCCATATCCATGATCTGGGCCGAAAGCGCCGGCTGACTGATATGCACTGCCTCCGCCGCCCGTCCGAAATGGCGCTCGCGCGCCAGCGCCTCGAAATAGCGCAATTGCTTGAGTGTAATCATGATAGGAAAAACCTATCGTATTTGCAGGAAATCGCAATTGGAAACTATCACTTGTTCGTGAGACCATGCCTGCAGATACAATGGAGGAAACCATGGCAGATAAACCGACCCTCACAACCACCGCCGGCGCCGCCGTGCCCGACAACCAGAATTCGATCACCGCCGGCCCGCGCGGCGGGGTGATGATCCAGGATTACCAGCTGATCGAAAAGCTCGCCCACCAGAACCGCGAGCGCATTCCCGAACGCGTGGTCCATGCCAAGGGCTGGGGCGCGTTCGGCACGCTGAAAATCACCGGCGATATCTCGAAATACACCAAGGCCAAGTGTCTGCAGCCGGGCGCGGAAACGCCGATGCTCGCCCGCTTCTCCACCGTTGCCGGCGAACTGGGCGCGGCCGACGCCGAACGCGACGTGCGCGGCTTCGCCCTGAAATTCTACACCGAGGACGGCAATTGGGATCTCGTCGGCAACAACACGCCGGTGTTCTTCGTCCGCGATCCCTACAAGTTCCCGGATTTCATCCACACCCAGAAGCGCCATCCACGCACCAATCTGCGCTCGCCGAAGGCGATGTGGGACTTCTGGTCGCTATCGCCGGAAAGCCTGCACCAGGTCACGATCCTGATGTCCGACCGCGGCATCCCGGTCGATCCGACCTTCATGAACGGCTACGGCTCGCACACCTATTCGCTCTGGAACGATGCCGGCGAGCGCTTCTGGGTCAAGTTCCACTTCAAGACCGAACAGGGCCACAAGCACTACACCAATGACGAGGCGGAAACGCTGATCGGCAAGAGCCGCGAAACCTATCAGGAAGCGCTGTTCGAAAAGGTCGAGAACGGCGATTATCCGCGCTGGAAGGTGCAGGTGCAGATCATGCCAGAAAGCGATACCGGCAAGACGCCCTACAATCCCTTCGACCTCACCAAGGTCTGGCCGCATGGCGACTATCCGCCAATCGATATCGGTGTGATGGAACTGAACCGCAATGCCGACAATTACTTCGCCGAAATCGAGCAGGCGGCGTTCTCGCCCTCCAACATAGTGCCCGGCATTTCGCATTCGCCGGACAAGATGCTGCAGGCCCGCATCTTCTCCTATGCCGATGCCCACCGCTACCGCCTCGGCACCCATTACGAGGCGCTGCCGGTCAACGCGCCGAAATGTCCGGTCCATCACTACCACAAGGATGGCCAGATGAATTTCTTCGGCCAGAAGACCGGCGCGACGGACGCCTATTACGAGCCCAACAGCATGGGCGGCGCGGTCGAGGACAATTCGGCGATGGAGCCGCCGCTCGCCATCGAAGGCGCGATGGCGCGCTACAATCACCGCGAGGGCAATGACGACTTCTCGCAGCCCCGGGCCCTGTTCGAACTCTTCGACGATGGCCAGAAATCGCGCCTGTTCGACAATGTGGCGGCCGCCATGGGCGGCGTGCCGGGCGAGATCATCGAACGCCAGCTCGCGCTGTTCAAGCAAGTCCACCCGGACTACGAGGCCGGCGTTCGCGCCGCGTTGAAGGAAGCCCACGGTTACGAGGCCAACGCGATCTCGACGCCGGGCACGCCGGACGCGGCTGAATAAGGCTGTTTCGCTCGCGATCATGTCGAAGGCCGGCGCCTCGCGCGCCGGCCTTTCGCTATTCCGCCGCCTTGATCTCCGCCCGCGCGAAATGGGCGGGGGCGAGGCCGGTGTGGCGGGTGAAGGCGAGACTGAAAGCACTTGAGGAGCCGTAGCCCACGCGTTCGGCGATGGCGGCTACCGGCATCTGCCCATGCTTGAGCAGGTCCTTTGCGAGGATCATCCGCCAGCGGTAGAGATATTCCATCGGCGGCATGCCCATGGTGCGGCTGAAACGGGCGAAGAAGGATGAGCGCGAAAGGGCCGCCAGATCGGCAAGCTGGGTGACCGTCCAGGCGCGGGCGGGTTCGCGATGCATCGCCCGGATCGGCTCGGCGAGCCTCTGGTCGGCGAGACCGCGCAGCAGGCCGGGCGCGGAATCGGAAGCCGCCGTTGACCTCAACGCCTCGATAAACAGCACTTCCAGCAACCGTTCGAGCACAACATCGCGCGCCGCGCGTCTCGACAGCGTTTCGTCGCGCACCAGCCTGGCGAGCGATGCAAGCCGCTCGTCGCGGCGCACGACCACGGTTTCCGGCAACAGCGAGACCAGCAGCGCCGCATCCGGCGACCCGAAGACGCAATGGCCGACGAGATACTGGCAGTCGGGAGGCCCCTCGGTCCGTCCAACCCTGAGCGCGCCATTACCGAGATGAACCGGCGTGGTCACGATCCCGGCTTCCGGCCTCTCGGTGGCGCTGGTGGTGGTGAAGCCGAAAGAGGACGGCACCAGCACGAAATCGCCCTGGGCGAGCGTTACCTCTTCCCTTCCGTCCGCCCGGAACCGGATCGCGCCCTCCAGCACCAGGGCATAGAACACCTGGCCGGTCTGTTCCCGGCGAATGCGCCACGGACCGGCGCCCGTGACCCATTTGGAATAGGGCGCGCGCGGCTGCAGGAATGAGACGATATCGGCAAGCGGATCTGTCAAAACAGGACTTTCAATGATGTGAACGCGATGATCCATTATGGTGCGTCCGGATGCCCCTGTCTATATTGGCATTGTCGGCACGGCGTTTCGTGTCTGTCGTTTTCACCCATTCAGTTCAGCGGGCAGCAGGCCCCTTCGTGTCTGCCGTGCCGTGCAAAGGAGTTTCCATGAAAACCGTTCTCATCACCGGCTGCTCGTCCGGCTTCGGCCTTGAAACCGCGAAAACCTTTCTGGATCATGGCTTCAGGGTCATCGCCACGATGCGCAAACCGGACGCCAGCCTGTTTCCCGCATCCGAAAACCTCAAACTGCTGCCGCTCGACGTGACCGATCCCAACAGCATCGCCTCCGTCGTGGAGGCCGCTGGCCCGGTCGACATTCTCGTCAACAATGCCGGCGTCGGCTGGCTCAATGCGCTCGAGGGCTCGCCGGTCGACGTCATCCGCAAGGTTTTCGAGACCAATACGATCGGCGTGATGGCGCTGACCCAGGCCTTCCTGCCGCAGTTTCGCGCGCGCCGCGCCGGCATGATCGTCAACGTCACCTCGACGGTGACGCTCAGCCCGCTTCGTCTCCTGTCGGTCTATACGGCCAGCAAGGCGGCGATCAACGCATTCAGCGAATGCCTGGCGCTTGAACTCGCGCCCTTCGACATCGGCGTCCGCCTCGTGCTGCCGGGTCGCGCGCCCGCAACCGATTTCGGCAAGAACGCGGCTTCGCTTTCGCCCGATGGCATGCGCATTCCGGAAACCTACAAGGAGATCGCCGACGCGGTTTTCGCTGAATGGGCTGCGGCCCCGGCGGATCTGGTGACCCGGCCGCAGGATGTCGCCGACGCCGTCTATCGCGCGGCGACCGACCCCTCGACCCCGATGCGTAGTCCGGCCGGCGCGGATGCCGAGGCTCTGATGGCTGAAAACCGGCCGGCACTCGCTTGACCGGACGCAACGCGTTCACGGGTCGGCATCATCCATCGCGTCATGCTCTCTGGCATGGGCGATCATGTCGGAGACGATGTGTTCGATGTGGTGATCGGCAGCCTCGTAATACATCTGCCGCGCCTTTCGGGTGCGCCGCACCAGCCGGGCGCCCCGCAACAGGCGCAAATGGTGGCTGACGAGCGAGGGCGAGGCCTCCACCTTGCGCGCGATATCGCCGACCGCCACCGGCTCGCTTAGGCAGGCGAGCAGGATCTTGAGGCGGGTGGGGTCGCCGAGAAGCTTGAAGGTCTCGGCGGCCACGGCAATCTGCGCCTGCCTGTCGGCGAGCATCTCCTCGAAATGCACCGGATCATCGTCCGGACAGACGCTCATGCCGGGGCCTCCAGCGGGCAATCCGCCGGATGCTGCCCCCAATTGATCTCGATCGTCGCGTGGCGGATATCGTAGCGCCTTGCCAGCACCGCCTTGACGCGATCGGCGACGGTTGCGGCATCGCCATCCTGCGCAAGGCTGACTTCTAGGGTCGCCGCCGGCCGGCCCGAGGTGATCGACCAGACGTGGACATGGGCGACATCGCTGACGTCGGTTACTTCGTTCAGCACGTAGCGGCGCAATTCCTCGATCTCGATATTGCTCGGCGTTCCCTCCATCAGGATCTGCGCCGCGCTGCGCAGGAGCGCCCAGGCGGCCCGCAGAATAAGAACGGACATCAGCACCGACAGGATCGGGTCGGCCGGCGTCCAGTTGGTGTAATAGATGATCACGGCGGCGGTAATCGCGCCGACGGACCCCAGCAGGTCGCCGACGACATGCAGCAGCGCGCCCTTTATCGTGACGTGGTCGCGGTCGCCCCGCATCAACAGCAGGAACACGCCGATATTGACGAACAGCCCCAGTATGGCGACGACCAGCATCGGCCCCGCCAACACCGGTTCCGGCGTGATCAGGCGTTCGACCGCCTCATAGGCGATCCAGATGGTAAGCAGGAACAGCGCCAGCGCATTGACGAAGCCGGCCAGCACCTCGGAGCGCATATAGCCGAAGGTGCGTTTTTCATCGCCGCCCCGGCGCCCGAACCGGAACGAGGCCCAGGCAAGCCCGAGCGCAGCGGTATCCGTCAGCATATGCCCGGCATCGGCGATCAGCGCCAGAGACCCCGACAGCCAGCCGCCGACAAATTCAGCCACCATGAAACCGGCCGTCAGGCACAGACCGATCAGCACCACGCGCTCATTGTTGCGCGAAACGGTCGGCGCGTGGCTGTGATGTCCGTCGCCATGGCTATGCGCGTGGCCGTGGTGGCCGTCATGGTCGTGTTGGTGCTCGTCTTGCTTGCCTGGCTCGCCGTTCTTGGCACCATCAATCATTTTCAAAGCTCCATCTCTAAATATGAATATATAAATATACATTCATACATCAGGTCAAGATGAAAATTGGCGGCTTATGATCGCGAGCGTCGCCTGACATACGGCGTAGTTCAGTGCCGGCTCTTGCTGTCCTCGGACGGCAGGGCGTCGAACAGGGCGCGATAGGCGGAGGAGAAGCGGCCGAGATGGCGCATGCCGACGCGCCGGGCGGCATCGCTGGCCGACAGCCCGTCCTCGATGATCAGCCGCCGGGCTTCTTCCATGCGAATCCGGGTCAGCATTTCATAGGGCGTCTTCTGGTAGTGGCGCTGGAAACCTTCATAAAGCGCCCGCTCCGAAACGCCGATCTCCCATGCGACGGCCGACATTGACAGCCGTTCGCCGAAGCGGGCGTGAAACAAGTCCATCACCCGCTTCACATGGCGCGGCGTGGCGCTCAGGCGGTCGGGCACGACCGACTGGCCGTTCAGATAGGGAATATTGCCTAAAATCAGATCGATGATGCGATCGGTGATCGCCTCACGGTGCGGATCGTCCGCGTCACCGCCCTCGGAAAGATCGGCCGCCAGCACCTGAAACGCTTCCAGGAGACGCCGTCCATGCGCGGTTTGCAGATCGATCAGCGGGTCGAACACCGGCGCCTCGGCCTTAGCGCGATGGGTGAGCCGCGCGATCCGCTGTTCCAGCCGACAGCGGTCGATCTGAAGCATCCATTGCCGGGTGGCCGCCTGCCAGCGCGAACGGAACCGCGGCCCGGGCGATAGCAGCAGCGCCTGACCGGGCGCGGAGTTGATTTCCTCCTTGCCGAAGTCGATCCGCACTCCGCCGCTCAGCGGCATTTCCAGCATGTAGAATTCCTCGAAGCCATGGGCGCTGACCTCGATCTCGGCGCCGTATTCGAGGCGGTTGAAGGCCCCGCAGGCCGTCTTCACGGCATGGTGGCGGAAGCCGACCTCGCGGCCGGCATAGACCTCGAGGCGATGATCGCAGAACGACCGGGTCATGTAGTATTCGGCTTCGAGCGGGTCGCTCGCCCGATAGCTCACGGTGTTCTCGAAGTCCAAAACCGCCCCCTCCAGGACATGCGGCCCACTGCCGCGACAGACGATCATATTGATACAATGCGTGGCATCAAGTCCAGCGCGGCGCAATGGTCGCGCCGAAGACGGCCGCAATGCCGTCGCCCCGGCCCTGAGCCGGGGTCCAGGGCCGTGCGGGGACCGTTTCCTCAGCGAGGAACAGAAAGGAAGGTCATTGCCGCCCTGGATGCCGGCACAAGGCCGGCATGACGGAGGTGGAGACCCTGCCCTTAAGCGGCAAGCCGTGTCAGATAGGCATCCGCCTCTTCGGGAACCGCGAACCACGGGAAGAAGTCGCGCGGATCGTTGAAGCCGTTGGCGATGCGTTTCGCCAGTTCCGGATAGGCCTGGGCCGAGCCCATGATGTTGAGCACATGGGGCGGCGGCGGGGCGAGCAGCGCGTTGGTCCAGCCGACCACGAACTGTGCGTAAGCCCAGTAGGCCTCGAAAGTGGCGACCATGAAGGCCTCGTCGAAGGCATTGTCGCCATGGGCGAGGATCGCATCAAGATAGCATTTCGCCGCCTTGGAGGCATTGTTCGAACCCTGCCCCGTTATCGGGTCGTTGAGGCAGACGGCATCGGCCATACCAAGCACGATCGCGCCGGACGGCAGACGCCCGACCGGCTTGCGCACCGTGGGCGGAAACGCGCCGGCGAGAATGCCGTTATCGTCTGTGAGCGCGATATCCGTGTTGCGCTCAGCTTCCCACGGCAGGAAGGTGTCGAGAATCCATTTTGACTTCGCCAGATGATCCTCCGGCGACACCACGCCCTTCCAGCAATCCATCGGCCCGCCGGGAATGCCCTCGAACACCATGATGTCGCACGGGCCGGTCGTGGTCAGCGCCGGAAAGGTGAAATATTCGCCGACCGTGGGGATGAGGTTGAAGCTGACCGCGGAGTGATCCGGGCGCGGCGCCATGCCGGTGACATAGGTCAGCGCCAGCGCACGCTGCGGCCGGTCATAGGGCGAGCGCTCGGGGTCGCGTTCGAACATTTTGGCGATGTCGCCCTTGCCGGCGGCGACGATTACGAGGTCGCTTTCCTTCGCATAGGTTTCGAGATCGTCGAGGCTTGCGTCATGGATCACCATGTCGCCGCCGAGACGGGTGAATTCCTTCATCCAGCGCGGGATTTTAAGCCGCTGGTCGACGCTCTGGGCGTAGCTGTCGAGCTTGCCGTTCCAGTCGATCGCCTTGACGCCCGGCGCATCCGGCGCAGGCACCGTGAAGTTGATGGAGTCGACCGTCGGACATTCGGCCTCCCAGAAATTGATGCCGAGATCGCGCTCGTTCTGGAGCGCGGCATCAAACATGCACTGGCTGGAAAGGACCTTGCCCTTTTCGATCTCCTCGCCGGTGCGGTTCTGGACGATGCGCACCGCATGGCCGGCCTTCAGAAGGCCGATGCCGAGCTGGAGGCCGGACTGGCCGCCGCCGACAATGGTGAAATGTTTCGTCATGTCATTCCCCTTTTCGTGGATTGTTTGTTGTTGCGGGATCAGTCCATCAGCAGCGGGATCGCCGGTTCGGCCTGTTCCGGCCCCATCGCCGTGTAGCCGCCGTCGACGCGGATATCCGTGCCGGTGATGAAGCTCGCGCTGTCGGAAAGCAGGAAGGCGACCGCCTCGCCGACCTCATCCGGGCTGCCGGTGCGGCCGAGCAGGTGGAAGGGCTTTGCGACGCTGTCCGCCTTGGCGCGGGTGTCGTGGGTCAGTTCCTGCATGATGTTGGACCATGTCCAGCCGGGCGAGACCGCGTTGACGCGAATGCCCTCGGGGGCGAGGTCCATCGCCTGGTTGCGCGTCAGTTGCAGGATCGCGGCCTTGGAGACCGGATAGACCCAGCGTCCGGTCTGGGCGACGCGGGCGGAGATCGAGCCGAAATTGACGATCGCGCCCTTGTTTTTGGCAAGATGCGGCCGCGCCGCCTGCATCAGCATTACCGAACCGACGATGTTGACGTCGAGGGCGGCGAGCCAGTCGGCGCGCTTGGTCTCCGCGCCTTCATCCAGATAGGTGCAGGCGACGTTTACGAGATAGTCGAGCCGACCGGTTTCCTCGACCGTCTTTGCGACCAGCGCGGCGATATCCTCGTCCCTGGTGATGTCGGTGGCGATGAAGCGCGCGCCGGTGGTGGCCGCCGCCTTTTCGCCGGCCTCGGCGTTGATATCGGCAATCACGACGTCGATGCCGTAACCCGCGAGCACCGTTGCGATGCCCTGCCCGATCAGCGTCGCGCCGCCGGAAATGATGGCGGTCTTTCCGTTCAGACCTTTCATGATGGCTTCCCCTTTATTGTTGCAAGAGATTTCGGAAAATCAGGCCGGCGATGCCGCCAGGCAGGTCGTCAGGAAGGCGCCGTCGCCATAGAGCAATGGCGGGGCTTCGCCGTCGGCGCAGCGGGTCGCCTCGACCCTGCCGATCAGGATCATGTGGGTGCCGAAGGTCACGCTCTCCGCCAGCCGGCAATCGAAGCTCACGGTGGCATCGGCGAGCACCGGTGCGCCGGTTTCCGCAACGCTCCAGTCGCCGACCGAAAACCGGTCCTCGCGCTGATGGCCAGTGCGGCCCGCGAATGTTTCGGCAACCGCGCGCTGGGCTGTCGCCAGCACGTTGACGGCGAAGACGCCGCGCTGTTCGACGACCGCGGCAATCGAGGTCTCGCGATTGACGCAGGCGACCAGCGAAGGCGGATCGGTCGACAGCGAACAGACCGCCGTTGCTGTGATCCCGCAGCGCCGCCCTTCGGCATCCAGCGATGTGATGATGGTCACGCCTCCGGCAAGACGACGCATGCCGGCACGGAAGAGTCCGCTTCCCATATTTTCGTTCCCGCGATTGCGAATGGATTTCCCATTCATTTTATGTTTAAATTAATCATCCGCCGAACTTGACGAACCGCAATCCGGATTGCGCAACGCCTTGTCCGTTTTCGGCAGACGTGCCTTGTTTTCGATTGGGAAGCCCCCGATGATCGCTACGCATGCCACACCCTTGAAGCATCATGGCCTCGTCGACACCAAGAGCGTCGATGAGGCGCGCGACGCGATCGGCCGCATCTTCTGTCCCCACTTCCTGAGCGTGCGCGACCGGCGCGCCGACGGCTTCCACGCCGTCCACAACGCCGTCGAGCAGCCGGGCTATTCGGTGAATTTCGTCGCCTATGGCGCGGAGGTTGAAATCGATCCGGGCGAGCTTTCCGATTTCTTTCTGCTGCAGCTTCCGGTCGCCGGCGCTGCCAATGTGCGTTGCGGCACGCGGGTGACGGAGGTCGAGGTCGGCCGCCGCGCATCGCTGCTGTCGCCGACGCTCGCCTCACGCATGGTCTGGCGGGAGAATTGCGAAAAGCTGATCGTGCTGATGCGCCGGCGCGTGGTCGAGGATTTCTTCGAGACGCTGACCCATCGCGCGGCGACGCCGCTCGAATTCGAGCCCGGCGTCGATTTGACGACGCCGGTGGGCGCCAGCGTCATGTCCCATGCCCGCCTGCTGTTCGAGGCAGCGGAAGGCGGCGCGGCGCTGCCGGATTCCTACCGCGTCATGCTGCGCGACGGCCTGCTGTCGCTGCTCCTGACGGGGCTTGAGAACAACCGCTCCGATATGCTGCATGCGCCGGCGGCCGCAGCGGGGCCGCTATCGGTGCAGAAGGCCGACGACTTCATCCAGATGCATGCGGCCGATACGATCGCGATGGCGGATATCGCCGCCGCCGCCGGCCTGCCGCTGCGCACCCTGCAGGATGCCTATCGCAAGGCCCGCGGCCACACGCTTTCGGACGGCGTGCAGAAGGCCCGGCTGCAGAAATTGCGCGAGCTTCTGCTCAAGCCCGGCCCCGGGCTTTCCGTCGCCGACGCCGTTCTGGCCTCGGGCTTCGGCCATCTCGGCCGCGCTGCCTCCGCCTATCGCACGGCCTATGGCGAAAGCCCCTCCGAAACGCTCCGGCGGACGCGATCGGCGTAAGCGCTTCAGACCGAGCACGCCCGATGAATTCAAACCGCAAACCGCTCGCAACCGGTCAGCGGCGATATTGGGCAAAGGTCATGGATGACCGCGGCGACGTAATACTGTAGGATGGGACGCCGGACAAGGAAGCGGCCGGCGGGAGGAGACAGCCGGTGGCGCCATGAGGCCGCATCGCCAAGCGAGGCGCGAAATATCAGGCTGCGCGACATGGGAGGAAATGCCGATGGTTTTTCCATCAAGGGTAACGGATGCTCATATCCATGCCGAAACCGTTCTGGCGACGGCCCTTTCTTCGAAAGAACCGGCCTTCTCGCCTGTCGCGGCATCGTGGTGGCGGTCGTTGGTCCAGCACAAGCTCGATCCGGCCGGCGCAACCGACACCGGGGAAAGAAGGCTCGGCAGCGCCGAACTGCGCGAACGGCGCGAGCGCGCAGACCCGATGGTTTCGATCGCCGGCGCCCGCCTCGACCGCCTGTTCCGTTGCGTTTCACAGTCAGCCTGCGGCGTATTCCTGAGCGATGCCGACGGCTTCGTTCTCGAACACCGCTATCGCGACGCCGACCGCGAGAGTTTCGAACTTTGGGGATTGCGAGAGGGACGAAGCTGGTCGGAATCCGTCGAGGGCACCAACGGCATCGGCACCTGCCTTGCCGAGGGCCGCGCGCTCATCATCCATCGCGACGAGCATTTTTTCAATCGCAACACCGCCATGAGCTGCATTGATGCACCGATCTTCGGGCCCGACGGACGGCTGATCGGGGCGCTCGACGTTTCATCGGCGCGCGCCGACCAGACCGCATCCGCCAATCAGATGATTGCCGCGCTGGTGCAGCAGACCGCGCGGCAGATAGAAGCGGACTGCTTTCGGGCCAGCCATCCGGGCTATCGCATCCTGCTTGCCGAAGGTGGCGCCGGCGGCGACGATGCGGTCACCGCGCTGATCGCGGTCGATAATGATGATCTGGTGGTCGCGGCGACCCGTTCGGCCCGGCAGGCGCTGGGCCTCGCCCTTTCCGGCGACTTCACCCCGATACCGGCGGCGGATCTGCTTGGCAACGATACCGGAAAACGCGGCTTCGACGCCGCCGAGCATGCCGTGGTTGTCCAAGCGCTCGCCCGGATGAACGGCAATGTTCAGGCTGCGGCACGCGCGCTCGGAATCAGCCGGGCCACGCTCTATCGCCGGATGAAACGGCTCGGCATTACCGGATTTTGACGCCGGGTCGCTTTTTTCCTCTCGAACTGTTTCAGAATTGAGACAGAACGCGACATCCTCACCTTTCACCCGGGTGACGGCGGCGATGCAGACGCTCATGATCTTCCTCATAGCCAACGTTCAAACGTTATGGGAGGAAATGCCATGAACGAGATGACCAAACCCGAAGGGCTTTTGAAATCCCCCTTCAAGGACCGCTATGACAACTTCATCGGCGGCAAGTTCGTACCGCCGAAGAACGGTCGCTATTTCACCAATACCACGCCGATCACCGGGGCAGCGATTAACGAGATCGCCCGTTCCGACGCCGCCGATATCGAGCTCGCGCTGGATGCGGCCCATGCGGCGAAGGCGAAATGGGGTTCGACCTCGCCGGCCGACCGCGCCCGCGCGTTGCTTAAGATCGCGGATGTGATCGAGGCCAACCTTGCCCTGATCGCCACCTGCGAGACCTGGGACAATGGCAAGCCGATCCGCGAGACGATGAATGCGGATATCCCGCTTGCCGCCGACCATTTCCGCTACTTTGCCTCCGCGCTGCGCGCCCAGGAAGGCACGATGAGCGAGATCGACGACGACACCGTCGCCTATCACTTCCATGAACCGCTCGGCGTGGTCGGCCAGATCATCCCGTGGAACTTCCCGATCCTGATGGCCGCCTGGAAGCTGGCCCCGGCGATTGCCGCCGGCAACTGCGTGGTGCTGAAGCCCGCCGAACAGACGCCCGCCTCGATCCTGGTGCTGGCGGAGCTGATTGCCGACATTCTGCCGCCCGGCGTGCTCAACATCGTCAACGGTTTCGGGCTCGAGGCCGGCAAGCCGCTGGCGCAGAGCCCGCGCATCTCCAAGATCGCCTTTACCGGCGAGACCACGACCGGCCGGCTGATCATGCAATATGCCACCGAAAACCTCATTCCGGTGACGCTGGAGCTTGGCGGCAAATCGCCCAACATCTTCTTCAAGGATGTGATGCGCGAGGATGACGGCTTTCTCGACAAGGCGGTCGAGGGCTTCGTGTTCTTCGCGCTCAACCAGGGCGAGGTCTGCACCTGCCCGTCCCGCGCGCTGATCCAGGAGGATATCTACGACGCCTTCATGGAAAAGGCGATTGCCCGGACCAAGGCGATCATCCAGGGCGACCCCCGCGCCGACAACACCATGATCGGCGCGCAGGCATCGAGCGAGCAGAAGGAAAAGATCCTCAGCTATTTCGATATCGGCCGCCAGGAAGGCGCGGAAGTGCTTCTGGGCGGCAAGGCGGCCGATCTCGGCGGCGAGCTTTCGGGCGGCTACTATATCGAACCGACGATCCTCAAGGGGCACAACAAGATGCGCGTGTTCCAGGAGGAAATCTTCGGCCCCGTGGTCTCCGTCACCACCTTCAAGGATGAGGCCGAGGCGCTCGAAATCGCCAACGACACGCTTTATGGCCTCGGCGCCGGCGTGTGGTCGCGCGATGCCAACACCTGCTACCGCTTCGGCCGCCACATCCAGGCCGGGCGCGTCTGGGTCAACAACTACCACGCCTATCCCGCCCATGCGGCCTTTGGCGGCTACAAGCAGTCGGGCATCGGGCGCGAGACCCACAAGATGATGCTCGATCACTATCAGCAGACCAAGAACCTGCTGGTCAGCTACTCGACCGAGAAGGTCGGCTTCTTCTGAGGCCAGGGGAATCCTCCCAGGTGGCGGGCGGAGCTTCGGCTTCGCCCGTTCGCTTTCGGTTCAACAAGGAGACGGATATGGAAAAGCCGAACATCCACTGCGTCACCGATGCCGACCTGCCTGCCGGCGCCGAAAAGGGCAGCCGGGTAACCGCGACGCTTGCGGCGCGAGAGCTCATCCGCGAGATCAAGGCCGACCACGGCGAGATCATGTTCCACCAGTCCGGCGGCTGCTGCGACGGCTCGTCGCCGATGTGCTATCCGAAAGCCGAATTTCACCTCGGCAGCGGCGATGTGAAACTCGGCACGGTGGAAGGTGCGGAGGTCTGGATCTCCGGCCCGCAGTTTCAGGCCTGGAAACACACCCAGTTGATCCTCGACGTGGTGCCCGGTCGCGGCGGCATGTTCAGCCTCGACAATGGCCGCGAGAAGCGATTTCTGACCCGGTCCCGCGTACTCACCGAAGACGAGCTCGAAGCGCTGGAAACCCCGCGGACTTAAAACATCTCTGGCTCAATAACCGTAGTAAAGCGTCACCGTGTGCCGCGCTTCGGCGAAGAACAGCCAGCGTTCGACCAGCATGCCGGCAAGTTGCAGGGGCACGGCGGTAAGGGCGAGCACCAGCGCCAGCGGTCCGGGAAGCAGCATCGACAGCAACAGGCAGGCTGCCGGCAGGGCAAAGGCAAGCGCTTGCGCGATCAGGCGCAGCCTTGCGGCATGCTTGCGCGCGACGCGATAGCCCATTTCCTTCAGCAGGTAGTTCTGCTCGCTGTGCGGGGACTGCACCTGTCGGATTTGGCCCTCGCCCAGCCCGAGCGCCTGATTGGTGGTGGGCTGTGCCCTGCCGCTGTCGCGATAGGCCCAGTAGCCGCGCTTGACCGCCCACCCTGCCAGCGCAAGGAGCACCGCCAGCGCGGCGACCAACCGGCTTGCGGGACCGAAAATGGCAAGCAGCGCGTTGAGCAGCGTCAGGCCGGTCATCGCGGCGAAGACGAGGTAGCAGGGCAGCGTCCAGGGACCGTGCCATTCCGCGACGGGCTTGAGCGAGGCGTAGATCATCGCCGTCATGATGACGGTCGCGACCGCGCCAATGGCGGCGAGCGCGCCGGCGAGCGCCATCCAGCCGCCGCTGGCCTGCAGGATCACCCAGCCGAAGGCGAGCGCGACAGCGGGGACATAGGTCGCGACGGAGGAAACGCCTTCGCGCGAAAGCCAGGACGACCGCCACTGGCTGAAGGCGCGCCAGGCGCGCTCCGGGCGGCCGAGATGGGCGGTGGACGACAACAACCCGGCCGAGATCAGGCCGAGCGACAGGCCGAAGCCGACGACACCGAGCCACGGATCGGGCGGCAGCAGGCCGAAGGCGGCGGCAAGCCCCAGCAGGAACAGAAGGCCATAGCCCGCGCCGGACGCGGTGGTGAAGAAGATGACGGAAAAGGCGGGATGCATCGGCGTCTACCTCGAAAGCATGCGATCGACCCAGCCAAGAAAGCCGCCCTCGGGCGCGGCGTCCTCAAGCGGCAGGGCATCCGTCGCGGTGGCGGCATCGCGCCTGGGGCGCGGCGGAAGGTAGCGGTTGGTCGGGTTGTAGCCGAGCTCCGGCATCAGCGCGACGCCGCCGCGTTCCTCGGAAAGCTTCGAGATCGCCGAGTCCGGATCGCCGAAATCGCCGAAATGGCGCGCGCCGGTGGGACAGGCGGCGACGCAGGCCGGCACCCGGTCCTCCTCGGCGAGGTTTTCATTGTAGATCCGGTCGACGCAGAGCGTGCATTTCTTCATCACGCCGACATCGACATCGAATTCCCGCGCGCCATAGGGACAGGCCCAGGAGCACAGCTTGCAGCCGATGCACTTGTCCTCGTCCACCAGCACGATGCCATCCGAGGCGCGCTTGTAGGACGCGCCGGTGGGACAGACCGTGACGCAGGCCGGCGTCTCGCAATGCAGGCAGGAGCGGGGGAAGTGGATGGTGGCCCCGCCCTTCGGCGTATCCTGCTCATAGGTGTGGACGCGGTTGAAGAACACCCCGTCCACCTTGTCGGCATAGGGGTTGAGATCGGTCAGCGGGGCCATGTGGCCGCCCGCATTCCATTCCTTGCACGAGGTGACGCAGGCATTGCAGCCGACGCAGGTATCGAGATCGATCGCGAGACCGAGCTTGCGGTCGGTCTTTTCGGGAAGACAGGTCATTTCGCGCGCTCCCTTGGTTTGTGTGCCGGCTTGAACTCCGCGCCGTAAGTGAGCTTGTCGGGTCCCTCGGAAAGGCCCGGCGGCAATTCGACGGGCGGTTCCAGAGGCTCGGTGCTCCCGGCCTCTTCCGGCGTGCATTTGATCAGGCGGATGCGCAGGTCGAACCAGGCGGCCTGCCCGGTCACCGGGTCCGAATTGGAGAACCGGCGGCCCTTGGCATCGGGCGGCAGCAGTTCGGTGATTGCATGGTTCAGAAGGAAGCCGCGGTTCGATTCCCCGGCATTTTCGTGCAGACCCCAGGTCCGCCGCCGCTTGCCGATGGCGTTCCAGGTCCACACCGTATTGGGGTTCACGCCCTCGACCAGCGAGATCTGGCCGCGCACCCGCCCGTGCGGGCTTTCGATCCAGACCCAGTCGTCATCCACGAGGTTCAGGCTGGCGGCGAGATTGCGATGCACGAACAGCTTGTTCTGGTTCATCACCTGCCTGAGCCAGGCATTCTGCGAACCCCAGGAATGGTACATAAACATCGGCCGCTGCGTCAGCGCGTGGATCGGGTAGTCATCGGCAAAAACCAGCGACTGTTCGAGCGGCTCGGACCAGAACGGTAGCGGATCGAAATAGGTGGCGACCCGGTCGCGCTCGGCCTCGGGCGGCTGGATCGGGCCGTGGCCCTTCGCGGCAAGGCGGAAGCGCTGCAGCGGTTCGGAATAAATCTGGAAGATGATCGGCTCGGGCTTCGACAGAAAGCCGAACTGCACCGCCGTCTCCAGATAGGCCCTGTTGGCCATCTTGTAGAACCGTTCCTCCGGCCTGAAATCGTGATGCCAGAAGCCGCCATGTTCAATATAGCGCTTGAGCTGGTCCTTGTTCGGCGCGCCGCGGCCGTGCTGGTCGCCGTTCTCGCCGCGCCAACCGGCGAGCGGGCCGATGCCGGGGCTGCGCTCGTGATTGACGATGTAATCGGCATAATCGCGGTATTTCGCGCTGCCATCCTCATTGACGAAGCCCGGCAGACCGAGCCTTGCGCCGATATCGATCAGCACCGACTGGAAACCGCGCACGTCGCGGTCGGGTTCCAGCACCGGGTGACGGATCGCATCGCCCGGCCCGTCCGCATGGCTGATCGGCCGGTCGAGCAGGCTGATGCAGTCGTGGCGTTCCAGATAGGTCGTGTCCGGCAGCACCAGATCGGCATAGGACACCGTCTCGGAATGATAGGCGTCGGAATAGATGATGAACGGGATCCTGTACTCGCCATTCTCGTCCTTCGCCGTCAGCATCCGCATCGTCTCGGATGTGTTCATCGACGAGTTCCACGCCATGTTCGCCATGTAGAGAAACAGCGTGTCGATCGGATAGGGATCGCCCTCATAGGCATTGCGGATGACCATGTGCATCAGCCCGTGGGCCGAAAACGGCGCCTGCCAGGAATAGGCCTTGTCGATGCGGATCGGGCCGCCCTTCTCATCCACCAGCAGGTCGGCGGGATCGGTGACGAAGCCGAGCGGCGCGCCCGAAAGCGGCGTGTTCGGCTTGCTGCCATCCTTGCCCGCGGGCTTCAGCGGCGGCGGCACCGGCTTCGGATAGGGCGGTTTGTAGCGGAAGCCGCCGGGCACATCGACGGTTCCGAGCAGAACCTGAAGCAGGTGGATGGCGCGACAGGTGTGGAAGCCGTTGGAATGGGCCGAGATGCCTCGCATGGCGTGCATCGAGATCGGGCGGCCCTTCATCGTCTTGTGCTCGCGGCCCGCCCAGTCGGTCCAGGCGACGGGGATTTCGATTTCCTCCTCGAAGGCGACCTTGGCGAGTTCCGCCGCGATGCGGCGGATGGTGGCGGCGGGCACGCCGCACTTGTCGGCAACCGCATCCGGCGCGTATTCCTTGGAGAGGTAGCGTTCTGCAAGAATCTGAAAGGCGGGGCTGACGGTGCGGCCAAGCGCATGAAAGGTGCCGGTCAGCGCCGGGGCAATTGTCGGGTCGCTGGAAATGGCCGTCGTGCCTTTCTCGCGCTCCCAGCTCAGGATATTGCCGTCGCCATCGCGCAGGAACAGGCCGTCGTCGGCCGCGCCCTCCTCGCGAATGACCAACTGGTGCAGATTGGTGTAGCGGATCAGGTAATCAAGATCGACCTTGCCCGCCCGCAACAGCTCATGCACGAGCGCCAGCACGAACAGCCCGTCCGTGCCCGGGCGGATGCCGATCCATTCGTCAGCGATCGCGTTATAGCCGGTGCGACAGGGATTGACGCCGACAACCTTGGCGCCATGGGCCTTGAGCTTGCCGAGGCCGATCTTGATCGGGTTGGAATCATGGTCCTCGGCGACGCCGAACAGCATGAAATATTTCGAGCGCTCCCAATCGGGCTCGCCGAATTCCCAGAACGCGCCGCCGATGGAATAGAGCCCGGCCGCGGCCATGTTGACCGAACAGAAGCCGCCATGGGCCGCGAAATTCGGCGTGCCGAACTGCGTCGCCCACCAGCCGGTCAGCGATTGCGACTGGTCGCGGCCGGTGAAGAAGGCCAGCTTCTTCGGGTCCGTGGAACGGATGCGGGCAAGCCGCTCCGTGACGATGGAAAGCGCTTCGTCCCACGCGATCTCGCGGTACTCGCCCTTGCCGCGCGGGCCGGTGCGCAGCAGCGGTTTTTTAAGCCGCGCCGGGCTGTAATGCTGCATGATGCCGGCGCTGCCCTTGCCGCAGAGCACCCCGCGATTGACCGGATGGTCCTTGTTGCCGTTGATATAGCGCACCTTGCCATCGCGGATATGCACGTCGATCCCGCAGCGACAGGCGCACATGTAGCAGGTGGTCTTCGCCACATGGTCGCCGATCTTTGGCGAGGTGACGACGCCGTCGCCCTCATCCGGGGCGGGACTGTCACGCAGGGCTTGCTGCGACGGGGCTGCGTTCGCACCGCGATCATTGCGCGCCATCTGAGACTCCTTCAAAGGTGAGGACGATCGGAAACGATGGGAATGCCACCGTGGTCAGCGAACGACGATCATCAGGAGCGTGAGCGCTCCCAACAAGGCGACAGAGATGCCGGTGATCAGCACTTCTTGTCGCGGCGCGAGGTGATGCGGCAGTGGACGCAGGCGCAGCAGGCGCGTGCGTCTCATGCCGGTCAGCACCATCATGATGGCAAGCGCCATGGCGAAGCTGCCGCCAAGAATTGACAGCAGGCCCGGCGACCCGCCCTCGCGCAGAAGCAACAACCCGCCGTCGATGGCCACCACCAGCGCGGTGCGCACCCAGGAGAGGTCCGTCCGCTCGGGCTGCAATCCGGGTCGGCCCGGAATGAGGCGCTCGCTCATGAGCCTGTCCTTTCCGCATCACAGCAGCCCTCCGGTGACAAGTGCGGTGATCCCGGCGAGACTGCCGGACAGGATGATGAGGCCGGACAGGAACCAGATGGCCGTGCCGCCGGGCAGCGGCGCGTCATGAGACATGGCCCGCTGCACGTTGTGCCAGCGCCAGGTCGCATAGATGATCGCCACAAGGCCGGCCGCAGCCAGCACGATGCCGAACAGCTTGTCGGGGTCGAGGCCGGTCAGCGGTTTGGCGAAATGCATCAGCCCCACCGCGCCGGCCAGAAGCGCCAGCGCCGTGCGCACCCAGGCAAGGAAGGTTCTTTCGTTGGCAAGCGTGAAGCGGTAGTCGGGCTCGTGGCCCTGGGGCGGCAATTGCGGCCCGGTCAAAGCGCTGCCCGCATCCGGGCTTTCGATCGTATGTTCGGCCTGAGGTTTGATACCTTCGTCACGGGTCTTGCGCATTGTCGGCTTCCTCATCCGGAATTCCGGTTAACGCATAAGTAGATAAGGCCGGCGACACGGTCCAATACTCTGATCGGATGCATTCAATCTGGATTCATGATGGATCAGGGACAGGAAAGCCGGTGCAGCGATCAGTTACCAACGACGTCGCGCCATTGTTCGACCTTGCGTCGGGTTCGCAAAATACCAAGATCCGCCTTTTCGCCCATGATCCATGGTCAGGCCGAAAGCTCAAACCTGTCTTTCGGCTTCCGCGCCGCTGATCGGCTCGACAATGCCCAACTGGTTCAGGAACGCCGTCACGGCGCGGGTCGGGCGGCGGGCTGCAAGACGCAGGGCCAGGAACTGGCGTTCCGGCAATTCGATCGGGACGTGATGCAGCAATCCCGCCTCCAGGCTGGGCGCCGCAACCGAAGCCGACATCGCGGCCGCCCCGAGCCCGGCCTCAACCGCCGCGCGCACCGCCTCGTTGGACGGCAGTTCCATCGCGATGCGGAAGCCGGCCACATCCGCGCCCATGGCGAGAGCGGCATGCTCGAAGGCGGACCGCGTGCCCGAGCCGGTCTCGCGCCGCACCCAACTGCTTTCCGACATCTTGACGGGGTCAAGCCGCTTCAGCCCCGCCCAGGGGTGCTCGGGCGCGACGACGACGATCAGCCGGTCGGCTGCGACGGGGTGACAGACAAGCTGCGGATGCGCAACCTCGTCCTCGACAAAACCAAGCTCCACGGCCCCGGTCAGCACCGCCTCGGCGACCTGCTGGGTGTTCTCGATCTTCATGCGCAGGTTGATGCCGGGATGGGTGCGACGGAATGCGGCAAGCCGTGCCGGCAACCAGTAGCTTGCAATCGTCTGGCTCGCCTCGACCTGCAGCGTCCCGCGCAACAGCGTGCTGAACTCGCTCAGCGCCAGTTCGGCGCGCTCCACCTGACCGAGGATCGCGCTCGCCTCGGTGAGCAGCGCCCGGCCGGCCTCGGACAGCTCGATCCGCCGCCCGACGCGGTAGAAAAGCTGCACATCATAGCGCGCCTCGAGCTGGGCGATCGCGTGGCTGGCTGCGGACTGGGCGATGTTGAGCGCCTGCGCGGCCTGCGTGACATGCTGCCGCTCGGCCACTTCGACAAAGATGCGCAATTGCTCGAAGGTCATCGCGGCTCCACCCAAAAGTCTTGTTTGCTATCGCTGTTATTTCAATAGCTTTCCGTCATTCGATACGCAAATGGCAGGCGTTCAGGCGCGGACGGTCGCTGAATAGCCCTCATTTTCCAGACAGCAAGACAATGGCCGCACGTGGCGGCCATCTCCGAAAAGCTTGAGCGTATTGTCGAAAGTGTTCTGGCATGATCGGTCGCGCCCCCAACGATCCGCCGTGCCGCGCAATCAGAACCGAAGGGCCTCCGCCTCAGAAGGTGAGCGTGAGCCGGCCCTGAACCGAATTGTCGCTGGAGCCGTCGCCGAACTGGCCGGCGTAGAACACACCGAGCGCGGCCCGCCCCTTGCCGTCCTTGCCGAAGGCGCCGAGGTCGAAATCGAGGCCGGCCTCGACGACCGCAGCGTTTTCGGCAATCGGCGCGCCGTCGACGACAAACGGCATGCCACCGGCAAAGCTGTTCGCGGCGTTGGGCACCGTTGTGCCGAAGGCATGACGCCAGCCGATCATGCCGGAAAGACTGGCGGAGCCGCCATTGGAAATATCGAAATCGGTGGACGCGCGAAGGCCGAGCGTCGAGAACGTGGTGTCGGTATCGCCGGATGCGACGGAAAGCGCCGCCGCGCCACCGGTCTCCGAATAGCCGTCGGTGTGAAGGTTCACATAGGCGAGATTGGCGAAGGGCTGAAGCGTCGCCGCACCCATGTCGAATTGGTAGCTGGCCTCGCCGAAGATCTGCGCCGTGCCCGCATCGGTCGAACCGGAAAGGTATTCCGAAAAGCCCGGAAATGCCGCCGTGCGGGCGGTATCGACCGTCGACCAGCCATAGGCCGCGCCGGCGCTGAGGCCGAAGCCCTGCCATTCGCCGCCGCCATAGACGCCGAGCAGGAAGGTATCGGCTGTCGCCTTCGCGTCGCTGCCGTCTTCCTCATAGCGCGAAGATTGATAGCCGGCGACGATGCCGGCGCGGGCCGTGTCGCCAAGCGCAAAATCGCCACCGCCGAGGACGCCGCCGGTGCTGCGGTCAAGCCCGCTCGCATTGCCGTCGCCATCCGTCGTGCCCCAGCCGCCGAAGGGCTGCAGCCAGAAACCCGGCGCGCCCACGGCGTCATCAAGGCGCGAGAAAGCCGCGGCGCGGACATAACGGCTGTCCTCGATCAGGCCGGTCTTGAGGCTGGCGTGAATGTCTCCGGACAATGCATCAAAGGCTTCCGTCGCGCCGGCGCCATCCTGAACCACGACCGCGCCGTAGAGCGCGCTCGATTGCGGCAGGGCGTCGAGTGCGTTGGCGGCGGCCCTTTCATTGGCCGTTACCGCGTAGTCGGCAAAGGCGACATTGTTGCGCGCCATCTGAACGGTCACGACGGTCGCGCCATAATCGATCCCGGTCGCAAGGAAGATCGAGCCAGCATTGGAGGACACGTTGTCGAAGCTTCCGGACACGCCGCCATCTGCCGTCAGCACGGTGTATGCGTTGCTCCAGTTGGCGGCCGGATCGGCCATCATCAGCGACAGGTTTCCGCCCGAAAGCGTTGCGCTGCCGGTGGCCGCGACGAGATCGGCCGCGCCCGACATGCCATCGGTTTCGATGATCAGCGTCGAACCGGGCGCGAAGCTGACGTCGCCGGCCACATTGATCAGGCCGATGGAATTGCCAGGAGAGACGGTCGCGCCGTCGCCAACCGTCAGGTCGCCGATCGTGCCATTGCCCGCAAGCCACGCGCCCGCACCCATATCGAGAGCAATATTGGCAAGCGACCCGTCAAGCCTGAGCGTCGCACCGGAAAGCGTCATGGCGGACGCGATTGCGGTCTCGCCGGACAGGGTCCAGTTCGAGCCAGAAGCGAAAGCAAGCGCCTCGAAATTGCGATAGGTGGCAGTGCTGCCGAGAAGGCCGAGATCGAAGGCGCCGTCGCGCGCGCCGAATTCGAACGTGTCGGTCCCGCCTTCGGCATCGACATAGCCAGTCACGCTGCTGCCGGCCTGATAGACGAAGCGGTCATCGCCATTGCCCATCGAAACGGCGTATTCGGTGCCCTTGATGGCGCCGTAATTGATCACCGTATTGCCGAACGTGCCGGCGTCGTTGACCATCTTGATGCCGAAGCCGTCCTTGCCTTCGATCGTGCCGTAATTGGTGACGGTCAAGGCGGCATAAGCGTCGCCATTATTGCTGTTGTCGTCGAGAATGCCGTTATCCGCGCCGGAAATCAGCGCCCCGGTGTAATCCGCGCTGCCGTTGACGATGATGCCGCCGCCGGTCGCGATCGCCTCGCTGGTCGAGGGCTTGGTCTCGCCCCCCTTGGTGCCCTTGGAGCCGAGGCCGAGAATCTGGCCGTAATTGTAGAACTCGCCGCGATGGTCGAAATCGACGCCGTCGCCGTCGCCGAAATCGGCGGCCGGGTCGAACGTGCCGGAGATCAGGCCGTAATTGACGATGCTGCCCGAGCCGTTGGAATTCACCCCGGAACCGTTGCGGCCCTCGATCGTGCCGCCAGCGGCATTGGTGACGATCAGCACATCGTTCTCACCGGAAGCCTTGACGCCATGATAGGCGCCGGTAATCGTCGCGCCGGCATAATTGTTGACGGTGAGCGCCATGCCGTCGGCATCTTCATTATCGAGCTTGATTGCGCTGTTGTTCTGATCGCTTGCCTCTCCCTCGGCATAATCGCTGCGGATCAGTCCGTAATTGTCGACAATGGTGCCGTTGCCGGCCTTGATGCCGTCATTGTCGGCGGCCGAGATCGTGCCGCTCTGCCTGTTCGTGATGGTGATGGTCGAACCGGCGGCGATGATATCGGCAAGGTCGAGCGCCTGACCGCCATCGGAGGACGAGATCTCGCCGGCATTGTCGATGGTAATCGAGGCTGCGTGGCTGCTGTCCTTGTCCGCCTTGATCTTCAACGCGTCATCGGTGGCGGTGATCACGCCGGAAACGCCATTGGTCAGCGCGAAGGAAGAGAGAGTCTCGAAATTCTCGTCGTCGTCAAAGGAAATGGCGCGCTTGTCCGATTTCGTTGTCGAAATCGTGCCGTCATTGACGAGCGTGATGGTGCCGGCCCCCAGACGGATGGCATCGGTGTCGCTGGAGGTGATCGTCGCGTCGGCGCGGTTGGTGATGCCGACGGCCGCGCTTTCGGACGTAGCGCTGTTGAAATCGAGCGCCTGACCGCCATCCGTGGTGATGATGCCGGAATTGTCGACAATCACCGTGCCGTTTTCCAGCGCGCTGTCGACGCGGAAGGCATCGGCTTTCTTCGATTTGATCGTGCCATTATTGGTGAGCGCAAAACGCCCGCTGACATCGTCTTCGGTGTCGATGGCCCGTTCCTTCTTGCCGTCAATCGTGCCGTTATTGATGATGGAAATACCGCCGCCGGTCGCCGAACCGTCCCAGAGGATCGCCTGAGCGTCCGTCGCCGTGAGCGTCGCGCCGCTTTCGATCACGCCCCTGTCATCCCCCGAAACGGTCTGCGAACCGGAAGCCGGCGGAACGGTGAAATCCGCGGCCTCGGCCGTCGCCATGAGAGACAGGCCGCCCAGCACGAAGACGCTGGCGCTCAGCATGAACAGCGTGCGTCTGTTTCGGATGGAAGACATGCGGGAATGGGGCGAACGGGACATCAAAAACTCCGGTTTCCGCGATTGCGGAATCACATTGGCGATAGGCAACGCGCACCTAACCAGAGAGCTGTTTCAGTTTTGCGACAGCGGCATTTGCCCGCGCGCCTGCCCTTGTCCGTGTCGTAATCGTCGCATTGCCGATGCTATGCGACTGGTCTCCAGGATGACTGACAGGAGATTTTCGATGCACGGCCGGCATGCGCGGTGATGTGAAACCGTCAGGTCTTCACCGCGCCCGCCGCATGGCGGTAGCGCCAGCCGGACTGCGCCATGATGGCGAGATGGATGGCGAGCGCCGCAGCAAGGCCGAAAGCGTGATCCAGGATCGTGATGCCCGACATCGCGCGCGCGCTCAAAAGGGTGGCGACGCTCAGCGGCAGGAACAGCACGATCGCGGTAACGAGGCCGGGATTGTAGCACCGCAGCCGCAGCGTGGTCACGATATGCAGCACGGCGTTGACGAAGAGAAGATAGGGCGCCACGAGGGCCGCTGCCGGCCACAGCAACAGCGCGGCATAGAATGCGAACAGGTTAACCCCCCAGACAATCGGCAGATTGACCACGAGGACGTCGACCGGGCGCAACACGTCTTTCCCGCCGAACAGCCGCTCATTCGCGAAGCGACGGAACCGGTCTCCCTCATGTTCCTCGAATTGATGAAACATGTAGATCGGCAGGTGCAGATAGATGAGCGTTACGAAACCGGAGAAGGCGAGGAAGATTGCCGGTGCCAGCGCCATGAAACCGCACGCCATGAACAGCGCCGCGGTAACCCATCGCCTTGCCAGCCAGTCCACCATCGCCGCCTCCCCCGCCTGCCAGATTCAAAGATCACAGGCCGTGACGGTGCATGAAGGCCGCAGTGAAAGCAAGTCCCTCACGGTCCGCGACGGTAGCGATCACAGGAGCGGTGTCGCCGGCGGCATCACTGCGGAAGGTGTTCGCGCCGGGCTGGGCTGATCCGCTTTTTCAACGCGGTGACGTTTTCTTCTCTTGAAGCGCATATGGGCCGTGTTCTATCGACCTGCACCATCAAGGATCACAGCGCGCTGGAACGTCGCCAGCGCGAACTGACTATTTTTCAATATGTGAAATTTGTAAACTTCGCTGCTCCAGTGTAGAAGCGTTCAATCGAAGCGAGGATGCACCGGGAAGAGGGCATGGCGGGCAAAACCTTTAAGTCTATGGAAGATTTCGCCAAGGCCTGTGGCGTATCGCGACCTACGATCGCGAAATATTTCAACAATCCGCTGGACGTCAAACCGGTGACCCGCCGGCGTATTGAGGCGGTCCTGAAGCAGTCCGATTTCGAGCCGAACTCGTTTGTGCGTCACCTCAGCAGCAAGATGGCCATCAATGTCGGCATTATCGTGCCGACAATCTACGACCCGTTCTTTGCCAAGTTCACGTCCCACATCGAAACCGCCCTGCGCGGCAGCGACATGCGGCCAATCCTGATTTCATCCAAGACGGCAGCCGACCTTGAGGAAGAGGCCGTCCAGCGAATGCTCGACTTCAAGGTGGCCGGCGTCATCGTCGCCCCTCTGGGCAACCAATCGCGGCCGGGCGTTTTCGATCGTTTGAAGAGTGAGATCCCGGTTGTCAGCTTCGATGTGCCGATGGGCGACGATGTGCCGTTCGTCAGCAACGACCATGATTTTGGCATGAGAGCCATGGTCCAGTATCTCTGCCGTTCCGGCGAGCCGCCCGTGCTGATAGAGGGGCCGCACCTTACCGACAATGTGCTGATCCGGCAGAATGCCTACCGCCAGGCCATGAAAGCCGAAGGGCACGAGCCGCTGATCGTGGATTTCGATTCCGAGGTCTCATGGGATATGGAGCGCCTGGGCCGCGAGCAGATGCAACGGCTTCTGGCAAATGGCCTGCCGGGCAAAACCCTGCTTTGCTCCAATGACCGCATCGCCTTCGGCGTTATTTCCGCCGCCTGCGAGGCCGGACTGAAGGTCGGTCGGGAACGGGATGACGATATTCGCGTCGCCGGACATGACGACCATCCCCTCAGCCAGTATTTCTGGCCGTCGCTGACAACCACCGCTCAGGACACCGAGACAATCGCCTCCGAAACCGTGCAACAACTCATCGAAGTCATCGAAACCCAGGCGCTTGGCGTGAAGGTAGTGCCGCGCCGAAAGCAGATTCGCTCGACCCTTATGATGCGACGATCCGCCTGAAGCCAGGACGCGGTGGATCAGGGCGCGATGTCCAGCCAGGCATCGCACAGCCAATGGGCGGCTTCGGCCGCCTCGGGGATCAGGGCCGACATCGACAGGAAGCCGTGGATCTGCCCGGGCCAGCAGCGCACAACCGCCCTGCCCTCATCCGTCAGCCGCGCTGCATAGGCAGCGCCCTCCGCATAAAGCACATCATGCCCGGCGAGAATGACCGCCGCCGGCGCAACACCTTGAAGTGAGGGAGCCTTCAGTGGTGCTGCGCGCCAATCCGTCCGGTCAGCTTCCCTTGGCAGATAGTGGTCGCGAAACCAGCCCATTTCCCGCGCGGTCAGGCCGTAGCCTTCGCCAAAACAGCGAAAGCTCTCGCTATCCTGGGTCTGATCGGTATTCGGATAGATCAGCAGTTGCGCGGCGATATCCGGGGCCTTTCCATCGCGCGCCAGAAGGGCCAGCACGGCGGCAAGGTTGCCGCCGGCGCTGTCGCCGCCGACAGCGATCCGCGCCGGGTCGATATCGAGCGCGGCAGCGTTCCGGGCAAGATGAGAGAGAGCTGCGACGCAATCCTCGATCGCGCCGGGAAAAGGCGTTTCGGGCGCAAGTCGATAGTCTGGCGAAACGACGACGGCGCGTGCGCGGTTGGCGAGCCGCCGGCATATCTCCTCATGCGAGCCGATGCCGCCGATCACCCAGCCGCCGCCATGCAGGTAAAGCAGCCCGCGGCCATTGGGCTCGGCCCCGTGCCCGCGCCAGATCCTGACACGCAGCCCGTCCCAGTCGTCTTCCGCGGTTTGCGCCACATCCTCGTGCCTCAACTGGCTTGCGGCATATCCCGCATCGAACTGAAGGCGGGCCGCCTGGGGCGTCAGCTCCGCGATCGAGGGCGCGTTCGCGGACGCCATCCTTTCAAGTGCATATGCCGCGGAAGCATCAAGTTCGGTCATGCCAAAAGCCCCTCGGCTTCAGCCTCATCCAGAATAGCGGGCTGGCAATCGACCGGATCAACGGCCACGGCCTCGCCGGTCTCGCCCGCGCACAGGATCGCCTGCATCACATCGAGAACATGCAGCGCCAACGCGCCGGATGCACGGGGATTCCTGCCTTCGACGAGAGCCTGCGCCATGTCCGCAAGCCCCAGCATCCGATAATTGCCGCGGTCCGGCGCATCGAGCGGCCAGTTCAGCGCCCCGAAGGACATGGTCGCGGTATCCACATCCTGCCACGGCGCGCCAAGCCTGGAGAGGCTGACCACGCCGCTGAAATTGTCGGGATCGGGCAGGCCGAGCGAGCCTTCGGTGCCATGCAGTTCGATCTGGCGGCCGGAATGGCGGAAGACATCCCATGAGGCGACAAATGTGATCTGCGCGCCCTTGTCGAACTCCAGCAGAGCGGCGACCGTTGTGGGCGTGTTGACCGGAATGGATTTGCCCTTCAGCGGCCCCTCTGCGCTGACAAAACGCTCCGTGTAAGCGCTGGTCGCCGTCGCCTGAACGCGCCGTACCGGCCCGAGCAGGTTGACCAGCATGGTCAGGTAATATGGCCCCATATCCAGGACCGGCCCGCCGCCGGGCTGATAATAGAAGGTTGGATCGGGGTGCCAGTGCTCCATGCCGCGGCCCATCATGAAGGCCGTGCCGCTAACCACCCGGCCGATCACGCCCGTCTCGATCTGCTGACGCGCATAGCGGCCGGCCGCACCGAGAAACGTGTCCGGCGCCGATCCGATCAACAGGTCCCGTGCCCTGGCCTCGTCAACCAGTCTGCGTCCCTCCGCAAAAGTGGCGCTGAGAGGTTTTTCGGTGAACACGTGCTTGCCGGCCTGAAGCGCCTGCATCGAGACATCGAAATGCGCGGTCGGCACTGTCAGGTTGAGGATCAGATCGATTTCAGAAGACGCCAGCATCTCGTCATAGTCCACGGCCCTGATCCCGAATGCGTCCGCTCGCGCCTTTGCGACGCTGGAATTGAGATCGGCGCAGGCCACCGGCCTGATTGCCGGAAACATTGCGGCATTGTGCAGATAAGCCTTTGAAATGTTTCCGCACCCCACGACCCCGATCCGGATCTGAGGCTTGACGTCCTTTAGCATGCTGGTCACTCCCGAGATTTTTTATTTGACGTATTGTAAAAATAAATTTTACATTATGCAATAAAGTTATCGGGCTGACGCGCCGGGAGGGCGCGCCTGGGTCGCGGCCCTCCGCCACAGGCGGGTGGGCAGAAGAAGGGGAGGATCACCATGGCAGAACGCCGCATCGCGTGTCAGACATTCACTTGGGAAATGCTCGGCGATGGCTGGGCCGGCGGGCCGGACGATCTGGTGGAGGCCATCGCAACGGCCGGATATGCCGGCATCGAGATTACCGACACCATGATCGGCCGCTACGCCGATCAGCCCAAGGCTTTCGCCCGCCGCCTCGATGAGGCCGGTCTGACCCTTGCCGCCTTCGCCTATGGCTCTGAGGGCGGATTTTCCGAAGCCGATTGGGCCGAGGCCGATTACGCCGCCTGCAGACGATGGTCCGACTTCGCAGCGCACTTCCCAGGGGCCGTGTTATCCATGGGGTCGGCGACCGCCATGTCCGACGGCGCGCGCGCCGACAAGATCGCGCTTGCTGCCGACATCTACAGTCGCTCCGCCGAGATTGCGCGCGCGGCCGGCGTTCCGCTGGCCCTGCATCCGTCTTCGCACAAGAATACGCTGCTGTTCGACAAGGCCGATTACGATCTGATCTTCAGCCTTCTCGACAAGGAGATCGGCTGGGTTCCAGACACCGGCCATATCCTCAGGGCGGGACAGAATATTGACATGACCCTCCGCGACTTCGGCGATCGCATACGCTACGTCCATCTCAAGGATGTCGATGCTGGCGGCGACTGGGCGATGCTGGGCGAAGGCATCTGCGACCTCGCCACTGTACTCGCGACCGTCGAGCGGGCGCCGCGCTTCAATGGCTGGATCGTGGTCGAGGAAGAATCCGACGAGGCCGGGATAGACCCCGCGGCCGCCGTTCGGCGCAATTTCGATACGATCAGCGCTCTGGCGCAAGGCTGAGCCGCATCCGGCGACAATCTCAACAATCACAGGAGGAAACTGCAATGACCCTGGGTACAACGGTGCGTCTGGCGCGCCTGTTTTCACACCCTTCGGGAAACCTTTTCGGCGGTGCCGTGGACCATTTCGTCGGTTACGGCGATGTCCGCAAGGGCGGCCTTGCCGATCTGCCCGGCGCGCTTGAACGCGTCATGCAGGGCAAGCCCGACTATGTCAGCATTCAACCGGGCGCGGCGCGGCTGTTGTGGGCGCGCTATGCCGGTCAGGCATCGCTGGTCATCCAGGCGGGATGCTTCACGCCGGACGACCGGATCAGCCAGTTGATCGCGACGCCGGAAGATGCCGTGCGGGCGGGCGCTGATGCGCTTGCCGTGGCCATTCCGGTGCGCGGCAGCACGGAAGGGCACTACATCCGCTGGCTGACCGACTCCGTCAACGCCGCAGCCCGTTTCGGCATGCCGATCGTCGCCCATATCTATCCGCGCGACTTCACCGACGGCGCAAAGATCGTTTTCACTCCGGAAGAGATCGCCTATGCGGCGCGCATCGGCATCGAAACCGGCGTCGACGTGATCAAGATCGGCTACACCGGCGATTTCGACGGCTACAAGGAAATCGTCCGCACGAGCCCGGTCCCGGTCGTGATTGCAGGCGGCCCCAAGACAGATACCCTGCTCGGCGCGCTGGAGCAGACGGCAGAGGCAATCCAGGCCGGTGCCCGCGGCGCCGTCGTCGGCCGGAACCTCTGGGGTCACGGAAATCCCGTCATCGCGGCGCGCGCCTTCCGCGGCGTCATTCACGACGGGCTTGCCGCCGAGGACGCCCTGAAGAAGGCGCAGGGCTGACAATGTCCCGGCCCGCCACGATCATCGGCTTCGGCGCCCTGTCAGTCGATGACATCTATTATGTGGATGCGCCGCTGCAGGCGGGCAAAGGCCGGGTGGTGCGGCGCGCCAGCGCCTTCGGCGGCAATGTGGCGACCGCTCTGGTCGCCGCATCCCGCCTCGGCGCAGAGGCAAGCTTCATCGGCTGGCTCGATGAGGATCCCGATGATCCGGTCGTGGCGGCGCTGAAGGCCGAAGGCGTGTTTACGGACGACGCGCCGCGCGCGGCCGGTTGCCGGCCGGTCCGCTCCACGATCACCGTCGGCTCGGACGGCGACAGGTTCATCGCCTTCGACGACGATGTCCGGCTCGGCACCGCGCCGGACCTGCCGGATACAGTTCTGACAACCGCCGGCGCGCTGCTGATCGATGGCTATGCAACGCGTTCACCGGAAGCCGTGTTCCGGGCGCGCAGCCTCGGCCTGCCGGTGATCGCCGATATGGAATGGAGCGAGGGGGAGACGACCGACCTGCTGCTTGAGGCTTGCGATCATCTTGTGCTGCCCTTCGGGTTCGCCCGCCTCCATACGGGGCAGAAACGGCCACGGGACGTGCTGCACGCATTGTGGAGCGATCGGCGCAGCGCCGTTGTGCTAACCGATGGGTCAAATGGCGCATATCTGCTGGAGGCGGATCGCCGCCCTCGTCACCTGCCATCACATTCCGTCAGCGTGGTCGACACCACCGGGGCCGGCGATTGTTTTCACGGCGCCTATGCCGTCGCGCTTGTTCGGGGGCGTGACATCGGCGACTGCGTCAAGTTTGCCGCGGCGGCGGCCGCGTTGTCGGTCTCAGGTCGCGGCGGAAGGGAGGCGCTTCCAACAGGCTGGGCTGTGGACGACCTGCTGGAAGCGAAAGGCGCTCCGGCATTTCAGCTTTTATAAAAAATTCGAAACGGTCATTTTTTTACATTAAGTAATTTTATAATTTGTATTTTGTAATTTTTATCGTATAGTTTTTTTGAGGAGAAAGCAGTCAATGCGCTGAACAGATCGCTTCAATGCCGCGCTTTTCAGCGGCATCGGCGGTGTCGGGAGGATATAGATGGCAGAGGTCGTTCTCGAGAACATCTGCAAGACCTACGGAAACAGCTTTCGCGCGATACAGGATCTCAATCTGACGATCGCGGATGGCGAATTCCTGATCCTGGTCGGCCCCTCTGGTTGCGGCAAGTCGACAGCTTTGAGAATGATTGCCGGGCTGGAGGAGACTACCAGCGGCCATCTCTATATCGGCGGGCGCGATGTGGTGGACATGGCCCCGAAAGACCGCGATATCGCAATGGTCTTCCAGTCCTACGCGCTTTACCCGCATATGACCGTCGCCGAGAACATCGGATTTTCGATGCGGCTTGCCCGCAAGAGCAAGGCCGAGCGCACGGCGCGGGTCGCCGAAATCGCCAATATTCTTCAGCTCACCGATCTGCTGAACAGCAAGCCGGCCAATCTCTCCGGCGGCCAGAGGCAGCGCGTGGCGATGGGGCGCGCCATGGTGCGGGAGCCGGCAGCCTTCCTGATGGACGAGCCGCTGTCCAATCTCGATGCAAAGCTGCGCGTCAAGATGCGGGGCGAAATCGCCGGCCTGCAACGTCAGCTCGGGGTCACGACCATCTATGTCACCCATGACCAGACCGAAGCCATGACGATGGGCGACCGCGTCGCCGTCATGAAGGGCGGAATCCTGCAGCAGGTCGATGTGCCGAAACGACTTTATGACGAACCGGTCAATGCCTTTGTCGCCGGCTTCATCGGATCGCCTTCGATGAACCTTTTCGAAGCGGATCTGGACGCCGGGGTTTTGAAGACGCCGGGCTTTGAATTGCGCCTGCCCGAAAGCGTGCTTTCGCGCCTGCCGTCCCTGGAACGCTACAACGGAAATAAGGTCGTTTTCGGCATCCGCCCCGAGGATCTTTACGACAGCAGGCTGGAAGCGGCGCGCGGCTATCAGGCCATTCCGGCGGAGGTGGTCAATGTCGAGGAACTCGGTTCCGAACACATGGTTCATCTGCGGCTGAATGCCATTGAGGTCGATTCGGGCGACCCGGACGCCGTTGCCGATCTTTCGGGGCTTGCCAACGCCGTGGCCCGGTTCGACCCGACGAGCGAAGTCAGGGCCGGCGATCCGATCAAGGTGGCCGTCGACTGTACGAAACTGCATTTTTTCGATCCCGACAGCCATGTCGTCATTCGCTGATATTGCAGCTCGGCCCCGCGACGGCCGGGGTCGGCCGACCATGTAGACGGCGCGGAGGAGGCCCCGTCGGAGCGAGATAAACGAGGTGCAATCAATCAACGGTCAAGGCCCGGACATTTGGGAGCGTTCGTGGCCAGCGACCATAATTCACGAGGCCAGGAGGGCCTATTTCAGCAAGGGAGGAGAAACTATGAAATACTCTGGAAAAATGAACCTTTTGACGGGCGTGGCCGCCATATGGCTGCTTGGCGCCTCGGGCGCTCTCGCGCAGACGGAAATCGAGTTCTCGCAATGGTGGGAGCCAGAGCTTCCCGCGGGCTCACTGCGCGCCATCATGGACGATTTCGAGGCCGAAAATCCGGACATCAAGGTCACGCTGATCAGCGGCCCCTACGCAACGACCCGCGATCAGATCGCGATCGGCGCGGCAAGCGGCACGATGAGCGATGTCGTCGGTCTCGACGGCGCCTGGGTGAACAGCCTCACCGCGCAAGGCGCGATTGCGGATATGGCGCCGCTCATGGACAGCACCGGCTTCGACCGAAGCGAGGCCGCCGACATCATCAAGATCGACGGCAAGTCCGTCATGATGCCCGTGGCATCCTTCGTCTATCCGATTTTCGTGAACCTCGACTTCGCCGAGGAGGCGGGCGTCACCGAACTGCCGTCGACCCGGCCGGAATTTCTTGAAGCCGCCAAGAAGATGACGAACGCCGAAGAAAACAAGTATGGCTGGGCGCTGCCGCTTTCGCTGCAATCGCCGTCGAGCGTTCTGAACGACATGATGTCATGGGTCTGGGCATCCGGCGAAAGCATGCTGGACAATGGACAGCCCGCGCTCGACAAGCCGCCGGTCATCGACATGCTCACCTATATCAATTCGCTGAACGAGGCCGGCGTCATCTCGCCCGGCATCGCCACCAAGACCGAACAGGAAAAGGTCGAGGAATTCGTCAACGGGCGTATCGGCATGATGGTCGACACGCTGGCGCATGTGAACCTGATTCGCGAGCGCAACCCCGATCTGAAGTTCGACGTGACGCCGATTCCTGTGGTCGAGGGCTACGAAGGCAAGCGCGGCCTGCCTTACGCCTCCTGGGGCATCGGGATTTCCGAATCCACCGAACATCAGGAAGAGGCCTGGAAACTGGTGGAATACATGATGCGCGAAGATGTGAATGCCCGTCTCGTATCGCTCGCCAACGCGTTTCCCGGCAATGTCAACGCAAAGCCCGATTTCGTGACCTCCGACGAGGTTTATGCCAAGGCGTTCGAGATCTTCCAGGAAGGATATCTGGCAAACGAGTTCACCGGGCTTCCCGTCGCCGTGGACCTGATGCGTCAGTTCGCGATCGAGAGCCAGAAAATGCTCGAAGGCCAGCAGACGCCGGAACAGGCGGCCGAGGCGGCACAGGCCGACTGGGTCAAGGAGTTTTGACGTCTCCGCTCTGATACAAAAGCACTTCGGGGGCGCGGAATACGCGCGCCCCCGATAAGACCGAGCGTATCTCAAAATCCGGAAATCGATGAGCGTGCCAATGATCAACCCGACCTCGATGGCGAGCTACAGGCTCAAACGGAAGGCTGCACCCTATCTATATCTGTCGCCCTCGCTCGTGGTCGTGGCGCTGCTCATGCTGCTGCCGATGTGCATGGTGATTGCCTATTCCTTTCAGGAAAGCGCCGTGCTGCGTCCGGACGCGCGCTTTGCGGGTTTGAAGCATTATCGCGAGATTTTCAGCGACAACGTCTACTGGGCAGCGCTTTGGCACACCCTCTATTTCACCATTGTCAGCGTGATCATGCACATGATCCTCGGCCTGACATTCGCGCTGATGCTGAACAGCGACCGGGTCAGCCCGTGGCTGCGCAGCCTGCTGCGGGTGCTCTACATTCTGCCCTGGCTGTTCACCCAGGTCATTATCGCGGTGATCTGGCGGCTGCTGCTGGAGCCGAACGGCGTGGTCAACAGCGTGCTGATGAATCTCGGCATCATCGGCTCCAAGATCCAGTGGTTCTCGTCGACGGAAACGGCGCTTCAGGCGGTGACCTTCGCCAATATCTGGGCCGGCTATCCGCTGTTCATGGTCAGTCTTCTCGCCGGTCTTCAGGGTATTCCGAAAGACCTTTACGAGGCCGCCGACATCGATGGCGCGACAGGGCCGCAGAAACTGTTCTTCATCACCATACCGCAGCTCATGCCGATCATTATCAGCATCTCGCTCCTGGATTTCATCTGGACGATGCAGGTTTTCCCGCTGATCTGGCTGACCACCGGCGGCGGCCCGATCTACGCGACCGAAGTGCTCAGCACCTACACCTACAAGCTGGCCTTCGCGCAATATGATCTTTCACAGGCCGCGGCCAGCGCCGTTACCATCCTGCTGCTCTCGATCGGCCTCACCCTGTTCTACATCCGTCATCAAAAAGCGAGGTAGGTCCGATGCGCAGACGAAACAGCAGACGCGAAAGACTGATCACACTGGCGCTTTATCTCGGACTTGCCGCCGGCCTGTTCTTCGCCGCCTTCCCGATTTACTGGATGCTCGGCAGTTCGCTGAAGCCCAACAGCGAGATCTTCGCATTGCCGCCGACAATCCTGCCGCGCGCGTTCACGCTGGAGGCTTATACCGCGATCCTGACCGACCCGGTGAAGCTGCGCTTCTTCTTCAACAGCTACCTCGTGGCCATGCTGGTCACGATCTTCACCGTGGTTCTGGCGCTTCTGGCAGCCTATGGCTTCAGCCGCTTCAATTTCCGCGGCAAGGGCGTGTTGAGCACGCTGTTCATTAGCACCCAGACCCTGCCGCCGATCACGCTTTTGATCCCGTTCTTCGGGCTGGTCGTGTCCTACGGGCTGTTCAACACCTATGCGGCGCTTGTGCTGACCTATCTGGTCTTCACCCTGCCCTATGCCATCCTTCTGATGACCGGCTATCTCAATACGCTGCCGCGCGATCTGGACGAGGCCGTGGCCGTCGATGGCGGTTCGAGCTGGACGGCGCTGTGGCGCGTGATCGTGCCGATCTCGCTGCCGGGCATCGTCGCTACCGCAGTCTATACATTCCTGCTGTGCTGGAACGAATTCCTGTTCGCGCTGACGCTGACCAAATCGACCGATATGCGCACCGTGCCGATCGGCATTCAGCTTCTCATGGGCCAGCACGCCTTCGAGTGGAACCAGATGATGGCGATGAGCGTGCTGGGCTCCGTGCCGCTTCTGCTCATCTACCTCCTGGCACAGCGCTATTTCCTCGCCGGCATGTCCGCCGGCGCGGTGAAATAGGCGACAGCATCACCGCAACAAACCGGAATACCGACAAATCGGGAAGGAAAACTGACATGGCCACGTTCGGCAAAGGCCCCATCCTCGTAACCGGCGCCAGCGGCGGGATCGGTGCGGCCACCGTGAGGCAACTGGTCGCCGCCGGCGCCACCGTTATCGCCAATGGCCGCAACGCCGAGGCGCTTGATGCGCTTGCCGCGGAAACCGGCTGCGCCACCCTGCCATTCGATCTGACAAGCGAAGACAGCATTCGCGAAGCGCTCGACGGGCGCGATCTGTGGGGCGTGGTCAACTGCGGCGGCTTTGGCGGCGAGATCGCAACGCCGATGGAGACCGATATCGACGTTTTCGACAAGGTCATTTCGGTCAATGCGCGCGGCGCGCTGCTGGTCACCAAATATGCCTCCAAATCAATGATCCGGCTTGGCCAGGGCGGCGCGATCGTCAATGTCTCGAGCCAGGCTTCGCTCGTCGCGCTGAAGGGCCATATTTCCTACGGCTCCTCGAAGGCGGCGCTCGACAACATCACCCGCGTTTCTGCGCTTGAGCTCGGCCCCCACAATATCCGCGTCAACAGCGTGAACCCGACCGTGGTCATGACCGAGATGTCCGCCTTCTATTGGGGACGTCCCGAAATCGGCGAGCCCTTCTTGGCGCAGATGCCGCTCGGGCGCTGGGCAAGCGAAGACGAAATCGCAGCCCCGATCGTATTCCTGCTGAGCGACGGGGCTTCCATGATCACCGGCGTATCGTTGCCGATCGATGGCGGTTTCACGGCCTGCTAGAACGCCTCACATTGAAACAAAAGCCGGCGCGAACGGAAGCCGCTTCAACCTCTGGCAACGCTCAGGCAAAGCTGGGCGGGGATGGTGAGGTCGCGCACGATCGCGGCAACGCGCTCCGGCGTATAGTGATCCGTCTCGTGCAGCATGTTGACCGTGGCGACGAGTTCGCCGCCGAGGATGACCGGCAGGTTGACCACCGACTGGCAGCCGAGCGAGTCGATCAGCGCGTGATCCGGGAACACCTTGGCGATGTCCTCAATCGTGTTGGCGACGAAGGGGCGGCGTTCGATGTGAACGATATCGAACCAGGCATCATGATGGATCGGCTTGGTGCCGGTCGCCGGATAGGATACGGGATCGCTGGTATAGGCGCGGCGCGCAAGACCCGCTTCCATGTCCACCGTCATCACCGTGAACAGCTTCACGCCGACGGTCGCCTCAGTCAGCCGCTGGAGCGCTTCGAAAGCGGCGTCGGCCGTGGTGGCGGCCGCGATGTCGGTGGCAAAGCGGGCGAGCGCCGTTTCGGTGGTCATGTCAGTGTCCTTCGGTATGTCCGCCGCTTGCTGCATAGAGCTCGCGGGCATAGGGGTGTTCCAGCGCGCCGGTCTTGAGTTTCTCGACGCCGGCGATCTCGACGATCTGTCCGCGCCGCATCACCGCCAGCCGGTCGCAGAGAAACGAGACCACCGGCAGGTTGTGGGTGACGAGCAGGAAGGTGAGGTTTTGCTCGGCGCGTAGCCGCTTCAGGAGGTTGAGGATTTCGGCCTGCACCGAGACGTCGAGCGCCGAGGTCGGCTCGTCCAGCAGCAGGATTTTCGGCTCCAGCATTAGCGCGCGGGCAATTGCCACACGCTGGCGCTGGCCGCCGGAAAGCTGGTGCGGAAAGCGGAACCGGAAACGGCGGTCGAGGCCGACGGCGGCCAGCATCGCCTCCACCCGTTCGGAACGGTTGCCGATGCCGTGGACGGCCAGCGGTTCGGATAGCGTGGCATCGATTGTCTTGCGCGGATGGATCGAGCCGTAGGGGTCCTGAAACACCATCTGGCAGATGCGGGCAAAATCCTTGTCGAGTTTCTTGCCGCGCGGCTTGCCGAGGACGGCGATATCGCCGGACCAGTCCGGCGCGAGGCCAGCGATGGCGCGCAGGATGGTCGATTTGCCCGAGCCGCTCTCGCCGACAAGCGCGAAACTCTCGCCCTCGGCCACAGCAAGGCCGGCGCCGAAGACGACCTTGGTGTCGCCATAGGAAATATCGACATTGTTCAGGGAAAGCGCGGTCATCACGTGTCTCCCCGTTCCAGCACCGGCAGGAAATCACGGTCCTCATCCATGCGCGGCATCGCTGCCAGCAAGCCGCGCGTATAGGGATGGCGCGCCTGTGAAAGCTCGGACGCCACACATTCCTCGACGATCTCGCCGGAGCGCATCACCAGAATGCGATCGCAATAACGCGACACCAGATCGAGATCATGGCTGATGAAGATCAGCCCCATGCCCTTGTCGCGGACCAGCCGGTCCATGATATCGAGCACCTGGCCCTGCACCGAAACGTCGAGCGCCGAGGTCGGTTCGTCGGCAATCAGGAGGTCCGGTTCCGGGATCAGCATCATCGCGATCATCACCCGCTGGCCCATGCCGCCGGAGATTTCGTGCGGATAAAGGCCCATCACCCGTTCGGGATCGTCGATCCGCACCGATTCCAGCATGGCGATGCTGCGTTCGCGGATTGCGCGGCGCGACAGCGAGAAATGCGCGGCCAGCGCCTCACCGATCTGGGCGCCGATGGTCAGTACCGGGTTGAGCGAGAATTTCGGGTCCTGCATCACCATCGAGATGCGCGCGCCGCGGATTTTCCGCATCTGCCGGGACGATTGCGCCAGGATGTCGATGCCGTCGAAATCGAGCCGGTCGGCGGTCACCCGTCCGGGTGGAGCGATCAGCTTCAGGATCGAGCGGCCGGTCATCGACTTGCCGGAGCCGGATTCGCCGACAATGCCGAGGCGTTCGCGGCCAAGGGTGAAAGAGAGCCCTTTCACCACCTCGACGCGGCCCTTGTGGGTCGGGAAGGAGACGCGGAGGTTCTGGATATCAAGGAGCGCCGTCATCGTCCGGCCCCCTGTTTCGGGTCGAGCACGTCGCGCAACCCGTCGCCGAGGAAGCAGAAGCCGAGGCTGACGACGAGGATCGCAAAGCCCGGCATGGTCGCCACCCACCACTGGTCGAGGATGAAGGCGCGCCCGCGCGAGATCATCGCGCCCCATTCCGGCAATGGCGGCTGCGCGCCGAGCCCGATGAAGCCGAGGCCCGCCGCCGTCAGGATGATGCCGGCCATGTCGAGGGTGACGCGGATGATCATCGAGGAGGTGCAGAGCGGCAGGATGTGGCGGAAGATGATCCGCGCCGGGGACGCGCCCTGCATCCGCACGGCATCGATGAATTCGGAATTGCGAAACGTCATGGTCTCGGCGCGGGCGATGCGGGCATAGGCCGGCCAGGCGGTGATCGCAATCGCGATGATCGCGTTCTCGATGCCGGGGCCAAGCGCGGCGACGAAGGCAAGCGCGAGGATCAGCTTCGGCATCGACAGGAACACATCGGTGATGCCCATCATGATCCGGTCGGTCCAGCCGCCGAAATAGGCCGAGACCGCGCCGGCGATGAGGCCGATCGGCGCGGAGATGATCGCAACCAGGGCCACGATCATCAGCGTGATCCGCGCGCCGTAGATGACGCGGGAGAGAATGTCGCGGCCGAGTTCGTCCGTGCCCATCCAGTGTTGCAGGCTCGGCGGCTGCAGCCTTTCGCCAAGTGACTGGCCGAAGGGCGAATAGGGCGCAAGCCAGGGGGCGAAGACAGCCATGATGACCAGCAGCAGCACGATCGCAAGCCCGATGGCGGCGAGCGGATTGCCGAGCAGCGCGAGACCGGCGCGATAGGATGCGCCAAGCCGCGCCTGCAGCAGCGATGTGGGAGAATCGGCCAGGAGCCAGTCGCGTGTGATCATCGGCGGGCCCTCGGGTCGATGACGCGGTAGAGCACGTCGGAGAGTTTGTTGATCAGGATGAACACCGAACCGACAACCAGCGTCGCGCCGAGCACGGCGTTCATGTCGGCGTTCAAAAGCGCGGTCGTCAGGTAATTGCCGATGCCGGGCCAGGAAAAAACCGTCTCGATCATCACCGAGCCCTCGAGCAGGCCCGCAAAGGAGAGGCCGATCACGGTGATCAGCGGCACCAGGATCGGCCGGAAGGCATGACGCCAGATCACCAGCCATTCGGCGACACCCTTGACCCGCGCTGTGGTGACGAAATCCTGGCCGAGCTGGTCGAGCATGAAGGATCGGGTCATGCGGGCGATATAGGCGAGGCTGAAGAAGCCCAGCACCGAGGCCGGCAAGATGATATGCGAGATGGCGTTGAAGAAGATGTCGGTTTCGCCGGCGATCAGGCTGTCCACCAGAATGAGCCCGGTCACCGGGGGCACCAGCCCGTCATAGAAGATATCGAGCCGCCCCGGCCCGCCGACGAGGCCGAAGCGGGCGTAAAACAGCGCTAACCCGACAAGGCCGAGCCAGAAGGCGGGCACCGAATAGCCGAGCATGCCGATGACGCGGATGACCTGATCGAGCGGGCGACCGCGATGGGCGGCGGCATAGACGCCCATGGGCACGCCGAGCAGAACGCCGATGATGATGCCGATCGTCGCCATTTCCAGCGTCGCCGGGAAGAACCGGGCGAGATCTTCCGAGACGAGCCGGCCGGTGGAGACGGAGCGGCCGAAATCGCCGGACAGCACATTGACGACATAATGAAAGAACTGCACCGGCAGCGGCTGGTCGAGCCCCATCTGCACGCGGGCGGCCTCATAGACCTCCGGCGTCGCGCGATCGCCGACCACCGCGAGCACCGGATCGATCGGGATCACCCGGCCGATGAAGAAGGTGATGGCGAGGAGGCCGAGAAAGGTGAACGCGATGGTGACCAGCACCGAGGCGATGGCGCCCAGCATGCGTCCGCCGCGCCTGATGCGCGACGGTCCGGCCACTGGCATCGTTTCGTCTGTCGGGCCGGCTGGCTCAAAACTCAATTCGGGTCTTTCCCTTGTCTGGCGGGAGGCTCTGCCGCCGCAAGGCGCGGCGCGATGAATATTTTCACTTGGATAATACAAGTTTTTTTGCTTAGATCAAAAAAATTTTGATCGGGATGAAATATGCGCGAAACGCTCGTCGCCATGCGGGACACGACACAGCCCAGGGTCGGATCGATCATCCGGGCCCGCCGACAGCAGATGCAGATGACGCTGACGGCGCTCAGCCAGGCATCGGGCGTCTCCGTCGGCTATCTGAGCCAGGTCGAACGTGACCAGGCCGTGCCCTCGCTCGGCACGCTGGCGCAGATTGCCCGGGCGCTCGGCGTCGGCATCGATTATTTCATCGCCGCGCCAACGCCGCGCGACGCGCTGACGCGAGAGGGCGCGCGCACCAAATTCTCGGTCGACGGCTCCTCGGTGATCTATGAGCGCCTCGGGTCCGATTTTCCTGGCAACACGCTCTCCTCCTTCGTGATGACCGTGCCGCCCGGTTACCGCTCGGAACTCGTCAGCCATGAAGGCGAGGAAATCATCTACGTGCTGGAGGGATCGATCACCCAGCGCGTCGATAATGAGGAAATGATCATGTCGGCGGGCGACAGCCTGCATTTCCGCGGCAGCCAGCCGCATGCATGGTCGAACCATACGGACAGGCCGGCAAAGCTTCTCTGGGCGGGAACGCTGGCGCTGTTCCGATCCAATGCCGCCCCGAAACCAGCCGCACAGACGGCAAAACCGAACCAGAAAGAGGAGAACTGACCATGAAACTCTTCAAAGCCGCACTACTCGCGGCCGCGCTGACCCTGCCGATGGGCGCGGGGTCTGCCATGGCCGACACGCCCGCAAACATGCTGGTCGTCGCTCAGAACATCGACGATATCGTCGCGATCGACCCGGCCCAGGCCTATGAATTCACCTCCGGCGAACTCGTCACCAACACCTATGACCGGCTGGTGCAGTATGATGCCGAGGACCCGACCGTGCTTTCGGCCGGCCTTGCCAGCGAATGGACGGCCGATGACGAGGCCAAGACCATCACCTTCACGATGCGCGACGATGCCACCTTCTCCTCCGGCAATCCTGTCCGTGCCGAGGATGTGGCGTTTTCACTCGGCCGCGTCATCAAGCTGAACCTGACGCCCGCCTTCATCCTTGCCCAGCTCGGCTGGACGCCGGAGAATGTCGACGACATGGTGAGCGTCGACGGCAAAACCGTCACCATCAAATATGACGGCGACTTCTCTTCCGCCTTCGTGCTCAACGTGCTCGCCTCCCGTCCGGCCTCGATCGTCGACGAAAAGGAAGTGATGGCGCACGAGACCGACGGCGACATGGGCAATGCCTGGCTGAATTCCAATACCGCCGGCTCCGGCCCCTTCAGCCTTGCCGATTACCGTCCGGCCGAGCTGATCCGGCTGACCGCCAACCCGGATTACTTCAAGGGCGCGCCGGCGATGGAATCGGTGATCATCCGCCATGTGGCGGAATCGGCGACGCAGCAATTGCTGCTGACCTCCGGTGACGTCGACCTCGCCCGCAACCTGACGCCGGACCAGATCGCCTCCATCGAAGGCGACGGCATCAAGGTCGAGACCTTCCCGCAGGCCGCCGTCCACTTCCTGTCCTTCAACCAGAAGACCGAGGCGTTGCAGCCGGAAGCCGTCTGGGAGGCCGCGCGCTACCTCGTGAATTACGAGGGCATGACCGACAGCTTCCTGAAGGGCCAGATGGAAATCCATCAGGCGTTCTGGCCGAAGGGTTTCCCGGGTTCCTATGATGAAACGCCCTTCACCTACGATCCGGAAAAAGCCAAGCAGATCCTCGCCGATGCCGGCGTCGAAACGCCGATCGACGTGACGCTCGACGTCATCAATTCCGCGCCGTTCACCGACATGGCGCAGTCGCTGCAGGCAAGCTTCGCCGAGGCCGGCATCAATTTCGACATCATCCCGGGCACCGGCGCGCAGGTGATCACCAAATACCGCGACCGCACCCATGAGGCGATGCTGCTCTATTGGGGTCCGGACTTCATGGACCCGCATTCCAACGCCAAGGCCTTCGCCTACAATTCCGACAATTCGGACGACAATTATCAGGCCACCACCACCTGGCGGAACGCATGGGCCGTGCCGGACGACATGAACAAGGAAACCATGGCCGCGCTTTCGGAATCCGATCCGGAAAAGCGTCTCGACATCTATGTCGACCTGCAGAAGAAGGTGCAGGAAACCTCGCCGATCATCATCATGTTCCAGGCCGCCTACGAGGTTGCCATGCAGGATGACGTCGAAGGCTACGTCAACGGCGCGACCTCGGACTTCGTCTATTACCGGCTGGTGACGAAGTAGGCTCACCGACGAGAGGCGAGCTCCGTAGACCGCGGGAAACAACCTAAAACCCCCGGCAATCGCCGAAGGTTTGCTCGCAGTACGAAGCCGGAGATATTTCTCCGGCTTCCATTTGACTATGAGACTGATCTACCACTTCACGCGACAGCCAAGATTGCCGCCGTAGGAGTAGGAGCCGGCGCGGACCGCTGGAGCGGGATCATGAAGGTGGCCTGGCTTTCGTTCTGATCCAATTCGGGCGTGCCGGCGCTGTTAACGGAGACGTTCGTCTGCGAGTAGTAGCCCGGGTCCTTCGGCGTCAGCACCGGCGCGGGCGCGGGCGGAACAACCACTTCTCTGCCGAGCCAGGCCCGCTTGCCGACGCGCTGGCGCATGGTCGGAAGCGTGTTCATGTCCAGGAGCGCCGACTAATAACCTTCGGAGAGCGGCACGAAAGGCTGGCGCCGGGGCCGCGGGGGACCCGGAGGTCTCGGGTTCCCGAGGGCCGAAAAGTAGACGCTGGGCGGATAGCCGTTGCCGGTCGTCGTGACATCCGCCGTGCCGGAACCAATAGCAGACATTTTCCGGCTGTGTTCACCATGACAGGCTGGTAGCGCCACCCGGGATTATGAAATGCGGTCGGGAGGTTGCACCCGACCGCAGAATGAGGACGGCCCCATTGTCGTGCTTACCTCAATACGCCAACTCTTTCGCGCGCATTCGCGAGGGTCATGATCTGGTTCACAAAATTCCGCGCGGAATCTGCTGTTGAAGGCTTCGGCGAAGCCTTCACCTGGCGGTTTGACAGGTTCGAGCCTGCCGTATGTGTAGCGGGCGGCTCTGCGGCACCTGCTGAACGCCGCCTTCCGCGCCGCCCAGGAACAAAACCGTCTTCCGCCTGTTGTGGCCGCGTTCGAACGCAAGGAGGTTACGCTCATGCATACTCGACAGAACGCGGTGGGCAGGTATCCCTACCGCTCCGTATTTGTCCCGTTTCCGCTGGTGGCGTTCAGCTTCGCGCTGATCACGGATATCCTCTATTGGCGGACGTCCGTTCTGATGTGGCAGCACTTCTCGGAATGGCTATTGCTGGGCGGGCTCGTTTTCGGCGCGCTTGCGGTGCTTGCCGGCATCGGCGATGCGTTGCGCCCCAACGCCCGCCATTACCGGCCCGGCTGGGGCGAAACGGTCGGCTACATCGTCGTTCTCGCACTCGCGGTCCTCAACAGCTTCGTCCACGCGGGTGATGGCTGGAAGGCGGTGGTGCCGGGCGGTCTGATCCTCTCCGCGATCACCTTCATCGCGATCCTCGCCACGCTCTGGCTTTCCGCCGTCCGCCCGTTTTCCTATGAATGGAGGATCCTCCATGACTAAATTCAGCCTTACTCGAAAACGCGTCCTCGCCCTCACGGCGGGTTCGGCGCTCGTCACGCTGTCCGCCTGCGGCGACGGCGGCCAGGTCGATCCGTCGGAGCAGATCGGCGCCGATCCGGTACTGCCCGAGCCGGAGCACTCCCTGCTGCCGAGCATGAAGGTCGCCGAAGTCGTCGGCTGGGACGAGGGTGAGACGCCCGATGTGCCCGACAACCTGACTGTCTCGGCCTATGCCGGGGATCTCGCCAATCCGCGCACGGTGTACACGCTTCCCAATGGCGATGTGCTGGTTGTCCAGGCGCGCGGGCCGGCCGGCCAGCCGCCGGACCGACCGAAAGACCTGATCCGCGGCTGGATCATGTCGATCGCCCACGGCGGCGGAGGCGGGCAGCCGAAGGAAAGCAACCTGATCACGCTGCTCAGAGACACGAACCGCGACGGCGAGGTCGATGAACGGCACGACCTTCTGACCGACCTGAACTCGCCCTTCGGCGTGGCCTGGGCCGACGACACGCTCTATGTCGCCGCGACCGACGCGATCCTGACCTATCCCTACGAGCTAGGCCAGACGGAGATCACCGCAGCCCCCGCAGTGTTGACGCCGCTTCCGGGCGGACCGATCAACCACCACTGGACCAAGGATCTGGTGCTGAGCCCGGATGGCGAAACACTCTATGCCTCGGTCGGGTCGAACTCCAATATCGCCGAGAACGGCATCGAAGCCGAAAAGGGCCGCGCGGCGATCTGGCAGGTGAACCGCGAGACCGGGGCCGCGCGTATCTACGCGTCCGGCCTGCGCAATCCCAATGGCCTTTCGATCAATCCGGATACAGGCGAACTCTGGACCGTCGTCAACGAACGCGACGAACTCGGCCCCAATCTGGTGCCGGACTACATGACATCGGTTGAAGAGGGCGCGTTCTACGGATGGCCATGGAGCTATTTCGGCGATCATGTGGACGCGCGGGTTCACCCGCGGCGGCCGGACATGGTGGACCAGGCGATCGCCCCGGACTATGCGCTCTCCAGTCACGTGGCCCCGCTCGGCATGGCCTTTTCGCAAGGCTCGGCACTGCCCGAGGACTATGCCTCCGGCGCATTCGTCGGCGAGCACGGGAGCTGGAACCGGACCGTGTTCAACGGCTACAAGGTCGTGTTCGTGCCGTTCGTGAACGGCGAGCCGGCTGCCGCCGCAGCCGACGTCGTCAGCGGGTTTCTGGACGGCGACGAGGCGCGCGGCCGACCGGTCGACGTCGGCATCGACGGAACCGGCGCATTGCTCATTGCCGACGATGCCGGCAACACGGTCTGGCGGGTCGCCGCCGCCGATGGCGCGGTCACGCCGGAGCCGCTCGGGACCGACGAAATGCCGGCAGGTTCCATGGCCGCGGGCATGGCGGAGGCAGGCGGCGAAGGCAGCCCCGGTTCACACCCCCCGGATACGCCTGCCGCGGCGGCCGGCGACGACAGCAATGCGTCTGGCGACGGGGAAGCCCCGCCACCCTCCGCCGACGAACAGCTCACCGGCCAGGAGCCGGTGGAAGGCGGGCAGACGGACACGCCCCCGCAGACCGATATCGCTCCGGCCACGGAGCCGCCCGGCAGCGTCGAGGATACGCAGTAACGGATAGACGCGGCGGGCGCAGGGCGTCCGCCGTTTTTGAACGGTCGCCGGTTACGCTGAAAGGAGATAAGTATGAGACGTTGGAGCATTGCGGGCGCAGCCATCATCATCGTGGTAATCATCGCTGCCTTCGCCATCGGCAGGAGCAGCGCCGACAATGATGATCAGGCGGACAAGGCGCCGCCTCACGCGATGAACCCGAGCAACTGATCGGCGAAAGAAAAGCGCCGGACGAAAGCCCGGCGCTGCTATTTGGAATCGAACTTCACGCTACTCGTCCTTGCGGCGGTTGGCGCTGTGGTCCTTGTATTCCTCGTTCTGCACGTTCTTGCCGTCAAGCCCGCGTTCCTCGGAATGGCGCGCCTTGTCGCGGTTGGAAAGCACCTTGTCCTTCGGCAGAACCTCGTCCTCAAGGTCTGTCATGGCGCCTTCGCCACTGCTCTTGCCCTGCGAACCCGGCCCGAAATGTTTCTTGTCGGCATTTGCCATCGGTCTCTCCTTTCGTTTCGGTCCGTCAAAGACCGGCCTTTGCGCCTAACCGAAGAGAGGCCGCGATGTTCCGGCGAGAGCGGAATCATGTCTTGTCGTCGATCAGGCGGGCATTGCGCTGGCCGGTGAGGAAGGTCCAGATCCACTGGACGCTGACGAGCAGTCGTTTTTCGAAGTTCACCAGCAGATAGACATGGATGAGCGCCCAGAGCCACCAGGCGAGGCGACCGGTCAGCTTGAACCTGCCGGACTGGAACACCGCCGCGTTACGGCCGATGACGGCGGTGATGCCGCGATTGCGGAAGCGGAACGGCGCCTCGTCATCGTGGCCCTCGGCTTCTCGTCGCAGCTTCCTGCCGAGATATTTCCCCTGCTGCTTGGCGACCTGCGCCAGCGCCGGAAACGGGCCATCCTCGCTCTGAACCGAGGCCGCATCGCCGAGAATGTAAATATCCTCGAAGCCGATGGCGCTGAGATCGGCCGCCACCGGCACCCTGCCGCCGCGCTGGGGCTCCACGCCCAGCCACTCCGCCACCGGCGTCGCCTTGACGCCCGCGCCCCATATGACGCAGCCGGTCGGGATTGTCTCGCCGCCCGCCGTGACCTCTTCGGCAGCGATGGCCTCGACCGGTGTATCGACCTGCACATCGACCCCGCGCGCCTCAAGCCGCTTCAGCGCGTAGCGCGAGAGCTTCTCGTCAAAGCCGGAGAGAATGCCCGGCCCGGCCTCGAGCAGTATGATGTTCAATTCCTCGGGCGCAATGTTCCTGAAATCCCGTCGCAGCAGAAACACGCCGAGCTCGGCGATGGCGCCGGCGAATTCGACCCCGGTCGGCCCGCCGCCGACGATCACGAAGGTCAGAAGCTTGCGGCGCTCGTCCGGATCGAGCGTCAGTTCGGCCCGCTCGAAGGCGAGAAGCAGGGTCTCGCGCACCTGCCGGGCATCGCGATTGGTCTTGAGGCCGGGGGCATATTGCCTCCATTCGTCATGGCCGAGATAGTTGTCGACGGAGCCGGTCGCGATCACCAGAGTATCATATTCCACCGGCGCGCCGTCCCGCGTTAGAACGGCCTTGCGTTTCGCATCGATGCCGACGACTTCGGCCATCACCACATCGATATTGCGCTTTTTCCCGAGCGTTCGCCGGAGCGGTTCGGAAATATCGGCCGGCGACAGAATGGCCGTGGCAATCTGGTAGAGCAGCGGCTGGAACAGATTGTGGTTGCGCTTGTCGATAAGCGTGACCTCGACCGGCGCGCCGCCAAGCTTCGATGCGCAGGCGAGCCCGCCGAAACCGCCGCCGACGATGACGATGCGGTTCGGCCGTCGAGCCGCTGCGTCAGTTTCCGACTTCGTTGCGCGGCTGGTCTCCGAAAGTCTCTCGACGCCATTGGCTGCCCCGGCCGAGCGGGTGTCTTCGCTGGATGCGATCATTGGCAATGCTCCTTGGCTGAAATCGGGTAGCAAGCGGTCTCCGCTCCGCATCGAACCTCAACGCGGAAGAAATGTTCCGCGCCCGGCAAAAAGCTCCGGAACAAATCTCAACGTCGAATGTTCGGCGGCAGCGAATTCATGGCGAGTATTCATGGCGAGAGCGCCATGGCGCGCGTTCAAAAGCCGGAACCAATCGGGCAGGCCGGTGTTAACCAATAAAGTTGCCCTCCCGGGCGACGCCGATCAAGGGGGCCGGCGTGGCACAGATTTTCACCGCCTCAGCGGATGCGAAGCTTCGGCTTTTCGCCGGAGCGGTCGCGCTTGCCGTGGTGTTGGGCGGCGCGCTGTGGTGGTCTGCGGCAAGTTCCAGCTATCGCACCGGCGTCGACTGGGTCAGCGAACAGCCCGTCCCCTTCAGCCATCAGCACCATGCCGGCGAACTCGGCATCGACTGTCGCTATTGCCACGACACGGTCGAGACCAGCGCCAGGGCCGGCCTGCCATCGACCGAAACCTGCATGACCTGTCATTCGCAAATCTGGACCGATGCGCCGATGCTGGCGCCGGTGCGCGAGAGCCTTGCCACGGGAGAACCGCTTCAGTGGAACCGCGTGGCGCGGGTTCCGGACTATGTCTATTTCGATCACTCGATCCATGTGACCACCGGCGTGCCCTGCGAGACCTGCCACGGTCGGGTCGACAAGATGCCGCTGATGAAACAGGCAAAGCCGTTCGATATGGGTTGGTGTCTTGATTGCCATCGCGACCCCGCCCCCAAACTGCGCCCCCCGAGCGAAGTCACTCGCATGGACTGGTCGAGCCTTGATGACGACCTCGCGGCCCATCGCGATTACGGCGCGCTGGTCGTGGAAGCGCGCGGGATCGAACCGGATCGTCTCGATGACTGCAATGTCTGTCACCGATGAAGGAGGGCATGTGACGCAAGGAACCGACATCTTCCGCAAACATCTCGACGGCCGATCGGGCAAAGCGCTCTGGCTGGGGCTGGAGCAATTGTCCGCGACGGAGGAGTTCAACGCTTTCCTGAGGTCGGAATTCCCGGCGCTTCAGGCTATGGGGGAAGGCATCACCCGCCGCGGGCTGCTGAAGACCATGGCGGCGTCCTTCGCACTGGCCGGGCTCACGGGCTGCGATGCACGCTCTGATGAGAACGCGCTTCCCTATGTGCGTGCCGCCGGAAACCGCGAAGAGCCGGTTCTCTACGCGACCGCCACGCGGCTTTCCGGCTATGCGCTCCCCGTTCTCGGCCGAACGGTCGCGGGCCGTCCGGTGAAGCTTGAGGGCAATCCCGATCATCCGGCCACCGGCGGCGCCACCGATGTGTTTCTGCAGGCATCCCTGCTCGGGCTCTACGATCCGGACCGGTCGCAGGCGCCGAAGGAATTCGGCGATCCGGCAAGCTGGGCGGCCTTCGATGCGTTTCTGGCAGAAAAGCGCGCGACCCTGGACGCGACGGCCGGCGCGGGGCTCAGCATTCTCACCGGTCAGATCACCTCCCCCACAATGATCCGTCAGCTCGAGGCGTTGCTTGACCGCTGGCCGCTGGCGCGCTGGCACATCACCGAGCCGGTCAACGAGGACAATCGCGTTCTCGGCGCCGAGGCCGCCTTCGGCCGGGCGATGATGCCGCAGCCCGATTTCAGCCGCGCCGAGACCATCGTCTCGTTCTCCGATGATTTTCTGGGCCCCGGCTCGCGCCAGTCGATCAACGCCCGACAATGGAGCCTGCGGCGCAAGGCGTTTCGGAATGGCGACGGCGAGAGCCGCATCCTTGTGGCCGAGGCAAGCCCGAGCATCACCGGAGCCCGCGCCGACGAGCGGCTGATTGCCGCCGAAAAGCGCATGCCGGCCCTACTCTCAGCGCTCGCGGCGCGGCTTGGCGTCACCGGCGACGTGCCGGAACTGAGCGAAAGCGAAAGCCGCTGGGTCGATGGCGTCGTGACCAAGATTGAGGCCCGGCCGGACCGGGCGCTGGTGACGGTCGGGGCGCATCACGCGCCGGCGCTGCATGCGCTCGCCTATCGGATCAACCAGCATCTCGGCGCAATCGGCGAAACGCTCGCCTTCACCGAACCCATCGCCGCAACGCCCGCCCGCCAGCGCGATCTCGACAGCCTGGTCGATGACATGGATGCGGGCGCGGTCTCGACGCTGCTCGTCCTCGACTGCAACCCTGCCTATGCCGGGCCGCCCGCCTTCGCGGCGGCGATGGCGAAGGTCGAGACGGCGCTGCATGCGGGGCTTTATTACGATGAAACGGCCGCGCTCTGTCGCTGGCACCTGCCGATCCCCCACGATCTTGAAAGCTGGAGCGATGCGCGCGCGGTCGACGGCGCGGCGACCGTCCTCCAGCCGCTGGTGCAGCCTTTCTACTCGGTCCGATCGCAGCATACGCTGCTTGCCAACCTGATCGGCGAAGTCGAGGCGGATGCCCGCGTCATCGTGATGACGACATGGCGGGAGCGGTTCGAGGGCGATTTTGACGCGCAATGGAATGAAGCCCTGTTTGCCGGTTTTGTGGCAGGCACTTCTGCCCCGGCGATTGCGCCCCCGGCACCTGAAACCGCCGGCGCACCACTGGCAATGCCGACCACGGAAGACGCCGCGCTCACCCTTCTCATCCAGCCGGACCCGTCGGTCTGGGATGGCCGTTTCGGCAATAATGGCTGGCTTCAGGAAACGCCAAAGCCGATGACCAAGCTGACATGGGGCAATCCGATCCTGATCAGCCCGGCGCTCGCCGAGCGCGAAGGCCTCGCCGCCGGCGACGTCATCAGGCTCCGCCATGGCGAGAGAACGGCGGAAGGCCCGGTCTGGATTCTGCCCGGCCAGCAGGCCGAAACGCTCACCCTCACCCTCGGCTATGGCCACCGCACCTTCGGCTCGCTCGCCGATGGTCTCGGCACCGATGCCTATCCACTGTCGGCGGGCGGCACCATGCTGAGCGGGGTCACGCTGGAGAAAACGGGCGCGCGCGAAAAGCTCGCCTCGACCCAGCTTCACCAGGCGATGGAGGGGCATGATTTCGTCAGGACCGTCAGCGCCGAGGCCTCGCGCCAGGCGGCCGCAACGCACGAAGAACATCCCGGAAGCTTTTATCCGGAAAAGCCAAAGACCAGCCCGGCCTGGGGCATGTCGATCGACCTCGACGCCTGCATCGGCTGCAATGCCTGCGTGGTGGGCTGCAATGCGGAGAACAACATCCCGGTGGTCGGCAAGGACCTTGTGGCCGAGGGCCGCGAGATGCACTGGCTGCGCATCGACCGCTATTACGAAGGCCCGCCGGAGGCGCCGCTTTCCTATTTCCAGCCCGTGCCGTGCATGCATTGCGAGGATGCGCCCTGCGAGATGGGCTGTCCGGTCAACGCCACCGTCCACAGTTCCGACGGGCTCAACGTGCAGGTCTATAACCGCTGCATCGGCACCCGCACCTGCGCCTCCTACTGCCCCTACAAGGTGCGCCGCTTCAACTGGTTCGACTATACCGGTGACGACCCCGAGCAGCTCCGCGCCATGCGCAATCCCGAGGTCACCGTCCGCTCGCGCGGCGTCATGGAGAAGTGCACCTACTGCGTCCAGCGGATCGAGACCGCGCGCATCGACGCCGACCGCGAAAACCGACCGCTGCGCGATGGCGAGGTGGTGACGGCCTGCCAGCAGGCCTGCCCGACACAGGCGATCAGCTTCGGCGATGTCGCCGATCCTGACACCGAGGTCAGCCAACGCAAGGCCGAGGCGCGCGACTATCTGCTGCTGGAAGAGGTCAACACCAAGCCGCGCACATCCTATCTCGCGCGGGTGGAGGGGTGATGACGGAGGCAAGGCCACTTTCTGCCAAGCGGATCAACGCCGTCACCGACCTGCCGCTCGGCTTTCCGGCGCCACGCGCCTGGGCGCTCTCTTTCGCCTTCGCGCTGCTGCTGCTCCTCTGCTTCGCCGTCGCCGTCACGGTGCTGTTCTGGCGCGGCGTCGGCGTGTTCGGCAACAATACTCCGGTCGCCTGGGGCTTTCCGATCGTCAACTACATCTGGTTTCTCGGCATTGGCCATGCCGGAACGCTGATCTCCGCGCTGCTGCTCTTGACCGGCGTCACGCAGCGCAATGCGCTCAACCGCTTTGCCGAGACGATGACGCTTTTCGCCGTCGTCTGCGCCGGGCTTTACCCAATCCTCCATCTCGGCCGGCCGTGGCTGTTCTACTGGACGGCGCCCTATCCGAACACGATGGGCATCTGGCCGCAGTTCAAGAGCCCGCTCTCCTGGGATTTCTTTGCCGTGCTGACCTATCTCATGGCCTCCGCCGCCTTCTGGTATGTCGGCGCGATCCCCGATTTCGCCCGTCTGCGCGACCGGGCAAAGAGCCACCTCGGGCAGGTCTGCTACGGGCTCGCCGCCCTTGGCTGGCGCGGCTCCATGCGGCACTGGCGGCGCTGGGAACAGGCCTACCGGCTCTGCGCCGGGCTTGCCGTCACGATGGTGTTCATCATCACCGCGGCCTATTCGCTGCTGCTCGGTGGCGGGCCGATTCCCGGCTGGAACTCGTCGATCTTTCCGCCCTATTTCCTCTGCGGCGCGGTGTTCTCCGGCTTTGCGGTGGTGGCGGTGATCATGGCGGTGCTGCGCCGCGCCTTCCGGCTCAATGACATTCTGACCGATGCCCATAGCGACCTGATCGGCAAGCTCCTGCTCGCAGTCGGTCTTATGACGGCCTACGGCTATCTCGCCGACATTTTCAACGCGCTCTATTCCGGCGAACGCTCGGAACTCGAAACGCTGCATGACCGTCTTTCCGGCGCCTATGCCTGGAGCTTCTGGGGCGCGGTGATCTGCAATTTCGTGCCGTTGCAGCTGCTCTGGCTGCGGCGCGTGCGGCGAAACAGCCTGTTGCTTGCCGCCATCGGCGTTTCGGTCGCCGCCGGCATGTGGATGGAGCGCTACATGCTGATCGTCACCGGGCTTTACCGCGATCATCTCGTCTCCTCCTGGGGCACGTTTCAGGCAAGCCTCTGGGACTGGGCGCTGTTTGTCGGCATGATCGGCGTCTTCCTTGCGCCGTTCCTGCTGTTCGTCCGCCTGCTGCCGATCGTCTCCGGCTTCGAGCTGAAAAAAGCGTCAGAGGAGGCCCGGCATGCCCGCTGACCGCCCCGATACGCATTATCACGCCGCAGCCGCCGGCTTTACCAGCCCGGAAGGTCTCGCTTCCCATATCGCAACATTGCGGCAGCGCGGCTACCGCAAGCTGGACGTTCTCGGCCCCTATTTTTCCAGTGAGATTGCCGATGCGCTCGATGCCGGTGACAACCGCATTGCCTGGATCACGCTTGCCGGCGGGCTTTTCGGCGCGTTCGCCGGGCTGGGCGTGCAGCTTTACGCCAATTACGCCTATCCGCTGAATAGTGGCGGGCGGCCCGTATTCGCCTGGCAACCGCTGCCGATCATCACGCTGGAAATCGCGGTGATGTCTGCCATCGTCTTCACGGTGATCGGCACGCTTCTGTCCTGCCGCCTGCCGAAGCTGCATCACCCCGATTTCGAAATCCCGGATTTTTCCGCGAGCGACCGCTTCTACATCCTCGTTCACGCAACAGACGAGCAATTCGATACCGCGCGAACCCCGGATGACCTGAAGAACCTCGGTGCAGAAACCGTCGCTCTGGTGCCGCTGCCGGAGGCGCCGTCGTGACCATCCGAGCGTTTCCCTTCTTGGCCTGCCTTCTGACCCTTGTCGCTTGTGACGGCATGAATGATCAGCCGCGCTATGACGACTATGAGGAAAGTTCGCTGTTTCCTGATGGCAAGGCGCTCCAGCATCCGCCGGAGGGCACGGTCTCCCGCAGCGCCCCGGCCGAGACCGCCGCACTTCAGACCCGCCCGCTGATGGACCGCGCGCTGCTGGAGCGCGGGAAGGCGCGCTACGAAATCTTCTGCGTGCCGTGCCATGACCCTGCCGGCTACGGCAATGGCCGCATCCCGTCGCGCGGCTTTCCCGCCCCGCCAAGCTTCCATTCCGAGCGCCTGCGCAATGTCGATGCGCGCTACATCGTCGACGTCATCACAAATGGCTATGGCGTGATGTATTCCTATGCCGGCCGCGTGCCGGCGCGCGACCGCTGGGCGATCGCGGCCTATGTCAAGGCGCTGCAGCTCAGCCAGGATGCGCCGGAGCGGCGGCTATCGGCGGAAGACCGGCAAAAGCTTGCGGAGGCGCGACCATGACCCTCCGACCAACCGCGCCGTTGATCCGCCTGATTGCCGGCCTCCTGCTTCTGGCAGTCGCCGGACTGCTGATCGTCGACCGGCCGGAACCGGGCCTCGCCGGCCTGCTCGCAGCCAGCGTGTTTGCAAGCGCCATCCCGATCGGCGCGGTCTTTCTGCTGCTCGTCATGGCGCTCACCGGCGGACGCTGGCAGCGTGAACTCGCCGGGGTGACAGAGGGCCTCTCCCGGCTTGCTCCGATCTTCGTCGTCTTTCTGCCGCTGCTTCTGTTCTCGCCAACACTCTACGGCTGGCACGGGATGGAGCGTGACACCACCTTCCGCGCTCTGTTTCTCAACGAATGGTCCTACGCGCTGGTAACGATCGGCCTCCTGCTGGCACTGCTGATCGCGCCCTGGTGCGCCACGCGCTCCCGCGCTGCAGCGGCTATCGCCCTCATACTCTTCGTCCTCCTGCAGGGACTGGCGGTCAGCCTGTGGCTGATGCCGCTCGCGCCGGGTTATTTTTCCTCCGGATTCGCGCTCTATGTGCTGTCGCTCCAGGTCAATATCGCGCTCTGCCTGCTCGTGCTTTCAGCCCCTGCAACGCGCACGCCGCTCTCCGGCACGCTGCTGCTGCTCGCCGTGCTGTTTTGGCTCTATTTCGCCTACATCCAGTATTTCGTGTCCTGGAACGTCAATTCCGCCGCCGGGCTCGAATGGTTCGCGCCGCGAAGCGCTGGGCCCTGGCGCTATGTCGAATATCTGCTGGCGGCAAGCGGCGTGGTGCCCGCAGCGCTTCTGCTTTTCCCCCCGGTCCGGCAAGCGCGACGCTGGGTCGTGGCGCTTGCCGCCATCATCCTCGGGGGCAAGGCGGTCGAATGCCTCTGGCTTGCGCTTCCCGGCCGTGGCGGCCTTGCCGTCGCCCTCGTTTCCGGCGCGGGCCTGATGCTCGCTGCCAGTGCCAGCCTTCGCCCGCCACGGGAGGTCCGGCCATGAACGAGAACAATAACGGCGCCAAGTATGAACAGCGTGACGTCCCCGTCCGCATGGTCCTTTATGCCGGCGTCCTTCTGGTGGTGTTCGTGGCCGTGTCGCTGGCCTTTGTCGCTTTCCTCACCGGCCTTTTCAGCGTTCCGGACCGTAAGCCGACGCCCGTTCAGACTGCCGAAAGGCCCGTCGCCGGCCCACGGCTTGAGGTCGACCCCAAGGCCGATCTCGACGCGCTGAATGCAAGGAACCGACGCCTCATAGAAACCTACGGCCGGAGCGCGGACGGCCGCATCCGCATTCCCGTCGATCGCGCCATCGATCTCCTCGCCGACCGAGGCTGGCCGAATGAGACCAATGGAGGTGGTCCATGATCAAGCTCCCCGTCCTGGCGGCGCTGCTCGCGCTTCTCGCCGTCCCCGCACTCGCCGCGCGCGACGCCAATTTCGACCCGTTCGGGCTTGCGGGCATCGACGAGCGGCCGGACGCCGAAATCCCCCTCGACCTGCCCTTCCAGAACGCCGATGGCGAGACAGTGACGCTCGCCGAACTTGCCGACGGAAAGCCGATCGTGCTGGTCCCGGTGCTGCATGACTGCCCGAACATCTGCGGCGTGACGCTGTCGGGCGTCATGCAGGCGGTCCGGGCGCAGGAATTCAAGCCGGGCGAGGATTTCACCATGATCGCCTTCGGCATCGATCCGGATGAAGGGCCGGAGGATGCGCGCGCGGATCTCGCGGTGCTGCAAAAATCCTTCCCGGACATCGACATGACCGGCATCCACGCGACGACCGGCACGACGGAAAACATCCGCGCGGTCACCGATGCGCTCGGCTATCGCTATGCCTATGACGAGCGCATCAGCCAGTATGCCCATGTCGCCGCGACCGCCTTCCTGACCCGCGACGGTCATTTGAGCCGCTGGATCTATGGCCTGACTCCGCAGCCGACCGACATGAAGCTGGCGCTGACGGAGGCCGGCGAAGGCCGGATCGGTGACTGGGGCGACCAGATCCTGCTGCTCTGCTACCACTATGACCCCGTCACCGGCCGCTACGGCTCGCTGGTGCAATCCATGCTGAGGATCGGCGGCGGGCTGACCGCGCTTGCCGGCGGCGGGCTGATCGCGGTGGCGCTTATGCGCGAGCGCAGGAAGCGGAAGGAGGCGGCGGAATGAGCGATTTCATCGCGCTCTGGCCACAATCCGCCTCCGCCTACAGCGGACGGCTCGACCTTTTGATGTGGGTATTCACGGCGCTCGTCGTGGCGCTCTCCGCGCCGGTATTCATTCTGATCGCCTATTATGCCTGGAAATACCGCGCCGGCCGCAAGGCGGACCGCAGTGACCGGGTCAACCGCAACACCCTGATGGAGATCTCCTGGGCGCTGATCCCCTTCATCCTGATCGTCGCCTTGTTCGTCTGGTCGACGCGGATGTTCTTCACCGTCCATCAGCCGCCGGCGGATGCGATGGAGATCAACGTCGTCGCCAAACAGTGGATGTGGAAATTCGAACATGCCGGCGGTCAGCGCGAGATAGATGAACTGCATGTCCCGGTCGGCGAGCCCGTGCGGCTTTCGATGGCCTCGCAGGACGTGATCCACAGCCTCTACATTCCGGCGCTCCGGCTGAAGCAGGACGTCGTTCCCGGCCGCTATACCTCGCTCTGGTTCGAGGCCGACAAGCCCGGCATCTATGCACTCGCATGCGCGGAATTTTGCGGGGCGGATCATTCGGAGATGACCGGCCGTTTCATCGTCATGGAAAAGCCCGCCTTTGCCGCCTGGCTGGAACAGTCCGGCACCGATGCGTCGCTGGCCGCGGAGGGCGAAAAACTCTTCCGCAATAATGGCTGCAGCGGCTGCCACAGTCCCGCCGCCACCGTGAAGGCGCCCGATCTCGAAGGGCTCTACGGCCGCCCGGTTCCGCTTGCCGACGGCAGCATGGCGACGGCCGATGACCAGTATATCCGCGATAGCATTCTGCTGCCGCAATCACAGATCGCCGCCGGCTATCCCGAGATCATGCCGACATACAAGAACGTGCTCAGCGAAGACGAGGTGATGAAGCTCGTCGCCTATATCAAGTCGCTCGCCACGCCGGAGGACACGCCGTGACCGCCAACCCGCCAAGCTATCTGAACGCCGGCCACACCATCCGCTCGTGGCTGCTGACGACCGATCACAAGCGCATCGCCGTCCTCTATCTGGTTTCGGTGACGTTCTTCTTCCTGATCGGCGGGGCCGCGGCGGGGCTGGTGCGCGCCGACCTGTTGACGCCCGAAGGCGATCTTCTCACCAATGAGGGCTATAACCGCGCCTTCACGCTGCACGGCGTCATCATGGTCTGGTTCTTCCTGATCCCATCAATCCCCAATGTCTTCGGCAATTTCCTGATCCCGCTGATGATCGGCGCGCGCGATCTCGCCTTTCCCCGGCTGAACCTCCTGAGCTGGTATATCTATATGCTGGGCGGCCTGTTCACGCTGATCGTGCTGCTGGTCGGCGGCGTCGATACCGGCTGGACGTTCTACACGCCTCTGTCATCGATGTTCTCGAACGGCCACGTCGTGCTGGTCGCCGCCTCTGTGTTCATCGTCGGCTTTTCGTCGATCCTGACCGGCCTCAACTTCATCGTCACCATCCACAAGCTGCGCGCCCCCGGCATGGGCTGGGGGCGGATGCCGCTGTTCGTCTGGTCGCACTACGCCACCTCAATCATTCTGGTTCTGGCAACGCCAGTGCTGTCTATCACGCTGTTGCTGATTGCGGCAGAGCGGCTGTTCGGCCTCGGCATCTTCGATCCGGCGCTCGGCGGCGATCCGCTGCTGTTCCAGCACCTGTTCTGGTTCTACAGCCACCCGGCGGTCTACATCATGGTGCTGCCGGCACTTGGCGTCATCAGCGAACTTGTGGCCGCCGCCGCCCGCAAGCCGGTCTTCGGCTATAGCTTCGTCGCCGGCTCGTCGATTGCGATCGCCATCATCGGCTTCTTCGTCTGGGGCCACCACATGTTCGTCTCCGGCCAGTCTATGTATGCGAGCGCGGTATTTTCGTTCTTGAGCCTCGCCGTCGCGGTTCCCTCCGGCATCAAGGTCTACAATTGGACGGCGACGCTCTACAAAGGCAATATCCTGCTCGATCCGCCCTTCCTGTTCGCGATGTCCTTCATCGGGCTCTTCGTCGTCGGCGGGCTGACGGGGATCGCGCTGGCAATGCTCTCCATCGACGTGCATGTCCACGATACCTATTTCGTCGTCGCCCATTTCCACTACATCATGGTCGGCGGTACGATCTCGGCCTATTTCGGCGCGCTGCATTTCTGGTGGCCGAAGATGTTCGGGCGGATGTATCCGCTCACCTGGGGGCGGATCACCGCCGCCACGATCTTTTTCGGCTTCAACCTGACCTTTTTTCCGCAGTTCATCCTCGGCTTCCTCGGCATGCCGCGGCGCTACCACGTCTACGCACCGGAGTTCCAGACGCTGCATGTGCTCTCATCCGCCGGCTCGACGCTGCTCGGCTTCGCCTACCTGCTGCCCTTCGTCTATCTCGGCTATTCGCTCGTGGCCGGCAAGCGCGCGAGCGCCAATCCATGGGGGGCGACGGGCCTTGAATGGACGGTGCCATCGCCGCCGCCGAAGCATAATTTCGTCGAAATACCCACGGTCACCGGCAGACCCTACGAATACCCGGTCGACAAGGAGGGCAGAAAATGAGCCAAGACCTGCCGCGCCTGAAGGAGCCCTACAGCACGCGGGGGCAGCAGCGCGAGGCCGATATGCTCGGCGTCTACCTGTTTCTCGCAAGCGAGATCATGCTGTTCGGCGGCCTGTTCGCCGTGATCTTCGTCGCCCATTACCTGCACCCGGAAGAATTCATCGCCGCGTCGAAGAAGATGCATGTGGCGATCGGCGGCGCCAACACGATGATCCTGCTGACATCGAGCGCTCTGGTGGCAATCGCGGTGAAGGCGGCGCGCGCCGGCCAAACGAGGCCGGTCTCGCTCTGCCTCGCGCTTGCGGCCGTGCTCGGCGTCGCCTTCCTCGGCCTGAAGGCCTATGAATACTGGAGCGAATATCAGGAGGGCCTGCTGCCCCTGCCCGGCCTCCATACGGATTTCGCCTCGCCCGGCGAGCACCTGTTCATGAACATCTACCTCGTCGCGACCTCGCTCCACGCGCTGCATCTGACCATCGGGGTCGCGGTGCTCGGCCTCTTCGCCTGGTTGGTCCGGTCGCGCCGGCTGAAGCTTCCGGCGGGCGCCACGGCCACAGAGACGGCGGCGACCTACTGGCACCTCGTCGACATCATCTGGATCTTCCTGTTTCCCGTCCTCTATCTCGCGCGGTGATCGTTATGCGCCAATATCTGCAGACCTCCGTCATCTGGCTGCTCCTCGCCCTCCTGCTGGGCCTCACGGTGCTGGCAAGCCATGTGTTCACCGGCCCCGTCAGCCTGTTCGCGGGCCTGATCATCGCGTCGATGAAGGCGGGCCTGGTCCTCTGGTTCTTCATGGGCATGCGGCACGAAACGCCGATGGTCCGCCTGTTCGGCACGGGCGCCCTGTTCTGGCTCGCGGCGCTGCTGCTGCTGACATTCGTCGATTATCTGTCGCGGGGCGCGGTGTGAACGGAAGCGGCCGCACGAAACAATAAGGCCTGCGAGCTATTAACAGGGTGAACAGCTTTAACCGAAAACGTCTCGGCCCGCGAACACAGAAAGGAACCGAAGGTATGCCTGTCTGGATCCATGTTCTCTCCATTCTTTCGCTAATCGTCGCGCTTGCCTGTGCCTTCGTCATCGCGCTCGACGTGAAACGGCATCCGCAGCACATGTGGATCATGAACCTCGTCTGGCCGCTGGTGGCGCTTTTCGGCTCGATGGCCGCGCTCTGGGCCTATTTCCGCTATGGCCGGCTCGCGACAGCGGAAGCGCACCACGAAGCGATGCAGCAGGACCGCAAGCCGCCGAGCCAGACCGAGACGCCGTTTGCCGTCATGGTCGGCAAGGGTGCGGCCCATTGCGGCAGCGGTTGCGCGCTGGGCGACCTGATCGCCGAATGGCTGGCCTTCTTCGTACCGGCGGTGGCCGTATGGTTCGGCTGGCAGACGATCTTTGCGGAAAAGATGTTCGCCGTCTGGGTGCTGGACTATATCTTCGCCTTCTCGCTCGGCGTCGTCTTCCAGTATTTCACGATCAAGCCGATGCGCGGCCTGTCTGTGGGGCAAAGCATCCTCCAGGCGATCAAGGCTGATTTCCTGTCGCTGACGGCCTGGCAGATCGGCATGTATGGCTTCATGGCCTTCGCCCAGTTCTTCCTGTTCCGCCACCTTCTCGGCATCAGGCTGGAGGTCGCGACGGTCGAATTCTGGTTCATGATGCAGATCGCCATGTGGGCGGGGTTCGCGACCGCCTATCCGGTCAACTGGTGGCTGCTGTCGAGCGGCATCAAGGAGAAGATGTGATTGTCAGGCCTGAACCTTTTTGCACGATTACGGCGCGCACGCTATGAACGGTGCATGACCCGGACGAATCCCCGGTTTGTTCATCACGATGCACGACAGGAACCCGCATGACGCTCACGCCCAGAACCTTCCTGACTGTCGGCGTGAGCGCCTCGGCCCGCAACATTGGCGCAGTAGAGCGCTTCCTCCGGGGATTGCCTTCTGACCACGACATGACCTTTGTGCTCGTGGTCGGCGGCCACGGGGACGCCGGGGACCTTGCCGCGACCCTTGGCGATATGACCCCGATGCGGGTGATGAACGCGGCGGACGGCCAGCGGCTGGAAAAGCGCACGGTCTATCTCACCGCCGAGGACGGCGCGCTTTCCATAAAAAACGGCGCGTTTTATCTTCCACCGCCTTCGGAAACCTCCGACCTGCGTCCAGCCGATACGCTGCTGAGCGCGCTCGCCAGGGACCAGGGCGATCATGCCGCCGCGGTCATCCTAGCGATCCCGGATGGCATGCTCGGCGCCAAGGCGATCAAGGAACAGGGCGGCCTCACGCTCGCCCAGGCGAGCGACACGGCCTCCGCGGAATCCGGTTTCTTCCACAATGCGCTGCGCGAGAGCGTGATCGACATCACGGAAGATGCCGAGCGCATGGGCCAGCGGCTTACCGACTACGCCCGCGGCTTCCTCCTGCTCGCCGATCTGGAACGTGACGACGACCACGTCGACCGCATTCTCGATGCCGCCCGCCTGTCTATATGCGCGGTGCTGAAGGACCATACCGGACACGATTTTTCCGGCTACAAGACCAAGACCTTCCTGCGCCGGGTCCGCCGCCGCATGCAGTTGAAGAACATCGAACGCATCGAGGACTATCTCGACCTGTTCGAGAAGGACGAGGCAGAGGTCGACGCCTTCTATCGCGACCTGCTGATCAATGTCACAAGCTTCTTCCGTGATGCCAGGGCGTTTGAAATCCTTGCCGGCGACATCCTGCCGCGGATCTTCAAGAACAAGCGGGCAACCGACAGCGTCCGCATCTGGGTGCCCGGTTGCGCCACCGGCGAGGAGGTCTATTCGATCGCCATTCTGGTGCGGGAATATCTCAACGCGCATGACGGGCCAAAGCCCCGCGTCCAGATCTTCGCGACCGACATCGACGAGGACGCGCTCACGGTGGCGCGGGCCGGCCGCTATCCGGACATCCTGCTGGAAGGCGTGTCGGCGGAACGGCGACGCCGGTTCTTCACCCGCGAAGGCGCTGCCTATGTGGTCAAGAGCGATATCCGCGAGCTCTGCATCTTCTCGCCGCACAGCGTCATTCAGGATCCGCCCTATTCCCGCATGGAGCTTGTGTCCTGCCGCAACCTGCTGATCTATTTCGGCCCCGAACTCCAGAACCGGGTGATCCCGACCTTCCATTACGCGCTCAAGCCCACCGGCTATCTGTTCCTTGGCACATCGGAAAGCATCGGCCGCCACACCGATCTGTTCACGCCGGTCGACAAGCGCAACCGCATCTATCAGGCAAGCCCCTACGCCAACCCGACCAGCCATCTGCGCCATTTCTTCGGGGACGGGCCCGCCGTGACGCGCAATGGCGGCGGGCGCAACGAAGGTCAGCGCTCATCGAGTTTCGCGCTGACAACGAATGTCGAAAAGCAGGTGCTCGAACACTTCTCGCCGCCCCATGTGGTGACCGACAAGGACGGCGACATCGTCTATTATTCCGCGCGCACCGGCCAGTTTCTCGAAGCCCAGCAGGGCCTGCCCAACCGTCAGTTGCTGGCGATGGCGAAATACGGTCTGCGGCTTGAATTGCGATCCGCCTTCGCCGAGGCGGTGACACGCGGCGAGAGGGTGGTTCACGACAACATCGCGTTTGAGCAGGCCGGCGAACGCACGCAACTGGTGCGCATCACCGTCGAGCCTCTGCGGCACGGAAAGGACGACGCCAATCCGCTCTATCTCGTCCTCTTCGAGAAGACCGGCGCGAAGCCCGAACCCGCCGACCGGCAAACGCCGCCGCCCGGCGCCGACGCGATCGCGAGCCTGGAACGAGAACTCCAGGAAACACGCGAGCGCATGCACTCGACCATCGAGGAATACGAAACCGCACTTGAGGAACTGAAATCCTCCTACGAAGAACTGATGTCGGTGAACGAGGAGGCGCAATCGACCAACGAGGAGCTCGAAGCCTCCAAGGAGGAAATGCAGTCGCTCAACGAGGAACTGGGCACGATCAATGCGGAGCTCAACTCCAAGATCGAGGAGCTCGGCCGGGTCAACAATGACCTGAAACACCTGTTCGCCAGCACCGAGATCGCGACGATCTTCCTTGACCGAAAGCTTGTCCTGCGCAACTTCACCCCGGCGGCGAGCGGCCACTTCAACCTCCGAAGCCATGACGTCGGTCGCCCCCTGACCGAACTCTCGAGCACACTTGATTATCCCGATCTGGCAGAGGACCTCGAAACCGTTCTCAACACGGACACCGGACTGGAAAAACATATCCAGCAGGAGGGCGGCTCACGGACCTATATGGCGCGCATCCTGCCCTACCGCACCGCCGACGGCAAAACCGACGGCGCGGTGTTCACGCTCACCGACATCACCAACCTCAAGGAAGCGGAAGAGCATCAGAAGGTTCTGATCTCCGAGCTCAATCACCGGGTCAAGAACATGCTGGCCGTGGTCGCCGCGGTGGCCGACCAGATGCTCGATTCCTCATCATCCGTGGAGCAGTACCACGGCGCGCTGGTCGGGCGGCTCAACGCGATGTCGCGCGCCTATGTGCTGCTGTCGCGCGAGCAGTGGCGCCAGACCTCGATCCGCCAAATCCTGACCGCTGGCCTTGAACCCTTCAGCCTCCCGCGCATCACCCTTGACGGGCCGGAGCTGAAGGTCGCACCGGAAAGCAGCCTGGCGCTCGGCATGGTGGTCCATGAGCTGGCGACCAATGCCGCCAAATATGGCGCGCTCAGCACCAGCGGCGGCAAGGTGGAGGTCACCTGGCTCGTCAGCGACGGCCATTTCCAGATGAACTGGCAGGAAAAATGCGAGATGCCGATCGAGGCGCCCGATGGCAGCGGCTTCGGCAGCAGCCTCATCAAGGGCGAGATCTCGTACCGCCTCGGCGGCAGTTTCCAAACCGAGTACGCGGCTTCCGGGCTGATCGCGACGATCAGCATTCCCTTCGACAAGCTGAATGCCGCCGAGGAATAGGGCTTCCGGGCCGATCTTGCATGTAGGGGTATCATTTGCGGGATGAAGCGCCTATGCTCCTGGCCAAGGTTGCAACGTCTATCACTGCCGGACAAGCACTTGCGAAAGCCGCGAGCATGCATCCAAGAAAACAGCGACCGTTTCCGCGCGTGCTGTTCAGCAAGCCGGCCACTCCAGCGTGATACCCGCTTTTCAGGAAAGCTCAGTCGCGAATGCGCTGGTCACCCGTTATTCGGGGTCGAGGCCTTGCGTCGTGCATACTGACATGTTCACAGAATTGGAGTTTTCAGATGCAACTCTTACCGGAAACCCCTTCCAGCGGATTACAGGATCCGGACGAAAACAGCGTACAGGGGAACCTGGAGAGGCTGCGCGGATCACGGATCCTGATCGTCGAGGACGAATATCTGATCGCCCGAAACCTTGCCCGCACCTTCGAAAAGATCGGCGCCCAAGTGCTGGGGCCCGTCGCTTCGATTTCCCAGGCCATTCCGCATCTCGGCCGGGCCGACGCCGCCGTCCTGGATATCGATCTCGACGGCACGCCGGTATTTCCGCTGGCCGATATTCTTTACCAGAACCACACGCCTTTCGTCTTCTTCTCCGGATGTGCGGAAATCATCATTCCCGATCGTTTTCGCTTCATCAATACACTGCCGAAGCCGAACGGCATTCGCGAAGTCATCGCCTCACTAATCGCGACCTATGACCGATCTGCGTCAGTCGTCGCCGAGAGCGACGGCGAAGACGTGATAACGCTGATGCCGAGCCTGAGGCTCGCGGCCCGACTGCTTGTCGCCGATGATGCCGCGGCCGACAGGCTTGTGGAGCGGACCTTCGAATACGCAATCGCCCATGTTGACGAAAGACCTGCCGGCATGTCCCGGCTTGAATGGTTGCTCTCGACGCTTGAGGATCTGCGTCTCGTTGAAGGCCGTACCATTCTCAACTGAGCTTCTGGCCGTCGTCAGCACGCCGATCATGGCCATCGCTCCCCGATAGTCCCGGTCCGGCTTTCGCGGATTTCATGGAACAAAATCGTTGCCGACGCGATTTGGGAGACGTGTTGAACGGAGGTCGAAGTCATGACATCGCAGGCTATCCACGCAACGCCGGATCACCGCACGGTGGTATTCAGAACGGCGAACGACGCCACCGTCACGGTCACCTTCCCGCAACCGGTTGAACACCCCGAGAGTTCCGCCCTGTCCGTGATCAACGGACTTGCCGACAGCCTTGCTACCCGTAAAGACGATGCAAGGCTGGAAAGCGAACTCGAGGAGGGGCTGGAAGACAGTTTCCCGGCCAGCGATCCCGTTTCCGCCAGCATCACCACCACGCTTCCCAAAGGCCAGACAGGAAAGAACTGATTTGCGCTCACCGCCAGGAACATTTGCCCGGACGCCCGGTTAGGGGCGGGTCAACATGCCAATAAGGGAGAAACATCCATGGCTGAGAAGACACTCAACGACCTGTTCTACGAAACGCTTCGCGACATCTACTACGCCGAGCGGAAAATCGTGAAAGCCCTGCCGCGCATGGCCCATGCCGCCAACGAGGACAAGCTGAAACAGGCCTTCGACCACCACCGCGAGGAGACCGAGGACCACATCAGCCGCCTTGAGGACATTTTCGAAATTCTCGGGAAGCCGGCGCGCGGGCGCACCTGCGACGCGATCAACGGCATTCTCGATGAAGGCGATGAGGTGATCCAGCTGTTCAAGGGAACCGCGGCTCTGGACGCCGGTCTGGTCGCGGCGGCCCAGGCGGTCGAACATTACGAAATCGCCCGCTACGGCACGCTCAGGACTTGGGCCAAGCGCCTTGGCCATGACGATGTGCGGGCGCTGCTGGAACAGACGCTTTCTGAAGAGAGCAATGCCGACAGCAAGCTCACCGAGATCGCCGAAACGGCAGCCAATGCCGAGGCGGAAAAGAAGGCCGCCTAGAGCACTGTCGCGGAGAGTGGTGCACCACTTCTTAGCCCGTCGCTTGCGAGCGGCGGGCATTCTTCGTGCGCGGCGCAATGTCAGGCTGCGGAAATGATCGTGCAGTCGGCATGTCCCGCCGCCTGCCCAACATGGTCACTCGTTGTTGTTCATCTGAGAGGCCGGGGAATCGAAGCTTCCCTCGGTTCTGACCCTCAGATTGTTCTGCACATGGGTAACGCCGGAAACGCTGTCAACGCAGTCTTCCGCGCGGCGTTTCTGCCACCGGCCGATCACATAGCCGTCGAGCGTAACCTCGCCATTGTCGACCGAGACCGAGATGTCGCTGGCATCCAGCGTCGGCTCGTCGGTCAGGCGGTCGTGAACGTCCTCGTTGATGCGTTCATCGGACCGCTTGTAGCCGCGCGGCCCCTTGCCGCGATGATCGGCCTTGCGGCGGCGCTCGGCATCATCGTCGCCGAACCACGACTGAACCTCGTCCGTGGCCTTGTCCCAGAAATCGCGATCGTCACGCCCGCGCCCGCGGGACTCGTCCCATGGCCGGCGGGGGCGGGCCCGGGCCGGCGGGTAGAGACCGGGAAAAGCCGGATAGCCGAATTCGTCATAATCGGAATAGTAGCGGTCTTCCTCGTAGCGCGGATTGCTCGGGCGACCGCGATGATCGGTGTAACCGAGATCATCTGTCTGCCAGTCTTCGGGCGCCGGTCGTCCGCGCCACGGCCGCGACGGCATTTCCCGTTCACGATCACGCATGCGTCTGAATCGATCATAAGTCATTTTCTACTCCCTGTTTCCTCAGGATCGAGGTAGCGCCCCAACAGGGAGACCGGCTGAATGTTCCGCGACAGCGTGGTTGAATCCAGCCTCAGGAAAACTGGCTACTGCACCTCGCCAAGTTCTTCGAGCAGCAGTTGACGCGCGCGGTTTACCCGGCTTTTCACGGTTCCGATCGCGCAGTCGCAAATCTCCGCGGCGTCGATATAGCTCTCGCCGAGCACCATCACCAGAACGAACATTTCGCGGTAATGCGGGGGAATGCGCGACAGCGCGTCCAGCAGTTCCTGCCCCCTGACCGACCAGTCCTGAGTCGCGTCATTCTGCGGCAGACTGGCGACGCAATCTTCCTCCCCGGGCGCCTCGCGGTTCCTCACCTTGATCTGGGTGTAGAAGGTATTGCGCATGATCGTGAACAACCAGGATTTCAACCTCGTTCCCGGCGTGAACTTGTCGAGGTTGGCGATACCCTTAAGCATCGTCTCCTGAACCAGGTCGTCGGCGTCATTGGGATTGCGGCAGAATGTTCGGGCGAACGCCCGGAGCGCCGGGATGAGGTCCACAATCTCCTGACGTTGCCGGCTCCTCAGTCTCACCTCTTGTTGATTCATCATGGGCTCCGTCTTGATTTGGTCCCTTTGAACATAACGAAGCCGGCGGGGCCGCGGTTCCTCTCTTTTTCGTCCAAACCGGCGATAGTCGCACGGAGAAAAAACGGCCCTCGGAGTGAAACGGCGGCAAGCGCCGCCAAACCATCTCACCCGCCTCCGACCATGTTCTGCCATTATCCGCCCTGCAAAATTCCTGGAACAACATTCGGCCAGCCCGGTTCTGCGGCACGTCCGTTGAGAGAAAGGAAACAGATGACCCTGACCTTCCGTTACTATTCAAAGGAAGCCGCGACGCCCGATACTGTTCTTCTCAGGGTCGTCCAGCGCGGCGACCGTGCCATCGGCTTTGTCGATACCATCGATTTCGACAATGAGGACACGCCCTTTTATCCGACCGAGGAGATGTCGATGCCAGAGGCGATCCGGCTCGCCGAGAACCGGAACGACACCGGCGGACCGATCATGGTGAAGCTCGAGGAAGACGCCGAATGGGATCCGCGATGGGGCAAGCTGGAATGAACACGCTTGAAAAGCCGACCGTCTTTGAAGACACGACCCTTGCGCTGCTGCGCGAGGGCTATCTCTTCCTGCCGCGCCGTCTTGCGACGCGCACTCCGCCGATCTGGCGCACGCGGCTGATGCTGCGCGATGTCGTCTGTGTTTCCGGTCCCGAAGCCGTCGAACTGTTCTATACCGGCGATACGGTGACCCGGCGCGGCGCGATGCCCGGCACGACGCTGCGCCTGCTGCAGGACAAGCACAGCGTCCAGCAACTCGACGGAGAGGCGCACCGCCATCGCAAGGCGATGTTCGTGCGCATGCTGGTCAGTCATCCATCGAACGTCGACGATCTGGTGACCCGTTTCGAGGACGCCTGGCTGCGCAGGCTTGCGGCATGGGAAAGGCGAGGGCGGATATCGCTCGCCGCCGCCGCCGAAACAACGCTCGCCGAAGCGGCCCTGTCATGGGCCGGTCTGCCGGCGAACCAGCAATCGGTCGAGCGTGATGCACCCGTGCTTGCGGGCATGGTGGAAAACGCAGGCCGCTTCCGTCCGGCAACGGTCACCGCCCTTCTGCGCCGCCGCCGGATGGAAAGGCGCTTGCAGGCAGAGATAAGGGCGGTCCGTTCCGGCGGCCGCAAGGTCCGCGAAGGCGCGCCGATCGCGGAGATCACCGGCTATCGCGATGCCGACGGCCGTCCGCTTCCTGCCTCCGTTGCGGCGGTCGAAGTGCTGAACCTGTTGAGGCCGATCGTGGCGGTTGGCCGCTATATTACCTTTGCCGCGCTGATGCTGCACCAAAAGCCCGCCTGGCGCGAGCGTTTCGCCGATGGCAGTCGAGAGGGCCTCGTCCAGTTTACCGAGGAGGTGCGCCGCTATGCGCCATTCTTCCCCTTCGTCGGCGGCATACTGACGCGTGACGCCGCGTGCTATGGTTACCGCCTGCAGAAAGGTCAGTGGCTGTTGTTCGATCTCTACGGAACCTGCCACGATCCGCGCTGGTTCACGGAACCGGACGCGTTCCGTCCCGAGCGGGACCTTTCCTGGCAGAAGGACAGGAAACGCTTTGTTCCGCAGGGCGGAGGCGAAACGGCGCAGTCGCACCGCTGCCCCGGCGAGAAAGCGACGGTCGCGCTGATTGCCGAGGCCGTGCGGCTGCTGACATACCATATGGCCTTCGATGTGCCGGAGCAGGAACTGGATGTTCCGCTGGGGACAGTGCCGACCGGTCCCGCAAGCGGCTTTATCGTTGAGAATGTGCGAAGACGGTGAGAGGCGTCGCGTGCCGGAGCGACTGTCTTTGCCGGTCGGCCGCAAGAATTTCCGGAGCGTCGGGCAAAGAGCTGGTCGTTCACCCGCCGCGCCAGAACAAGCAATCTACAGCATCGGGCGGTGACCCGGTCCGGGATCGGTCGCGCCCGGCACGAAATTGCGGGCATGCCCGGAATGACCGCTGAAAAGCCCGGCCTCCAGCGCGGCGGCGATGAAGGCCTCTCTCGACATTTCCAGCCATCCCGGCTGTGCGACGGCGCGGTCGCAGCAGTTCACGGCCGCTTGGTAGTGCCGCCCGCGCCGGTGCGGCCAGTTTTCCGCGAGCAGGTTGCGGGCCTGGGACGGTCCTTTGACGGCAAGCGGGCCGTCTTCGCCGAAGCCGAGATATACCGGCGCAACCCACCTTGCGAAATGTCCCATCGTGGTCTCCTCCTTTATTTGTCTTCAGCCGGACCTTCGGAGGGCCGGTCTCTATCGTCACGTCTTGTTTTCATGGCATCGGAAAGGTCGCGCTTGCGGGGATGATCGAGATTTTCCCGCATGGCATCGCGATCCTTGCCGGGGTCGTCCTTGGCGGGCTTGTACGCGCTCGGCCGGCTTTCTTCGGGGCCTTCCCAGCGCGGCCGCTCATCGCTCGTGCCCGGAGGGGCGCCGGATGGTTTATCGGTCATGGTGTGTCCTCGTGTTTTCCAACCAACGCCAAACCGGTTCGGGCGGATTTTGTTCCGGTCAATTTTGCTGGAACAAGCGTAGGCGGAGCGGGTTGGGCGTCCATGACGGGACAGACCGAAGAGACACTGGTGCCCACGGAAATGTGAACGGGCGTCACATGCGACCAGAGCATCCGAGCGCTGACGGATATATGACCAGCCGCCCGGACTTATGCCCGATGACATCGCCATCCGAGGGGTTCCGCCGGGCGGAAAACGAAGGGACAATCCCGCGCGTGCAGATTTGCTTCTGCCAACCGATCGTGCGAAACAGTTTAAATCCACCGGTGCTCCGGAAGCGTAGTGTCACACGACAACCAAAGAACATGCCCGGGAAAAGTAAGGCGATAAGATGACGAAAGACAATGACAAGGACCTCGTCTCGGCAGACCATTCCGACGCGTTTCTGGATAGCAAGACCTCTGAGCTCCTCTCCCAGATCAAGCAGGAGCCGATACCCGACCGGTTGCTCGAGCTTGCCATGAAGCTGCAGCAGGCGCTGAATGAACGGGAAAGCAAACCTTAATAAGGGTCGTTTACCGGTGATATCGGACGAACGCCGTGCAAGCCGCGCGGCGTTTTTTTGTGCCTGGAACTCTCGATTTAAACCTGAAGGGCGCCAGTCGGGCGAGACCGACGCAGGTTTGAGCCGCGAACAAAAAGCCGTTTCAGACGTTTGGTCACACGATCGATTGAAACAGTTCGAGAGGACATCCCCATGGCCGACAGTCGCAATAATCAACAGCAAGACCCTCTGCATTCACCGGTTGGCGGAGAAGCCGATGTGGAAAGCCTCGCCGAGGACATCACCTCGCGCCAGATCACCGCGCAAACCTATGGCGGCGACCCCGTTGAGGACCGCCTCAAGCGCCTGAAGGACATCATAACGGAACTGGAAAGCCGAACCGAGGCCAGCGAACGCGGACAGGATCTCGAGCCGCTGCTTCAGGAAGCCCGTTCATCGCTTGAGATCGTCGAAAAACAGGCGGAGAAGGGAGAGCGCTGACGGAACGAGGCGCTCTCAGCAGCGTTCTGCCGCATTGGCGGCGATTGGAGCGCGCCCTTTACCCGTGCCGGCATTCAGTTGTGCCCTGTGGGCACTCCTGTCGGCCGGTGACCGCCGCGACATGCGGCCGGACCGCGGTCTGGTCCGGCCGCTGCCTCAGTCTCACTCCACCGGCTCAAGAACGGCGCAGGCAATGCGATCGCCCGCGTCGCCCGAGGGCTGCGTGCTGTAATCGTCGGGACCTGCGTGAATGATCACCGCCGATCCATCATCATCAAGGATGCGCTGATTGCCGGTCCGCCCGAGCGTGAAGCCGCGGACGAAGACGTCGGCCCTGGCGATGCCGTCGGATCCCACATGCAGGTTCGGCATGTCGCCGGGATGGGGACCGTTCTGGCTCATGATACCGTGATCGAGCCCGCGTGCGAGATGACCTCCAGCGCTCTTGAAACCGTTGTCGCCATCGCACTGACCGACTTCATGCACGTGAAAGCCATGCTCGCCTTCCGGGAGGCCTTCCGCATCGATCTCGACGAGCACGACCCCGGAGGCGGTCTCCAGCATGGTCACCGTTCCGCTGATGTTGTCTCCGGCAAGGCTGCCCTGAACGCGGTCTCCATCCGCGGCCACTGCGATGTTGGAGGCCAGCGCCGCCACTGCGACGGTCAGGGTAAAGATCTTCGTTCTCATGAAACAATCTCCTTTTGTTGCGGGCCTGGGCCCGGTCCGCGCCTAACAGCGAAGGAGCGAAATTGTTCGCAAACCCGTCGCCGACATTCCGCTGGAACATTCCGCGCGGCTTGCAGTTGGGCGGGCTCCAAGGAGAAAACGCCAAGGAGAGAACGATGCGAATTTCAGAAATCATGACACGCGACGTCGCCCTTGCGAAACCCGACGACATCATTGTCGACGTCGCCAGGCGGATGACGAACGAAGATATCGGTTTCCTCCCGGTCGGCGAGAACGACCGGCTGGTCGGCATGGTGACGGACCGCGACATCGTCACGCGCGGCGTTGCCACCGGCCTCGACGGGCGCAGCAAGGTGAGCGAGGTGATGAGCACCGACGTCAAATATTGCCGCGACACGGATGAGGTGGATGACGTTCTCGCCAATATGGGCGATATCCAGGTGCGCCGCCTCGTCGTGCTGGACGACAACAAGCGCATGTGCGGTATCGTCTCGCTAGCGGATGCCGCCCGCAGCAGCCTCAGCCATACCGGCCGCAGCCTGAAGGGCGTCGTGCGCGACGGCGGCAGCCATAACCAGTCCGCCGCCTGACGAAGCTTTCAGGCGCCATAGCCGAGCAACCGGCGATCCGAACGATCAACTCTGTTGCCCCACTCCCCGCCGCCATGTCTCGGTTCGCGATGAACGCAGCGGCGTGTGCGGGCAGCAGGCGCTGATGGCGCTGCCTATCCACCGCCGCTAAAAACGGGGCAATCGCCCGCCCGCCGCATCAAGCGGCGGCCTATTCACAGGCTCTCACGATCCGAGTTCGAAACCCGCTTGCGGGATCGACGCAGGGGAAATCCGAGGCGATGTCGCACCGGAATCTGTGGCTCTGCTTATTGCCGCAGGAATCTGCGGCATCATAGAAAGCTGGCTGGCTGACCCTCGGTTCGACATCGGAACAGCCGGAAGTCAATTGCTGGACCTGATCGAGCATGGTCTCAAAGCGCCGGGCTACCGCGGCAAGACGATGCCGACCTGACGGGCCCTAATCTGCGGCAGCGTCGAGGGGATAATGGCAGGCTACCTGATGGCCGTCGCCGAAATCCTGCAGTTTTGGACGCTCGGAGCGGCAGCGATCGGCGGCAAAAGGACAGCGGGTGCTGAACTTGCAGCCCTTCGGCGGGTCGAGCGGGCTTGGAATTTCGCCTTCCAGCAGGATACGCTGACGTTTCCCGCGGTTTTCCGCCTGCGGCACGGCGGACAGCAATGCCTGGGTATAGGGATGCCGGGGCGCGCGATAGAGCGCATCGGTTTTTCCGATTTCGACCAGCGAGCCGAGATACATGACCGCGACGCGTGACGATACCTGGCGGACCACGGCCAGATCATGCGCGATGAAGATGTAGGTGAGGTTCAGCCGTTCGCGCAGGTCCGAAAACAGGTTGACGATCTGGGCCTGAACGGAAACATCCAACGCGGAGACAGGCTCGTCGGCAACGATCAGCTCCGGCTCGACCGCCAGCGCACGGGCAATGCCGATACGCTGGCGCTGTCCGCCGGAAAATTCATGCGGATAGCGGTCGAGATATTCCGCGCTGAGGCCGACGATATCCATCAGCTCCTCGAGCCAGTGATCGACCGCATTGCTCTTGCGGATGCCGTGAACCCTGACCGCCTCACCCACGATATCGCGCACGCGCCGTTTCGGGTTGAGCGAGGCCGACGGGTCCTGAAAGATCATCTGCATGCGCCTGCGCACCGGCAGCAGGCCGCGCTCGCCGGTGCGGGTGATGTCGCTGCCGTCAAATTCCAGCGTCCCGGAGGTCGGGTCGTAAAGCCGAGTCAGACAGCGGCCAAGGGTGGATTTTCCGGATCCGGACTCTCCCACAAGCCCGAGCGTTTCGCCCTGATGGACTTCAAGCGTGATATCGTCCACGGCGTAAAGCGTCCGGCCCGAACCGGGCCGCATGGTTTTGCCGACCGTAAAGTGCTTGGCAAGGTCGCGGGTTGCGATCAGCGGCGTGTTCGCCCGTGTCGTCTCGCGCCTTTTCAACTCGTTCATGCGACCACCTCATGCTCCAAAACCATCCGTCGCGCCGTCTCGCGTTCGGCGCCATCAAGCACGCAGAGCGCGGTATGGTCTCCGTCACGGCGGGTCGGCGGACGGGCCTCGCATTCCGGCCTTGCAAACCGACAGCGCGGCGCGAAACCGCAACCGGTCGGGGCCTGCTGCGGGGTCGGCGGCATGCCGGGAATCGAGGGAAGGCGTGACTGTTTTTCGCCGTAGAGCGGCGGGATGGAAGCCATCAGTCCCCAGCTATAGGGATGCATCGGCCGGTCGAAGACCTCCGCCGTCGTTCCCTTCTCCACCATCCGTCCGGCATACATGACATGAACCCGGTCCGCGACTTCGGCGACCACGCCCATATCATGGGTGATGAGGATGATCGCGGAGCCGAATTCGTCGCGCAGCTTCAAAAGTAGATCCAGAACCTGCGCCTGCACGGTCACGTCCAGCGCCGTCGTCGGCTCGTCGGCCACCAGAAGCGAGGGGCTGCAGGACAGCGCCATGGCGATGACGGCGCGCTGGCGCATGCCGCCGGAAAGCTGATGCGGATAGCGGTCGACGGCCTCGTTCGGATTGGGCAGGCCGACGGATGCGAGGAGTTCGGCCGCGCGCAGACGCGCGGCCTTCTTCGACACATTCTCATGGGTGCGGATCTGTTCGGCAATCTGCCAGCCGATCGTATAGACCGGCGTCAGCGCCGTCATCGGATCCTGCGAGATCAGACCGATTTCCTTGCCGCGCAACCGGCGCAGCGCCCGGTCCGGTAGCTCAAGCAGGCGCTTGCCCTGAAACGCGACGGAGCCCTCGACGAAGGTGGTTTTCGGATCGTTGAGGCCGAGCAGCGACAGCAAGGTCACCGATTTACCCGATCCGGATTCACCAACGATCGACAGGATTTCTCCCTTCTCAACACGGAACGACACGTCATCGATTGCCTTTACCCGTCCCCGGTCGGTGGCGAAGGATACCGACAGGCCCTGCACATCGAGCAGCGGTGCGTTTGCGGCTTTTTCCATCAGTGCCCCCTTACCCGTGGATCAATGACGACATAGATGATGTCGACAATGGCATTGGTGACCACGACAAAGAACGAGGCGTACATCACGGTCGCGAGGATCATCGGCAGGTCGAGGTTGAGCATGGCCTGATAGGTCAGGCGGCCGACGCCATTCAGACCGAACACGACCTCCGTCAACAGCGCGGCGCCGCCGACGAGAACGCCGAAATCGAGGCCGAACATGGTGACGAACGGGATCATCGACATCCTGAGCGCATGGCGCAGCATGACGCGGCCGGGCGACAGGCCCTTGGCGCGGGCGGTGCGGACATAGTCTTCCTGATAGGCCTCCACCAGATTGGCCCTCAGAACACGGCCATAAATGCCGATGTAAAGGGCGGCCAGCGTAAACCACGGGATCACCAGCGTCTTGAACCACATCCAGGGGCCATCGAAGAACGGCTTGTAGCCAAGGCCCGGCACCCAGGAGAAAAGCCATGTGTCATGAAAGCGGCTCTGGGAAACCAGGTTCATCAATTCGCCAAGCCAGAACACCGGCATCGACACACCGATCAGCGCGAGGATCATCAGCCCCTTGTCGATCACCGTGTCGCGATACATCGCCGCCAGAACCCCGACCGCGATCGACCCGAACACCCATAGCACCGCCGCGCCGAACACCAGCGACAGCGTGATTGGAGCGGCCCGCATGACCTGTGGCACGACTTCGAGCCCGCGATTGACGAATGAGGTCAGGTCGCGCGTGACGAACAGCTTCTTCATCATGACCACATATTGAACGGGCAGCGGCTTGTCGAAGCCGAAATCCTTGCGGATCGCCTGAACCGTTTCCTGGGCGGCATTGCGTCCTGCAATGCGCGCGGCGGGATCGGAGCCGGGCGTTGCAAAGAAGATCAGGAACACAAGCGTCGAGATGCCGAACATCACGAAGATCATCTGGCCGAGGCGCTGGAGGATGGCAAAAAACATCGGATCGGCCCTCAGCGCATCTTGGTTCTGGGATCGAGCGCATCACGCACGCTGTCGCCGAGAACATTCAGCGCCAGCACGGTCAGCACGATCGCGATGCCGGGCGCAAGCGCCACCATCGGCCGGGTGTAGAGCAGGCCCTGCCCATCCTGAATGATCGTGCCCCAGCTCGCGTCCGGCGGCTGGACGCCGATGGACAGGAAGGAGAGCGCCGATTCCGTGACGATGTTGAGGGCCATCATGATCGGGATATAAACGATCAGCGTGGTCGTCACATTCGGCAGGATATCCTTGACGAGGATGCGCCAGCGCGGAATGCCGAGGCCGCGGGCGGCAAGCACGAACTCGCTTTCGCGCAGAGACAGAACCCGCCCGCGGATCGGTCTTGCAATATAGGGAACGTAGATGATGCCGATGATCACGATCGGCAGCGCGAGGCTTCCCGAACTGATCTCGATCGGGCCGAGAACGATCGTCTGCGACAGCAGCACGATCGAAAGCGAGATGGCCAGGAGATAGACCGGAAACGCCCACAGCACTTCCAGTATCCGCGACAGGACCATATCGACCCAGCCGCCGAAGAAGCCGGCTGAAATGCCGATGGCCGCCGCCAGCACCAGACAGATGAGCGTTGCCGCCGATGAAATCAGAAGAGAATTACGCCCGCCGTAAAGCAGGCGCGCTGCGACATCACGGCCCTGATTGTCGGCGCCGAGCATGTATTGACCATGCCAGGTGGGGCCGATGGGAGTAACGCCAAGGCCAAGGCCGGAGGTCGAGGCCTGCATGATCTTCTCGGCCTTGCCGTCAATCTCGATCGAACCCGAGAGATTGGAACGGAACGGATCGGACTTTGCGACATATTTCGCATAGAGCGGCGCGGCGAGACAGGCCAGCACGATCACCATCAACACCACAAAGGCGCCGATAGCGGCCTTGTCGCGCGACAGGATGAGCCATGCCCGGCGCATCGGGCTTTGCCCGACGCGTGGCTTAGGCTCTGCCGGGTTCACTGGTAACGCTGCGTCTGTCATGGGCGTGGATCTCGTCTGGCCGGCAACAGGGCGCAAACGCCCTGTCTGTGATGTCTTCGAAGCCCTGCCGCCGCCGGTCGCCCACCTTGAGGCGAGCGGACCGGGCGCGGCAGAGCCGTCCTTGCTACTGCACCCAGGACTGGTCGATGAGCCAGCGGAACTGGTTGGAGAAGATGAAATTGCCGACGCGCTTGGAGGTGAAATCGACATTCTTCGGCGTGAACAGCGGCGCAACCGGGGCCTGTTCCATAAATGCCTTGTCGATCTCGGCCCACATCTTGTTGGCGCTTTCCGGATCGGTCACGGCCGTCTGCATGGCCTCAGCCATCCTGGCGTCGATCTCTTCATTGCAATAGCCCGCAATGTTGATCGAGGCGTCCGAGCCCTCGTTGAACGAAGCGCAGGACAGGAGAACGTTCAGGAAGTTCGAAGCCTGCGGATAGTCCATGAACCACTGCGAGACCGAGATCTGCACATTGTTGTCGGTGTTCTGGATATAGGTGAACTGGATGTTCGGCGAGATCGCCTGCATCGTGGCATCATAGCCGAGTTCAGCCAGAACGCTCTGCAGATAGGTGCCGACCGCCCGCGACGTCGCGGTGTCTTCGGCAACCACCGTCACCTTCTGCCCGGCTGTGCCGGATTCCTCGACAAGCTGCTTGGCCTTTTCCATATCGGGCGCCGTCCATGTCGTGCCCGGGTTCTTGGTATAAAGGCAGCTTTCCTCGAAGCCGGGGAACTCCGGCGGCAGGATCTGGCAGGTCGGCTGCGCGAGAACGGGACCGCCATAGATGTTGACCAGCGCATTACGGTCGATGGCGTAGTTGACGGCCTGGCGCACCTTGACGTTGTCGAACGGCGCAAGGTTGGTGTTCATCGGCGCGTACCAGAAGGCGGCCAGCGGATTGACGTGAACCTGGTCGGCATACTGCGTGCCGAGTTCGTTCAGCCGGTCTGCCGGCGGCGGATCGAACATCCAGTCGAGCTGGCCGTTCTGGATCGCGTTGATCATCGATTCCTCGTTCATGCCGAAGCGGTAGACGATCTCGTCCGGGTAACCCTGCGGCTGGGCATCGACGCTCCATTCGGAAAATTCCGGATTGCGCTTCATCACCATCTTGTCGTTCGGGTCGTAGCTCTCGATCATGTAGGGACCGGTGCCCGGAATATAGCTGGTGCCGGCATCCGTCGCCGCCGTTTCGGCGGGCAGGATTGCCGCGTGGGGAACGGCGAGCTTGTCAAAGAATTCCGAATCCGGCGCGACCAGATGGAAGGTCACGGTGCCGGCTTCTTCGTCAGCGACAACACCGCCTTCCAGCGTGCAGCTTGCCGCCTCGGCGAGGCATTTGTCGGCGCCGACGATGTTGTTGTAGAACGAGCCGGAGGTCGGGCCGTTGATCTTGAAAATGCGCTGGAACGAGGCAACGACATCTTCCGCCGTCACATCCGTGCCATCGGCGAACTTGATGCCGTCACGCAGCTTGAACACGTAGGTCTTGCCATCATCCTGCGGTTCCGGGATCGCCTCGGCCAGATCGGGAACGATCTCGTAGCCTTCCGCGCGCGAGGCCTGCTTGAACTTCACCAGACCATCATAGAGGATCTGGAACACCTGCCAGAACTCGGCGGTGTAGTTGACATGCGGGTCGATGGTGCCGGCCGCCGATACCGCGCCCAGCATCATGGTGCCGCCGCTGTGCTCTTTCAGAAGCGCGTCGCGATCCTGTGCCTGGGCAAGGCCGCCAAGCGCCGTCTGCGCAAGAAGGCCGACGGCGAGCGCGGCGCCTGCTGTCTTCAAATGCCTGATTGTCTTCATCACTGCTGTTCCTCTTTTGCTTTCTGGTTCAGGGTTGATCGCGCGCCGCTCAGGGGGCCTTTTCATCGAGATAGGCGCAAACCGCCGCCATGCAGGCGTCCCGCTCCTCGACATGCGGCATGTGGGACGAAGCGCCGAACACGGTCCAGCGGACATCCGGGATTTCATCGAGGAAGGGTGTGACGCAGGCCTGGGTCGCCTCGTCGAAACGGCCGGAGATCAGATAGGTCGGGGCTTCGATGGCTGAGAGCTTGCCGACCACCGACCAGTTCTTCATCGTGCCGACAACATGGAATTCGTTCGGCCCGTTCATGGTGTGATAGACCGTGGGGTCGGCGTCGATCTGATCGAATGTGTGCTGGACCTCCGGCGGCATCGGCACGATCCGGCAGACATGGTTCTGGTTGAACACGTCGGTGGCGGCCTTGTACTCGGCGCTGTCGGTCGTGCCGGCCTGTTCGTGCTTCAGCAGCGTCTCGTGAACACCGCCTGGAAGCGCCTTGCGCAGCCGGTTGGCTTCGGAAATCCAGGTCTCCATGGCGGCCGGGGAGTTTGCGATCACCAGCGCCTTGAGGCCTGCGGGGCAATCGATTGCGAATTCCGCGCCCAGCATGCCGCCCCACGACTGGCCGAGCACGCAATAGCCATCGCGAATGCCAAGATGATCGATCAGATTATGCAATTCCTTCTTGAAGAAGTCGACGGTCCAGAAATCGGCGCCCTTTTCCGGCAGATGCGTGGACTTGCCGTTGCCGACCTGATCGTAGTGAACGACGGCGCGCCCGCTTTCGGCGACATCCTTGTAGCTGTCGACATAATCATGCGTGCAGCCAGGACCGCCATGGACCACGATCAGCGGCGGCTTGCCGGATTTCAGGTCGCCGGTGATCCGGTACCAGGTCCGATATTCGCCATAGGGTGCAAAGCCTTCCGTCACTGACACGTCTTTCTCCTTGTCTTTCACGCGCCGCGTTTGGTGCGGCCCTCATTGTTGCAGATGGCTTCCGCCGCTTCCTCGATCGTCATCCGCCAGGTCATGGCAATGGCGCGCAGGGTCTTCATCGCCGCCTCCTGATCGCGCGCGCCCTCTTCCATCAACAGGAGGACGGCCTGGACGACGGACGGGCGCTGGCGCAGCCGGCCCTCGAGCGCGCGAATGTCATCCGTCTGCCGACGCATTGTCTCGAAGGCGTGGCTTGCGACAAGCAGCGCGCTGTAGACGCCTGTGGAGCCGATCGGCTTCAACAGATGGGCATCGGCGCCCTGTTCGATCGCCCATTCGATCCGGCCGGGCGCTTCAGAACCGATCAGCGCGATGGTGGGCATGGGGGCACGACCCGGCTCCCAGGGAAACTGGCCTTCATGGCCGCCATCGACATCGAAAAACACGAAGTCGGCCTCGGCATCCGCCAGATCGAGTTGCGGCCAGACCACCCGCGCGGAGATCCTCAAAAGCGCCAGTTGCCGCGCCAGCGCATCGGCGGTTGCGTGCGGCGGGTGGAGAATGAGGGCTTTTCTGCCGGCGAGGTCTGGTCGCTTGAACGTCTTCATCTGACCACCTTCAAGCCGGCGGCGCCTTCGGCTCGCGGCATCGGCCGGAAGGCTTCGCGAGCGGGATCACCGGAAAGATAGGGGTCGGCCACGATCGGCCCGATGCTGCGGTCGAACAGGCGGAACCGTCCGTCTTGCCCGACCTCCGCCATATGGCACGAAAGCGCTGCGTGCTGTGTCGCGGGATCGACCGAGAGCGCCCCGATCGGCGTATCGAACCGGCGCGAAGTCACGACCTGGCGCACGATCCGCGGATCGTCCGTGCCAGCCTCGGCAATGGCATGACCGAGCACCGAAACGGCGGAGTAGACCGAAGCGAAACATGACGAGATCGCCTTGCGATGGCCCTGGCGCTCGGCAATCCGGGCCTTGAACGCCCGATTTTCAGGGGTGTCGAGCCCGTCGAAATAACTCGACGTGGTGATGTGTCCGCAGGCGGTCGCGCCAAGCACCTCGATGTCCGCCTCGGTCACGTTGCACGAGACGACGGGACAGCGCTCCGGCGCGAACCGTTCATCCTCGAGCGCAAGCGCATGAAAGGCGCGTAGAAAGGCATGAAGGCTTTCGCCAACCAGGTTTGACAGGATGAAGTCCGGACGGCGCTCGCGGATTTCCGCGATCAGATGGTCGCAGGACGTGTAGCCGAGCGGAAGATAGCGTTCGCCGGCAAGGGAGCCGCCGCGCGCTTCCGCAAGCTCGCGGGCGATGCGCGCCACTTCCCAGCCCCAGATATAGTTGGAGCCGATGACGAAGGGCCGGCTACCATAGCGCGGCATCACATAATCGAACAACGGCAGGAGGTGCTGATTGGGGCACGTGCCGAAATAGAGCGTGCTGTCGCTGGCCTCGTAACCCTCGTATGGGAAGGCGTACCATAACAGACCGCCCTGTCTCTCCACCACCGGAATGACTTCCTTGCGGCCGGACGATGTTATGGTTCCGACGATATGCCGGGCGCCTTCGCCGAGAGCGACCTCCGCCAGATGCGCGTAATGCTGGCCCTGCGGATCGGCGATCGAAGGCGCGAGACGAACGGGCAGGCTTTCGTTCGCGTTGATCTCGGCGATAGCCGCAAGCGCGCCGGCAACCGCTTCCCGTCCGAGTGAGGCATAAGTGCCCCCGGCCGAAAACAGCAGCGCAACAGGATAAACAGGGCCTGATCTGGACACGTGCCTGCGATTCCCCAGTCGAAAAACAAAAAACCCCGTCGCGTCCTTGAAGGACGTTCAACGGGGCGCGGTTGCCGTTGGCCAGAGGGCCTATATCTAACCTGAAGCCTAAGCATGGATTAAAATTCAGTCAATAGCCGGGATTGCACATTTGTTGGTCTTTTTGCCGTTTTCACCACGCGCATCGACAAACCTTCGGTTCGGGGTATCGGGCCGTCTTCGGCGTTGTTCGGCTCTGCCAGCTTGTTGACATCCCGCCATCACCTGTTTATTTCCATCCGGTCGGAAATAAACAGGTGATGGATGGCGCGGCCAAGAAAACACGATCAAAGCAAGATACTGGATGCGGTCGAGCGGGTCGTTGCACGCGATGGCGTGCTGACCGTCGACGCGGTAGCGAAGGAGGCGGGCGTCTCGAAGGCGACCGTGCTTTACGAGCATGCCAGCAAGCGCGACCTCATTGCGGCTCTGGTGAATCGCACGATCCAGGCGGACAACGCGTTCAACAAAGCCTGCGCGGCGCCGTTTGAGGGCAAACCCGATGCACCTCTGAAGGGCCGCATCGAGGCCGCCCGGCGCAGCCCGCCGGTGCCTGACGGCAACCCGGCGGTGCTGAGCCTCGTCTCCGCCCTGATGCAGGACGCCGAACTGCGTGCCGAATTCCACCGCAACCAGAAGACACTCTCCCGGCACATTCTGGCCGAGGCGAGCAATCCCCGCGCTGCCCGGCTCGCCTGGCTGGCGCTTGAGGGGCTGAAATACCAGCAGCACCTCGAACTTCATGATTGGAACGAGGCCGAGCGCGCGGAAATCCTGAGTGATATCGAAACCCTCGCCGATTTCGGCAAAGATGGCATCGGAAATGGCAATGGCTGAGCGACACATCTTCATCACCGGCGCTGCGGGCTATGTCGGCCGCAACCTGCTGCGCCACTTCATCGCGAAAGGCGATAAGGTCACGGGGCTTGTCCGCAATCCGGAGGCTGCCGAGCGCCTTGCCTCCTGGGGCGCTCGCCCGGTTCTGGGCGACATGCTGACTGCCGATCTCGCGCCGCTCTTGTCTGGCGCCGACGGGCTGATTCATGCCGCGGCCAATGTCGATCATGGTGCCGGCTCCGCGGCCGCCTCTGTCAATCCGGCCGGTACGCGGCGCGTCCTGGAGGCCGCCGCGGAGGCCGGCATCGATAAGGTCGTCCATATCAGTACCGATTCCGTCCTGCAGGACAGCCGTCCGTTGCGCAATGTCGATGAAACGACACCCTATCCGGATCGTCCCGCCGGTGCCTATGCGGCGGGCAAGGCCGAGGCGGAGAGGATCGCGCTGCGCGCCGCGGCCCAGGGGCAGCATGTGGTCATCCTGCGCCCGCGCATGGTCTGGGGCCGCGATGACACGACGGCGCTTCCGGTGCTGGTCGAAGCCGTGAAGAGCGGCAGGTTCGCCTGGATTTCCGACGGCGGCTACCGCTCGTCCAGCCTGCATATCGCCAATCTCTGCCATGCCGTGGATCTGGCCTTCGCCCATGGCGGACGCGGCGCGATCTATCACGTCACCGACGGCCCGGCCCGCCCGTTTCGCGAAACCGTCAGCGGCCTGCTCGAAAGCCAGGGACTGGACGCCGGCAGCCGGAGCGTACCGCGCGGTGCGCTCCGCATGATCGCCCGGCTCGGCGATGGCATGCACCGCCTGAGCGGCGGCAGGTTGAAAGGACCGATCAGTTTTCAGGACTATGCGACGAGCGCTGTGGAGATCACGCTCGACACCCGAAAGGCAGAACGCGAACTCGGCTATCGACCGGTGATCTCGTTCGAGGAAGGCCTGAGCGAGCTGCGGGCGCGCCGCTGACCGCGCCCGATAAAGGTCCCAACGCTTGCGGACCCTTCGGGCATCCGTTGACCGAGAGCCACGATCCGCCAGCCCCAACGTTTCCGGCAGATAATGGCCCGACCTGCCTGCTCAGAAGGAACCGATCAGCCGGCTCTGTCTCAACCGCGACAACCTCTTAAGCTCACATCTAGACAAATTTATTTCTTATTTGGAATCGACATTTCCATTCCAGCAGCATCAACCAGTTGCCGGCCTTGTGATTGACGTCGAGGACATCGAGGGACGAGGCAAAGCAGCGCGGCCCGGTACAGTCCTCCTCCTCGGTGAGGAACGTGTTGTTGATCGCATGCTGGAAGCGCACCGCCGCGCGACCCTGAGGGCTGGCGACGTCGGCGAGAGGCATGACCTGCAGGGCGGCGTCCAACCGGCATGCTGCGCGGCAGCCATCAGTTCGCCGGCAGATGCCAGATAATCGCGTAGCGGAGCCGAGCCGATGCTCAAGCCGAGAATATCGAGGCCCGAGTCCTGGAGGTGGTATCCCGAGAGCGGCACCGTGGCGCCGCCAAAACCACGCCGACAAACATGGATTCACAGCGTACCTTGCATCAACCCGGTCTTTGACAACACGACCGATCACCAGCATCATCCTGACAGGCCACGCGATCGCGCACGATTTTCACCGGAAGCCATGGAGCGCCTCGTGCGCCATGCTCCGACCACATTTGGCAACAAGATCGGACGGCATTGGAGCGCTTGTAGGTGGGCTCTTTCCGCTTTCTTCACATTCGGGGGTCATCTTGACGCAACCGCCTTCACGACCTGCGACAGCCGCCGAAATCACACGGCAATTTACCGATCTCGGCGTGCGGCCGGGAGACCTGCTCATGGTGCATGCATCGCTCCGATCGGTCGGTCCCGTGGAAGGCGGCGCGGACGCGTTGCTGCATTGCCTGCTGTCGGCGGTCGGGCCCGGCGGGACGCTGATGGGCTACGCCTCGTGGGATCGCTCGCCCTATGAGGAAACGCTGAATGGCGCAACGCTTGCCGATGACGAGCGTTCCAACTGGCCCGCCTTCAACCCCGCCACCGCCAGCGTCTATCCCGGCTTCGGAATGTTCAACGCCCTGCTCACCGGCCAGCCCGGCGCCAGGCGAAGCGCACATCCCGACGCCTCCATGGTGGCCGTCGGCCCGCTTGCCGCAACCCTCATTGCGCCGCATGCCCTGGGAGACGCGTTCGGGCCCCGCTCCCCGATCGAGCGTTTCATTGCCCACAACGGCAAGGTTCTTCTTCTTGGCGCGCCGCTCGATGCGGTGACGGCCTTGCACTATGCCGAGGCGGTGGCCGACATTCCGGACAAGCGCCGCGTCACCTACGAGATGCCGTTGCTCGGCGCGGACGGCCTGAAACATTGGTACAAGGCGGAAGACTGGGACAGCAACGGCATTCTCGATTGTTATGCCATCGAAGGGCAGGCCGACGCCGTGGAACGCATCGCCACGGACTATGTCGCGACGCACAGGCCGCCCTACGGCAAGGTCGGCAATGCCGACTGTTTTCTGTTCCCGGCACGCGACATCGTCGACTTCGGCATCGCCTGGCTGGAACGTCGGCACGCCACACGATAGGCGAAGAGCCTCGAAGGGTCGCGATCCCGCCATAGCATGAGCATTTCGAACGGGTTTCTTCCGCGCGAGGACGACCTCGTGCAACTCAGCTACGCATTCGCCTCGTGAGGGCAAATGTCGTCGCGGCGGGACGCTTCAGGATGACGCCACCAATGCGGACAGCCTTTGGCCGAGGGGTGCCTCAGGGTCGGCAAGGTCGAAGACGACCGAGAGGTGATTGGCACCGGGTTCCGTCCTGAGCTCCGCCTGCTGCGCGTCGCGGGCGAGCAGGGCATCAAGGGCGAATGCCTGGTCCTGGAAGGGCGCGGTCTCATGTTCCCCGCGCGTGATGATCCGCAGCGGGCCCGGCATGTGCCGGGCGGCGAGCGGCGACCATGCCTGCGCTTCGTCCGGGCGCATTCCGGCCTCGTCCTTCAGAAAGGAGCCGGGAATGTCGGAAAGATCGTAAATGCCGCTGACCAGAAGCATGCCACGCAGCTTCGGCACGTCCGGCGAGAGATTGTCTCCGGGGGCCCTGCAGGCAAGCAGCGACGCCAGATGGGCGCCGGCGGAATGGCCGCTGACGGTGAAGCGCTCCGGGTCCGCGCCGATCTCCGGCGCAAGGTCCACGAGGCGGCGGGCCGCCGCGCGCACCTCAGCCACGATTTCGGCCAGCCGGGTTTCCGGCATCAGATCATAACCGACCAGCGCCGCGATCCCGCCTGCCGCGATCACGGGTGCTGCGACAAGCGTATGCGTCTCCTTGCTGCCCGCACGCCAGTAGCCGCCGTGAATGAACATGTGAAGGGGCGCACCGGGAGCGGGCTCCGGCGGAAAGACGAGGTCGAAGCTTTGCCGGGGTGTTTCCCCGTAACGCACATTCCGCTCGACGCGCGAGCGATCGGCGAAGGCGCGGCTGCGCGCCTCCGTCTCGGCCATGATCGCGTCGAAGTCGGGGATGAAATCCCGGTTGCGATAGAGATCGCGCTCCGCCATGGTCGTCTTCCCCCTCTCAAAACTCGACGGCGAAATATTTGGGCTCCATGAACTCCAGGATGCCGGTAACGCCGCCTTCGCGCCCGAGACCGCTCTGCTTGGTGCCGCCGAACGGCGCAGCCGGGTCCGACATCAGACCGCGATTGATGCCGACCATCCCGGTATCGATCCCGCGCCCGACACGCATCGCCCGCATGACGTCGCCCGAATAGACATAGGCCGCGAGCCCGTATTCAGTATCGTTTGCGAGACGCACGGCCTCCTCCTCGGTCTCGAAGCGGTAGACGGCGGCGACGGGACCGAAAATCTCCTCCTGCGCCAGCGCCGCGTCGGTCGGCACGTCCACCAGCACCGTCGGCGGATAATAGTATCCGCTTTCGCCCAACGGCTCCCCGCCGGTCGTCGCCCTGGCGCCGCGGGCTTTCGCCTCCGACACCAGACGGTCGATCTTTTCCACCGCCTTGGTGGTGATCATCGGGCCGCACTGGACATCCGGATCGTAACCCCGGCCCAGTTTCAGCGCCGCCATCCTCTTGGTCAACCCTTCCACGAAAGCGTCGTGAATGCCGGATTGCACGTAGAAGCGGTTGGCGGCGGTGCAGGCCTCGCCGCCATTGCGCATCTTGGCGACCATCGCGCCGTCGAGCGCGGCCTCGATATCGGCATCGTCGAACACCAGGAAGGGGGCGTTGCCGCCGAGCTCCATCGAGCAGCTCACCACCGTTTTCGCCGCTTCGGCCAGAAGCGTGCGCCCGACGCCGGTGGAGCCGGTGAACGACAGTTTGCGGACCCGTTTGTCGGCGAGCATGGCCGCTGTCACGGGGCCGGGCTTCAAGGTGGTCAGCACGTTCACCACGCCGGGCGGGACGCCGGCCTCCTCGCCGAGCCGGGCCATGGCATAGGCGGTCAGCGGCGTTTCGGAGGCGGGCTTCAGGATCACCGTGCAGCCGGCGGCCAGCGCCGGGCCGATCTTGCGCGTCGCCATCGCGGCCGGGAAATTCCACGGCGTGATGAGAACGGCAATGCCGATCGGCTCGTGATCTACGAGGATATTGTGCGCGCCGGATGGCGTGTGGCGGAATTCGCCGCCGACCCGCGTCGCCTCTTCGGCATACCAGCGGAAGAACTCGGCGGCATAGGCCACCTCCCCGCGCGCGTCCGGCAGCGCCTTGCCATTCTCGAGCGAAATCAGCAGGGCGAGTTCTTCTGCATGCGCGCGCATCAGTTCGAACCAGCGGCGCAGGATTTCCGAGCGCTGGCGGGACGGCGTGTTGCGCCAGCCTTCGGCGGCAGCCTCGGCGGCATCCACGGCTCGCAAGGCGTGATCGACGCCGGCATCGGCGACATCGGCAATCCTGTTTCCCGTCGAGGGGTCATGCACCGGAATAGCTCCGGCGCCGGGCGCCCAGTTCCCGCCGATGAACAGGCCCCTGGCGTGAAGGGCGGGATCGGCATAGCCGGAAAAGGCGGTGTCTTGCGTCATTGGATTTCTCCCTCAATGCGTTGAAAGTGCGGTCAGTTCGCCGTGATAGGCCGCGCCGACCAGCCGCCGCATATCTGAAAGCGGCAGTGGGCGCGGATTGTTCTGGATCAGCCGGGCGATGCCGCAGGATTGTTCGGCCACCCAGTCGAGCCGGTCTTCGCCAAGGCCGAGATCGCTGAGCGTGCGGGGAATGCCGATACGATCGAACAGCGCGGCGATGGCCAGGATGACCTCCGCCCTGCCCTGCAGACCGATAGTCGCTGCGATCTGGTCGAGTTCAGGCCCGATCGCGGGGGCGTTCCACGCCATCACATAAGGCATCATGCAGGCGACGCCAGCACCGTGCGCCGTGTGGGTGAGCGCGCCGACCGGGTACTGGATCGCATGGGCTGCGGCCGTTCCGGCAACGCCGAAGGCAAGGCCGGCTGTCGTCGCGCCCAGCATCACATTGGCGCGGGCCGTAACATCGCTTCCCTCAACGCAAGCCTTTTCGAGGCCGTTCCAGAGCAGGCCGATGGCCGTCAGCGCGAAATGATCGGAGGTCGCATTTTTGCCGACGAAGACCCGTTCCTGCGCCAGTCCCGGCACAGGATCGCGGCGAAGCGCCGTGAAGGCCTCGATGGCATGGGTCAATGCGTCGGCGCCGGCAATGGCGGTCAGCGCGGGCGGGCAGGTCAGCGTCAGGTCCGGATCGCAGATCGAGACGGTCGGGATGATATAGGGCGAGGAGATCCCGACCTTGAGCTGCCGTTCGGAATCCGAGAGCACCGCGACCGGCGTCGCCTCGGAGCCTGTGCCCGCCGTGGTCGGAATGGCGATCAGCGGCATCACCGGACCGGGCACCTTGAACTCGCCGTAATAATCCTGCGGCCTGCCGCCATGGGTCAACAGCACGGCCACACATTTGGCCATGTCGAGGCAGGACCCTCCGCCGACGCCGATCACGAGATCGGGCGCGAAGTCCCGGGCCGCCGCGGCGCTTGACGCCGCGGCTTCGACGGGCACGTCCGGAAGCGCCGAACCATCGACCTGCACGGCGAGGCCGGCAGCCTCCAGTTGCGCCACCATGCGGTTGAAATCGCCATCGCCGGCCAGCCGCTCGTCTGTCACCACCAGGGCGCGCTGCCCGAGTTTTGCAGCGACCGCCCCGAGCGCGTGACGCTGGCCCGAGCCGAAGATCAATTCTCTCGGGGCTCTGATCGTGCCGAATAGGGTCATCCTGTCTCCTTTGATTTTTCCTCAGCCTTCCGAGAGGGCCCGGATTTCTTGATGCAGCGGATCGGGCAGGTCGATGCCCTCGGCGAGCGCCCTCATCCTGCGGGCGCGCATGCCGTCACCTGGAATAGCGACCGACCTCGAAGGGTCTGCCGGCCGCGAGGCGCGCAGGCGATTAAGGTAAGCGGCCAGCCCGGATGGATGGCCCTCGCCGACCGCGGGGTCGATCAGAATGATGATGTCGCCCTTGTTCGCTTGTCTGGTGGCGTCCAGCGTGCCGCCGACCTCGGGCGCGAAGGCCGAGCCCGCCAACGATGCGACCAGCAGTTCCACGGCGAGACCGAGACCGTATCCCTTGGCGTCGCCGAAGGGCGCGATCGCGCCGGTCCGCGCCGCTTCGGGATCGGTGGTGCGGCGGCCGTCCGCATCGACGGCCCAGTCATCCGGGATCGGCGCGCCGGTCAGGGCGTGGTGATGGATTTTCCCCATCGAGACGCGGCTGGTTGCAATGTCGAGGATAAAGGGCTCGGCGCCGGTGGGGATGCCGATGGCGATCGGATTGGTTCCCAGCATTGCTTCCGTGCCGCCATAGGGATGCACCAGCGCTTCGCTGGTGGTCATCACGATGCCGATCAATCCCCGCCTGGCCGCCGCCTCCACATAATAGGCGAGCATCCCGATGTGATTTGCGTTGCGGATCGATGCCAGCGCGATGCCCTGCTCGGGCGTCACCGCCGCAAGACGCTCCATGGCGCGCATCATGACAACCGGACCGAGCCCACGCTCTCCATCGATGGTGAAAGCGCCGGCACCGGTTCTGCGCGCCTTGCCGTCTGCAGCTGGATCGGCAAGGCCGGCGCGCAGACGCGCAACCAGCCGGGGCAACCTCTGAAGGCCATGAGACGGCAGGCCCCGCAGTTCCGCTTCAATCAGAAGGTCTGCCTGGAGCCGGGCATTGGCGGGCTCGACCTTCTGCGCAAGAAGCGCCTTCTCCGCAATCGCGCGCAGATAATCGGCCGAAACCAACAAATGCCCACCCTCCCGTATCAAATCGTATATGATATTGTATTTGACATTGGATATCATATCGGGGATAAAACGAACCATGTCAAGAATGCAGGACGGGGAGGTTCAGATGGCGGCAGCGACGGATCACGACCAGAAAGCCGGGTTCGCACGGCCCCTGAGCATTTCCGAAAGCGTTCACGAACAGATTTACCAACGCATCATGTCGCTGGAGATCCTGCCGGGAGCGCGAATCCCGATCGACCAGCTGGCGCGGGAGCTGAATGTCTCCCAGACCCCGGTGCGCGACGCCCTAACCCGGCTGGAGCGCGAGGGACTGGTGCGCAAGGCCCACCTGATCGGCTACTCCGCCGCGCCCCAGCTGACCCCGAAAGAGTTCGACGATCTCTACAGGTTCCGGCTGATGCTCGAGCCGGAGAGCGCCCGGCAGGCCTGCCTCAGGCTGACCCCTGAAAAACTCGAGCGTCTGGAAAACGCCGCGGCCGACATGGAGAAGGGCGAGCAGCCCGTGAGCCGCAACAGCCGCTATTCCCGCTTTGCCCGGGCGGATGCGCATTTTCACGACGAGATCCTGAAGGTCGCGGACAACGAGTTCGCCCGCCAGGCGCTGACCGACAGACACATTCATCTGCACATCTTCCGCCTGATGTTCCACAGCCGCGTGACCCAGGAAGCGCTGGAGGAGCACGAACGCCTTCTCGCCGCGTTCCGCGCCGGCGATGCGGATGCGGCCTACCACGCAATGCACGATCACATCGAGCGGTCGCGGGACCGGCTCGCGGCGGCTTTCGAATGAGCTTCGCCGTGACTGATACCGCCGTTGACGGCCCGGCGCGGGAAACGCCTGTGCTGCGCGCCGAGGACCTTTCCAAGGCCTATGGCCCGATTACGGTCTTGAGCGATGTGACGCTGGATATAGATGCGGGCGAGGTGCACGCGATCATCGGCGAGAACGGCGCCGGCAAGTCGACCCTGATGAAGCTTCTTTCGGGTCACGCCACGCCGACCGGCGGCGCGATGTCGATGGCGGGAAAGCCGGTCGCCTTCGCCAACGCCGTTCAGGCCGAGGATGCCGGCGTGGTCCTGGTGCATCAGGAAATCCTGCTCGCGCCCGATCTCACCGTCGCCGAGAACCTTTTTCTTGGGCGCGAACTGTCGCGCGGGTTTGCCGTGGACGACCGCATGATGAACCGCCGCACGGCCGAGGTGCTGGCGCGCGTCGGCTCCACGGCGCGCCCCACCACGCTTGTGGGCGATCTGCCGCTCGCGCAGCGCCAGCTTGTCCAGATCGCCCGTGCCCTGCTCGACGATCGCAAGGTCGTGATCCTGGATGAGCCGACGGCGATGCTGGCCAATGACGAAGTCGACGCGCTTCTGGAGATCGTCCGGAACCTGCGCGCCCATGGCGTCGCCGTGCTCTATATCTCCCACCGGCTGGAAGAGGTCGAGGCGGTGGCCGACCGCGTCACCGTGCTGCGTGACGGCAAGATGATCGGCACCTGGCCCGCGCAGGACCTCGACCAGCGCCAGATGGCCGAATTGATGGTCGGGCGGGAGCTCTCGATGCTCTACCCGCCGAAACGGGAACCGGCGACCGCGGAACCGATTTTGAGCGTCGAGGAGCTCTCCGTCGACCACGGCCGGTTCTCCGGCTCCTTCAGCGTCCGGCCGGGAGAAGTTCTTGGCATTGGCGGCATGATCGGGGCCGGCCGCACGGAACTGATCGAGGGGCTGATGGGGCTTCGACCGGCCCAGGCGCGCGCGATCTCGGTCAGCGGCACGCCCGTTGCAAAGCCAGATGTCGGCTCGATGATGGCCGCGGGCGTCGTCTACCTGACCGAGGACCGCAAGGGCAAAGGCCTCCTCCTCAACGAGGGACTGGGGCCGAACCTCACGCTCCAGGCGCTCGACATGATCCTTCCCGGCTTGCGCCTCAACCGCAGGAAGGAAGCGGGTGCCGTGCAGTCTGCGGTTCAGGACTACGACATCCGGGTTCGCACGCTCTCGGTGGAGGCCGGGCAGCTTTCGGGCGGCAACCAGCAGAAGCTGCTGCTGGCCAAGGTGATGCTCGCCGAACCCTCGATCGTCATCATAGACGAGCCGACGCGGGGGATCGACATCGGCAACAAGAGCCAGATCTACCGCTTCATCGACGAACTCGTCCGGGCGGGCAAGGCCTGCATCGTCATCTCGTCCGAACTGCCCGAACTCGTCGGCCTGTCCGACCGGGTGCTGGTGATGCGTGGAGGACGTTTCGTTGCCGAGCTGACGGGCGCGGACATCACCGAGCAGAACGTCGTCTATGCCGCCGCAAGCAGCAGACATGATACCGAGGGGAGGAACCGCGCATGAGCAGCGCAGACATAACAACGCTTCCGGAAAGAGAAGGCTTCAAGATCCGCTGGAGCGATCTCGCTCCGTTCATCGCCCTGGCATTGATCGTGCTGCTGGGCACGATGATCAATTCCAACTTCATGGCGACGAACAATATCCTGAACGTCATCACGCGCAGCGCCTTCATCGCCATTATCGGCGTCGGCGCAACCTTCGTGATCGCGACCGGAGGGCTGGATCTGTCCGTTGGCTCGATGCTGGCCTTCGTCGTCGGCATCATGATCATGGCGATGAATGCGCTCGTCCCTTACCTTGGCCCCTGGGCGATCCCGGCGGGCGCGCTCGTCGCACTGGTCGTGGGTTCGCTCTGCGGCCTGCTGAACGGGCTGATCATCACCGTGGGGCGGATCGAGCCCTTCATCGTCACCCTCGGCACGATGGGGATTTTCCGGGCCTTCATCACCTACATGACCGACGGCGGCTCGCTGTCCATCGATCGCAGCCTCAGGAGTGCCTACCGGCCCGTCTATTTCGGCGATTTCCTCGGCATTCCCTATCCGGTGCTGATCACCATCGTGATCGCCCTGCTCGGCGCGTTCATCCTCTACCGGACGAAATACGGCCGCCGCGTCACCGCCGTCGGCTCGAACTCCGACGTCGCGCGGTTTTCCGGCGTTCATGTCGGCCGGATCAGGACCATGGCCTTCGTCATACAGGGCTTCTGCGTCGCCGTTGCCGCGATCTGCTACGTCCCGCGCCTTGGCGCCGCCACGCCGACCACCGGTCAGCTCTGGGAGCTACAGGTCATCACCGCCGTCGTTATCGGCGGCACGCTTCTGCGCGGCGGCAAGGCCCATATCTGGGGCACCGTTGCCGGCGCGCTCATTCTCGAGGTTATCGCCAACGTCATGGTTCTTTCGGACATGGTGTCGGAATACCTCGTGGCCGCGGTCCAGGGGGCGATCATCATCATCGCCATGCTGGCTCACCGCTTCACCAGCTCTCGCTGAAACGGCGAGGCTCATATCTTAACTGAGGAGGAGGAAACTATGACAATCAAGACTGGAAGGCTGGCGCTCCTGTCAGCCACAGTGATGGCGGGAACGCTGTTCGGGCAAGCAGCTATTGCCCAGGACAAGGAATTCACCATCGCGGTCTCCGTGCCGGCGGCCACGCATGGCTGGACGGGCGGCGTCGTCTACCACGCCGAGCAGGCGGAAAAGCAGATCGAGGCCGCATTCCCGAACATCGACATCATCGTCTCGACAGCTTCGTCGGCGACCGCGCAGGTGTCTTCGCTCGAGGACCTGTCGGCGACGAACGAGCTCGACGCGCTTGTCATCCTGCCCTTCACGTCGGAGGAACTGACCGGGCCGGTGGAGCAGGTCGCCTCGAATGGCACCTTCATCACCGTGGTCGACCGGGGTCTTTCCGACCCGTCGATCCAGGACCTTTATGTCGCCGGCGACAACATCGCCGTTGGCGCGAACACGGCAAAGTGGCTGGTCGACAAACTCGGCGGCGAAGGCGAGATTGTCGTGCTGCGCGGCATCCCCACCGTGATCGATGACGAACGCATCAAGGGCTTCAAGGATGTCATCGACCAGACCGACATCGAAATCCTCGATATGCAGTATGCCAACTGGAACCAGGACGAAGCGTTCACCCTGATGCAGGACTATCTGGCGCGCTATCCGAATATCGATGCGGTCTGGGCCAATGATGATGACATGCTGCTCGGCGTGATCGAGGCCGTCGATCAGGCCGGACGGGAAGACGTCCAGTACGCGCTTGGCGGCAACGGCATGAAACAGGTGATCGAGATGGTGCAGGCGGGCGACGAGCGCACCCCCATCTCCACGCCCTACCCGCCGTCGATGATCGCCTCGGCCATGTACATGACCGCGGCGCAGTTCGCGGGCCAGGCGCCGATGCGCGGATCGTTCAAGCTGGACGCCCCGCTGATCACGCCCGAGAACGCGGACCAGTTCTACTTCCCCGACTCCCCGTTCTGAACCGAAACACCCTGTCCGGCCGTCTTGCGGCGGCCGGACGGATCAATCCCATAATCAGGAGATCGAGATGAGCGGCAAGAAAATCCTCATGCTCACCGGCGAATTCACGGAAGAATATGAAATCTACGTCTATCAACAGGGCATGGAGGCCGTCGGCCACACGGTTCACGTCGTCTGCCCGGACAAGAGCGAAGGCGACCTGATCAAGACATCGCTCCACGATTTCGAGGGCGACCAGACCTATACCGAAAAGCCCGGCCATTTCGCCGAGATCAACAAGACCTTCTCCGAGGCCGAGGCCGAGCTCGACAGCTATGACGCGGTCTATGCCGCGGGCGGCCGCGGACCGGAATATATCCGGACCGATCCGCGCATCCAGGCGATGGTCCGGCATTTCCACGATGCCGGCAAGCCGATCTTCACGATCTGCCACGGCGTGCAGATCCTGATGGCCGTGCCCGGCGTGCTCAAGGGCCGCAAGGTCGCCGGTCTCGGCGCCTGCGCCCCGGAGGTCGCGGCGGTCGGCGGCACCTATATCGACGTCGAGCCGAAAGAGGCCTATGTCGATGGCACGATGGTATCGGCCAAGGGCTGGACCGGGCTGGCCGCCTTCATGCGGGAATGCCTCAAGGTCCTCGGCACGGAAATCCGCCATAGCTGAGTGATAGGCAAGCAAAGCGCGGGGTCGCGGCAATGCGGCCCGCGCGGACGGCCCTGTTCCGGCCCGAAAAGAGCCGAGCTCAGTCGGCAAGAAGTCCCGACGCCAGTGCGGTGAAAGCCTCGATGGCCCCGACAAGGGTTTCCTCCGGCCTGTCGCTGGCCGACACCCAGAGCGCAGCATTGAGCGCCGCTCCGTTCAGCAATCGCGCGGCCGCCTCGACATCCACATTTTTGACGATGCCGGCGTCAATCAGCTCGGCAAGCGCCAGTTTGGTCTCCTCAAGGCAGGCACTCTGGCTTGGCCAGTGCGACGGGTCGCCGAGAAAGGCGGGCCCGTCCAGCAGGACAATGCGCTGCACCTCGGGTTCGAGCGACAGTTCGATATAGGTCACGCCCTCGGCCAGAAGCGCCTCCCACACGCCCTCCACATGCCGGCTCGCCTCCCGGGCCCTCGCCGCGATCTCGCCGTCGACCTGGGCGACCACGGCCGCCAGCAAACCCTTCTTGTCGCCGAAATTATGGTAGAGTGCACCGCGGGTCAGTCCTGCGGCCGCCGTCAGATCGTCCATGGACGCGGCGGCGAAGCCTTTTTCCGCAAAGGCCCGCCGCGCCGCGGCAATCAGCTTGGCGCGGGTTTTTTCCATCATCTCAGATCGGGTCATCGAGGCCATATCGTGCTCCGTCTTCCAACGCTGGCGCATACCCATTGACATACGCAGCGTATGTGTATTATTTGACATACGCTGCGTATATCATTTCACGCGCAGACTGAGAAGGCCGAAACACGCCAGCCAATGGAGCCAGACAATGACCAAGCCAGAACCCGTCTTCCCCGCAAACCGGCACGCCCTTTACGAGGCGCACGGCTATTCCGCGGCCATCCGGTCGGGCGACCTGCTTTTCGTATCCGGCCAGGTCGGCAGCCGAGCCGATGGCAGCCCGGAGCCGGATTACCGGCAACAGGCGCGGCAGGCTTTCACCAACCTGAAGGCGGTCCTGGCGTCTGCCGGGTGCGGGCTTGAGGACATCGTCGACGTGACCAGCTTTCACACCGACCCCGAACGCCAGTTCGCGGACTTCATGGAGGTGAAGAACGAGGTGTTTCCCGAAGCGCCCTACCCGAACTGGACCGCTGTCGGCGTCAACTGGCTTGCCGGTTTCGACGTGGAAATCAAGGTGATTGCCCGCATTCCGGAGACGGCGGCGTAGCGGCGAAATCGCAGCGTTTGATCGACGCCGCACCGGCTTTCGTGGGATCGCGGCGACCGTCAGCCGGCGATTGCGACCCAGCCGCGAAACGAGAAGGCGGCATAGAACAAGGCCGGCGCCGAAAACCCGGCTTCCCGCAACAGCGCTTCTTCCTCGTCTGGCGCAAGGAGCGGCAACTGCGCGCGCATCGCCTTTGCCGATGCGGCCGCGCCAACGCGATCGGCATCGGCGCGATTGGCGAAGGCGGCGGAACGCTCCAGCCAGAGACCGGCATTCCCGTCAGGTGCGGCGTGGTGCGCGACCACGATCACGCCGCCCGGCTTTAGGCGGCGACGGATTTCCTGCAGCGTGTGCAGGCGCGCGTCCCTGTCGAGGAAATGCAGGGTGAGCAGGCATGTCGCGCCATCGTAAGGGCCGGCCCCGGTTTGATCGACGGTCCCTTCGAGAAGCGCGATCCGCCCGGCATGGGGCGCGGTCACTTGCCGGGCGATATCCAGCATCGCTGCCGAGGGATCGACGCCGTCAAACCGCCAGCCGGGCCGCGCTTCCGCCATCGCCTTCAGTTCCAGGCCGCCGCCAGCGCCAACCACGAGAATATGGGCGGCCTCCGGCGCGTGCTCGTCGAGCAGAAGTGTGGTCATGCGGTGCAGATCGGCGAGACCGGGCACCTTTCTGGGCGTATCGCTGACATAGGATGATACCGCGCCCGGGTCGGAGAAGGCCTTTGCGGCTGCCGTTGGCTCTCTGGCCGCAGGCGAACCGGCTGAAAAGGAACTGTCTGTGCTGGACATCGCGGCCTCATGATATGTATCAGTTGGAGCTACATATCAGGTCCGATTTCATGCATCAACAACTGATACATAAGAACCGTGGAGCAAATGCAGGATGAACAAGGATACCCGCCTGTCGGATGTGCTGCACGTGCTGCTGCATATGGGCCAGGTCGACAAGCCGTTGACCTCGGCGGCGCTGGCAAAAAGCATGGGCACCAACCCGGCCGTGTTTCGCCGGACGATGGCGGGCCTGCGCGAGGCCGGCCATGTCAAATCCGGAAAGGGCCACGGCGGCGGCTGGCAACTTGCGCGGCCGCTCCACCAGATCACGCTGCTCGCCGTTTACGAGGCCCTTGGCCGGCCCACTTTGTTTGCCATCGGAAACCGCAACGCGCATCCCGATTGCAAGGTTCAGGAACGCGTCAACGCGGCGCTTTCAGACACGATGGAACAGGCGGAATCGCTGTTTCTGGCGCAGTTTGCCGAGGTGACCCTCGATCAACTCATGCCGGAACGGTCCCCGCAATAACGAAAGCGCCCGTCGACTTCCGATCACGGGCGGTCACCGAAGCGCCCGCAATTCGCGCAGACCTTCCTCAAACGAAACCACCGGTTGCCTGGCATCGGTCACGGCGACTCCGAATGCTGTGGTCCGGTTGGCCTGCAGGGAGCGCGTTGGCATTTGGACGGCAAAAGAGTTCGTCGATGACGGCGTTCGCATGATTGCGTAGTGTCGGATTTCTTCAAGACGTGTCATGCCGATGGGATTACAGCGAATGTGAACCAACCCAGTCTGAGGCTCCTGAAATGATATTTCGCTACACAATCTTGTACGTGGATGACGTCCCGGCATCCGTGGACTTCTTCGAGAAGGCGTTCGGCTTTGAACGCGCCTTTCTCCACGAAAGCGGCGACTACGGCGAACTGGCGACCGGCGAGACCAAGCTCGCCTTTTCCTCGAAAGCGCTGATGCGCCAGCTCGACAAGAACCCGGCTTCACCAAGGCCGGATGCCCCCACATTCGAGATCGCCTTCGAAACGGATGACGTCGCGAGCGCCTTGAAAAGGGCAGTCGATGCCGGCGCCACGCTCGTTCAGGACGTGCGGGACGAGCCATGGGGGCAGACGACCTCATATGTGGCTGATCCGAACGGCTACCTGATCGAGATTTGCTCCGCAGTGCAACTGCCGGGGTGACAGGATGATGGACGAAATCATCGAGCGGCTGAAAGCCGCGATCCTGAAGGTCGAGCCCGGTGCTGCAGGCGTCGAAAAATATGGCGGCCTCGTCTTCGAGAGCGTCCCTGGGCAGACCAAATCGCAGTTCTGCGGCATCTTTACCCATACAAACCACGTTTCGCTGGAATTCACCCATGGCGCGCGATTGAACGATCCGGACCGAATTCTGGAAGGCAGCGGCAAACATCGCCGTCACATAAAAATCAACCGATTGTCGGACATTGCGGAAAAACGGTGCGACGCCTTTCTAAGTCAGGCGTTCAGGCTTCAGGGCGACACGCTTTCACCAGTTGCCCAGGCCGGGCTGCGCCAGATCGTTCATCGCGCCTGATTGTTGGCGAAGCTGCGCGGGAGTCCATCCAAACCACCGGACGAACTCCCGCGTCATATGCGCCTGATCGCTGTAGCCATATTCGAGCGCAATCTCTGCGATCGGAGCGCGACATGGCAAGGCCTGCACCGCCCGCCTGGCTCGTCCCAGCTGTCGCCAGAAGGCCGGAGACGGCAGGGAGAGTTTCCTGAAATGACGTTGCAGGCTTCGCTCCGACACCCCCTGCTGCCTGGCCGCCCACTCCACGCTGCTGTCGGGAAGGCCGAGAATATCAATGATCTCGGAAGCTTCCTGGTCGTAGCTGACCCTGTCGTCGATCTCTGCTTCCAGACCGCAGAGGTCGTCGCGTCCGAACTGGACGTCGTCGAGACGGATGGTGGCCCCGGGCCGCAACCGATAGCCGATCAAAGACGTTCCGGCCGGAAGCTTCACTTGCCTTGGCGCGAAGTCCAAATCGGTGACGCCAATCAGCGCATGTCCGATCCTGTCGCTCCAGGAGACAAGTATATCGATGCATCCATCAGGCAGAACGAGCGCCACTTCGTCTGCCTCGGCGGTATAGGTCCAGCGATGAACACGCGGACCACTCTCATCGGCGGGGTAGCTCATGGGACCAAGATAGGCCGGAAACCGCCATCGATCCAGCGCCAAAAGTAACGCCTGGCCGGCGGTTGCCGCGGTCGACAACGTCTCGAGCTGGCGGTCGCGCTTATGGACCGCGGGGGGTGACACTATGCAACTACGATTCCGAAGGCGATGCGCCTGCGGGCCTGACCATCAATTGACCTCCTGAAGGTTGATCTGAACCTTCGAGTTTTGTGCCCGATCAAGCGCCGCATCAAGCGCTTCCCGAACCTGGGACAGCGGCCAGACGCCGGTGATCATCGGCGCGACGTCGATCGTCTGATCGGCGATCATCCTGACAGCTTCCTGAAATTCCTGGTCGAAGCGATGGGTCCCGATCATTGTGATCTCCTTGGCGACCAACCGCCCAAGCGGAAGCGAGGTGTTGCCGGCAACCCCGACCTCTACGAGAGTGCCGCATGGTTTGAGCGCCTCGACCGCATCCTCGATTGCACTTGCGGCAGCCGAGCATTCGAACGCCACATCCATTTCGCCCAGCGACGCCCTCCAGTTCGCGTCCGTTCCGACGCAAAATGTCTGGTCGACACCCATTTTTGTGGCAATCGCAAGCGGCTTGTCCTGCACATCCGTGATCGCAACGAAGCCGGCCCCCTTTGCTTTGGCTGCTGCCGCCGTCAAAAGGCCAATAGGACCTGCTCCGGTCACCAAGACCCGCTTTCCGCCAAGATTGCCCGGAACCCGCGATAGGGCGTGAAGGCAAACGGCAAGCGGTTCCGTGCACGCGGCCGCGCCAGGGTCCGCGCCCTCCGGGAAGGCAACGCATTGCGATGCCGGCACGGTCAACCGGCTGCGATAGAGGCCCTGCTCATGGGGCATATACATGGCGCTGCCGCGAAAGCGCATGTTCCGGCAGTGCCGCGGCAATCCGGCAGCGCAACGGTCGCAGCGGCCGCAGGGCTGACTGGGATTGATCGCAACCAGCGTACCGACGGCAAGATCCGCGCCCCGGCCCGCTGCTTCGACATAGCCCGAGGCTTCGTGACCAAGGATGATCGGTTCGCGGACGCGGATCGTACCCACCCCGCCATGGTCGTAGTAGTGAAGATCCGATCCGCATATCCCGCCCCTGGCCATACGAAGACGAACCTCGCCGTCGCCGGGCTGGGCCGCAACACCGGTTTCGACCCTGATGTCATGAATGCCGTGAAGGCGAGCGAAGTGGGATTCTACGTGGGACACAATTTTCTCCTGAGCGCCGCGACCTGGGAGCCGTCGCTGCGCGTATAAAGTTCAGATATTTTGGATTGTCGGGACCGGAGCGACTGCGTGTTTAACGGAAACGCGGAACAGCTCTGGCTCTCTATTTTTACGCAACTCCGGACGGTGAACCGGCATCCACTTCACCTGGAATTGCTCTAGGCGGCGGGTTGCGACATCACCCTCTCGAATGCCGACCAGCCGATGTCCTCGTAAAAGCGGTGACCTTCTTCGCCCTGCGCAAACACAATATCGTCAGGCCGTCCCTGCGCCGCGAAGATTGACCGCGCTTGCGCGAAAGCCTCGTCGACGCCCTGATGCGGGAACAGCGGATCGTGCCGTCCCATCACGACCGCGATCCGCGCCGTCTCGATGGCGCCGGCTATATCGGCGAAGTCGAACCATTCGAGCATGCCCGGCAGGTAGTTGTCGGTGCAGTGATCGATTGCGCCGATGCTCTTTCCGACCGTGCAGAAGCACGAGGCCACAATCGCGCCCTTGATCCGCGACTCGACGGCGGCGGCATACCACGCGACGGTACCGCCGCCGGAATTTCCCATCACGTTGATGGCATCGGCATCGACCCCGTCGATTTCCGCGATGGCATCGCAGGCGCGGATGATGTCGAACACCCGCTCGCCGAGGATCGTGCGACCAAGCAGCAGCGCGGTCATCGCCGTGTGCTTACAGGTGTGATTGTCGTCGTTGACCTCCAGTTCCAGGGTCCTGCGGCAGCAATCGGCGCGTCCGTCGGAGCGCAAGCCGAAGGCGCGCTGCTCCATGGCAATGGCCGCATAGCCTCGCCGCACTGCCTGAAGCGCAAAATCACGATCGCCACCGAGATCTTCAACGTCGCGATCGTGCACCACTTCTCCAATCGAGATGTGCATGCCGGTGGTATGCCCCTGCAGGCAGATCATGACCGGCAAGGGACCGCGCGTGTTTTTCGGCAACAGCAGACGGCAGGGGACTTCGACGCCGGGCTCGCTCTCGAATACAAGGTCCTGCGTGAAGTGATCGCCCATGTCGTTGCGCTCGCCCAGCATCTCGACACGCGGCGCGCCCACCGGCCGCTCGGGCATGCGAAGGAGTTCGATCAGCTTTGCGCGCAACTGTCGCGACCAGTCCTGATAGGTTGCCTCGCCCGTGAAGGCGAGCTTTCGCGGCGCCGCGGCGATCAGCCGTTGATGCAGTGCTTGCGAGGCGAATTTTTCCGGGCGCTGTTCGGCGAAAGTGAAACGATCGGGAACTTTGGTCATGCAAGACGTCCTTCTTCGATGGCGTGACATGCGACATGGCCGCCGGAGACCGGTGTTGGAACCGGTCGTTCGGCGCGACAGCGGTCGTTCGCAAACGAACATCGGGGATTAAACGGGCACCCGGTCGGTGGTGAAATCGGGTTCGGCACTTCGCCGCTCATCACGGCGGGCCGGCGTCCGGGTCTGTCGGCACGTGGAATCGTGTCGAGCAGCATTCGCGTGTAAGGATGGGCGGGAGCAGCGAAGAGGTCGCCGGCTTCGCGGTCTTCCACCAACTGCCCGAGATACATCACGCCAACATGGTCGGCCATGTGATGCACGACCGAAAGGTCATGCGTGATAAGAAGGAAAGCAAGGCCACGCTCAGCCTGCACATCCTTGAGCACGTTGAGAATCTGCGCCTGGACGGACACGTCCAGAGCCGAAGTCGGCTCGTCGCATATGAGAAACTGCGGCTCGCACGCGAGCGCGCGGGCGATCGAGATGCGCTGCCGCTGCCCGCCGGAGAACTCGTGCGGGAACTTGGCCGCGGCATTGCCGGGCAAGCCGACCGCCGAAAGCGCCGCGAGCGTGGCCTCACGCATGTCCCGCCGCGACACGGTTCCCGATGCCTTAAGCGCCTCCTGGAGAATCTTGGCCACCGTCCAGCGCGGATTGAGGCTGGCATAGGGGTCCTGGAAGATCATCTGGATGCGGCGGCCCTTGCGCCAGGCGGAAAGCCGCGCCGAAGGTTTGGCCAGGTCCTTGCCGTCAAGCGTGATCTCGCCCTCGGTGGGAGGCTCCAGCCCGGACAGCATTTTCGCGATGGTCGATTTTCCGCAACCGCTTTCGCCCACCAGCGCCATTGTTCGACCGGGTTTCAGCGTCAGGCTGACGTCGCGAACCGCCTTCACGGTCAGTGACCCTGAGCGGCCTGGCGGCGGCGGCAAATGATAGGTCTTGGAGAGCGCGTGTGCTTCCAGAGCGTCGTTCGGCGCGTTGGTGGGGTCGGCCATCAGATCAACTCCTCGGCGTAGTGGCAGGCCACGTCGCGCCCGTCCAGTCGCCTCAAGGCAGGCCGTTCGAGCGCACAGCGTTCGGTGGCGTGATTGCAGCGCGTTCGGTAGGCACAGCCCGATGGGATTGCGGTCAGCGAAGGCATGCTTCCGGCGATCTGCGGCAGCCTGGGTTCCTTTTTTACGATGGAGGGGATGGAAGCGAGAAGGCCGCGCGTATAGGGATGGCGCGGCTCCATCAACACATCTTCAACCTTTCCGACCTCGACAATACGCCCCGCATAGAGAACCGCGACACGATCCGCCGTCTCCGCGACCACGCCCATATCGTGCGTTACGAGAATAATGGAGGTGCCGTGATCCCGGCTGAGGCCGCGCAGCAGTTCGAGGATCTGCGCCTGGATTGACACGTCGAGCGCCGTGGTCGGCTCGTCTGCGATGATCAGCTTGGGACGCAGCGCGATCGCCAGCGCGATCACCACGCGCTGCCGCATGCCGCCGGAGAACTCGTGCGGGTACTGGTGCAAACGGTCCGCCGGCGCGGGAATACCGACCTCCTCAAGCAGCGTCAGGGCGCGCGCCTCCGCAGCCTCTCTGGAAATCGCCTCATGCGTCCGAATGGTCCGTATGAGTTGCTGCGCGACGGTGTAGAGCGGATTGAGGCTGGTCAGCGGATCCTGAAAGATCGTACCGATCTCGGCGCCTCTGAGACGCTGCATCTCACGCTCGGAAAGCGTATCGATGCGCTTGCCTTCAAAGCGGATTTCTCCGCCGGTAACGCGGCAGCGGGCGGGCAATAATCCGTTGATCGCCGAACCGGTCAAGGATTTCCCGGCGCCGGATTCACCCACGAGCGCGACGATCTCGCCTTGGCCGATGTCGAGATGAATATCCGAAAGAACCTGCAACTCCCCGCGGCGCGTGTCGAAGGCCGCGTTCAGGTGATCGATCTCGAGGAGATTGCTGACGGTCATTTGGCGATCCTTGGGTTGAGGGCCTCGCGAAGCCAGTCGCCGAAAACATTGACCGACAACGCCAGTAGCACCAGCGCCAACGCCGGGAACACCGTCATCCACCACTCGCCGGAGAACAGGTAATCATTGCCTGTCCTGATCAGCGTGCCGAGTGAGGGTTGGGTGGGCGGCATGCCGACGCCGAGGAAAGACAGGGTGGCCTCGGCGATAATCGCGCTGGCCAGGCCGAGCGTCGCGATCACGATGATCGGACCGAGAATATTGGGAAGGATGTGGCGGAACAGAATGGTGGGCGCGGCCACATGCATGATGCGCGCCGCCTTCACATATTCCCGGTTCCTTTCGACCAGAGTCGAACCGCGCGCGGTGCGGGCGTATTGCACCCAGTCGGACAGCCCGATCGAGAAAACCAGCACAGGCAGGGCCAGAAGGTTCTGCGTATCGCGTTCGAAAGTGGCTGAGACGACGCCGCTGATCAAGAGAGCGACCAGAATGGCGGGGAAGCTCAACTGAATGTCGGCGAAGCGCATGACGACAGATTCGATCCAGCCGCTGACATAGCCGGCCAACAGCCCCAGGAACAGGCCGATCGCGATGGCGAGAATCACGGCGGCGAAGCCGACAAGGAGGGACATCCGGGTTCCGTACATGATCAGCGAAAGCACGTCGCGCCCCTGATCGTCGGTGCCGAGGGGAAACTCCCAACTCCCCCCGGGCGTCCAGGCCGGCGGCATCAGCCCGTTCATCAGATCAGGCGGCAGAAAGGGATTGTGAGGCGCCAGAAGAGGTGCGCCCACTGCCGCGATCAGGATGATCGCGAAGACAAGGGCCGACACCACGGCGCGCGGAGAATGTGCGAAGGCATGGACGAGATCGCTGTCGAGAAAACGTGACAGGGCGCTACGATGGTCGATGTCCTGGTTTTGTACGGTCATTTGGCGGCTCCGGGAGCGCGAAGCCTCGGATCGACGCGGTAATAGAGAAGGTCGACACAGAGATTCAGCGTGACAAAGAAGATAGAGACGAGCACGAGATAGGTCGCCAGAACGGGCACATCGGCGTAGTTGACCGCCTGAATGAACATCAGGCCGATACCGGGCCACTGGAAAACGGTCTCGGTGATGATCGAGAAAGCGACGACAGCGCCCATCTGCAGACCGATAATGGTCATAACCGGGATCAACGTATTCTTGAGCGCCTCGCGGAACCAGATGGTTTTCTGGCGCAAGCCCCGCGCGCGGGCAAAACGAATATAATCAGTCTCAAGCACTTCCTGCATTTCGGCGCGCACAAGGCGGACAATGAGTGTTGCCTGGAAGAAAGCGAGTGTGATCGAGGGCAGTATGAAGGAAGCCAGCCCGCTACGGGTCAGGAAGCCCGTGTGCCACCAGCCGATCGCCACGGTCTCTCCGCGCCCGAAGGAGGGCAGCCAGCCGAGTTCGACCGAGAAAATCAGGATCAGGAACATGCCGATGAGGAAGGTGGGAAGCGAAACGCCGACGAGCGAGCCCATCAGCAGACCCTGGGCGATCCAGCTCTTTCCGCGGATCGCGGTGTAGATGCCAAGCGGGATGCCGACAAATATGGCGAGTAGGATACCGCAGGCCGCTAGCTCGACGGTCGCCGGCAGGCGCTCGGCCAGCATTGTGGAAACGGGCATGTTCAGGCGGTATGACACCCCGAAATCGCCCTGGAAAAACTTGGCGAGAAAATCGATGTAGCGAACCGGCAAGGGCCGGTCGAGGCCAAGGCTTGCGCGCATCTGCGCGCGCTCGGCGAGCGAGGTTTCGGGACCAGCCATATTGGCAACGGGGTCACCAATGAAATTGAACATCAGGAAAGCAATAAAGGCAACGCACAGAACGACGAAGACCGCCTGAAGCACGCGCTTGAGCAGATATTGCATCATTGGGGGACTACCTTTTTGCGGCGGAAAATGCCCGGAGCGAAGCCTCTCCGCTCCGGGCCGGGATATCAGTCGACGTGCGCCCACTTCCAGACGAACACGTCATCCGGACGCTGGACGACCGTCACGTCGTCGGCCACGCCCCAGGACAGGTTCTGCTGGTGCAGCGGCACGAAGTAGACCTTGTCATTCAGGCGGCGCTGCGCATCATAGAGTAGCTGGTCGCGGGCTTCCGGATCGGTCTCGGTGATCGCGGCCTCGATCATTGCATCGAGTTCCGGATCTGACAGGTTGCCCGCGTTCCAGGTGCCCCACGCGCCCGTTCGCGTGTGAACAAGTTCCTGCATCAGGCCGTTGGCGTCGATATTGCCCGGCGACAGCCCGAGAAACCACATTCCGCGACGCTTGCCGGTATCCGACAGGCTGGTCAGAAGCGGACCGATCGGCATGGAAGCGAGATCCACCTCGATGCCGACCTTCTCAAGCATGCCGACAATGGCGGTGCAGATCGCCTCATCGTTGACATAACGGTTGTTCGGGCATTCCATCGTTGTGGAAAAGCCATCGGCATAGCCCGCCTCGTCGAGCAGCGCCTCGGCTGCTTCCGGATCATAGGGATAGCGCTCGAGATCCTTCATGAAACCGTGGAATTCCTGCGGGATCATGGAGGCTGTCGGCGTCGCCTGACCGCGCATCACGACCCGCGCGATCGCGTCCTCATTGATGGCACGGTAGACCGCTTCGCGGACGTCGCGGTTGGAGAGCGGATTGGTGTCGAGCTTGCTGCCCGGCAGCGGCTCGGGGCTGACGTCCATGCCGAGAAACACGACGCGCAGCTCCGGGCCGGTCAGCAGTTCAACGCCGGGCGCCTGTTCGATGCGCTTTTGGTCCTGCACCGGCACCGGAATGGCAAGATCGAGCTCGCCCGAAAGCAATGCGGCCGTGCGCGTTGCGTCCGATTCGATCGGGCGGAAGGTCACGCGTGTCAGATTGTGATCGGCCTTGCCCCACCATTTGTCGAATGGTTCCGCCACAGTGCGGTTGTCGGGCTGACGCTCGACGATGCGGAAAGGACCAGTGCCATTGGCATGCGTATTGGAATAGGCTTTTGCCATTTCCTCGGCGGTGGCTTCGGCCTTGATGCCATGTTCCTCGGCCCATTCGTGGGAAATGATCAGCCAGTTGCTCCAGTTGTTGATCAGGATCGGATCAGGCCGGCTCATCAAAACGTCGACGGTATAATCATCGACCTTTTCGGCGCCGACGACCACTGCCATTTTGGAGCTCTTGATGCGCGAGCCTTCGGCCAGCGAACGCTCCAGTGAGAACACGACGTCGTCGGCGGTGAAATGCTGACCTTCGTGGAAATAGACGTCATCGCGCAGTTTGAAACGCCAGCGGGTGGGCTCGACAAGCTCCCACGAGGTCGCGAGCGCAGGTTCGAGCTGCATATCCGGGCCACGTTGCACGAGACCCTCGTAAATATTCCCCAGGAAACCCAGGTTGAATGTCTGGTCGAGTGCGTGAGGGTCGAGCGTCGTCACATCAGCGGAATACGACCACGTCAACTCCTTGGCGAACGCGGGCGCGGCAGCCGTGGCCATAGCCGCGGCGAACAGCACGGCGAGTGTTTTCTTTTTGATCATTTTGGTCCCTTTATAACCTTCCAGTCTCTGTGAGTTTTGTCTTCCAGTCATGGGCAAGCTTCTAATCTGCTTGTCTTTTTTTGCGCCTAGCCCCGCCTGATCAGCGAGCGGCTCAGCGAGGAAAGAATTTCGAGTTCGCCGTTGTGGACATGCACGATGTCCTCGAGGCGAATACCGAACCGACCCGGGTAGTAGACCCCCGGTTCGATTGAGAACACGCTGCCTTCCTGCAGCGTGTCCGATGACGACGAGGCCAGATAGGGCGGTTCATGAATGTCGAGCCCAAGCCCGTGTCCAAGACGATGGAGAAAGGCGTTGCCATGGCCCGCTTCGGTTAGCGAAACGCGCGCGGCATGGTCCATTTCGCGCCCAGTGATCCCGGGGCGGAAGGTTGTGATGGCCGCCTGGACAGCGGCCTCGACCGCATCGAAGGCCGCGAGAAACTCCGCCGAGGGCTGGCCGAAAACGCCGGTTCGTGTCATGTCGGAAGGATAGTTTTCCCACCAGCAGCCGGCATCGATCAGCACGGGCGTGTTGACCTCAAGCGGGGTGTTGCCGCTGTGGTGATGCGGCATGGCGGCATTGGCGCCGAACGCAACCTGACAGAAGCCGGGACGCGCACCCTGCTTCTTCATTTCATCGTAGATCGTGTCAACGATCTCCGCTTCGGTTACGCCTTCCCGCAGCGCATCAAACCCGGCCATAATGGCGGCGTCGTTGATCTTCGCGCTCTTGCTGAGCGCGGCGCGTTCTTCCGGATCCTTACGCTGGCGAAGCGCGCCGACCGTGCTTTCGGTGAAGGTGATGCGGGGATTGTCGAACAGGCCCGTAAGCAAATAGGAAAAATCAGTGCGCATGGTCTCGTCAACCGCGATGGAAACATCCGAACGGCGTTTGACGAGGCTTGAAAGGGCGGCATCGAGGGCATCGGACGGGCCATCGCCATCCGACCAGACGAAGAAAGGCAGGTCGGTGCCTTTTCGCGCGGCCTCTGCATTCATTTCCGGCATCAGGAACGCCGCGCCCTCGGCGCTGACCAGCACAAGCACCGGGCGCTCGTCGCCGTGCGGGTCCACTCCGGTCAACCAGCGCATATGGCTTGAGGGGCCGAGAGCGACGAGGTCCAGCTCCGAGCGGGCCATGGCGTCACGCAACATCGCCAGCCGGCTTTCATATCTCGTATTGATCATGGATAAATGCTCGATCCGTGGGGAATAAACTGGTTTTCAGGCTTTGGGGACGTCAGTCGTCGTCCTGCCTGGCGGCGACCGGTGTCGTCCCGTCCTCCGAGGGCGGAAACATGTAGCCGTCGAAAAGCGGATCGTCGTGGTCAGAAAGGCCGAGCAGCCGATTGTAGACATTGGCCAGATGCCGCGACATGGCGGCGTGGGCCTCATCTGGATTTCGGCGAACCATGGCCGCCACGATGGCTTCGTGATCCTGGATCCATTGCAGGCGATGATCGCTGTCGCGCACCCGCTTGTGCAGCGTGTGCCACATCGGGCTGATCTTGCGCTTCTCCCACAAGCGGTAGACGGCATCGATCAGCGCGCTGTTCTGCGTGGCCTCGGCAATCCGGTGATGAAACAGTTCGTCGCCGGGATAATCCAGCCCGCCCTCATCCATGCTGCGGCGATCCATTTCGATGGCCTCGCGCAGACCTTGAATATCTTTCTTGCTTACCCGCGTTGCCGCGAACCGAGCAACCTCGCTTTCAATCACCTGACGGGCCTGGAGCAGTTCGAAAGGCCCGACATCGAGCCCCTCCTCCGCAGTTGATTGATAGTGGGCCGGCTCGAGCAGGAACACCCCGGCACCCTGGCGCACCTCCACCTTTCGCTCGATCTCCAGCTTGATGAGCGCCTCGCGCACAACGGCGCGGGTTACGGAAAGCTGGTCGGCCAGTTTTCGCTCTGTGGGAATTCTGCTTCCAGCGCGCAGGCCCATGTCCCGCACGATCGCCTCAATGTCTTCTGCGACTTCCTGGTACCTGCGTTGCTTCATATTGGCCACCCAAAAATGAAAATTGGCTGACCAATATTGCGTGCAGGCCTCAGTATTGTCAATTCGACTGTCGAAAATAAACGAAAACAGAGGCGAACAGCAGGGTCAGGCGTCCCAGCTCCGAAAATTGATCGCCCAATTTTTCGGCTTTGAGGTTTCGGGTCGTTTATATCGAGGCGTTATGTCCAAGCGCACGGATTCCGGGAAACGGAAAAGACCTGAAGCCGCCGGGCTCTCGATTGTCCCAAGCATATATGCGCGTGAGGTTTATGCGCTCCCTCCCCGCGCGGAGCGCGAACCGGTTGCGCGAAATACCCGCAACCGTGAACATCTCGGCACCAGCCTTAATCGCTTGAAGACAAACGCATTCATGCCTTCCGTCGAGATGGACGAAGGAGGATAAAGCGGGCGTATTTCTTGCAATGGTCGTCAGGCCGAGCGTATCCGGCGCGTTTCAAGCATGTCGAGCGCGACATCGACGATCATGTCTTCCTGGCCGCCAATCATCCGGCGCTCTCCGAGTTCGATCAGGATGTCGCGTGCATCGACGCCGTAGGTCTTTGAGGCGTTTTCGGCGTGCCGCAGGAAGCTGGAATAGACACCGGCATAGCCGAGTGACAGGCTTTCGCGGTCGACGCGCACCGGCCGTTCCTGCAACGGGCGCACCAGATCGTCGGCGGCATCCATCAGCGCGAACAGGTCGCAGCCCGTGTCGATCTCCATCCGGTTGAGGACGGCAATCAGCACTTCAAGCGGTGCATTGCCCGCTCCCGCGCCCATACCCGCAAGCGAGGCATCGACGCGAACGGCGCCCGCCTCGATGCCGGCAACGGCGTTGGCGATGCCCAGCGCCAGATTGTGATGGGTGTGGACGCCGACCTCGGTTTCAGGCTTCAGCGCGTCACGCAGCGCCGTAACGCGGTCGCGATACTGGTCCGGCAGCAGCGCACCGGCGGAATCGGTCACGTAGACACATTCCGCGCCATAGCTTTCCATCAGCCTTGCCTGCTCAGCAAGCTTTGCAGGCTCCGCCATATGCGCCATCATCAGAAAACCCACCGTATCCATGCCGAGCGCGCGCGCCGCCTCGATATGCTGGCGCGAGACATCCGCCTCGGTGCAATGGGTCGCGATCCGCACCGAGCGCGCGCCCGCCTGATGGGCCTGTTCGAGCTCATGCACGGTTCCGATGCCGGGCAGCAGCAGGACGGTGACGGCGGCATTCTCGCATACCTCGGCAACCGCCGCGATCCAATCGACATCATCATGACGGCCAAAGCCGTAATTGAAGGTCGAGCCCGCGAGACCATCGCCATGGGTGATCTCGATCGCATCAACCCCGGCCCGGTCCAGCGCGCGGGCGATGTCGCGGACATCATCGAGGCTGTATTGATGGCGCATCGCATGCATGCCGTCACGCAGCGTCACATCCTGAATATAGAGTTTGTCCTTGTTGGCTCGGCTCATCACGCAGCCCTTTCCCTGATGTTTTTCGCGGCCCAGTGATTGGCGGTTCTGAGCGCCGCGGACGTCATGATGTCGAGGTTTCCGGCATAGGCGGGCAGATAGTGGGCCGCCCCTTCCACCTCCAGAAAGATCGTTGTCTTCAAACCCGTGGCGAGGCCGATACCCGGTATCCGCACCGGCTGGGTGTCGCCGATTTCCTCGAACTGGACGCGCTGCTTCAGCCGGTATCCGGGCACATAACCACGGACCGTCTCGGCCATCTCGGCAACCGAACGCTCGATATCGTCCCGCGACGCCCCCTGCGACAGCACGAAAACGGTATCGCGCATGATCAGCGGCGGTTCGGCGGGATTGAGAATGATGATTGCCTTGCCGCGTTCGGCCCCGCCCAGAAGCTCGATCGCTTTCGACGTGGTTTCGGTGAACTCGTCGATATTCGCACGGGTGCCCGGACCGGCGGATTTCGAGGCGATCGAGGCAACGATCTCGCCATAGACGGTGCGGGCCGAAACCCGCGACACGGCATGAACCATCGGGATCGTCGCCTGACCGCCGCAGGTGACCATATTGACGTTGGGCTCGTCGATATTGGCATCGCCATTGATCGCCGGAATGGTGAACGGGCCGATCGCGGCCGGCGTCAGGTCGATGACCTTCTTGCCATCCTTTTGCAGGATCGCGTTGTTGGAAACGTGGGCGCGCGCCGAGGTCGCGTCGAAAACGACCTGAATATCCCTGTATTCCGGCATTTTCAGAAGACCTTCAATGCCTTCATGGGTGGTCGCCACACCAAGCCGCTTTGCCCGTGCCAGACCGTCGGACTGCGGATCGATGCCGACCATGGCGCCCATTTCAATCACATCGGAGGTTCGCATCACCTTGATCATCAGATCCGAGCCGATATTCCCGGACCCGATAATCGCGCATTTGATCTTTTCCGTCATGACCTGTCCTTTTCCGTCAATCCTTCACCCGTCGCTCAGGCGGCGACCGCCACGAGGCGGCTCAGCTTTTCGTCATCATCGAGGAGTTCCGCGCTTGTCGACTGATGGACGATCCGCCCGCGATCGAGCACGATGGCGCGCGCCGTCATCGACAGCGCCAGACGCGCATGCTGTTCGACGACGATCACCGAGAGCCCCCGCTCGCGGATCAACCCCCGCACGACATCGGCCAGTTCTTGAATGATGATCGGCGCAAGGCCTTCCATCGGCTCATCCAGCAGCAGCAGGCGCGGATTGGTCATCAGCGCGCGGGCGATCGCCAGCATCTGCTGTTCGCCGCCGGAAAGCTGGTTGCCCATATTGGCGCGGCGTTCCTTGAGGCGCGGAAACACCTCATAGACCGCGCCGAGATCCCACGGCCCCGGTCGCGCCACCGTCGTCAGGTGTTCCTCGACGGTGAGCGAGGGAAACATCGCCCGCTCCTGCGGCACCCAGCCGAGACCGGCATGGGCGCGTTTATGCGTGGCAAGCGCGGTGATATCGTCGCCGTTGAAACGGATCACACCCGCCTGATGGCGCGTCAGCCCCATCAGCGTGCGCATCAGCGTCGACTTGCCGACGCCGTTACGTCCTAAAAGCGCGATACTGTCGCCGCCTGCCATGGAAAACGAGACATTGTCGAGCACGCTGGCCTCGCCATAGCCGGCGCAAACGCCCTCAAGGGTCAGAAGTTCAGTCATGGCCGCCCTCCCCGAGATAGACTTCGCGCACGCGCCGGTCGCTCATGATCTCGTCCGGGGTTCCTTCGGTCAGCACCCTGCCCGACACCAGAACAGTGATGCGCTCGGCAAAGCGGCGTACCAGTTCCATGTCGTGCTCGATGAACAGAATGCTGACATCGGCGGGCAGTCTGGCAATGACGTTGAAAACCTCGGTGCTTTCGCCCGCCGGAATGCCGGCCGCCGGCTCATCGAGCAGAAGAATATGCGGACGCGACGCCAGCGCCAGCGCAATCTCGACCAGGCGCTGCTTGCCATAGGCCAGCGTCTCAACCGTGCTGCCGGCCTGGTTTTCAAGCCCGAGATCCTGGATCAGATCGAGCGCCTCCTCGATTTCAACCGTATGGCTTTGCAGCGGGCGGAACCAATGCCGCGCAAGCCCCTTGCGCTCAAGGATAGCCAGCAGCACGCTTTCGAGAACCGTGAGCTTGGGAAACAGCGTGTTGATCTGAAACGTGCGGGCCATGCCCTTGCGCACGCGCTCCTCCTGCGAGGTATGCGTCACATCCTCGCCGCCGATGAACACCTTGCCGGCGGTTGGCTCCAACACGCCGGTCAGCATGTTGATGAAGGTAGTCTTTCCCGCGCCATTCGGCCCGATCAGCGCATGACGCGCGCCGGTGGGCAGAGCGAAGCTGATATCGCTGTTGGCCTGAAAACCGCCCCAGCTTTTCGACAGGCCTTCGGTTGCCAGCGCAAAGCCCGCGCTTTTCGAAAGGAAACTGGTATCGTGTTTCATTCCGCCGGCTCCCTCTTGCGCGAGATCGGAAGGCCTTTCAATGCGATGAAGCGCGCCAGATCGCTGGCGCCGCCGGTCAGCCCGCCGCGCAGGAAAAAGACCACCGCCATCAGCAGAACGCCCATCCAGAACTCCCAGTAGACGGGATCGACATCATTGAGGAAATCATGGGCGACCACGAACACGGCCGTGCCGATCACCGCGCCGTAAAGCCTGCCCGTGCCGCCAAGGACAAGCATCACCAGAAATTCGGCCGAACGGGTCACCGAAAGGGAATCGACGCCGACGAATTGCGTCGTCTGCGCCATGAGGCCGCCGGCAATGCCGGCAATGCCTGCCGAAAGGGTGAAGGCGACCTGCAACCGGTTGTTGACCGACGCGCCAAGGGCGGGCATCCGGTTAACGCCCTCGCGGATGGCGCGCAGCGACAGGCCGAGCGGCGAGGAAGCGAAAAACTTCAGCGCGACGAAAACGATCACGAGAACCGCATAGGCATACCAATAGGCGGTGTTGCCGAAGAAATCGAACTCGAAGACACCGAGAAGCGGCGCCATCTCGATGCCGGAAAGCCCGTCCACGCCGCCGGTCACCCCGCTCATGCGATTGGCGATTTCATAGGCGACGAGACAAATGCCGAGCGTCACCATCAACCGGGTCAGATCCTTGCCGCGCACGACGAGAAAGCTCGTCAGATAACCGATCGCGAGCGTCAGGGCACCAGCGATCAGAAGCCCGCTCAAGGGCTCGCGCCAGCCATGAACGGACAGGAGCCCAGCCGTATAGGCCCCGATGCCGAAAAAGGCGGCATGGCCGAGCGACACGATGCCGGCATAGCCGAGCACCAGATCGAGGCCCAGGACCGCGATGGCATAGGTCATCAGTGACAGAACGAGCGCCCGGTCGAAAGGCAGCAGGAAATAGAGGGCGGCCGGCAGCAGCCAGAAGACAATTTCGGCAAGGCGCGGACGCGGCGATGCCAGCTTTTGGACGGCCTGAAAACGGATTGTCATGCGCGCTTACCCCCAAGACCGGAGGGAAACGCGATCAGCAGCACGATCATCATGACATAGATGATGAAGGCGCCGATTTCCGGCACGAAATACTTGCCCGCGACATCGAAAACACCAAGCAGCAATGCGGCGGTCAACGGCCCCTTGATCGAGCCTGCGCCGCCGACAACCACGACCAGCAGGAAATAGACCATGTATTTCAGCGGGAAGGTCGGATCGAGCCCAAGCACTTCCACGCCCAGCGCGCCGCCGAGACCGGCAAGGCCGGTACCCAGCGCGAAGCACAGCGCGAACACCAGATTGACATTGATGCCGAGGCCCGCCGCCGCATCCTGATTGTCGACGGCGGCGCGGATTTCCGCGCCGAAGCGGGTCTTCGACAGCATCAGGTGGAGCGCCAGCGTGACGGCGGCAACAAAGGCGATCAGAAGCAGCCGGTACTTACCGAAATCCACGCCCATGAACCGGACCTGCCCCTGCAGCATGTCCGGCATTGCAACGAACTGCTGCGACGCGCCGAAGAAATAATGCGCGGCTGCAATCGAGGAGAACACGAAACCGACGGTAAACAGCATCTGGTCGAGATGCGGCGCCTTGTAGAGCCGTTGAAACAGAAGCCGCTCGGCGATGATACCGCAGAGCCCCGCAGCCACAAAGGCGAGCGGCAGGGTGGCGAGAAAGGGAATACCCGCCCTGTTGGCCAGATAGACGCTTGCGTAACCGCCGATCATGGCGAACGACCCATGGGCCAGATTGATGAAATTCATCAGTCCCATGGTGATGGAAAGCCCGACGCCGACCAGAAACAGCAAGCTGCCATAGGCCAGTCCGTCGAAGAGAATGCCGACAATATTACCTGCCATTCAAAGCTCCGGAAAAGGGGGGCGGGCGGCAGGGCCGCCCCGTCCCTGGCCTCAGGGCGTCATGTCCCGGCTTTCGGGAAATTCGAAAAACTCGACATTGGCGAGATTTCCGTCGACCGCCTCGACCTTGCGGACATAGATGGTCTGAACGATGTCGCGGTTTTCCGGGTCGATGGCGATCGGCCCGCGCGGGCTTTCTAGGGTCGCGCCCTTCAGCGCCTCGGCAATGGCCGGACCCGAGGCATCGCCGCCGGTCTTTTCCAGCGCATAGTAAAGCGCGGCCATGCCGTCATAGGCGGAAACCGAGAGGAAATTCGGCCACGGATCATCGGGATAGGCGGCAAGATAGGCTTCCACGAATTCCCGATTGAGGTCGGATTCATGCGCCATCGCATAATGGCCGGTGGTCACCACGCCGAGCCCGGCATCGCCGGTCTGGCGGATGGTCAGTTCGTCGGTGAGATCGCCCGTGCCCAGCATGGTAATGCCCGCTTCCTTGAGGCCGCGCTGGTCAAACTCCTTGATGAAGTTGATCGTCGCCTCGCCCGGCGGCAGCCAGACGAACACCGCATCCGGCTTGGCGTCCTTGATGCGCTGGATGAACGGCGCGAAATCGGGGTTCTGCGCCGGAACCCGCAGGCTTCCCGCAACAGTGCCGCCATTGGTCGTCAACCCGCGAATGAAGGCCGTTTCCGCATCGTGACCGGCGGTGATGTCGGCCACCAGCGTATAGACGTTTTCATAGCCCTGTTCGGCGGCAAAGCGGCCGGCCGGCTCGGTGATCTGCGGCAGGGTCTGGCCGACGCGGATCATATAGGGGTTGGCATCGGTGATATGCGACGATGATGCGTTCATCACGATCATTGCCGTTTTGGTTTTCTCAGCAAGCGGCGCGGAGGCCATGGCTGACGCCGTAAAGGTGAAGCCTGCCAGAACGTCGACGCGATCGCGCACGAGAAGATCCTGAACGGCGCGGCGGGCGCGATCGGGGGCGATACCGCCGTCATCCTTGATGATCAGTTCTATCTTCTTGCCCGCAACCTCATCGCCATACTGCTTCATGAACAGGTCGATGCCGTTTTGCATCTGGGTGCCGTAAATGCTGAACGGCCCGGACAGCGACAAAACCACGCCAACCTTGACGGTATCGTCCGCTGCCAAGGCTGGAAACCCTGCCGTCAGCGCGGTTGCAGCCAGGGCCGCACCGAGAAAATATCTGCGTTTGATCATTTTGGTCTTCCTCCTCAAAAAATGATGGCGGCAGCCGGGCCTCCTCCATGAAAACCCGGTCCGGCTTGCTGTTCAGTCCAGATTGTTGCCGAAAGCGGCGCGAACCGACCCAAGGCCTTCAATGTCGGCCTCGAACTGGTCTCCGGGGGAAACCGGGGCCATGGGCCCGAGCGCGCCGGTCATGATGAGATCGCCGGCCAGAAGCGGTGTTCCAAAGGCAGCCATTTTGCGCGCCAGCCACAGCGCCGCGTTGAGCGGATGGCCGAGGCAGGCCGCGCCGGAACCGGTCGAAACCATTTCGCCGTTCCGGGTCATGGCCATTGACAGGGTTTTGAGATCAAGGCCGGCAAGCGGCACCGGAACCCCGCCCAGAACCACGAGCCCGGACGATGCATTGTCGGCAACCGTGTCGTTGAAGCGGATGTTCCAGTCCGCAATCCGGCTGCCGACGACCTCGATCGCGGGAAGGGCGAAATCGACGGCGCGGATCAACTCGACCAGCGTCGTATCGGCCGCCGGTAGGTCGGCCTTCAGCACCAGCGCGATTTCCGCCTCGGCCTTCGGCTGCATTACCCGCGCAAACGGTATCTCCTCGTCATCGCCATAGATCATGTCGGCGAAAAGCGTGCCGAAGTCCGGCTGATCGACGCCGAGCTGCGCCTGCACGGCCTTGGCCGTCAGCCCGATCTTGCGACCGACGATCCGGCGACCGGACGACACCCAATGCTCGACATTGGCGCGCTGGACCGCATAGGCGGTTTCACCGCCATCGTCGGGCATGGTATCGCGAATAGGGGCAATGGGCTTTGCCGTTTCCTCGGCGGCAACAAGCGCCTCTGCAAGCTGGCTGACCAGTGCGGGATCGACCATGATCACACCTCCCTCGCCAGGGTCATCGGCTGCGGTCTGCCAGGATAGGACATGGCGCGCGCCAGCGAGCGCGACACTTCAGTCACGGTCAGAGGCGTGGCGGTTGCCGCCACCACCCGGTCCGGTCGCAGGAAAACGACCGATTCCGGCCAATTGCCGAACCATTCCTTCAGCCGGCCCTGCCGATCGCCGATCTCGACGACGCCGTTCATCGCGTCGGTGCCGAAGCCGAGCGCCTCATCAGGCCTGACCCCGAGCTGCACGTCGGGCTTGACGCAGATGAAGACCGCGCCGAGCGCCTGCCACATCGCGATCTGGTCGGCATCCATATATTGCAGCGGATTGTTGCCCCAGGAAAGGATTGCGAAATTAGGACCGATCAGGTCGTCCATTCGCCTGACCTCACCCGCAATGGTGCGCACGCGCGGCTGGATGAACAGGCGACCGACCGGGCTTTCCTTGCTTTTGACGCGACTTGGAACCAGCGCGCCTTCGGTAAAACGCGGCATCGGCTTGAAGCGCATCTCGACGATGTAGCGCTTGACGGCAGGAAACAGGTTCAGGAACCGGGTGACGCCATCGCGCACCGTGCCGAGAAACGCATACGGCGGATTGAACACCTTGCCGACCATGACCGAGAGGTCGATCATCGCCTTGGCGTGGCTGCGCCGCTCGCTCTCATAGGTATCGAGAATGTCCGGGCCCAGACGACCATTCACCACCATGGCCAGCTTCCAGCCGAGATTGGCGGCGTCGCGAATGCCGCTGTTATAGCCCTGCCCCTGCCAGACCGGCATGATATGGGCGGCGTCGCCGGCGAGCATGACCCGCCCCACGCGGAAGCGATTGGCAAGCCTGGCATTGTGATTGTAGATGCGGCGGCGGATCAGCTTTGCCTCTTCCGGCTTTTCCAGAACCTTGGCAAGCAGGGCGCGCATGACGTCGGGACGCTCGAAATGGGCTTCGTCCTCATCCTTCATCACCATGAATTCGAAACGGCGCACGCCGTGCGGCAATGCGGCGGAGACGTAAGGCCGCTTCGGATCGCAAACCAGGTAGACATTGGGCGTACCGACGGGATCGTTCTCGACATCGACGACCATCCATTGATTGGCGGCGGTTTTACCTTCGAAGGCAAGGCCCAATGCCTCGCGGACCGGGCTGCGGCCGCCATCAGCGCCGACCATATAGTCCGCGCTAATGGTGAAGGGACCATCCGGGCCTTCCACCGTCGCGACCACGCCTTCGGCGTCCTGCTTCAGGCTTTTGAATGCGGTGGCAAACAAGACCTTCACGTGGCTGTAGCGGGAAAGGCCCTCATAGAGAATCCGGTCGGCCTGCGGCTGGATGAAGGCGTTGCGACGCGACCAGCCGAACTCGTCGGTTTTCGGCTCGAGAGAGGCCCAGCAACGCCCCTTCGCGGTCAGGAACCGCATCCAGTGCAAGGGCGTGGTGTGCGGCTCGATCCTGTCGGCAAGCCCGATGCCCTGCATCGTGCGCATCGCCTCATCGTCAATGCCGATGGCGCGCGGATAGTCGATCAGCTCCGGCAGCGCCTCGATCACGATCGTCTCGACACCATAGCCGCCAAGATAATTGGCGAGCGTCAGGCCGACGGGGCCCGCGCCCGCTATCAGAACCCGCGCCTTCATCGGGGTCGCGCGCCCGGTCTCGGCCGCCGCAGCGGCATCTTGATGTGAACTGACGGGAAATGTCATGATCTGGCTCCTCGGCATTGTCGTCCGGGAGACGTTCTCCTCCGCACCCCGGCAACCGGGATCAGCTATCAGCAGGCTTGCAAAGTTAACAACGATCATGAAAGATTCGTGCACATAGTGCACATGACGGGAGCTCAAATGGGAGACGCAAGCCACACGCCATACAAGCCTGTCCAGGGGCTTTCGCGCGGCCTCGCTTTGTTGCGGTCTCTCAATCAGGCCGAGGGCGGGTGGGCCACCGTGGGGGAACTGAGCACGGCGACAGGGCTGCACCGCACGACGGTGCGCCGGCTTCTGGAAACCCTCCAGAACGAAGGGTTGGTGCGCCGGTCGTCCTCCGACGACAGCTACAGGCTGACACCCGGCGTCTACGGCCTGAGCGACGGCTACAATGAAGACGAGTGGATTTCGGAGGCAGCCTCCGCCGTGCTCGGCGAACTGCTGGTAAAGGTGGTCTGGCCCTCGGATCTGGCAACGCTGGACGGGCTTTCCATGCAGGTGCGCGAGACCACGCACCGTTTCAGCCCGCTTTCGTTTCACAAGGTCACGGTGCGCCGCCGCCTGCCACTGACCACAACGGCGCTCGGGCGCGCCTATCTTGCCTTCTGTCCGGATGAGGAACGCGAAACGCTGCTTGCCGAACTTGCGCAGCAGCCTGGATCGCTTCTGGCGGAGCCATCGGCGCGGAGCGCCTTCGAGGCGCAGCTCGATGACCACCGGAAAAACGGCTACGCATTTGCCAATGGCGACTGGACTCGCGAGCAGAAGATCATGGCGCTCGCGGTTCCGGTCATGCATGGCGACAAGGTGGCCGGCTGCATCAATGTCGTGATGCTGCGATCGGCCATGAGCCTGTCGCAGGCATGCGAGAAATATCTCGCGCCGCTTCGGGAAGCGGCGCGCAAGGTCGAAGATTATTTGGCCGGGGCGGGGACGAGCTCATTGCGATAAAGCCCGGCGCAGCCGGTGGTGTCGCGGCCGCGGCTGCCCGTCGATGTGTCGATGGGATCACCGTACCAGGTCATGCCGTCGGGAAACGCTTGCTGCTCCCATTCGATCGCCTTCCAGTCTGGATCGAAAATCAGATAGCCGCCGGCGTAAAGCTCGACGCGGTGGTCGGACCCCGGATCGTGGATATAGAGATACATCGCCTGCCCGATGCCGTGCTTGCCCGGTCCGACGCCATAGGAAACGTCGAGATCGCGCAGCGTGTCGGCCGCGGTCAAGACGTCGGAAAAATCCTGCAGGTTGAAGGCGATGTGATGAAGCTGGGCCGTCTTGTTCAGACCGTTGGCGACAATCGCCAGATCGTGCACCTGCGGCGTCACCGACATCCAGGAGGCGAGCACGGTTCCCGGCCGGTTCGGCAGATGGGCGAATTCGCGGCGCTTGAAGCCGAGCGTATCGCGCACCCAGCTTTCGGCCTGATTGATGGTGTCCGGCGAGGTCTGGATGTTGAAATGATCGATCCGGCGCACGCCAAGACCACGCCGTTTCGAGCTGTTGGACGGCAGGCGCGAGCGCATGCTTTCCGGCGCCAGCGGCTTTTCCATGTCGTAATAGAGCTCGAACGGATGTCCGCCGCCGGGCAGAAGGAAGCGGATCGCTTCGCCGCGTCCGGCTTCGGCGCCGGCGGGCACTTCAAGGACCTCGATGCCCTGCCGGGTCAGTTCCTCATGGAACAGCGCGACATCCTGCGGGCGCTTGACGCGGAATGAAAAGGCATTGACGACGGCCTCTTCCTGTTCGGTCAGAACCAGGGAATGATGACCGAGTTCCTGATAGCAGCGCAAATAGGACACATTGCCCTTGCGCTCGACCTCCTCCATGCCCAGCGTATCGCGGAAGAAGAACAGCGACTTTTCGATATCCCTGGTGCCGAGATTGACGGTACCGCATTGGGCGATCTGCGGCCCGGGGTCAAACTGGTCTGAAAATGCCATGGAAAGCCTCCCTGAAAATGGCAACACTCTTCCGGCCGGGAAACCGCCTGCGGCTTCCCGGACATTGCGTCCCGGCCGCGACATGCGCGGCACTGGCCTTTGATATGAAAACGTCTGGCGAGCGCCGCTCCTCGCGGCATTGGGACCGCGCCGTTCGCTTTTCACTGGCTAACAGAGACGAAACGAGCGGGACAATCTTCAAATCGGCGACGTGCACAATGTGCACAGCATCGGCGGGCCGTTTGCGTGCGCCGCGACGAGGTCGTTAAGTTCGCCGCGAAGGAACCGCCATCACGGAATTCGGAGGAGTGTTCATGGCTCATATATTTACGGCGGAAGAGACCAGCCGTTTTGCGCAGATCGCCGATGGCGACGGCACGTTGAAAATTCATTACAACGACTGCGATCCCGGGAAAGGCGGCGAGACCGTGGTGATGCTGCACGGTTCCGGTCCCGGGGCAACGGGCTGGGCGAATTTCAATCGCAATATCCAACCCCTGACCGACGCAGGCTATCGCGTCGTGCTGATGGATTGCCCCGGCTGGGGCGAAAGCGATACGGTGATCTCCACCGGCTCCCGCTCCGACCTGAACGCGCGGATGCTGAACGGCCTTGTCGAAGAACTGGCGCTCGAAAAGATCCACATCATCGGAAATTCCATGGGCGGCCACAGCGCGGTTGCCTTTGCGCTCGCTCATCCCGAAAAGGTCGGCAAGCTGATCCTGATGGGTGGGGGCACCGGCGGCACCAGCCTGTTCACGCCGCAGCCCGCCGAAGGCATCAAGCTGATCGGCGCGCTCTACCGCAATCCCACGATCGAGAACCTGAAGAAGATGATGGAGGTTTTCGTCTTCGATCCGAGCGATCTCATCGAAGAGCTGTTCGAGACGCGGTTGAAGAACATCCTGGCGCGCCGCGACCATCTGGAAAATTTCGTCAAGAGCCTGGCGATCAATCCGCGCCAGTTCCCCAATGTCGACCACCGGCTGCACGAAATCACCGCCGAAACGCTGATCGTGTGGGGTCGCAACGACCGCTTCGTGCCAATGGACACCGGCATCAGGCTGGTGGCGGGCATAGAGAATTCCGAACTGCACGTCTTCAATCGATGCGGCCACTGGGTTCAATGGGAACATGCCGACAAGTTCAACCGGATGGTGCTCGACTTTCTGTAACCCGCTGCCCCTGAAGTCTTTGCTTGCAAGCTGGCTCTCGGTCGCGGTCAGAGTCTTTCCCGCCATCCGCGCCGTCGGGATGTCGGCACGGGCGGGATCGCCGGTCGTCGCGATGATGTGCGCGATATCCGGACTTCCTTTGATGGTTCGGTCGTCGTCGAAGCATTTGACGCGATCAATCGGCTAGTCGTGCTCCGGAACACAAGGAGATACGACAGATGATGGTGTGGCTTATTCGCGGCAGCTCTAGACAGCGGAAGGTCCGCGCAAGATGACCTCGCGGGGATCGATGACTGTTGAGTACCTGCTGCTCGGCCTTCTGGCGCTTCTCTGGGGATCGTCCTACCTCTTCATCAAGGTCGCGGTGACCGACATTCCACCGATCACCCTGATCGCGTTGCGGGTCAGCGGCGCGGCTCTGTTTCTTTACCTGGTTTTGCTGGGGCGTGGCGGCCGGATGCCGCGCGATGCGAGGACATGGGTGATGTTGGGGGTTCAGGCGACCTTCAACAGCATCGGGGCCTGGACGGTGCTTGCCTGGGGACAGCAGTTCGTCGGCGCCGGGCTTGCCAGCGTCCTGAACTCGACCTCCCCGATCTTCGTCTTCCTGTTCACCGCCCTGATCACCCGCCACGAAACGCTTGGCGGGCGGAAGCTCGCCGGCGCCATCATCGGCCTTGCCGGCGTCGTACTGATCGTCGGCGTGGATGCGCTCTCGGGCCTGGGCAGCGCGGTGGCGGGCCAATTGGCCTGCCTGGCCGGTGCGATGCTCTATGCGGGCGCAGCAATCTACGGCAAGAGGTTTTCCAAGGTCGGCGCGCTGGAGACCGCGCTCGGAACCATGATCTGGGCCAGCGTCGTTCTGGTGCCTTTGGCATTCATCGTCGAAGAGCCGCTGACGCTGCGCCCCGGCGCTGCTGCCCTGGCCGCGACGGCCGCTTTGTCGATCCTCTGCACGGGAGCGGCGTTGCTTGTCTATTTCCGGCTGGTGCATACGCTCGGCTCGCTTGGCGTGGCGAGCCAGAGCTACCTGCGCGCGGGAATTGGCGTTGTTCTCGGGATTGCGTTTCTGGGCGAGACCCTGACGCTGCCGGTCGCAACCGGGCTCCTGGCCGCGATTGCCGGCGTGGCCCTCATCAACGCCCCATCCGGCCGCAAAACGGCGAAGTCCATCGGCTAAGCGAAATCACCGCGCCCGCTGTTTGGAACCTTGCTGCGTGCAAGACGGAGTGGGTCTCGATATCGACCTTCATCGCGCGATTGCGGGGTTACTGCATCTCGCGGCGGGTATTTCGGCTAAAACCAGAAAGGACTCGCTGGATAAGAGTGCTGGGAAATTGCGTCTTGCAGCAGCGCAAGTTATCGAACCTATGAAGTCAGCGCCGGCGAAGCGTTGCCGGCGTTACGCTATTGCCGCGATGCGGCCGCCATCAGCGAGAGACCAGTGCTGCGCCGGCCCGCCCTGACCGTCAGAACCGCACATTCAGGCTGAGGTTGGCTGATTGATCCTGAACGCCGGAGCCGAACAGTCCGCCATAGGCAAGGCCCAGCGTGGCGTTCTCATTGAGGTTAATGTCGAACCCGACATCGAGCACCAGCATGTCCTGCGCCAACGGCACGCCCCCGATGGCGAAGATGTCACCGCCCGAGGCGAAGCGCATCTGAGAGGTCGGCGTCGTATCCCCGAAGGCGTGCTGCCAGCCCAGCATGCCGCGCAAGGCGGCGTCCGCGTTGCCCAGGCTGACATCGGTCTTTGCGCGCAGGCCGAGCGTCGTGAAGGTCGCATCGACGGTGTTGGACGCCGCCGTCAGCGCCGCCGCGCCGCCGCTCTCGGTGAAGCCGTCGGACGAAAGGTTCACCCAGGCAAGGTTGGCGAAGGGCTGGTATCGGACCGCGCCCGTCTCGAAACTGTAGGCTGCCTCGCCCCACGCCTGGAATGTATTGGCGTTGTAGGCGGCGGATAGGCTATCGGCGAAACCGGCAAAGGCGACCGAGCGCGTAGTATCGAGGCTGTGCCAGCTATTGGCGAGCCCGCCCGTCAGCGTGAATGCATTCCAAGCGCCCCCGCCGTAGACGCCAAGCGTGTAGGTGTCGGCCGTGCCCGAGGATGAACGATCATCGACGCTGAAGCTCGATCGGGAATAGCCGCCCAGCGCACCGAAACGCATATCCGGCCCGAGCAGCGCGTCGCCGCCCATCAGGAAACCGCCGATCGAGCGATCCATTGCCGCGGCATTGCCATCACTGTCCCACTGGCCCCACGCACCGAGCCCCTGCCCCCACAGACCGAAGCGCCCGGAAGCCCAATCCTCGATCGGGGCGCCATTTTCAGCGCCCGTTCCATCCATTGCCACGCGCAGGCGATTCAGCGCCGCCTCCCGTGGAAAGCGGCTGTCTTCCAGCAGCGCCGTCCGGGCCGAAGTGTGGATTTCTCCGGAGAGCGCATCGAATGCTCCTCTGGCGTCGGCTGGAACCGTGAGACCGGCGATCGCATCCCAGACCGCGTTGCCGGCTCCAAGTCCGTCGGCCCCTGCGGCGGCGGCCTTCTGGTTCGCGGTCAGGGCCACGCTTTCGAAGCTGGCCGACTGGTCGATGGAAAGATAGACGTCGTTCGCTTCGTAGCTGAGGATCGGGGACAGAAACAGGGTATCCGCCACGCCGGTCACCGCATCGAAGGCGCCTGATCCGCCGCCATCGGCATGAATGATATGATATGACGTGCCGATGGCATAATCAGGGAAAGGCACAACACGGACCGTGCCGCCATTGATGGTCACCGAGCCGCTCGCGTTGATCAGATCGCTATTGCCCGCCGCATCGATCTCCACCTCATAGGTGGAGCCTGCATCAAGGATCACATTTCCCGCCACGTTCAGCGTGCCGATGGACGTGCCGGGGGCGACGGTTGCGCCCATCGCCACCACGGTGTTGCCCACCGTTCCCGTGCCGCCGATCGCGCCGCCGTTTGCCACGATGTCGCCGAGCGTGCCCGTGACGATCAGCTTGCCGTCGAGAACGGTCGTGCCGCCGGAAAAATTGTTCTTGCCCGACAGAAGCAACGTGCCCGCGCCGCTCTTGGTCAACGCCCCTGTTCCCGAAAGGTTGGACCTGACCTCGCCGCTTTCGAAAGCGTAGCTCGCGGCGTCGATGATGCCGCCTTCCAGCACGCCGCTGGACATGGTGAATGCGCCGGTCGTCAGCGTTTCAAGACCGTCGATCGTGACGTGACCACCGTATACGGCGATATCGTCAATGGTTTCGGCGTCTGCCACCAGCAGGTTACCCGCCGAACCGACAGCGAGATCGCCGCCGTCGGCAAGCGCGCTCCCGCCGCTCACATGCAGCGTTCCCCCCTCTATGAGAGTGCCGCCTCCATAAGTGTTGGTACCGCTGAGGCTCAAGGTTCCGGGGCCGGATTTGGTGAGGCTGCCGGTTCCGTCGATGCTTCCGGCAAAGAGGGAATCGCTTTCCTGGTCGATCAGCAGGTCGGCCGTATCAAGGTCCAGAATGCCGCCGCTGCCCGACAATCGGGAGAACCGGGGCGCGTCGTGCAAGGAAACGAGACCGCCGGAGATGTTCAACGCCGCGTTTCCCTTCGCCCCGCCAAGCGCATTGGCGCTGGCCGCGTCAAGCGCGCCGGCGCTGACGGTATAGACGCCGGCAAAAGCCGCGTTATCGCCGCTCAACGTGACGGATCCCGCGCCGGATGAGACATGGACGGAGCCCGATCCGGACAGATCTTTTCCGATACTTACGCCGCCACTGGCCTGATCGAAAAGCAGCGTTCCATCCACAACGATGCCGCCCGCGCCGACCAACGACCCGCCCGTTGCCCCGGTGAATTCAAGCACTGTTCCCTCTCCGATCGTCGTGGTCTCCTGGACAGCGACTGTTGTTCCGCCCTCGATGCTCAGCGTGCTGATTCCATTACCGCTGTCATTGATCCGCAATGCCCCCTGGACATTGAGAAAAGCGCCGGCTCCCGTCAGCGAGACGCTCCCGGCATTGGCGCCGTCGGGGTCGGAAATCACGAGATCATCGGAAATCTGGAGGAAACCCAGGTTCTGGACGTTCAACATTCCAGCGCCAACGCTGTCTCCGACGGTCACGGTCCTGGCGTAGGCGCCGGCCGGGTCCACGACGAATGGCGGAACGCCGGCGCCGTTGATGATGACGTCGTCCGCGTCATCCGGCACATTGCCGTCATTCCAGTTGCTGCCCGTTGACCAGTCGCTGTCGGTGTTGCCGGTCCATACGCTTTGGGCATAGGCGGCGTTGACACTGAAAAATCCGGCCAGCACGGCCACCGATGTCGATGAAAGGCAGCGGTTGAAAAAGCTCGATGTGAAACGCATTGATCCTCCAGTTTGCAACGTGGCCAGCTTGCGCATAGTTCAGAGACAGACGAGCCCGCCGTGAGATCATCTGACGAGCGCCGTTCTTCCCGTTTGGATCGAGCTTTATGGCAGGCACGCATAGGCCGGAAGAGGACGGTGAGAAATGCGGCTTTCCGTGCAGGCATTGCGGCGCGAGGCGCATAAACGGCAAGCCGTGAGGGGCAGAAGAGCTGATCGTTCATACGCCGCGCGTCTTATCGGTTCCGGCCGAATCGAAAGGCGGCATTCATGAGTTTTGGCGCGACATGCTTCCCGCATGAGGGGAGAAGCAGCGTTTCTCGCAGGCAGAACCAGAAAGGGTCTCGGTTCTCAACGCAGTTCAAGCATCCAGTGCCAAAGACTGTTTCGGGCATCGAAGCGGGCGATATTGCGCGAACGCCCCTCTACGGCAAAGCCGCGGGCTTCACGCGGGGTGATCCCATAAAGACGCCGGAAGGCCGTGTTGAAAGTCTTGCGCTGTGTGAAGCCGTAGCTTTCCGCGATATCCTGAATCCGTCGGTGGCTCTGCGCGAAATCGACCAGTTCCGCATGGATATGCTCAAGGCGCCTTTTCCGGATCGCAGCCTGGACGCCGCCAAACGGCTCGAAAAGCTGGTATAGTCTGCGCACCGAAATCCGGAAAGCGGCGGCGATTGTCGCAGCCGACAAGGTCGGGTCCTTTACATGAAAATCGATGTGGCGCTGTATCTGGCGCACCAGAGCGTGGTTGACGGTGTATTTGGTGGCCTCCATGGGGGCGCCATTCACCGCGGATGCCAGCAGGTCCACCGCGGGCGCGATGATCGCTTGTCCCTGAAGGCGCGTCATCGCAGGCAGTTCGTTCTCCAACGCAGAGAGATACTGGCGTAGCAGTGCGACCAGCGGCAGACGACCATCGAGGATTATGACCCCGGCTCGGTCAGTCGGCGTCAACAGGGCGTCCACCAGACGGTGCGGGATGATGAAGCCAAGTGTGTGGTGCGTGGCTCCGGGTGCCAGCGGACGGGCCTGATAGATCAGGGGTTCGGCCTTGTCTCGCAGGATCAGGTCGCCCGGCTGGGCGTACCGGTCCAGTTCGGGGCAGTAGAACACGCCGTCCCTGATGAAGTTCACGCAATAGCAATCGCCGCCGCCAAGCCCGATATGATATCGCGACCTGCGAAACTCCTGAGATACAGTCTCAAGCGTCCCGAAAAAGGCTTCTCCGAGATGCCAGCCCTTCATGCAGGTGCGCAGTTGCTGCTCCGGCGTCTCGTGAAGCCGGACGTCATGAGAGGTTCCCATGGCCTCATGCCAGGCTGCCAGCGCCTGTTTCAGGGGCAGTTTGCTGGCATCAAAGACCGAGGTCGGGATGGCATTGTCACGCCGGGACGACTGCATTGTGCCGATCTGATGGTTCCCATCCCCTTGCATAGGCATACCGTTTCCCGCCCCTCGTACACACCGGTCACCGCACCGTCAGAGAGCGTCGAAGCAATCGTAGTTGCGAAGCCTGACAACCTTGCCTTCGCGGAATTCGAAGACGGCCACGCATTGCGCCCGCAGTTTCTGCCCTGCCCGCAGGGGCGGGAGGTCGGTTACGACGGTTCCATGCCAGACCATTTCCAGAACGACGAGATCTCCGCGTGATACCGTGTTGAGAATCTCGTATTTCTGTTGCTCGATAATGCCTTTGGACTTGTCGATATCCGCTTTCAGCGCGCTGAAGTCGCGAACCTGGCCTGCCGGCTTGAACGCATTCGGCATTTCGACCTGCTCGACGTCGGCAGCAAAGAACCCTTCCATTTTGCGCCCATCCATGGTTTCGACGGCGCGAACAAAGCTCAGAGCCGCAGCCATGTTGGTTTCCTCACGTGTTGCCTGCATAGTGCCGCCTCGCTAGAATATCGTTCTAATCGGAACGACTAGAACATTATTCTAATGTCGTCAAGGATTCGCCGTGATTGATCGCCGCCAACAGATACTCGATGCCGCTTTGCCGATCTTTCTCGAAAAGGGCTATATCGGCACCACGATTGCCGATATTCGCAAGGCCAGCGGCGCCACCACGGGCAGCATCTATCATTTCTTTTCAGGAAAAGCGGGTCTTGCGATCGCACTCTGGTCGGCTGCAAATGGCTTGTGGACGACCCGTGCCGAGGCCGTGCGCCAATCGAGCGAGCCGAGGGAACTGGTTACAGCGACCGTGCGAGGATTACTGGAATGGGCGACGGCGAACCGAAACCTATTTCTGTTCTTCGAGGAGTTGCGCATCCGCGCCTATTCAGATCCTGAACTGCAACCCATTCTCGACCAGATCGCTCAAACGCACGACACAGCGGCCGCGATGTATCAGGCGTGGGCAGCCGAGGGGCATGTGCGCGCGATGGAGTGGCCCGTCGCATCGGCCCTCATCGTGGGGCCGTCCTACGACTATCTCAGAAAATGCGGCCATATGTCCGACCACACCGCCGCGATTGAAATGCTTGTGGAACGCGCCTGGGATTCCGTCAGCCGCGACTGAGACCGTGGATCGATGATCGCGGCCCCAATTTGATGCGCTTTTTTTGCTTGAAAATTCATAACTCTTTGGTTATCGATAAATCATAACCGGAGAGCTATTAATTGCCATTGACCCACCCCCATGACGTGCTGTTCAAAACCCTGGCGGACCCGACACGCCGGGCGATCTTCGAGCGCCTGTGTCGCGAGGGGGACCAGACGGTCAAAGCGCTGACGGAACACGCCGGGATTTCCCAGCCAGCCGTCTCCAAACATCTCGGCGTGCTCAAGCGCGCCGGGCTCGTCGTCGACCGCCAGGATGGCCGCCAGACACATTACAGCCCGCAACTTGACGCCCTGGCGCCGTTGACGGACTGGACCGACCGGATGGCGCGCTTCTGGGAGCGCCGCTTCGACGACCTCGAAGACCTGCTGAAGAGGATGGACAATTGACCGAGACCCGCACCGTTGTCGTCGAACGCGACCTGCCGCATCCGCCGGAGAAGATCTGGCGCGCGCTGACCCAATCCCACCTGATCGGGGAATGGCTGATGAAGACCGCCTTCACGCCTGAAGTGGGGCATCGCTTCGGATTCAGCGCGGATTGGGGCGAAGTCGCCTGCGAGGTTCGGGCGGTCGAGGAACAAAAGGCTCTGGAATACAGCTGGGATGCCGGCGATCTGCTCTCTGTGGTCAGATGGACTCTCACGCCGACCGGCACGGGAACGCGCCTGCGCATGGAGCAGACCGGCTTCCGGACGGATCAGCCGAACTATTATGGCGGCGCGAAAATGGGCTGGCCGCGCTTCTTCGACAGGCTGGAGCAGGTACTGGCCGAGATGGATTGAGGCAAGCGCGGGCCATGCACCACGGAACCGAGAGACAAGAGGACCATGCCATGAAGGATGCGCAACAGGAGCAAAATCCATCGCGGAAGATCGATGAAAGGATCACGGAACTGGGCGACTGGCGGGGCGACATGCTCTCCCGCATCAGGGATCTGATCAAGGACGCCGCGCCCGATATCGTCGAGGCATGGAAATGGCGCGGCGTTCCGACCTGGTATCGCGACGGCATGATCTGCACTGGCGAGACCTACAGGGACAAGGTCAAGATGACCTTCGCCAGGGGCGCGTCCCTGCCCGACCCGACCGGACTGTTCAATTCCAGTCTCGACGGCAATGTCCGGCGGGCCATCGATTTCCGCAAGGGCGACGCGATCGACGAAGAAGCGCTGTCGGCGCTCATCCGCGCCGCCGTGGCACGAAACGCCTCGTGATCTCTCGCGCCCGGACCCTTTTCGCATCCAACGAACATGTAAGGAGGCACAATTGAACTGGAGCAAGCTGATAAGACAATGTCATCGCTGGCTGTCGATCATTTTCACCCTGATCGTGATCGGCATCTTCGGCGCCCAGGGGTTCGGCAAGGAACTCGCCGAATGGATGTACTTCCTGCCCTTGTTCCCGTTGTTCCTGATGCTGGTCACCGGCCTCTATCTGTTCGCGCTGCCTTATTTCAGCGGGCGACGCGGCAAGTCAGGCGCGTGAGGCCGCATCCGGCGTAGGTGGAAGAACAGCCCCCAATTTAGCGGGGGCCGCCTGCTGCTTCGATCGGCGGCATCATCCTTTGCCCCTCACACGGCGGTCATCTGACTCCGTGAGCACCCACTATGTCGCGTCCTTTCCCCCGCTTGCCTCAGCGACGCGTTCGTTCACCCTTGAAGGCGGCTCCGGTCGGCCGAGGAGAAAGCCCTGAAGTTCGGGACAACCCATGTGCCTGAGGGCGACGCGCTGGCTCTCGTGTTCGACCCCTTCGGCCGTGACCGACAGGTTGAGTTCCTTTCCGATCGCCAGGATCGCGCGGATGATCGCGACGGAGCGGGCATCGGAATCCAGATTTGAAACAAAACTGCGATCGATCTTGATCCGGTCGAACGGCATGCGCTGAATGCTGGATATCGACGATGTTCCGGCGCCGAAATCATCCAGCGCCAGCAGAACGCCGATCTCCTTCAGTTGCGAAAAGGTCTGCGCGACCATCTCGGTCGCGCCGATCAGCGCCGATTCCTTGATCTCCAGTTCGAGGCGGCGGGGCGCAAGCCCGGAGACGGCAAGCGCATGCCGGACCGTTCCGGCCAGGTGCCCGTCCTCGAGCTGGGTCGAGGAGACATTCACGGAGACGCGCACATGGTCCGGCCACATCACCGCGTCACGGCATGCGGTCTCCAGAATCCAGGCGCCGAGCCTGCGAATGATTCCGGTTCTCTCGGCAACCGGGATGAAGATGTCCGGCGAAATCTCTCCTCTTTCGGGATGCGTCCACCGGGCGAGCGCTTCATATCCGACGACAACCGAATCCATGCCGTCGCACAGGGGTTGATAGGCAAGCGAGACATCGCCATGGGTGATCGCCGCGCGCAGTTCCTTTTCAACGTCCCATTCCTGCCAAACCTGCCCTTCAGCGGCGTGGTCGAAACGTAGATAGCTGCTCCCGCCCGACCGCTTGACCGCATAGAGCGCCATGTCGGCGTTGTTATAGAGTTCATCCATGCCCGAAGCATCATCCGGAAACAGCGCAATTCCGATGGAGACCGAGACGGAGACGCGCGTCTGTCCGATGAGAACCGGCTCTTCGAGCGCGCGAATGAGGCGCTTCGCCAGGGTGAAGGCGCCGGCCGGTTGCTGGACACCCGCCTGAACGACGCAGAATTCGTCGCCCCCGATCCGCGACACCGTGTCGCCGGACCGGACATGACCGGACAGGCGCCGGGCCACCACCCGCAGAAGTTCATCGCCGGCAACGTGACCATATCGGTCATTCACCTGCTTGAACCCGTCAAGATCCAGAAGCAGAAGCCCCACCTTGGCCTGCGAGCGCCCGGAAGCGGCGACGGCCTCGGCGAGCGTATCCGTAAGGCGGTTCCGGTTTGAAAGACCCGTCAACGGGTCGTGTTCGGCGAGATAGGCGGCCCGCGCCTCGGCCTCCCGGATCTTCGTGACATCCGAGAGAATGGCCAGGATGAAAGGCTCCCTGCCATCAGCCGTGTCGAGCTCGACAAGCCGCTTGCGCGTCACGATGACGTGGACGTCACCCTTGGCGTCGGTGACGACCTCTTCATTCTCATTCGGTTCTCCGGTCTCAAAGACCTGGTTGTCGACCTTCCAGAAGACAGCGCGCTGGTCCTCCGGCAATTGTTCATCCAACGAGCCGAGCAAGGCATCCCGCGGCGTTCCGAAAAATGTGCAGGCGGCATCGTTTGCCACCACGACGCGATGACTGCGGTCCTTCATGATCACGGGCAGCGGCATGGCATTCAAAACCGCCTGGAGGTTGTCGACCGTGGCTCGTATTGTCGAACGCGAGAACATGGACAGCCTTCCGTACACTTTGTCTTCAATAAACAGGGCCTTGTCTCCGTGTCCGCGGACGTGCCTGTCCGGCAGCACGAAAAGACCCTTTTGCGGTATTATAACACGAAGCCCGCCCGACAATGAAACCTTACCAGTCGCGCGACCGCGCCGGAAAGCAACTCGGGATTGCGGAAGCGACTCGAGAGAACATCGCCGCCGGAAGAGGAGCGCCCTCCTCGACCAGCGTTCTTCGGTCTCCCTCTTCAAACCATCGGAGGGTCCAGCCGTGCAAAGCCTTCCTGCCGGCGATATGGAAAATGGGGGTAAGGCGCGGGCTTCGCGCTTGCCGCATCCAGACGCGCGATCTGATCCTCGGTCAGGGTCCAGCCGACAGCTCCCAGATTGTCGCGGAGCTGCTTCTCATTGCGGGCGCCGATGATGACCGATGAGACGGTGGGGCGCTGGAGCAGCCAGTTGAGCGCGATCTGCGGAACGGTCTTGCCGGTTTCTTCCGCGATGGCATCGAGTGCGTCGACGACCGTGTACAGATACTCATCATCTACCGGCGGTCCGAATTGCGCGGTCTCGTGCAAACGACTGGCCTCGGGGATGGGATTGCCCCGGCGGATCTTGCCGGTCAGCCGCCCCCAACCGAGCGGGCTCCAGACGATCGCGCCCAACCCCTGATCCGCCCCCAGCGGCATCAGGTCCCACTCATAGTCCCGGCCGACGAGCGAGTAGTAAGCCTGATTGGCGACATAGCGCGGCCAGCCGTATTTTTCCGCTGCGGCGAGCGACTTCATGATCTGCCAGCCGGAGAAATTCGAAACGCCGGTGTAAAGGACCTTTCCGTCGCGCACAAGCTGGTCGAGCGTCGAAAGCACCTCTTCGACCGGGGTGAACGCATCAAACGCGTGTAGCTGGAGAAGGTCGATATGGTCGGTTTTCAAACGTCTGAGCGCGGCCTCGGCGCCCCTGACCAGCCTGTACCGGGACGAACCGGCAGCATTCGGCCCCTCCCCCACGGGCAGGCTCAACTTGGTGGAGAGCAAGAGCGCGTCGCGACGGCCTTTCACCGCCTCGCCCAGCACTTCTTCCGACGCGCCGTCCGAATAATTGTCAGCGGTGTCGAACAGATTGATGCCGGCTTCCAGACAAATCTCGACGAGACGGCGCGCCTCCATCACATCGGACGTGCCCCAATGGCTGAAAAGCGGTCCGGATCCGCCAAATGTGCCCGCGCCAAAGCTCAGCGCGGAAACCTTGAGGCCGGATTTTCCGAGATAGCGATACTCCATAATGATAGTCTCCTTACCGTAAAGCTGTGTGTCGGGATGGATGCGGGGAACGGGTGTGTCGCCGTTCGAGCCTGAAGGCGCCGAGCGCGATCATGATGGCGAGGACGGGAAACCCCGCCGCGGCGAGCGGCAATGCTTTCAACCCCGGCCCTTGAGCAATCACGACGCCGCCTGTCCAGGCGCCGAGCGCGTTGCCGAGATTGAAGGCCGCGATGTTGAGGCTGGCGGCGAGGCTCTCGCCGGCACCGATTGCCTTGGAAAGGACCCATGATTGCAGCGGCGGCACCGTTGCAAATCCCGCCGCGCCGAGAAGGCCCGTCAGCGCGATCGCGGCGATCCGGTTCTCGATCCCGAGCGTCATCGCCGCAAGGACGATAGAAAGCGCCCCCATGCTGCCGACAAGCGCCGTTTTCAGCCGAGTATCCGCAAGCCTGCCGCCAAGCAGATTTCCGCCGACAAGCCCGAGGCCGAAGACCAGCAGGATTGGTGAAACGGCGCTGTCGGCAAATCCGCCCACCTGGGTGAGCAGCGGGGCGATATAGGTGTACAGGGCGAAGACGCCGGCAAAGCCGAGAACCGTCGTCAGGAAGCCGAGCAGAACCGGGGTGCGGGAGGCGGCTTTCAGATCGGCCTTCCAGTCCGCTCGACGCGCCGGCGACGTATCCGACGGGACGAGCAGGATGAGCACGGCGAATGCCAGCATGCCGATTCCGGTCACCGCCCAGAAGGTTGTGCGCCAGCCGAATTGCTGTCCGATCCATGTTCCGGCCGGCACGCCGAGAATATTCGCCAGCGTCAGGCCCGTGAACATGATGGCAATGGCGGACGCCTGCCTCTCCCTGCCGACGAGGCTTGCGGCGAAGACAGAGCCGACGCCGAAATAGGTGCCGTGGGTCAGCGCCGTCAGAATGCGCGCCGCCATCAGCAGGCTGTAGGTCGGCGCCATCGCGCAGGCCGCATTGCCGATGATGAAGATCGCCATAAGGCCGATCAATACGTGCTTTCTGTTCATGTTTGCCGACAAGACGCTGAGGACCGGCGCGCCGGCCACGACGCCGAGCGCATAGCCGGAAATCAGCATGCCCGCCGCGGCGACAGATACGCCGAGATCGCGGCCGACTTCGAGGAGAAGGCCCATGATGACGAATTCGGTGACGCCGATGCCAAAGGCACCGGCCGCCAAAGCATAGAGTGCGAGCGGCATGGCGGATCCTGTCCGATCGGATTTCGATGGACAGATCGTAGCTCGCGAATTTATGGTGAATTAGTCGGCCGATAAGAATATGATAAGTGAATCCAGTTCATATGTCTCGCATCAACATAAACCGTAGCGGTGAAATGGAGGTCTTCGTTCGGGTTGTCGAACTGGGCGGGTTCACCCACGCGGCGCGGCAACTGGGGATGACGCAATCGGCCGTCAGCAAGCTGATCTCCCGACTGGAGGCGCGGCTCGGCACACGGCTTTTCAACCGCTCCACCCGGCGTCTCGATCTGACCGCCGAAGGCTGTACGTTTTACGAGCGCGCATCGGCAATTCTGTCGGACATCGAAGAAGCCGAACGGCATGCCGGGCGCGGAGAACAGCCTGTCGGACGCATTCGGCTGAACACGAGCGCATCCTACGCGGCGCATGTGCTGGAGCCGGTTCTGCCGATGTTTCAGGAGCGGTACCCGGAAATTGTGCTGGACATCGTCCTGACCGATAGCGTGATCGACCTCCTGGCAGAGCGGACCGATGTCGTCGTGCGCGCCGGGCCGCTCAAGGATTCCAGTCTCGTCGCGCGCAAGCTCGGTGAATCGCCGATGATCATCGTCGCTGCGCCGGACTATCTTGACCGCGTCGGAGAACCGAGATGTGTTGCAGATCTTGAGCAGCATAAAAGGATCGGCTTCGGCTATCCGCGCGAAATCGAAGGATGGCGTTTTATCTCCGACGGCGAACCCGTCCAGGCCTGTCCCGCAATCGGCATTCAGGCCAGCGATGGAGAAACCGTCCGCCGACTGGCGATCAAGGGGTTCGGCCTCGCCCGCCTTGCCGCCTTCACCGTGCGCGACGACATCGCGGCCGGCCGGCTGATGTCGGTGCTTGATGCCGTTCATGCCGCTGACAATGAAGCGTTCCACGCCGTCTATACGGGACAGGGCGGCCCTCTTCCCACCCGCGTCCGAACCTTGCTGAACTTCCTGGCCGAGCACGGGAAAGTAGACTGACAGTGACAGGTCTCGCGAGAAGCGGCCATATTGCAGGACCTCGCAATTCGCGTTGATACCGCTTAAGAAGCGCTTTAGGCCGCAGATATCATTACCGAGAAAAACACTCCGAAAGGCTTTTAAGAGGATGACTGTACAGGACAAACGCGCGACATCGGTTCTTTCCGAGATCATGAGTGATCACGCCTTCTGGCGGTCGCTGCGTCAGGATCTGCACGCCCATCCCGAGCTTGGTTTTGAGGAGCACAGGACCAGCGAGATCGTCGCCAGGCTGCTCGGCGAAGACGGCATTGCGGTTCATCGCGGACTTGGCGGCACGGGCGTTGTCGGCACGCTGAAGGCTGGCGATGGCAACCGGGCGATCGGGCTGAGGGCCGATATGGATGCGCTTGCCATGCCGGAAACGGCAGACCGGCCCTATAAAAGCACCGTTCCCGGCAAGATGCATGCCTGCGGCCATGACGGACACACGGTGATGCTGCTGGCGGCGGCGCGCTACCTGGCGCGGACGAAGGACTTCTCCGGCACGGTTCATTTCATCTTTCAGCCGGCCGAAGAGGGCCGCGGCGGCGCGAAGAAGATGGTCGAGGACGGGCTTTTCAAGCTGTTTCCCTGCGACGCGGTTTACGGGCTGCACAATATGCCGGGACTCGATGTCGATGAAATGGCCGTGGTGGAAGGCCCGCAACTGGCCTCCTCCGACAGCTGGCGCGTCACGTTCAAGGGCACCGGCACCCACGGCGCAAAGCCGCATCTGGGACGTGATCCGGTGACAGCATCCGGTCATTTCATCGCAGCGCTGCAGACGATTGTCGGGCGGGTGGTCGACCCGCTTCAGCCTGCGGTCGTCTCGGCCTGTTCGGTCGAAGCCGGTGATCCGAATGCGCTGAACGTGATTCCCGATATTGTGAAGATTGGCGGCACGGCGCGCGCCTATTCGCCCGAAACCCGCGACCAGCTGGAAGAAGAGATCGGACGGCTGGCCCACGGCATGGCGGCCTCTTTCGGCGTTGAGGCCGAGTATCGGTTCATCCGCCGCATTCCGCCGGTGGTCAATGCAAAAGAACCGACGCAAACGGCACTCAGGGCCGCTGAAACCGTCTTCGGCGAAAAGGTACGCACGGCCTTTCCGCCATCGACCGCCGGCGACGACTTCGCCTTTTTCGGTCATGAAGTGCCGGGCTGCTATGTCTGGCTTGGCAATGGCCCCGCCGTGGACGGCGCTTTGCACCACAACACGGCCTATGATTTCAACGATGACGCCATCAGCTATGGCGCGGCCTACTGGGTGCGGCTGACAGAGACCGAACTGCCAATCAAGTCCGGCTAGAACACCTGCCGCAAGACAGGGCCTTCCAGCAGGGTTCCGGCTTCAACATCGGCGATGCCCATATCGGTCTGGTGCGGACCGGCATTGCAGGCAAGCGTTGCGCCGACCAGCGCCTTGAAGGTGAGATAGGGCAGCTCCCAGTCAACGATTGTTCCGGCGGCCTTGCGCACGGCCTCGAAATCACGGGCAACATCTTCAAGCTGTGCATCCGAGAGCAGGCCAAGCAATGGCAGGGCAAGCAGTGCTTTCACCTTGCCGTCAGCCACCACGACCATGCCGCCGCCGCATTCAATCAGCGCATTGGCCGCCACCGCCATATCCTCGGGGTTCCGCCCGAAGATTGTCAGGTTATGGCTGTCGTGCGAAACCGTAGTTGCGAAAGCGCCACGCCATTCTCCCCAGCCGCGCAGAAACCCGGTTTTTGGCTTCGCTGCTGCTTTACCGTGACGGTGGACGACGCTGATCAGTGTTGCACCGTCTGGCGGACATACAAATCCGTTCTGAACATCCGCCTCCGCCTTGCCCCAGCGGGTAAACCGCGGCTGGTCGATGGTGGCGACCTCGACGCGCGCACCCTCAGCCTTCACGCTGAAATCATCCGCCGAAAGCGGCTCAACCTTCATGGAGCCCCTGAGCATGTCCGCAGGATGATCGGACACGGCAGCATTGAAGCACCCGTCAGAGGCAATGACCTTGCCATCCACGATGACATGACGCGTCGAAAACGTCTCGAGATCCTCGAAAATCGCAATATTGGCGCGCCGGCCGGCGGCAACGAGGCCCAGATCATCGCGGTGCAGTCGCCGTGCTGCATTCAGCGTCGCCGCCTGCAGAACCTGTACCGGTGACAGCCCATCTGCAACCAGCGCGCGGATCAGGGCATCCAACCCGCCCTGTCCCAGAAGATCATCCGGAAAGACGTCGTCGGTGCACAACGTCAGTGTCTGCGGCCAGACGGGCAGTTGGTTCAGCGCTTCGACAAAGTCATCGAAGAGATAAGGATGAGAGCCGCGCAACTCGACCGTCAAGCCGGCGCGCAGCTTCTCAAGCAGATCATCGCCCGATGTCAGCTCATGATCGGATGAAACGCCGGCACTGATGAAGGCGGCAAGCCTTTCGCCGGAAAGCCCGCGGGCGTGGCCGAAAACCGGTTTTTTGACTGCAAGCCCGGCATTGACGATGCCACTCATGCGCGGGCTGCCGGAAATGACCCCCTCCATATTCATCACTTCGGCAATGCCACCGATTTCCGGTCTTGCAAGAAGTCCGGCGACCGTTTCCGGCCCGAAATCCGCGCCTGCGCGTTCCAGCCCCGGCGCTGACGGCACGCAGGAGGGCGCCAGAATGATCGCCTCGAGCGGCATGTCACGGGCTGCCTCAATCGCCCAGTCGACAGCAGGAACACCGGCGACATTGGCCAGTTCATGCGGATCCCAGACAATGGTCGTCACGCCGCGCGGCAAAACGGCTTTGGCATAGGTCGCAGGCGTCACCATCGAGCTTTCGACATGCATGTGCATGTCGATCAGCCCCGGCGAGACGAAGGCCCCGCCTGCATCAATGGTTTCCACGGCGTCACGGCGCGCGCCCGGCGGCATCACCGCCGCAATCAGCCCGCCGGAAAGGCCGACATCGGCCTGCCTCAGCTCGCCGGTTGCCACATCCACCACTGTGCCGCCGGAAATCATGAGATCGAATGGCCGCTCACCACGGGCAGCTTCAACCGCTGCGGCGCGCATGGCGGGATCGTCAGTGCTTTTCATCGCCTTGCCTCCGCCTGCAATGCGCCCATGATCGTGTCATGCGCGGCATTGGCATCAACCTCGGTGATGATCGAGGCGTTGAAGCTTGTCTCCGGCGCCAGCTTGTGGGCGCGGGTTTCAACGACACTGCGTCCACGGGTAATGTGTCCGGCCGTTTCAAAGGCCAGATGCACCGGCTGCAAGGAAACAAGCGACGGGTGACAAAAAGCCACTGCCGCCGCAGGATCAAAAAACGCCATTTCGGTGCGACCGCGCTTTGCGGCTATATTGAGAAAACCTTCGGTCAGATCGGCCAGAAGCGGTGCGTTCCTGCCGTTTTCAGCGCGCAGCGCCGCCACATCGTCCGCATTGATCGTAACCTTGCGGCAGAAATCGAGGTCCGCCATGACAAAGGGGATGCCGCGCGACAGGATGATGGCGGCGGCCTCGGGATCAGCCAACGCATTGAACTCCGCCGATGCGGTATGGTTGCCGCTGGTGACGCCGCCGCCCATCCAGACGATCTCGCTGATCCGGCCTGCAAGGTCGGGCCGCGCCAGACAAAGTGCTGCAAGATTGGTCAAGGGGCCAAGGGCCAGAATGCGTTTTTCTCCCTCATCCTTCGAAAGCCAGTTGCAAAGGGCAAAGAAGGCCGGATCGGATGGCGGAAGTGTCGCTTCCGGCAGGCTGAGGCCCGCCGTCGGCATGCCGGCATCGCTGAGGATCGACGCTGCGGTTTCAACATTACCCATCACCGCCCGGTCAGCCCCGGCATGGATCGGGAAGGTCCAGTCGAAAACCTTTGCCGCCGAGGCAGCATTGCTGCAGACCTTGGCCAGCGTCGTGTTACCGAAGGTCAGCGACAGGCCGTTGATCTTCTCGCCGCTTGCCTGAACGGTGAGGATGGCGGCGATGTCGTCAAACCCCATATCCGTGTCGATCCAGACGCCCATGATTGCAGCCTATCGCTTCAGGACAACGGCGTCTTCGACCCGAAGATCGAAGGCGAGGTCTTGGCCCAGGCTGTGTGCCGGTTCGCTCGCATCCACATCGACCTTGATGTGACCGAGCGGCGTTTCCAGCACATATTCGCGCATCTGACCGACAAAGGCCGCGCCGATCACCGTACCGGTAAATGCCCCTTCGCCAATGCGCACGAAACGCGGCCGCCATGCGAGCCCCTTGGCACCCTTCGGTAGCGCCTGCGGAAGGGTGAAGGCCTCGCCCTTGCCTTTGAGCTTGCCGCCCTCGACGGTGAAGATGTTCTCAAAACCGACGAAATCGGCGACGAAGGCGGATTCCGGGCGGTTATAGATATCCTCCGGCGTTCCGAGTTGCTCGATGGCGCCATCTTTCATCACAACGATCCGGTCGGCCAGAGACAGGGCTTCGGACTGGTCGTGGGTGACGAAAACCATGGTCAGGTCGTTGGCCTTCTGCACCCGCTGAAGCTCGGTGCGCATTTCAAGTCTGAGACGCGCATCAAGATTGGAAAGCGGCTCATCCAGAAGCAGCACTTTCGGGTCCATCACCAGCGAGCGGGCAAGGGCCACGCGCTGCTGCTGACCACCGGAAAGATCGGCGGGCCGGCGGTCGGTATAATCGCCAAGGCCGACGGCACTCAGGCCGCCATTGACGCGAACGGAAAGATCCGAGCCGCGCATACCCTTCAGTTTCAGCCCGAAGGCGACGTTTTCAAACACCGAAAGATGAGGGAAAAGCGCATAGGACTGAAACATCAGCCCGACCTCGCGCTTGTTCGGCGGAACGCGGGTGACATCGCGGCCATCCAGAACGATCTTGCCGCCCGACGGCGTCATCAGACCGGCAATGGCGCGCATGGTCGTCGTCTTGCCGCAACCGGAAGGGCCAAGAAGGGCGATCAGTTCTCCCCGGGCAATTTCAAGGTTGAGCCGCTCGACGACGGTGTTCTTGCCGTAGGACAGCGACAGGTTGTTCAGGAAAAGCAGAGTTTGGTCAGACATAGCGGGTAAAGCCCAGAAAACGCTCGGCGACAAACACAATGCCGATCGAGAGGAAAGCAAGAAGTGCGGCGAGTGCGGCGACTGATGGATCGTAGGTGGTTTCCATATAGCCGATCATATCGATGGGCAGCGTGCGAACGCCCGGCCCCGACAGAAACAGCGATACCGGCACCTGATTGAAACTCGTCACGAAGCCGAGAATGAAGGCTGAGAGCACACCGCCCCGGATATTTGGAAGCACCACGCGGAAAAACGCCCCTGCCCGGCTCGCGCCCAGCAGGATCGCGGCCTCTTCGATATCGGAACGCAGATTGTTGAGGCTGGCCGAAACCACGCGCACCGCATAGGGCAGGATCAGCGCGGTATGGGCCACGAACAGGGCCAGCGTGATTGACAGCGACAGCGGCACGACGAAATAGCGCAGCAACGCCAGACCGACGATGATGCCCGGCACGATAATCGGCGAGGAGACGATCAGCCGCACGGTTTCCGCGCCCGGAACCTTGTAGCGCGACATGGCATAGGACGCCGGAATGCCGAGGATCAGCGCCGCCAGCGTGCCGAAGATCGCCAGAAACATCGACATGGCAAAGCTGTCGCGGAAGCTTTCGACAGAAAAGACCTTGATCACCCATTTGAGTGAAAGGCCCGGCGGCGGAAAGGCGAGATTGTTGCCGGACGAAAGACCCGCCATGACAATGACGATGAACGGCCCGATCAGAAAGACGAGCGTCAGTGCCAGCGGCAGGAAGATGAAGAACTTCGATCTCATTTCCCACCTCGCGCGGATGCGATTTTCTTGAGCAGGAAGTTGGCGGAAAAGGCCATGGCCATCAGGATGAAGGCAATCACACTGGCCGAAACCAGATCGTTGGCGACGGTGACGCGCTGATAGAGCAGCGTTTCCAGCATCAGCACCTTGGAGCCACCGAGAATGGCGGGCGTGATATAGGCGGTCATGGAACCGGTGAAGACCAGCGTTCCCCCGATGATCAGCCCCTCGCGAGTGAGGGGTAGAATCACCTTCCAGAACACCTGAAACCAGTTTGCGCCCAGAACCCGCGCGGCAGGCACCGCATCGCGCGGCATGTTTTCCAGCGCGGAGATCAGCGCAATGATCATCAGCGGCAGGAAAAGCTGCAACAGGCCGATGGTCACGGCCGTTTCGGTAAAGAGAAAGCGGATCGGCTCATCCGAAAGCCCGAGACCGACCAGCGCCTTGTTGATGATACCGGTGCGCCCCAGAAGCACGATCCAGGCATAGGTGCGCGCCACCGGCGAAATCATCAGCGGTAGCACGATCAGCCCAATCATCCGGCCTTTGCTTTTCTCCGGCAGGCTGACCGTGGCGTAAGCCGCGGCATAGCCGATCACGGCGGCAATGACGGTCACCAGCGCGGCCAGTCTCAGCGTGCGGAAAAAGACGGTGCGGTTCAGCGATTTCGAGAAGAAATCGGCATAGGCCGAAAGCGTCCACTGGCCGTCGATATGCACGCCCTGCGCCAAAAGCACCACAACCGGAACCAGAAACACCACTCCGGCGAAAAGGGCTGCCGGCAGGACAAGCGCCATGGCCTCAACGCGGCTTTGAAACATGAAGTAACTTTCTCTTGTCAAACAGCACGGCGGCGCAATCGCCGCCGTGCATAGAACAGACCCGGATGGGACAAGGTCTGCCGGTTTCAGCCAGCCTTACTGGCCGACTTTTTCATTCCACTGCTCAAGCCACATATCGCGGTTATCCAGCAGCACTTCGGAGGGCAGAAGATGGAGGTTGTCAGCCGTTTCCGCGCCATAGGTGAGGTTATCGGCAACCGCGTCGGAAACCACGACCTCCTTGTTGGCCGGGCTGTCCACCAGCGCCTCGGCAAGCTTGGTCTGCACATCGGTCGACAGCCAGAAATCCATGAACTGCATCGCCAGATCTTCGTGGCCGCTGTCCTTGGTCATGACCATGACATTGAGGCCCCCGGTCTGGCCTTCCTTCGGTGTCGCCCATTCGACAGGGAAACCCATATCGGTGAACCCGCCCCAGGCGAAACGACCGATCGGCGCGGCCCAGATTTCCTCCTGCTGCATCAGCTGTGCCAGCTGCGAGGAGCGCACATAAAAGGTCACAAAATCGTCGCGATGCTCGGCAACCGCATCGATCGGCGCCGTCAGATCGTAATCGTCATTGCCGATGGCCTTGCCGAGCATATAAAGCGCTGGCGGGCCCTGATTGGTGGTGACATTGGGAAACGCGACGCGGCCAGCCAGTTCCGGGCTCAACAGATCGTCCCAACTGTCGATCGAAACCTTGTCGGAGCGGTAGGCGATCGATGTGGCGTAAAAGGTGTAGCCGACGCTCTTGCCATCGCCATTCGGGTCCTTGGCGATATCGTAGAGCTTGTCGTAATTGGACAGTTTCGCATAGTCGATATCGGCGATCAGCCCCGCGCGCGAGGCCGAAAGCGCATCGGCCATCGACATGACGGCCATATCGACGACGGGGCTCTGCTTGTTGGCCTCCATCTTGGCCAGACGTTCAACGCTGTTGCCGGTTTCAACAACAATGTCGCAGCCGCAGATTTCTTCGAACGGATCGTAGACGATCTCCTTGAAGGCATCCTGCGCGAAAGCATAGACGGAAATCGTCAGCGTCTTGTCGGCGGCTGAGACGGTTCCGGCCGAAAGCGCCAGAGCCGCGGCTGTGGCGGTCATCATCAGTTTCTTCATTGGTTCAGTTCTCCTTCCGAGGTTTTTGCAAAAGCAGGCTTCTTGCCTTCTTCTTGTTGCGCCGGTCCGGTTGAACGGCGGACGACAAGGGTCATGGGAACGCGGTCGCGGGCAGCCTTCACGGTCTGACCGTCGGCGTCGGATCTCGTTTCGATCGCCAGTTTGAGCGCGGCAATCGCAATGTCGGCGACCGCGGGCATATCCATCCGCACGGTGGTCAACGCCGGGGTAACGACGCTTGCAAACATCAGATCGTCAAAGCCGGAGACCGACGCCATGGCCGGAACGCCGATCCCGGCATTTTGCAGATGGGTGAGCACCTTCAGCGCCTGAAGGTCGGAGACGGTCACAAAGGCGGTGTAGCCATCCGCGTACCACTGCGTCGCATCGAACCCATTTCCTGCCGCCACCGACGGGCTGTCGAGCCAGATCGTCTTTGTCGTGGCGGCGGCAAGGGCAGCGCGCACGCCTCCAAGTCTGTCGTTTTGAACAATGGAATTGCGATGGTTGCCGATCAGCAGGATTTTCCGGTGACCAAGGGCGGCCAGATGCTCGCCTAGAAGAAAACCACCGCCCCAGTGATCGGCAGAAACAGTATTGCCCGGGGTCGAAGGAGAATCGATCATCGCCACCGGACAACCGATATCGCTGACGCGCGTGCCGCGCCGCGGCACCACGATCATGCCGTCCACGCCGTGATCCTTCAAATGCCGGATGGCTTCCGTCTGCGCCTGGATGCTGCCGCGTGAATCCGCAATCAGAACGCCGAGCCCGGCATCGGTAGCCGCGTTTTCAATCGCCTGTGCGATCTGCGGGAACAGCGGATTACCGATATCCGGCAGGACAAGACCGATGACGCCGGTCTGCCCGGTACGCAGCGCGCGCGCCGACAAGCTCGGCACATAGCCCAGTTCGTCCGCCACCTGCCTTATTCGCTTTGCAAGATCCGCCGACACCCGCCCCTTGCCGGAAAGCGCATTGGAGACCGTTGCGGCGGAAATATCCAGCCGTTCCGCAATCTCGGTCAGTTTGGGCGGGCGCTGCTGCATTCGGGCCATGTCTTGCTTAAACGATTAAGCAAGCATGTCGAAAAACTCCGGCAATGTCGAGTCTCGTCCGTACTTTTATGTGACTAGGCCTTCCGGTTGGCTGAGCGCCCCGGCATGGATAATCCGGAATCGCTGATGCCTGTATATCTATTGCTTACCGAATGGTGTCCCGACGGTCATCGTGGCGTAACGGACGGCAATCACGGCCTGCTGCGGCTTGCCCTTTCGCAAGCGCTGAGCGAGCGGACCTGTCGGGAATGAAAAAAGCGCGGGGCCTTGCGATCCCGCGCTTTCGTTTCTCAGACGGCGACAACATTCTAGCCGAGCACTTCCTTCACCGCGTCGACGGTGGCCGAAACGATGGTGTCGGCTTCCTCACGGGTCAGGCAGAAGGGCGGGGCGTAGCCGATGATATCGCCCTGCGGCATGGCGCGGGCGATGACGCCGCGCTTCAGCATGGCGGCAGACACCGACGGTCCGATCTTCCTCGACGCGTCAAAGAAGGTGCGGCTGTCGCGGTCCTCGACGAACTCGACGGCGCAGAGCATGCCTTCACCGCGGATCTCGCCGACATTGGCGTGGTCGCCGAGCGCGTCGGACATGGCCTTGTTGAGATAGGCGCCGGTCTCGCCGGCATTCGAGATCAGGTTCAGCTTGTCGAGAAGCTGCAGGTTGGCAACGCCGGCCGCCGCGCCGATCGGGTGCGCGGAATAGGTCCAGCCATGACCGATCGGGCCGTTCTCGTCTGTGCCCTGCTCAAGGACCTTCCACACCTTGTCGGAGATGATCGAGCCCGACAGCGGGGCATAGGCCGAGGTCAGGCCCTTGGCGATGGTGATGATGTCAGGCTCGATGCCGTAATGGGCGGAGCCGAACATGGTGCCCAGACGGCCGAAGCCGGTGACCACTTCGTCGGCGATCAGCAGGATATCGTGTTTTTTCAGCACGTTCTGGATGGCTTCCCAGTAGCCGGCGGGCGGCGGCACGATGCCGCCGGTGCCGAGAACCGGCTCGCCGATGAAGGCCGCGATGGTGTCGGCGCCTTCCCGCTCGATCAGGGCTTCGAGTTCACGGGCGCAATGCGCGACGAAGTCTTCTTCCGACATCGTCAGGTCGTCGCGGCGGTAATAATAGGGCGCCTCGGTGTGGATGACGGTGTTGAGCGGCAGGTCGAACTTCTTGTGAAACAGTTCGAGCCCGGTCAATGAACCGGTCATCAGACCCGAGCCGTGATAGCCGCGCCAGCGGGAGATGATCTTCTTCTTCTCGGGACGGCCGAGGATGTTGTTGTAGTACCAGACGAGCTTGATGTTGGTCTCGTTGGCATCCGAACCCGACAGGCCGAAATAGACGCGGCTCATGTTCGCGGGCGCGCGATCGATGATCATCTTGGCGAGCGTCACCGAGGCTTCGGTGCCATGGCCGACATAGGAGTGGTAGTAGGCCAACTCCCTGGCCTGCTCGGCGATGGCATCGGCGACTTCCCGGCGGCCGTAGCCGATATTGACGCAGTAGAGGCCGGCGAAGGCGTCGAGCAGCCTGTTGCCCTCGCGGTCCGAGATATGGACGCCCTCGCCGCCGGTGACGATCCGGTTCTTCATTTCACCACGGGCGAACTGTCCCAGATGGGTCGAGGGGTGGAAGAAGTGGTCGTGATCCCACTGGTCAAGCTGGTCGTTGCGAAGCATCGGCTTTCCTTTCGATTATCGTTCGTTCGTGTTGTTGCGCGGTTCCGCCGCGGGCTCACGCCCAGTCGCGGCAGACATATTTGACTTCGGTGAAGGCCTCCATGCCGAGACGCGAGCCTTCGCGTTCGAGGCCGGACTGCTTCATGCCGCCAAAGGGTATCGGCGCGCCGGTGACCTTGGTGCGGTTGACGGCGACCATGCCGAACTGCAGCGCCCGGCTGGCGCGGTAGATGCGGCGCGGGTCCTGTGTGTGAAGATAGGCGACGAGGCCGTATTCGGTGTCGTTAGCGCGGGCTAGCGCTTCCTCTTCGGTGTCGAAGGGCGCGATCGCGGCCACGGGGCCGAATGTTTCCTCATGCATGATGAGGGCATCGGCCGGCACATCGGCAAGCACCGTCGGCTCGAAGAAGAGGTTGCCGGCTTGGTGACCCTTGCCGCCGGTCAGCACGCGCGCGCCCTTGCTGACGGCGTCCTCGACATGCTGGCGCTGTTTGGCGACGGCCTTTTCGTTCATCAGCGGGCCGATATCGGGATCGTCCATGCCGACGCCGACCGACAGCATGGCGGTGCGGGCGGCGAATTTTTCGCAGAAAGTGTTGTAGACAGAGCGTTGCACGAAGAAACGGTTGGCGCCGAGGCAATCCTGGCCCGAGGTTGCGAACTTGGCCTTGATCGCCTCGTCGATGGCCTGGTCCATGTCGGCATCGGCAAACAGGATGAAAGGCGCGTGGCCGCCGAGTTCCAGCACGAGGCGCTTCACCGTGTCGGCGGAGCGCCGGTAGAGATGCTTGCCGATCTCGGTGGAGCCGGTGAAGGACAGCGCGCGAACACGGGTATCGTTGAGCCAGGGCTCGACGACAGTGGCGGCATCCCCGGTGACGACGTTGAAGACGCCGGCGGGAAGGCCTGCGCGTTCGGCAAGCTCGGCCAGCGCGAGTGCGGAGAACGGGGTCTCGGCGGAGGGATGAACGAGCACGGTGCAGCCGGCGGCAAGGGCCGCCGCCGCCTTGCGGGTGATCATCGCCGAGGGGAAGTTCCACGGCGTGATAAGCGCTGCGACGCCGAGCGGCTCGCGCCACACCTCGACTTCGGCATCATGCAGGTGCGAGGTCACGCTTTCTATGTTGGGGCGCTTGGCTTCCTCGGCGTAGAACTCGATGAAGGCCGCGGCATAGTCGATCTCGCCGCGTGCTTCCGAGATCGGCTTGCCCTGTTCGAGCACCATGATGCGGGCCAGATCCTCGCGATGTTCGCCCATCAACGCGAACCAGCGTCGCAGGATGGTCGAACGCTCCTGCGGCAGGAGGGACGCCCATGCGGGGAAGGCCGTCTGCGCGGCGTCGAGTGCGGCGGCGCTGTCGTCACCGCTCAGCGCTGCGATTTCGCCGAACTCGGAACCGTCGGCCGGGTTGGTCACGCTGATCGCCGCGCCGTCGGTTGCCGCCGTCCACTTGCCGTCAACGTATGAGAAGCTGCGCAGGAGTTTGGGATCGTCGAGACGGGACATGTCCCGGCGGTCGGTATCGATGCGGTGCGCTTCTGCCATGTCTCTCTCCCGTTTTGTCCGTGATGGATCGCCGCTCAGGGGGGCGATCGGATGCGTCGAGACTATCGGGCGGCTGGCAGTCGGTTTCTCTTATCGAAATGTCCCGGCCAGAGGATTCCTCTTTTTTGCGGGGCGAAAGGGAGAGAAATCAACCCTTGCCGCGTGGCAGCAGGGCCTCGAAGGGAATGCGGCCGGATTTAACGGGCTTGGTGACGACATAGGTGAAGTAGCGCGCAAAGCCCGCGCCTTCGCCGAGCAACTGGTCGATCATGCGCTGGTAGGTGTCGATGTCCCTGCAGACGACATGCAGCAGATAATCGTAACCGCCCCCCAGCGCCCAGCAATTGACGATCTCGTCGTAGCGCTCTACGGCTCGCTCGAAGCCCTGCATGGTTTCGACCCGGTGATTTTCGAGTTCCGCCATCACGAAGACCTCCACATGAGCGGCAATTTTCTTCAGGCTGATTTCCGCGCGGTAGGCAGAAATGATGCCTGCCTTCTCCAGCCGCTGAAGCCGTTCCCAGCAGGGCGTGGCCGACAGGGAGACGCGCCTGGCGAGCTCCGTCTTGGAGATGCGTCCCTCGCGGTCGAGAACGGACAGAATCTTGATATCGCGGTCGTCGAGCTTGATCATTGCGGGTTTCCACAGAATGGCGAGGGGCTTGTCAATTGTCCCTTTTTCGGGTCACACTAAATCATGACAATATGGCCTCCACAACCCGGGACGCTTCGTCGTCCCGCTTATCGTTCGCTGGCCGACGCGGTTATGCAAGCAATTGAAAGCGGTCAGCTCAAGCAGGGGGACCGTCTCCCCACCCATCGCAATCTCGCCTACGACCTTGGGCTCAGCGTGCAGACGGTGGGGCGCGCCTATGACGAACTGATCAGGCGCGGCGTCATCAGCGGCGAAGTGGGTCGCGGCACCTTTGTGCGCGCCACCGGCAATGAGACCCGCACGCCCTATCTGCCGCGTAATCCCGACGGCCCGATGATCGACTTGTCGCTGCTGAAGCCGGTACTCGAGCCTATCCATGCCGAGTTGATGAAGCAGGCGCTGAGGGATCTCGCCGACAATCTGCCAACCACGATCTACGCGTCGTTCAGGCCGGCCACCGCACTCGGGAAATACCGCGAAAACGCCATCAAGTGGCTGAGGCATTGCGGAATCGAGCTGCAATCGCAGGGGGTTATGATCACCAACGGGTCGAGCCCCTCGATGGCGCTGGCGGTCCTGACCGCGGCCAATGGCGGCGACCTGATCGCGGCCGAGACCCTCACGCATCATACGCTCAAGCCCCTTGCCGGCTATCTCGGCTATCGCCTTCGCGGCGTGCCGTCCGACGATCAGGGCATGATCCCCGAAGCGCTTGAACGGTTGAGCCTGCGCGAGACCGTTCGCGCGGTCTACCTGATGCCCGCGGGCCTTGGCCCGCAGGCCCGGATCATGTCGGAAGAGCGGCGTCGCGCGCTCGTCGATGTCGCCCGGCAACGCGATATCATCATCATCGAGAACGATGCCTGGGGGCCAATGCAGGCCAAGCGCCCGGCGCCGATCGCCAATATGGCGCCCGAGCGGACCTTCTATTTCACCGGGCTGACAAAATGCGTGATGCCGGGACTGCGGCTGGGCTTTCTCGTCATGCCCGAGGCGCTGGAGGCCGCGACCGCCAACCGCCATCTCGTTGTCAACTGGATGGCAACGCCCATGCTGGCGGAAATAGCCGCACGCTGGATCGAGGACGGGACCGCCGAGATGCTTGCACGTTTCCAGGCCGAGGCCTTCGCCAAACGCAACCGGCTGGCCGAGATCATTCTGGCGGGCGTCCCCTTCAGATCCTCGCCCAACGGTATGCATATCTGGCTGCCGATGCCTCCCGGCTGGAGCGAGGACGATTTTGTCTCCCATGCCCGCCAGCAGGGCGTTGCGGTTGCGCCGGGAGGCGCGTTCGCGATCGCCGATGATCATACGGAGCCGGCGGTGCGCGTGTGTCTCGGAGGGCAGTCGATCGAAATGCTGGAGAGCGGTTTGAGGGTTATCGGCCGGCTTGTCCGCAGCCGTTTCGAGCCGGCGCTTCTCACCAATTAGGCTTGCCGTCCGCGACCAATCTCCTGGTTCCATGACCGAGCAAAGTCTGCCGGACGGTCGGCTTTGACTGTCAGCAGGCTTAATTCGAAATTGTAATGATTTAATATAATCATTGACTCTAAATTGTCATTGTTTCACCGTTGCCAAATCAGAACAATAACAAACATAGGGCGGGAACACCGGCGCGATCAATTCGGATCGTCGAAGCCGGAGACAGCGCAGACCGAAATCGAGGCAATATTCCGGCCCGGTATAACCGTGGCAGGCCCATACGCCATTGCGGTCGCGCACCAACACAATGGGAGCAACCATTTATGCGCATTAACAAGCAAATCTTTTTCAGTTCCATCGCTGCGACCGTGATCGCCGTCGCCGGTATCGGCACCGCGCATGCGGCCACCTGGAAGTACGCCTTCGAGGAAGCCATGGACGAAGTGCAGGGCAAATACGCCCAGAAGTTCAAGGAAGTGATCGAGGCCAATTCCGATCACCAGGTCCAGCTCTTCCCGTTCGGCACGCTCGGCGAATCCGCGGACATCATGGAACAGGCCCAGTCCGGCATCCTTCAGTTCGTTGACCAGTCGCCTGGCTTCACCGGCTCGCTGATCCCGGAAGCCCAGGTCTTCTTCGTGCCGTACCTGCTGCCGACCGACCAGGAACAGCTTGCGCGTTTCTACAAGGACTCCAAGGCCGTCAACGAGATGTTCCCCGAGCTCTATGCCGAGCAGGGTCTCGAGCTGCTCACGATGTTCCCTGAAGGCGAAGTCGCCATGACCACCAAGGAGCCGGTGGAATCCTGCGCCGATCTCGAGGGCGTGAAATTCCGCGTCATGACCAACCCGCTGCTGGTTGAGAGCTACAAGGCATTCGGCGCGACGCCGACTCCGCTGCCTTGGGGCGAGGTTTACGGTTCGCTGCAGACGAACATCATTCAGGGCCAGGAAAACCCGACCTTCTTCCTGTATTCGACGAAGCTCTATGAGGTGACCGACTACATCACCTATGCCGGCCACAACAATTTCACCACGGCGGTGATGGCCAACAAGGACTTCTTCGACGGGCTGGACGCGGAAGACCAGAAGCTCATCGAGAAGGCCTCGATGGAAGCCTACGACTACATCGTCGACTACCAGAAGGGTCTGGCCGATTCCGAGCTGAAGAAGATCACGGACGCCAAGCCCGAGATGAAGGTGACAGTGCTCAATGAAGAGCAGCGCGAGTGCTTCAAGGAAGCCGCCGCGGACGTGGAAGCGACCTTCATCGAGATGACCGGCGATTCCGGCAAGAAAATTCTCGACCAGATGAAGGCCGACCTGAAGGCTGCCGAGAACGGCTAAGCCCCGATACGTCCGGACTAATCATCAGGAGCAGAACCGGGCGGGTTGCAGCCCGCCCGGTATCTTTCAGTATCGGGAACATGTGCGATGAGCGACAGAGGCGACGATAGTATCGACCGGCATGAATCCAGCCTACCCGGCGTTCTGGGCGTGATCGACACGACCATCAGCCGGATAGAATCCTTCTTTCTCGCCACCGGCGTCCTGCTGATGGCACTGAACACGGTCGCCAATGTGGTGGGCCGTTTCGCGTTTCAGCAAAGCATCTTCTTCTCCGAAGAACTCAACCGCATTCTCATCATCCTCATCACATTCGCGGGCATCTCCTATGCAGCGCGGCACGGACGCCACATCCGAATGTCGGCGATCTACGATGCCCTGCCGAGCAATGTCCGCAAGCCGCTGATGATAGGCATCGCGCTGGTGACCGCGCTGTTCATGTTCGGGCTCTGCTATTACTCAATTGGCTACCTCCTGACGCAGGCGTCGCGCGGCCGCGTCCTTCCCGCCCTTCAGATTCCCGTCTGGATCACGCTCATCTGGGTGCCGATCGGCTTCTTCATGACCGGTGCGCAATATGTGCTGACCGCCATCAAGAACATGACGTCACGGGACATCTATCTCTCGACCAGCGTGCTCGAGGGATATGAAGAAGACGAACTCGAGATCTGAGGACGCAATCATGGCAGCTACAATTTTCATCGCGATGATCGTCCTCCTGCTTCTGGGTTTCCCGATGATGATCCCGCTCATCGTCGGCGCCTTCATCGGGTTCTTCACGATGTTCGGCGGAATGGGGCAGATGGAAACCATGGTCCAGCAGATGCTGGCGGGCATCCGTCCGGCGTCGCTGATCGCGGTTCCGATGTTCATCTTCGCCGCCGACATCATGACGCGCGGGCAGTCGGCCGGACGTCTGATCGATCTTGTGATGGCCTTTGTGGGCCACGTCCGCGGTGGTCTCGCCATTTCCACCGCCGCAGCCTGTACGCTTTTCGGCGCGGTCTCCGGTTCGACGCAGGCGACGGTGGTGGCCGTGGGCTCGCCGCTTCGGCCGCGTATGCTGAAGGCAGGCTACAAGGACAGTTTCATCCTGGCGCTGATCGTCAACGCCTCCGACATTGCCTTCCTGATCCCGCCTTCGATCGGCATGATCATTTACGGCGTCGTGTCCAATACCTCGATCGCCGAGCTGTTCATCGCCGGCATCGGCCCGGGCCTGCTGATCCTCGCGCTGTTCTCGATCTACAGCTACATCTACGCGCTGCGGAACAACGTGCCGACCGAGGAGCGGGCAACATGGTCCGCGCGCGGCAAGGCATTGCTTGCGGCCCTCTGGCCGATGGGCTTTCCCGTCATCATCATCGGCGGCATCTATGGCGGCGTATTCAGCCCGACCGAAGCCGCCGCGGCCTGCGTGCTTTATGCGTTGCTTCTCGAAGTCGTGGTCTTCCGTTCGATCACGGTTGGCGAGGTCTACCAGACCGCCAAGTCGACCGGCCTGATCACGGCGGTTGTGTTCATTCTGGTGGGCGCAGGTGCTGCCTTTTCATGGGTGATCTCGTTTGCGCAGGTGCCGCAGGCAATCCTCGGCGCCATCGGCATTACCGAGATGGGGGCGATCGGCGTGCTGTTCGTCATTTCGATCGCCTTCTTCGTCGGCTGCATGTTCGTCGATCCGATCGTCGTGATCCTCGTTCTGGTGCCGATCTTCGCGCCGGTCGTTGATGCAGTCGGTCTCGATCCGGTGCTTGTGGGCGTCATCATCACGCTGCAGGTTGCGATCGGTTCGGCCACGCCACCGTTCGGCTGTGACATTTTCACGGCGATCGCGGTGTTCAAGCGCCCCTATATCGAGGTGATCCGCGGGACGCCGCCCTTCATCCTCATTCTCATGGGTGTCGCGGTGGCCCTGATCTTCTTCCCGCAGATCGCACTCTTCGCGCGCGATCTGGCATTCAGATAAACCGGGAGGAAAAAGAATGTTCAAAACGATTGTCGTTGCCGTCGACGGGTCGGAAGGCTCGAAGAAGGCGATCCGCTACGGTGCCCAGATGCAGGCGCGGTATGAGGGCGAGCTTCTGATGCTGACCGTATTCCGACACCACTCATTGCTCGAGGGTTCGATGTCGATGGTGCGTCCGCAGACCCCGGAGAACATCGATGACGCGATGCGCGGCTATGCCAAGGAAGTGGCGGACGAGGCCAAGGTGCTGGCCAAGGACGCCGGCGCCACCAGGTTTCGCGCCTTCATCAAGAGCGGCCAGCCGGCGCGCACCATCGTGAAGTTCTCCGCCGAGCACGACGCCGATCTGATCGTCGTCGGCAGCCGGGGCATGGGCGATATAGAGGGTTTTCTGCTGGGCAGCGTCTCGCATAAGGTGACGAGCCTGGCGTCGTGTCCAGTACTGGTCGTCTGACGCCGCGACGCGTCTGTGCGTTTCCCGGAGAGCGTGATGGCAGAGCCACAAGTTTCGATGTCGCCACAACAGATCGGCTACGAGAGCCCAGGCGCAACTGTGCGCTTCGGCCTCATCGCCCTTGCGACCGACATGACGACGGAGCCGGACTTCGTGCGGATCTTTCCGCCCGAGGCAATCGTGCATACGACCCGCGTGCGTTACGCCAATCCGACGACACCGGAAAACCTGCGCAAGATGGCGCCGCTTCTCACCGATGCCGCAGCCCTTATCACGCCGGGCGTCCCGCTTGTCGGCATCTGCTATTCCTGCACGTCCGCCGCGGCCACAATCGGGGTCGAGACGGTCGAGCAGTCCATCCATGCCGCGCGGCCTGGCATCCCGGTGGTGCTGCCCACCGGCGCCGCGGCGCTCGCTTTCAAGGCGCTTGGCGTGCACCGTATCGCCATCGTCACGCCCTATCTGCCGGAAGCAAGCGAGGCTGTCGCCGGATATTTCGCTTCGCAGGGCTTCGATGTCGCAAGCCATCATTGTCTGGGACTGGCTGATGATCGCGACATGGCGAGGCTTTCAAAGCACACGATCGTCGAGGCGGCGATTGCGGCCGATGGCCCCGATAACGAGGCGATATTCCTTTCGTGCACAGCCATGCCCGCGGTCGGCGCGATCGCCGAGATCGAGGAGCGCACCGGAAAGCCGGTGGTGACATCCAACCAGGCGAGCGCCTGGGAGATGCTGCGCCGCGGCGGGTTCAGGGACTGGTGCCCTACCGAATATGGGCGACTGTTCACGCTGCAACTCGACGGCGTGAACGCAGGATTTGCAGCATGACACAATCGGATTTCATCGGTATCGGGGAAATCGAGGCGGCGCGCGAACGCATTGCCGCGACCATCCGTCTAACGCCGGTCAATGTCTCCGACACGCTTTCGGCGATTGCCGGCGTGCCGGTGCATCTCAAGCTCGAACATCTCCAGCATACCGGCAGTTTCAAGCTGCGCGGAGCGGCCAATGCGGTTTCCCTTCTGTCGGATGAGGAGCGGGCGGCAGGCGTTGTCGGCGTGTCCACCGGCAATCACGGCCGGGCTCTGGCGCATGCCGCGAAGGCCTCCGGCGTGCGCTGCGTGATCTGCATGTCGCGCCTGGTGCCACAGGTGAAGGTCGACGGCATCCGGGCGCTTGGCGCGGAAGTCCGCATCGTCGGCAGGTCTCAGGACGAAGCCCAGGCTGAAGTCGACAAGCTGGTCGCCGAGGGCATGTCGATGATCCCGCCCTTCGATCATCGCGCGGTGATCGCCGGGCAGGGAACGCTGGGCCTGGAAATCGTCGAGCAGATCCCCGATGTCGATACCGTGGTCGTGCCGCTTTCCGGCGGCGGGTTGATTGCAGGCGTGGCGGCCGCGTGCAAGGCGCGGAACAAGGATATTCGCATCATCGGCATCACCATGGAGCGCGGCGCCGCGATGATCGCAAGCCTGAAGGCGGGCGCGCCGATTGAGGTCGAGGAACAACCGACGCTGGCCGATTCCCTCGGCGGCGGAATCGGACTATCGAACCGCTATACCTTCCCCATGACCCGCGCTCTCGTCGATGAAACCTGGCTGCTCAACGAAGCCCAGATCGCCACCGGCATGCGCCATGCCTATTGGCAGGAGCGGCAGATCGTCGAAGGGGCCGGCGCGGTAGGGATTGCCGCGGTCATCGCCAAAACCTTCAAGCCGAAAGGCCCAGTCGCGCTCATCCTGTCCGGGGGCAATGTGGACATGGCGCAGCATTTCCGGGTCATTGGCGGCGAGGATGTCGACCTCATGAAGGAGGTTGCCTGAGATGCCGAAGATCAAGATCCTCACCCAGTCCGATCTGATGAAAGCCGTGCCGCTCGACGGCGAGGCCGTCGCGTGCGTCGAGAACGCCTTTGCGGCCCTTGCCGGCGGAAAGGTGGTCATGCCGCCGATCCTGAGCCTCGCGATCAGGGAAGCGAATGGCGAAGTCGACGTGAAGACGGCTTATGTGCCCGGTCTCGACAGTTTTGCCATAAAAGTCTCGCCCGGCTTCTTCGACAATCCAAAGATCGGCCTGCCGAGCACGTCCGGGCTGATGATGGTTTTCTCGGCCAGGACCGGGGTTCTCGAAGCCCTGCTCCTCGACAACGGCTATCTGACCGATGTGCGCACGGCGGCCGCGGGTGCGGTGGCGGCGAAGCACTGTTCGCGCGAAGATTCCGCGACGGTCTGCGTTTTCGGCGCGGGCATGCAGGCACGGCTTCAATTGCAGGCGCTGATGCTCGTCCGTCCGGTGAAAAAGGCGCTGATCTGGGCGCGCGATATCGCCAAAGCCGGGGCGCTGGCCGAACGCGTCGCCCGTGAGAACGGCATTGCGGCTGTGGCGGTGGCTGATGCGGAAGCGGCCGTCAGCGCGGCCGATATCGTGGTCACCACGACGCCCGCGACCGCGCCCGTCCTGAAAGCGGATTGGCTGAAACCCGGTCAGCACGTCACCGCCATGGGCTCCGACCAGCATTCCAAGAACGAGATCGAGCCGGCATGTCTGGCGAGGGCCGATGCCTATGTGCCCGACCGCCAGTCGCAGACAGCGGAACTCGGCGAACTGCGTTCGGCGATCGAGGCGGGCGTCGTGCCCGCCGACAGGAAGTTCGCGGAACTCGGAGACATCATCACGGGCGCCGCCAGGGCGCGTCTCACGCCTTCCGCCATCACCATTGCCGACCTGACCGGAACCGGGGTGCAGGACACGGCCATCGCAACGCTCGCCCTCAAGAGGGCGGATCAACTGGGTCTCGGCGTCGCCTTCGACTCCGAGGCATGATCGGCAGTCATACGGCATAGAAAGCAAAAGACATGTCCGCACCGCAACTGGCCTTTTCACGCAGCGAGTTTGCCGAGCGCATCGAGAAGACGCGCAAGGCCATGGAAGAGCGCGAGGTGGAGGTCCTGATCGTCTCTGACCCGTCCAACATGGCCTGGCTGACAGGCTATGACGGCTGGTCATTCTATGTGCATCAATGCGTCATCGTCGGTCCCGACGGCGACCCTGTCTGGTTCGGTCGCGATCAGGACCGCAATGGCGCCAGGCGCACCTGTTTCATGTCGGAAGACGACATGATCGGCTATCCGGATCACTATGTGCAGTCGGATGTTCGCCATCCGATGGATTTTCTCGCCGCGCGGCTTGAGGAGCGCGGCTGGGACAAGACGCGCATCGGCGTGGAGATGGACAATTACTGGTACACCGCCCAGGCCCATGCCTCGCTGCGGCAGCACCTGCCCAATGCCGCCTTCGTCAACGCCAACAGCCTGGTGAACTGGCAGCGCGCGGTGAAGTCGGATCAGGAACTCCTCTACATGCACCGCGCGGCCCGCATCGTCGAGCGCATGCACCAGCGGATCTTCGAGAAGGTCGAGCCCGGCATTCGCAAATGCGATCTGGTAGCCGATATCTACGACGCCTCCCTCAGGTTCGATGATGATCTCGGGTTCGGCGGTGACTATCCGGCCATCGTGCCGCTCCTGCCGTCGGGCATCGATGCATCCGCGCCGCATCTGACCTGGAGCGATGAGCCGTTGCGGCTGGGCGAAGGCACCTTCTTCGAGATCGCCGGCGTGTATCGCCGCTATCACTGCCCGCTGTCGCGTACCGTCTTCCTCGGCAAGCCGACAGAGACCTTCCTCAACGCGGAAAAAGCCGTGCTGGAGGGCATGGAAGCCGGGCTCGAAATGGCGCGCGCCGGCAATCTTTGCGAAGACGTCGCCAACGCCTTCTACGGTGTCTTGAAGAAATACGGGATCACCAAGGACAATCGCACCGGTTACCCGATCGGCCTCTCCTATCCGCCCGACTGGGGTGAGCGTACCATGTCGCTTCGCCCGGGTGACAAGTCAGTGCTCGAGGAGAACATGACCTTCCACTTCATGACCGGCCTGTGGATGGAAGACTGGGGCTTCGAGATCACCGAGAGCATCGTCATCAAGGAAGGCGGACCGGAGTGCCTCGCCAACGTGCCGCGCAAATTGTTCGTGAAGGGCTAGCGAAACGCCCGAAACTGCCCAGACAAACCGTGGCACCTCTACCACCGTCGACAATCTTTTCTAAGTCGTCGAAAATGCCGGCCGGCATCAGGCTCGAAGGCTGAAATCGACAGTGCGTCACTGACCGCGACTACGAAAATCGCGCTTTTTGGCCGCGCTCGGCGGATATCTCAATTCGGTGCAGTCGGCGAAAGCGCTCCACCAGGCGCTCTACTTCTTTTGCTTGTCGCTCCTGATCCCAGTCCCGGGAGCGAGCGATTGCCGCCACCAGTTCAACCAGTGCTTCATGGTCAAGCGGGCGCTCCAGAAAAACCGAGCTTCTTCCGAACAGGAAATCCTCGGCATGCAAGACGAGCTCCGCCTTGCAGATGAAGGCGATCTCCTCGATCGAAAACTCCGGCAGCGTCCGGAGGAATGTCTCACCTCGGCAAACGGCGTTTGCCACCGACTTGGCCCGTGCGCCATAGCGGATGACAAGCTGTTGCGCGCGTCCTCGCGCCAGTCCGGTTTCCCGTTCGATCGCCGACAGAAGAACTTCGGTCGGAGCGGCGGCCTGGGAAAACCCCTTGCCTCCGCCGATGGCGATGTCAGCGGTTGAAACCGACCGGCGACGTCCAAGACGGCTAAGGATCTCGTCGGTCGCTTCCGCCGAGAAAGCGCGGAAGGTGGTCCATTTGCCGCCCACCAGCGAGAGGATCGGAAATTTCCGTTCCCCCTGCGCGGCCAGTTCGGGCATTGAATGGTCGCGACTGACGGCTCCCGGGTCGGCCGTGTCGTTGGCCGGCAAGGGGCGCACGCCGGAATAGCTGAAGAAAATGCTGGAGCGATCGACAGGCACATTTGGGAAAAGCCGGCGGAACGCTCCAAGGAGATAGTCCACTTCCTCGTCCTCGCAGATCACACCGTCGGGATCGTCCACTGGAATGTCGGTCGAGCCGAGGAGGACATGCCCCATGAAGTTGGAAAGAATGCAGATCCGCCCGCCTTCGGTTTCGAAATAGATCATCCGGCCCTGCAACGTTCGGGCGAGCGCCGGCAGATCGAGCATCAGGTGGCTGCCCTTGGAGCCGCCGACCATCGTGCGGCCGGCCGCCGTGGAGCCGTTGACCCGATCAATCCAGGCGCCGGCGGCATTGACCATGACATCACATGTGAGCGTGAAGATCTCGCCGCTTTCGACGTCCTGCAACGCGACCAGATTGCCGCTCACACCGTTGAAGCGCAGATGATTGAACGCAAGACTGCCGGTATTGGCAGCCATGCCATCCAGCGCGAGTTCGACGACAAGTCGCTCAGGCGAGGTGATCCAGGCATCATAGTAGGAAGCGGCGATTTTCAGGTCCGGTTCCAGGTCCGGGATCTCCCGCAGCATATCCTGACGGGCGATCATCCGATGTCGCGGCATGACGCGATTGAGCGAGCCATAAAGATCGTAAAGCCACAGGCCAAGCTTGATGACCAGTGCGCCACGCGCCTTCATCTTGACCGGGAGACGCAGCATCTTGAACAATGCCGACAAGGTTCCCCCGAACCAGGAGTGAATCGGGATAATCATTTCCAGCGGGCTGACATAGTGGGCGGCATTGCGCAAAAGCCTGTTGCGCTCCTGCGCCGACTCGCGCACGAGGCGAAATTCGCCGGTTTCGAGATATTTGAGCCCGCCATGGATCATCCGCGAGGGCGCGCGGCTGGCACCGGCGCAGAAGTCGTCCTTTTCAACGAGAATGCAATCGACACCCTGGAGGCTCAGATCCCGGAACGTTCCCATCCCGTTAATGCCGCCGCCGACGATGAGGACGGGCACATGCTTGGTGGTGCGCAAAGTCTCCAGCCGAGCTTCGCGCGTCATGGCATCACAACTCATTGGACTTTCGCCTTCTCGTCGCTCTTCATGAGCGCGCCGGCCTGATCGCGATAGCGGTCATACCCGGTCTCCAGCCGGGATACCGCCTTTCCCGGCCGGTATGTGTGCAAGGCCGGGTTCGTGCGCTGCCGTGCATCTTCCCAACTCTCGAAGACGTTCGCGGCAATTCCGGCGGCGATGGCCGTGCCGAGCGCGCCCGCTTCCGGCATTTCCGGCACTTCCACGACGCGATCGAGAACATCGGCAAACAGCTGCCCGAAGAATGGATTGCGGCTGCTGCCGCCCGTCAGGCGAACGCGGTCAATTTGGCGGTCGGGGTCGATCAGATCGACGTGGTGTCGATGATTAAAGACAATCCCCTCCGCCACGGCCCGCAACATGTGGCCGCGACTGTGCCAGCCGCGCAGGCCGATGAAACACGCAGGCATATCCTGTGAATGGGGAGAACCATAGAGATAAGGGAGATAGACGATGTCGGAGGGGTCATCGGCGACGGCGTCGAGCTCGGCCTGAAGGAGTGCGAAAGGATCGTCGTCTTGCAGCGCGTCCCTTGCCGCCGTGCGCACGAACCAGTCGAGGTTGGCGCTCGACGCAGGCGAGACCGACATGTTCATCCACTGGCCGGGCCGCAATCCGTTGCGCGCGTTCCAGCCAAGCGAGACGCCGGGTTCATCGACCAGCATCTCGTTGATCGAGTAGGTCCCGGCGACGATGGCAATCGCGCCCGACTCGACAACGCCCGAACCGACCGCACACGCGGTAACGTCATGCAGTCCGGCGGCGACCGGAGTTCCAGCGGCCAGCCCTGTCGCGCGGGCAGCCTCGTCGCTGACGCGCCCGGCAATCGCATCGGGCATCACGACATCCGGCAGTGCGTCCGCAAGCGCGCCGAGCCCGAAGAGATCGAGTGCTTCGAGGCTGTAACGCTGGGTGCGTATATCGGTGAATGCGACGCTCGCCTCGGTAAAGTCGGTCGCGATCCGACCGGTGAGGCAATAGCGCAGCCAGTCCTTGCACGACAGAATAGCGGCGATGCGTGCAAAACGCTCGGGGTCATGATCACGCAGATGCGCAAGCAGAGGCGCTGGAGACGAGGGAAAGGGGCGCTGGCCGGTCAAGGTCAGCGCTTTCGACGATATTCCCGTCTCATCCCACTCTTGCAACAATGCCTGTGCCCGGCTGTCGAGCGAGGTCGCAGCCAATCCGAGGGGCTTGCCGGCATTGTCCACGAGATAAAGACCATCGCCATGCCCCGTTACAGAAACGGCGGCCGGAGAAACCGCCTGCCCGAGTTTTGCGCGGCTGGCCTCCAGAACCTCACGGATTGCCGCGGCCGAGACGTTCCAGTGATCCTCCATGTCGCGCTCGACATGGCGTGGAGAGTTCTCGATCTTGCTGATCTTGCGGCTGGCTGCCGCCACGACTGCGCCATCATCGCGGAAGAGCACGGCTTTGGTGACGGTGAGACCGCTATCGAGACCCAGGAGATAGGCGGGCATGTTAGGACTCCAGCCGCACGTGACGCAGCCTTTCCTGCAGGCTCGCCAGATAGATCGCGACCAGCAGCACCGCACCGAAGACAACTTGACGTATCGACGGCGGCACACCGTGCAGGTTCATCAAATTCTCGATGATCGAGATCACCAGCACGGCAGCGAAGACGCCGCCGACATTTCCCTTGCCGCCGGAGAGCGCCGTGCCGCCAAGAATGGTGCCGGCGAAAACCATCATGATATCGCCTTGCCCCATGTCGGCGACAACGGACTCCATCCGCCCGACCTCCAGAAGCCCTCCGAGCGCGGCAAGAAAACCGGCAATGACGAAGCAGATGATCTTCGTACGCTCGATGTTCACGCCGGCGACAAAGGCGGCTTGTTCGTTATTTCCGAGGGCAAGGATATCCTTGCCGAGGCGGTGGCGATCGATGAGAAGCCAGGCCAGAAGCAGGATGGCGATCCAGGCCAGCACAGCCACGGGAAGGACGCCAAAGAGTTTGGCCGAACCCAGATAGACATAGCCCTCGGGCAGATAATAGACCCCCTCGGGGATCAGGTAGACGACAATGCCGCGCATGAGGAGCATGGTGCCAAGACTGACAAGGAAGGAGCTCACCTGCAGCTTCACGGAAAAGACGCCGTTGAGCAGTCCGGCGATCCCGCCAAAAACCAATGTGCCCAATACCGCCAGGACGGGATAGCTTTCCAGCGGCAGCGTCTGGAAGAAGAGGACCACGGCGAGCGCTGGCGCCAGCGCAAATGTCGATTCAAGCGAGAGGTCGACATTGGCCGTCAGCAGAACGAAGAACAGGCCCAGAACCATGCAACCCAGTGGCGCCGCCGCCCACATCACGTTGAGGATGTTGCGCGCCGAAAGAAAGCCGGGAACGGTCAGGCCCGCCAGACACAACAGCGCAAGAAGCGCCCAGATCAGGTGCTTTTCCAGAACGAGGAAAACGAATTTGTTCACTGAAGTCATAGCGGCACCTCCACGCCCTGTATCGTTTTGTAGATCGTCTCGACATCGAAGCCGGGCATGCCGCGCTTCAGTTCACGCACCACTTCTCCCTGATAGAAAATCAGAATCCTGTCGCAGATCTCGGCGAGTTCTTCCTCGCTCTCTGAAATCATGATGACGCCGGCATCGCGTGACAGATCCTCACGGACCAGCTTGAGGATGTGCGGCTTCGCGGAGATATCCACCCCGCGCGTGGGCTCGTTGAGCAGCACCAATCTCGGCGCCGTCAACGAAAGCCGACCGAGCAGCACCTTCTGCTTGTTGCCGCCCGAAAGGCCATCGATCGGCACATCGAGACCGGGCGTCTTGACCTCGAGACGGGCAACGATGGATTTCGCAACCTGCTCGCACTCGGAGCGCCGGACGAAGCCGAAGCGGTTCGTCAGCGCAGGCAGTCCGGCGATGATCGCGTTTTCCAGAACCGAGCGGTTCTGAATGACCGCCTGTTCCTCGCGATGCTTGGGAAGGAAAGAGACGCCGGCGGCCTGGGCCGCCTTCGGGCTTTTCAAATGGACCTCTTGGCCGTCCATTACGATCGAGCCGCTGTCGCTCGCCACCAGACCGTAAAGCGCCTCGATGGCATCGTCCTTGCCGGAACCTTCGAGACCGGCAAAGCCGAGCACTTCGCCGCGGCGCAATTGCAAATCGAGGCGGCGGAGATTCCTGCCCGCCGTCAACCCTGAAACCGTCAGAACCGGGGGCGCGGTAAATTCGGGCTGCGCCGCATAATTGATTTCGGCGGGCGCCACATCACCGACGATCCAGTCGGCAAGTTCGCGGCCACTCGTGCTCGCGGTATCAAGCGTGGCGACAAGCTTGCCGTCGCGCATGACTGAAACCCGATCGGTGAACCCCATCACCTCGCTGACATGGTGCGAAATCAGAACGAAGGAGAGATCGGGCGTATCGTCGATCAAGCGGCGCAGGAGACCGAGCAGGCTTTCCTTGCGCTCGCTCGTCAGCGACGCCGTAATTTCGTCGAGCAGAATGGTGCGCGCCTTCTCGATGAAAACGGCGCGCCCGAAGGCCAGTAATTGCTGCGTTTCCAGCGGCAGATCGCCCATCCGGTCTTCCGGTCGCGCGCGCAAGCCGAGCTGCTCGATCACGTGTGCCGATTCCCGCCGGGCCACGGAGGGCGACAGAAAACTGAACCGTCCGCCGGGGTGGCGCCCCATGAAAAGATTGTCGGCAACCGAGAGATCGGCAGCAAATGCCGGTTCCTGAGTCACGAGCGCAATCCCGAGCTTCTTGGCCCGCGACGGTCCGGAGTGTGTCGGGGTCAGCGCACCGTACTCGGTTGCGATCTGACCTTCACTCGGCGAGAGCAGGCCGGCCACGAGGGAAACCAGAACCGATTTCCCTGCGCCGTTCTTGCCGATAAGTCCGTGTATCTCGCCCTTCCTGACACTCAGGTCGACAGCATCGACCGCCAGAACGCCCGGAAACCGGCGCGTCACGCCTTGCACGGCAAAGCTCAGCGAATGATCCAGAGTCATGTGAATACCCGTTCGAGGATGGACTGCGAACGCCCCTGCGCCCGCAGCCCAATGATGTTACTTGCCGAAATCGGGCATCTCGCCCGTCTGTTCGACCGACATCGCGTTTGCCCAGTTGCGCTCGTCATCGTAACTGGCATCGCCCGGGACGCTGTAGGCCTGCGTCTGGTACCACGAGCCGTCGATGGCCTCCGGGGAAAGCACCTTGACCGGCGCCCACAGCGGATCTTCTCCCGGCAGCAACACATCACCCTCTGAGGGCAATTCGTTGCCGGACATCAACGCGTAGAGAACCCGCATGGAGACGATCCCCTCGCCTGTGGCCGGCTGCACCGAGATATGATCGATCTCGCCGCGGGCCATCGACTGGAATTCCGGAACTGTGCCGTCGATCGTTGCAACCGGAATATGCTTGGGATCATCGAGAGGCACGAGCATGTCCTGTGCCTTGAAGGCGGGAACAGCGCCGCCGATACCCATCGTGCCATCGATGCTGGCGACAGCCAGGATCCGGTCTGGCCCCTCGCGAGAAATCACGTCGTCGACGAACTTGCGCGCCTTGCCGCCGTCGCAACCGGCTTCCTGTTCAACGATCTTCACGTTCGGATATTCTTCGGCAATCGGATCGAGCACGGAGCGGTAGCCGGTGTGGCGGGCGATGTCGAACGACGCGGTGATGATGCAGCGCAGTTCGATGAAGACCCCGCCCTCATCCTTCCAGCCATCGCCGCGCAACGCGTCGAGACGATTGACCAAAGCTTCGCCACCGAGACGACCGGCGGTTTCATTGTCGAAGGCCACGAAGGTCTGTTCGACGCCGGGAACCCAGGCATTCGTGGTCACCACGGGAACATCGGCTTCCTGCAACCGCTTGACGATGCTGCGCATGGCCTCGCCGCGCCAGGGCGTCAGCAGAACACCGTCGACGCCACGGTCGACTTGCGCCTGAAGCGCCTTCAATTGCTCGCTGGCATCGTTGGCACCGAAAACGTTGAATGTGATGGTGTCGCCGTTTTCGGCCTGGATGCGTTTGGCTTCCTGTTCCTGGCCAAGCGCAACGCCGTTGAAATAGATGTCGTTCGGGTCCCATCTGATGACGGCAACCGTGTAATCCTTGGCAGAGACCGCCCCTGCTGTCGCGCACAGGGCCGCAAGGGCCGTGCATCCCATTAGAAAGCTTCGCATCTTATCCTCCTATAGTGCTTGCTCTAACGACAGGACCATCCTGTCGATACTCCCCGATGGCCGATCAGCGGCCACCATTTCGTTCGATGCCGCGACCCGGACGGATCAAATGACCCGATCATTGCCGCCGTCCACCGGAATCTGCGCTCCCGTCGTGCGGGAAAATGTCTGGTCGGCCAGCGCCGCGACAGCGCGCGCGACATCCCGTGAGACAACCTCGGTCTGCATCAGATTGCGCGCCTTGTACTGCTCGATCGTCAGCCCATACCGGCGCGCCGATGTCGCCAGCGCCTCCGGCGTCCACAGATCGGTATCGAAGACCCCGTCGGGATGGATCGCATTGACCCTGATCCCCTCGGATGCCAGTTCGAGGGCGGCCACCCGCATCAACTGCGTCAGCCCGGCCTTGGAGACGGAATAGGCGGCCGCGCCGGCGCCTGGCGCCATGACATTGCGCGAGCCGATAAAGACCACACTTGGATCGACGCCGTGGCGCAGGAACGGGATCGCCTGTTTCAAGAGCTTGCGGTGCGACGTCAGGTTCACCGCCAGGGATGCGTCCCACGCCGCGTCCTCCAGCACTTCGATGTTCGCTCCGGCGCGGAATATCCCCACGTTGGAAACAAGGATGTCGATGCCGCCAAAGTCGGTCACCGTCTGCCGCAATGCGGTGGCCACCTCCGCTTCGTCGGTGAGGTCAACTGTCACGCCCCTGAAATCCGGGCGGTTCATGAATTCCTCGACGGCCGGATTGATATCGAGCCCGACCACGACCGCGCCGCGTTCGCGCAATGCGACCGCCGTCGCACGCCCGATGCCGGTGGCGCATCCTCCGATCACCGCGATCTTTCCCGCCAGCGCCGGCGGCGTGCCCTGCGCACGCAGCTTCGCCTGCTCCAGCTCCCAGTATTCAAGTGCCCGCAAATCGTCTTCGTTGAGGCCCTGCCAGCCGCCGAGGCGGGCGGCGCGACGCAGGGCCATCAAATTGGCTGCGGCGACATCGGCGGAAACACCCGCCCGCGCCAGCCCCGGTCCGAAGCTGCGCACCGAACCGTCGGACAGGATTGCCCAATGGGGATGCGGCGGCAGGGGCAGCAGGGTGTCATCATTGCCGCGCGCGACATAGGCGCGGTATTCAGAAGCGAATTTCTCAAGCGCCAGCTCGACGGTCTCGCCGACAACGACCGGGAACGGCTTGTTGTGAATGACATGTTCGGGGGTCAGCGTGCCGTTGCGGGACAGCCTGCCGATTTCTTCAATCTCTTCGACCGGCAGGGCTGTCGAGGGCCGCGAGATCATGGCCCGTCCGGCCATTCGGCTGACGCGGCCACGCAGATCGGCAATCGCCACGGGATCGGCCTCGCTCTCTCCCGCCTCCGGCAAGGACCGCACATGCTCGGCGAGCCATTCTTCCGCGCGTGTGCAGACCGCCACCATGCGATCATAGCTTTCACGCGCAGTCTCGCCCCAGGTGAAAACACCGTGATGCTCAAGGATGATCGCATCGGTCTCGGCCAGCCCGGACGAGAGGATCGCTTCGCGCATCTGGCGTGCCAGATCAAATCCCGGCTTTACATAAGGCAGGATCATCACGCGCGGCCCGTAGATCTCGCGCAGCAATGCTGTGCCGTTGACGCTGTTGGAAATCGTCAGCACGCCATCAGCGTGGGAATGATCGACATAGGGTGCGGGAACGAGAGCATGAACGATCGCCTCGATGGAGGCAGCCGCGGCTTGCGGATCAAGGCGCGCGCGCTTGACCTCGGCAACCATGTCGCTATCGGACAGACTTTCGAGCTCGGCGAGCGCCAAAAGGGCGGGAAGTTCAAGCGCGGTGAAGCCCTCGACGCCCATCGTGCCCAGATCGTAGCCGCTGGCCTTCACCCAGATGACCTGCTTCGAAGCGCCGAAACGGTCGGCGACTGCTCCTTTGAAGGAAGTATTGCCACCGCCATGCAGGACCAGGGAGCGATCGCGCCCGATCAATCGCGAAGAATAGGCGCGCAGATCCAAACCTGTCTTCGCCTTTGCAGCCTCGGCCTCGTCCCAGAGGTTTTTCATGCCATGTCCCTGATTTCAAGTTTTCGGGGCCGGCGGCCCGGCCCCGGTGTCGACGCCTGCGACCTCAACCCGTCGTCTTGTTCCGCAGATCCTGGAAAAGCTCGTAGCCTTCTTCGCCGGTTCGCCCCTCATGCACGACAGCGGCGAGCGCGGTGAGCATGGCTACCGGATCCGTCGACTGGAAAACATTGCGCCCCATATCGACGCCGGCTGCGCCCTGGTCGATGGCGCGGTATGCCATTTCAAGCGCGTCGCGTTCCGGCAGCTTCTTGCCGCCGGCGATCACGATCGGCACCGGGCAACCAAGGGTGATGCGCTCGAAGCCTTCGTCAACGTAGTAGGACTTGACGAATTGTGCGCCGACTTCGGCGGCGATGCGGGTGGCAAGGCCGAAATAGCGTGCATCGCGCGCCATCGACTTTCCGACGCCGGTGACGGCCATTGTCGGAATGCCATAGCGGGTGCCGGTATCGATCAGCTTCACGACATTGGCGATGGACTTGTGCTCATATTCCGCGCCGATATAGACCTGCGCCGCCATTGCGGTCGCGCCCAGACGGATTGCATCATCAATTTCCACGCTGACCAGCTCATTGGAAAGCTCGGTCAGGATCGAGTTGCCGGCAGAACAGCGCAGAACGACAGGCTTGCGGACTTCCGGCGGAATCGAGCTGCGCAGGCCGCCCCGCGTGCACATCAAAACATCGGCATGCTCGGCAAGGGGTGCGATCGTCAGATCGAGCCGCTCAAGACCGGTGGTGGGCCCCTGGAAATAGCCGTGATCGAAGGCAAGCATGACCGTCCGGCCCGTGTCAGGACGGAAAATCTGCGAAAGGCGCGCCTTCATACCCCAATCGTGATGCGCATTGCCTTTAAGAAAGAAACGCGAGGTATCCGCCGGTCGCTCCCGCCCCCAGTCCTTGCCGTCCTTGATATCGTCCAGATCTGCCACTCAACCCTCACTCTCGCCGCGCATTGGCGGCTGTCTGTTCGTCATACGCTTTTCGAGCGGAACCGAACGTCAACGCTCGCTGACGGGAACCGCCATTTCCACCTTTCGACGAAATCCCGAGCGATCTCAGGATCTGCCGACACCGGATGGGTAAACGCTAACAGCGCGGGTTAGAGATATCAATAATTTTGTTTCATTTATCGGAAAATTTGTTGCGTAACAACATTTCGGATATTTCTGTTTCGAAGAGCGTTGCGCATTTCAGAGCGTTCGACGATACATCGCCATTATTAATCCATTGTTTTTAATTATTTATTTTTAATTTCAGTGGTGATTTCAGAAAAGATTAGACAGAGACCGGAAATTGTTCGATACAAGAAAATGTTAAATTCAACGAGAGAAGCGATGAGCGATCATAACAATTTGGACGTCGACCCCGAGGCAACACCCTCGAAGGCGGAACGGCGACGGACCAAGATCATCCAGTTTCTGATGAGCGGTTCATCGATCCAGATTCGGGATCTGGCCGAAATGCTCAACGTCAGTCTGATGACTGTCCACCGCGATCTTTCCGTGCTTGAGGCAGAAGGTCTCGCGCGTAGATTGCGGGGGTCGGTTTCAGCAGAAAAGTCGCTGTTGTTCGAGAGCAGCTACAACTACCGTGGACGCAAGAATGTGGAGGACAAGAAGCGGCTCGCACGCGCCGCTATCGCCCATCTTGAGCCCGGAAATGCTGTCATGATCGACGACAGCACCACCACATTCCACCTTACCGACTATCTTGAAGAGGTCTCGCCGTTAACTGTTGTCACCAACGCCGCGCCGATCCTTGAGCGGTTGCGGCAAACACCGGACATCGATTTGGTATCGACGGGCGGACGATATCACCCGGGCTATCACGGCTATTTCGGAGCCAATTGCGAAAAAGCCATGCGCTCCTATCATGTAGACGTAGCGATCCTGTCGACGACCACGATCCAGGGGCTGTCGCTCTACACGCCCGACGAAATCGTTGTCCGCGCCAAACAGACAATGATGCAGGTCGCCCGACGGCGGATTCTGCTCGCCGATGCGACCAAGTTTCAGTTCAGCGCCCTGAACTATGTCGCGGAAATCACGGATTTCGACCTCGTGATCCTGACTGGCGACATCCCACCCAAAGAACTCGAGTTAATGCGCGCATCGAACGTGAATGTCGAGATCGTCTAGAATCGCGAAAGAGCAGACGCCTCGATTGACGACCAGGTTCGCGCTTGCCATGTGTATGCAAAGCGTCAGGGCCTCATCGCTGGTCTGCACCAGGCTGATCAAATGCCGGAGCCGAAGGAGGCGCTGCGCGGGCCTCGCCGGATAAGAGCGGCGGCGCAAGCTGTTGGACAAACTGCCGAAACGACAAAATCACGGTTTCAACGTGCTGCCACGCTCGATGATGGTCGGTGTAATTTGTACATATTTTGCCGCCTTGCGGCCCGCGTGGCGTTCCATCAGCAGGTCAACGGATGTCTCACCGATAACGCCGGCTTCAAGACGCAGCGTGGAAAGTTCGGGCACAAGCATTTGCGCAATCGAGCTGTCATTGAAAGCCACGACCTGAACATCCCACGGGATTGAGAGCTTCGCCTCCTGCAGCCCGCGATAGACCCCGACGGCGTTGCGATCGGCATCACGGCGGGCAGGCCCCTGCGGGGGCGACAACCACAAGCAGCGGGAACCGATGCTTGCGCATGTGGAAAATATGATATTTATAGTCAAGTAACTGTCTGAACCCGATCGAAGCGCAGAAGCGGCTTACGGTATCGTCATGTTCCATTGGCGGCAGCGCATGGGCCAACACTTTGAAAACGGTAACCTGTCTTGACCTATCGGCATTCGATGTTGAGCCATACGAAAGGCATTCGGCCGGTCGCGCCGGTCCAGTGGCGCGGACTTGACGGTCTTGTCGGCGTCTATTGGGAGGCCGAGGGCGATCGGGACGCGAACGCCTATTATCTTTCGCCGGATCCGCGGATCGTCATCTTCTTCAACGATGTCTCGGATTGCATTCGCGTCTCGAACCGCAATGGCGCGTTTTCCGGCCATGAACGGCCGCTGACGCGGGCGATCTACGTACCCGCGGGTGTTCCGATGTGGACGCAGTTCACCGCCCGGCATCGCTTTTCCCATCTCGATCTTCATCTGCATGAGGACAGGCTGCTGCGCTTCATCGCGCCATCGCTCGGCACCTCCGCAGCCCGCGCCGTTTTACGCCGCCCGGCGGAAACCCATGATATCGGTCCGATCGGCACGCTGGCGGGCATGATCGTCGACGAGGTGGCAAATCCCGCCCGCCATTCGCTCTATGCCGAAAGCCTTGTCGGCAGCCTCGCGACCGCGCTGCTGGACATACCCACCGATGCCGGAGAGCGCGCTTCCGGCGGCCGGATCACCGAGGCGCAGATGAACCGGCTGATATCGCGCTTCGAAGCATCGCCCCACGCGCGCATGACGGTTGCCGAGATGGCAGAGACCGTCGGGCTTTCGGAAAGCTGGTTTTCGGAAGTCTTCCGGCAGACCACGGGCAAGACGCCGCTGCAATGGCAGCTTGCCAGACGCGTCGAACGCGCCAAAGACCTGCTCGTCGGAAGCGACATCAGCGTAGCCGATGCCGCCACCGAGCTCGGCTTTTCCGATCAGGCGCACCTCACCCGCGTGTTTCGCCAGGTCACCGGAGAAACGCCGGCAGCCTGGCGCAAGTCGGCGCGCCATAGCGCGCGCTGACCGGCGCGCGATGGCGCATCCCTTTTCTCACCATGCCTGGCGCAGCGTCACATAAACCGCGCGGCCCTGATTGTACCAGTCGGCGCCGTAGCCGCCATAGGCGACATATTTCTCGTTGAAGAGGTTGGTGGCGTTGACCTGAAGGGTCGTGTGTTCGGCGACATCATAGCTGAAGGCGGCATCGAAGGTGATGTTGGGGTCGGATTTGACCGCGTTGTCCTCGCCGAAATAGTAGGAGCTCTGGTAGCGCGCGCCGAGGCCGAAGGTCATGTCGCCGCGCCGGCCTTCGCCTGCCAGCGTATAATCCACCCACAAGGATGCGACATTGTTCGGCACGAAACCGAGCTCGTTGCCGACATTGCCGCTCGCGCCGTTTTCGACGATGTCCGACATCATGTAGGAATAGGCCGCCGTGAGGCTGAAATTATGCGGCAGTTCGGCCTTGGCTTCCAGATCGATGCCGCGCACCCGCGCCTCGCCGATCGATTCCTGCATGCTGGTCGCGGGATTGGTGACAGTGATGTTGGTCTTGGTCAGATCATAGACCGAGGCGCTGAGCAGCGCCGGGAAGGCGAGCGGGGCGTATTTGACGCCGACCTCATACTGCTCGCCCCGCTCCGGATCGATCCCGAGCGTCGGCGGCGCCACCGACTGGGCATAGCTCGCATAGGTCGAGACTTCGTCGGTGATCCGGTAGGTCAGCCCCGCGCGGCCGGTAAACTCGCTGTAGTCGCCGCTGGTCGTGATGCCGGTGAGCTGGTTGCGCTGTTCCAGATCCAGCCAGTCGTTGCGCAGGCCGACCGAGGCGATCAGCTTTTCGGAGAAGGTCAACTCCTGCTGCAGGTAGACCGAAGTCGTGTTCTGGTCATTCTTCGTACTGGCATAGGGCCCGCTGTAGTTCGGGCCGCCGGAATAGACCGGGTTGGTCCAGTCAATGCCCGGCGCGACATCGTAATAGCTGTCATTGGTGCCGGAGAAGGTCTGGTACTGCAGGCCCGCAAGCGTGCGGCTTTCGACATTTGCGAAGAACGTGTCGTACTGGAAATGCGCGTCGATAACGAAATCGTCATAGTCGCGGGCGCTGCCGAAGTAATAGCGGTCGGCTATCGTGTCGCCGTTGTCGACCGGCTCATAGACATAGGCATAGCCGAAACCGGTCTCGGAGCTCGCATAGCGGGCCCGCGAGCTGAAGGTCAGTCCCGAGCCGAAATCGTGGTCGAACATCCATGTGACGGTGTTGCGGGTCACGTCGTTGTAATTGTAGTCCGGCTCGCCGAGGTAGAAGCTGCGGTCGAAATCCGAGCCGATCGGGTGCCCGCCGCCGCCCGGCGTGCCATCGGTGTCGAGATAGTCGTAGATCAGCGTCATCTCGGTGGCGTCATCGATGCGCCACGTCAGCCCGCCCATGATGAAGCTCTCGTCATCATTGGAATAGTCGTATTCCGCGTCGGCGTTCTGGAACTTGCCGGTGAGGCGATAGGAAAGCGTGTCATCCTCGGTGATGTTGTCGCCGAAGTCGAAGCCCACCTCGGCGTGATCATAGGAGCCGCCAGTGACATAGGCCTCGCCGAAGCGCTCGCTCCGCGGCGTCTTGGACACGAAATTCACCGTGCCGCCCGGATCGGAGACGCCGAAGATCGTCGAATCGGCGCCCTTGAGGACTTCAACCCGCTCGAACGCATAAGGCTCCTCGCGGACGCCCCCGAAGGGCGAGCCAAGCGGAAGGCCGTCGCGGTAGGTATAGGCGTCGAAGCCGCGGATCTTGTAGAAATCGAAGCGGTCGTCGGAGCCGTAGAAGTCGGTGGTCACGCCGGCGGTGTAATCGAGCACCTGTTCCACCGTCTGGGCGTCGCGCTGCTGGATTTCCTTGGACGTGATGACGGATACCGAAGCCGCGGTGTCGAGGAAGTCTGTCGCCAGCTTGCCGCCGCCGGTATTGCCGAAGGAAACGATCGAGCTGGCATCGCTGGCACCATAGCCGTCAACCGAGACGAAGACCGGGTCCAGAACCGTGACGTCGCCGCTTTCGGCATCCAGGTTCTCCGCCTGCTCCTGGGCCTGAAGGGGCAGAGGGACCGCGACAAGCGCCGTGCAGCCGAGAAGAAAAGCAAGCCTGTAGCCCCTTAGAGAAGCCCGTCCGGCCAGATTGCGTATTGAATAATTCATGCTCAGTTTCCAGAAATCGCGTCCCGCAGATCGACAACCGTTGCGGCGCATCCGTCAGCGCGGTATCGGCGCATGGCTGTCATATTCAATCCGAAAATACATGATTATTTTAGTCAAGTATTGTATGTTTTCCGGTTTTTGAAGGATCCTCCTGTGCCTGCACCTGTCTGGCGGGGGCTGGCCGGTGCGTCGCTTGACCTCGTCCGCTAAACATGAAAGCTAGCGTCAACTTTAAGCGATCAAAGAGGTCGTCGTGCTGCGCTTGTTCCTTTTTTCCCTCCTGGTCATGACAGCCACACTTCGGTTCCTGGCGGGTGATTCCGCTCTCGCGGGCGAGCCCTTTGCCGAACCGATCATCGTCCACCATGCCTTCGGCGAGACCGTGATCACCGAGAAGCCGGAGCGGGTCGCAACCGTTGCCTGGGCCAATCACGAGGTGCCGCTGGCGCTCGGCGTTGTGCCGGTCGGCTTCGCGGCGGCCAATTTCGGCGATGATGACGGCGACGGGCTGTTGCCCTGGGTCGCTGCGAGGCTCGATGAACTCGGGGCCGACACGCCGGTGCTGTTCGACGAGGGCGATGGCATCGATTTCGAGGCTGTGGCCGCTGTCAGGCCCGACGTCATCCTCGCCGCCTATTCCGGCCTTACCCGCAGCGAATATGACACGCTGAGCCAGATCGCGCCGGTCGTCGCCTATCCGGATGCGCCCTGGGCAACGAACTGGCGCGACATGATCCGCCTCAACAGCGCAGGCCTCGGCATGCCCGAGGAGGGCGAGGCGCTGATCGCGCGGATCGAGGCCGAGATTGCCGCCGAGGTCGCCGAATACCCGGAGCTTCGGGGCAAGAAGGCGATGTTCATCACCCATCTCGACGCCACCGACCTCAGCGTCGTGAATTTCTACACGACGCACGATACCCGGGTGCAGTTCTTTGGCGATCTCGGGCTGGAAGCCCCCGAGAGCGTGATCGCGGCCTCGAAGGACGGCAGCTTCGCCGGCTCGATCAGCGTCGAGCGCATCGATGCCTTCGACGACGTCGATATTGTCGTTACCTATGGCGACGATACGCTTCTCAAGGCCATGCGGCAGAACCCGGTTTTCCGGCACATGCCGGCAGTCGAAAACGACGCCGTCGTCATGCTCGGCCGCAATCCCCTCGGCACGGCGGCCAACCCGACCCCGCTTTCGATCTCCTATGTGCTTGATGACTACGTGGCAAAGCTTGCCGCGGCGGCCAGAACGTCAACCGCAAAGCCAGAATGAGGCGGCAGGATACGATAGCCTCCGGCACAGCCGGCGGAGAGAGGATGTTCTGGCTGGCCGCAGCCGTTCTCGCTGTCGTCGTTCTGGCGGCGGCCTCGCTGGCGATCGGCACGCGCGGTGTGTCTTTTTCCGACATCGCCGCCGCCATTGCCGGGCATGACGAAACCATCGGCGAAGCCGTGGTGGCGATGCGCATTCCGCGCACGGCGCTTGCCGTGCTGGCAGGGGCCGCGCTCGGGCTTTCCGGCGCGCTGATGCAGGGCATCACCCGCAATCCATTGGCCGATCCCGGTATTTTCGGCGTCAATACGGGCGCGGCGCTTGCGGTGGTCATCGGCGTGGCCTGGTTCAATATCAGCTCCTCCAACGCCTATATCTGGACCGCGATCCTCGGCGCGGGCATCACCGCCGTCTTCGTCTATCTGGTCGGCTCGCTCGGTCGCGGCGGGGCGACGCCGCTGAAGCTGACGCTTGCGGGAGCAGCAACCTCGATCGCGTTCGCGTCGCTGGTCATGGCGATCGTGCTGCCGAGAGGCGACATCGCCGGCGGCATCCGCTCCTGGCAGATCGGCGGCGTCGGTGGGGCCACATTTTCGCGCATCCTTCCGGTTCTGCCGTTCCTTGTTGTCGGTCTCGCGCTCGCCTTCATCTCCGCGCGCAAGCTCAACGCCATGGCGCTGGGCGACGAACTGGCCGCCGGCCTCGGGGAAAACGTTGCCCTCGGCCGCGCCGTTGCCGCGGTTTCGGCGGTTCTCCTGTGCGGGGCGACGACGGCGGTGTGCGGGCCGATCGGTTTTGTCGGCCTCGTGGTTCCGCATGCCTGCCGCCTGATCGTCGGCGTCGATCACCGCTGGCTCCTGCCGTTTTCAGCCCTTGGCGGCGGCATCCTGCTTCTGGCGAGCGATATCATCGGCCGCATCGCCGCCCGCCCCGGCGAGGTCGATGTCGGCATCATCACCGCGCTGGTCGGCGGGCCGGTCTTCATCTGGATCGTCAGGCGTCAACAGGTGCGTGAACTGTGACGGATCTCTCCCCGACATTCCGGCTCGTCAGCGCGACAAGAGCCCGCCGCGCCCGGCATCGGCGGTTTTTCCTGGCGCTGTTTCTCGCCCTGCTTGCGGCATTCTTCGCGCTGACGCTGATGCTCGGCCAATCTTTCGCGCCGCCGCGCGATGTCCTGCGCGTGCTCATGGGCGGGGATGTGCCGGGCCTCTCCTTCACCGTCGGCCAGTTGCGTCTGCCGCGCGCCGTGCTTGCCATTCTTGCGGGCGCAAGCTTCGGTCTTGGCGGCGTCGCCTTCCAGCTCATGCTGCGCAACCCGCTGGCAAGCCCGGACATCATCGGCATCAGCTCCGGGGCGAGTGCCGCGGCGGTATTTGCGATCGTGGTGCTGAAGCTGAACGGCCCCACGGTCTCGGTCTTTGCCGTTGCCGCCGGGCTCGGCGTGGCCCTGCTGGTCTACGGGCTTGCGGCGAAGAACGGCGTTGCCGGCATGCGGCTGATCCTCGTCGGCATCGGCGTCTCCTCGATGCTCGAAAGCGTGATCGCCTATGTTCTCGCGCGCGCGCCGATGTGGGACCTGCAGGAGGCGATGCGATGGCTGACCGGCAGCATCAACGGCGCAAGGCTCGACCAGGCGTCGCCGCTTGCGATCAGCCTCGTCCTGTTCGGAGGCCTGCTCCTCAGCCGGACGCGCGACCTCGAAACGCTGCGGCTTGGCGACGACACGGCCGCCGCGCTCGGCGTCGGCGTCGCGCGCACCCGGCTCCTGATCACCATCGCGGCAGTTGGCCTGATTGCGATCGCGACCGCGATCACCGGGCCGATCGCCTTCGTGGCCTTCCTGTCGGGGCCGATCGCGGCGCGGATCATGCGCAACAACGGGTCGCTGCTGGTGCCCGCAGCGCTGGTGGGCGCGTGCCTCGTGCTCGTGGCGGACTATACCGGGCAGTTCCTTCTTCCCGCCCGCTATCCGGTCGGCGTCGTCACCGGTGCGCTTGGAGCGCCCTATCTCATCTACCTGATCATCCGGGTCAACAGAGGTTCGCTATGATCCAGCATACCCTTGGCGCCCAAGGAATCTTCGCCGGCTATGGCGACCGAACCATCCTCGAAGACCTCAGCTTCACCGTGCCGCCGAACAAGATCACGGCGATTGTCGGAGCCAATGCCTGCGGCAAGTCGACCTTGCTCAAGACGCTGTCGCGGCTTCTGACGCCGAAGCGCGGAGAGGTTTTGCTCGACGGCAAGGCCATCCACCGCACACCGACGAAATTACTGGCGCGCTCGCTTGGCCTGCTCCCCCAGTCGCCGCTGGCGCCGGAGGGGATTACGGTTTCGGATCTCGTCAGCCGGGGACGCCATCCGCACCAGACCATGTTTTCGCGGTGGAGTGCCACGGATGACCAGGCGGTTGCCCTTGCGCTCGACACGACCGGCATGGCGGACCTTGCCGACCGCGCCGTCGACGAACTTTCCGGCGGTCAGCGCCAGCGGGTCTGGATCGCCATGGTGCTGGCCCAGCAGACCGATATCCTGCTGCTCGACGAACCGACCACCTTTCTCGACATCAGCCATCAGGTCGAGGTGCTGGATCTGCTGACCGACCTCAACCGTAAGAATGGAACCACCATCGTCATGGTGCTGCACGACCTGAACCTTGCGGCTCGCTACGCCGACCATCTGGTCGCGATGAAGGCGGGGCGGCTGCATGTCGCCGGCACGCCCGAAACCGTTCTGACCGAAGACCACATCAGGGAGATTTTCGGCCTCGAAAGCAGGATCGTCACCGATCCGGTATCCGCGCGGCCGATGATGCTGCCGATGGGACGCCATCACAGCGGCACGTTATGAAAGGACGACAATCATGACCGAGACTTTCCGCCTGTCCGGCCTTGCCCGGCCCGAAGATGCGCGCGCCATGCTCGACATGGCCGCCGAGCACTTCGTCGACCATGCCGATGTCACAAGAACCGGAGACTGCGTGACGATTGCCGGCGAGGGCGGCGAGGCGGTGATATCGCTAGACGGCAACCAACTGCGGATCGCGCTTGCGGCGGAAAGCGCCGCAAGGCTGCAATTGTCGCGCACCATGCTCGCCGAGCACCTGTTCTATTTCGCCGGCGGGGAGGCGTTGGAATTGTCATGGTCCGATCCGCCTCCGCCCGCCGTTCCCCCGAACCTGCATGAGGTGCGGGTCGTCGCCACCGAGACCGTCACGCCGCATATGCTGCGGGTGAAATTCGCCTGCGCCGATCTGACGCCGTTCATCGGCGGTAACATGCACGTCCGTCTGCTGGTGCCGCCAAAAGGCCGGGAGCCGGTCTGGCCGGTGATCGGAGAAGACGGACGGATCAAATGGCCGGAGGGTGTGGATGCGTTGCTGATCCGGGTCTACACGATCCGCTTCGTCGATATCGAACGCGGCGAAGTCTGGGTCGATTTCCTTCAGCACCCTGCCTCGGGCATTGCCACGCCGGGTGCCGATTTCGCTCGCGATGCAAAGCCCGGCGACCGGGCGGCGTTTCTCGGCCCCGGCGGCGGCGGCGTCCCCGAGGCCGAACACATCTTCCTTGCCGGCGACGAGGCCGCCCTTCCCGCGATCGCCCGTATCGCCGAGGAGGCGCCGGCCGGAACGAAGTTGACGGCGATCATCGAGGTGGAAAACGCGGCGGAGGAACAGGCGATCGGCGGAGCAGCCGAACTCGACCTCACCTGGCTACACCGCGCGTCCCCCGCATCCAGGGGACTGGCGCAGACCATCCGCCACGCGCTCGCCGACCTCGACGGCGAAACCTTCGTCTGGATCGCCTGCGAAAAAAGCGACATCCGCGATATCCGCGCGCTCCTGAAAAACCGGCAGCACGATCGCAAGAAAATGTATGTTGCCTGGTACTGGGATCGCGACGGCGACGACGGGCGCTGATACCCCGGGCTAGGCCAGGTGACCTGCTCCCCTGAATGATCCTCGTTTTTCGGTTAGCCTGTTTCCCAACGAAGGAGACAGGCAATGAAGCGATCCAGGTTTTCCGATGAGCAAGTCATCGGCATTTTGAAGGAGCATAAGGCGGGCATGTCGGCGGCCGCTCTGTGCCGCAAATACGGCGTCAGCGATGCGACTTTCTATAAGTAGCGCTCGAAGTATGGCGGCATGGAAGTGTCGGAGGCCAAACGGCTGAAGACGCTGGAGGAGGAGAACGCCAAGCTGAAGAAGCTTCTGGCGGAGTCGATGATGGATGTCTCGACGCTCCGCGAGATGCTTGGAAAAAACTTCTGCCGCCCGGCTTAAGGAGGAACGCCGTGAGCTGGGCTATCGTACACCAAGGCTACTCGCAACGCCGTGCATGCGGTTTGGTGGGTATCGACCCGCGGGTCTATCGCTATCGATCGACGCGACCGGACGATGTAATGCTGCGAAAGCGGCTGAAGGAGCTGGCGTCACAACGTCGGCGCTTCGGCTACCGGCGCCTGCACATCCTGCTGAAACGCGAAGGTGTCGAGGTGAACTGGAAGAAACTCTACCGCCTCTATCGCGAGGAACGGCTCACCGTGCGCAAACGCGGTGGCCGCAAGCGAGCCCTGGGCACGCGAGCACCGATGACGATCCCGCAGGATCCCAATCAGCGCTGGAGCCTCGACTTCGTATCGGACACGCTGATCGACGGACGCCGCTTCCGCATCCTATGCGTCATCGATGACTTCAGCCGGGAATGCCTGGCGGCCGTCGACGACAACTCGATCTCGGTGGGCGCGTGGCCCGTGAACTGGATGTCATCGCTGAGCGTCGCGGCTACCCACTGATGGTGGTCAGCGACAACGGCACGGAACTGACCTCGAACGCCATGCTCAAATGGCAGCAGGATCGCGGCGTCGAATGGCATTACATCGCGCCCGGCAAGCCAATGCAGAACGGCTTCGTGGAAAGCTTCATGTATAGACGGCCCCGCGGGCGCAAGTGCTTTAATCGTGATATTCATCGGCGGGTGCGTTCATGTATTCGGCCTGTTCATGCAGCCCTTACATGACTGCTGGCCCTGATGGTGTCCGCGGATCGAGGCCTCATCAACAGGACGCGCTATGGCGCGCTTAAAGCTCTCCGGGCTTTCTCGATCCTCAGCTCTGCCGATTTGCCATCACGCTGTCATTGCACTTTTGCCATCTCGTTATGTCTGGGTGAATGTGTCCTTGCGGCTATGCGGTCCTGAACACCTCTCCAGTCGTCAGCATTGCCCAGATGGTTCGCGCCAATTTGTTTGCAACGGCGACAGCAACGACCATAGGTCTGCGCCGCTCGAGCAATGCTTCGATCCATGGGCCATCAACGCGGGAACGCGCCTTTGGATACCGCACCACCGTTCGCGCCCCCAGAACAAGCAGGTGCCGGAGATATCGATCACCTTGCTTAGTGATGCCACCCAACCTGTTCTTGCCGCCCGACGCGTTCTGTCGCGGCGTCAGGCCAAGCCAGGCGGCAAACTCGCGGCCTGATCGAAAGGCGGATGGGTCCGGAATTGTGGCAGCGAAAGCAGTTGCTGTGATTGGCCCTATCCCCGGTATGGTTGCCAGTAAGCGGCAGATCGTGTTGCTCTTGTGGATCTCTCCCAACCGGGCATCAATGCTGTCAATCTGGTGGTTCAGTGCATCAAGTTGACCAATGAGCATGTCCAAAGCGAAGCACGCATGCTCCGGCAGATCCCCTCTTATCTCGTCCAGCTTTGCGACAAGGGCATCGACCCGATGTCTGCCCTGCGCGACGATAACGCCATACTCGGCCAAATGCGCCCGGAACGCACAAGCCGCCATGGTACGTTGCCGGACCAAAAGCCCTCTGGCGCGATGAAGCATCAGAAAGGCTTGATCTTCGCGTGATTTGATCGCGACAAAACGCATGTTCGGGCGGGTCACGGCTTCATAAATGGCAGCAGCATCAGAAGCGTCATTCTTTGCCCCGCGCCGCACATAAGGTTTGATGTAGCCGGGCGGAATGAGACGAACGTCATGTCCGATCCCCTGCAGTTGGCGCGCCCAGTTATGGGCAGTTGCACAAGCTTCGATGCCGACCAGGCAAGGCGATAACGCCTCAAAGAACGGCAGCAACTCGCGGCGTGTCAGCCTCTTACTATCGATCGTATGTCCGGATGCGTCAGCGACATGGACATGAAAAACGTTTTTGGCCAGATCAAGGCCAACGGTGGTTGGTTTCATCGGTAAGCTCCTTTTGCAATCTGGGACCACTATACGGTCCCTTCTCGGAGCGGGGCCGTCTTCCCTATCAACGGCAGCTTCCGCGACGAGTGCCTCAACGAGACGCTATTCTCATCGCCCGCGCAAGCGCGCGCAGCCATCTCCACATGGAAGGAGGACTACAACGCAAACAGACCGCACTCATCGCTGGGCAATATCACGCCCAACGAGTTCGCAAGGAAAATGGTACTGGAAAAACAGGCCGCTTGAGGCCAGATTAAAAACCCAAGACTCTCCGGAAAAATGGAGGGAAGTCGGGGCTCAGGTCGCCGATAATCCGCTTCATTGCCCGCCTCCAGGAATTCCTTCGACCTGCTGTAACAGAGGCTCTCGGCGATTCCCTCGCGACGCCTAGGGCCGGCGATGCTCTTCTTCCCCGCGCGGTCCCGCCAAACGATTGTGATCTTCTCTTCTGCGGAATAGTACTGCCGCGTCCGTCGCTTGATACCCCGGACCAGCCCGTCGGCCGCGTCCTTCGGCGTTCCCGATGTCTTGGTCATCTTCGCTCCATGACGGCTTCGATGAACCAGAGATCTTTCGCTACTCAAACCCTCAAATCTGGCCCGAGGGTGCTGACGTCAGACCGACAATCCACCGCTTGACCTGCCACTGAACTTTCATCCAGCGGCGATTAGAGCTTCGGCCGTTTCTGTTGCCGTAGGGCGCGGG
>NZ_JAINWJ010000039.1 GCF_021021415.1 Martelella mediterranea | reverse complement strand
CTGGAAGGTCGACGCATTGCCGACGCCCGTGAGGAAGAACAGCGCCATGAAGCAGGCGAAGAAGGCCCAGAAATTGCCGCCCACCCCACCATGCGGCAGGAATTGCAGCACGCCGACCACGGCCACGAACATGCCGACGAAGGTCCAGAAGGTGACCCGGCCGCCGCCGAAGCGGTCGGAAATCCAGCCTGTGCCCGCCCGGCTCAGCGCGCCGAACCGGTCGGCGAGATGACCGCCATAGGCGCGGAACAGACTGGCCGACAGCGAGAAGGCCGCCGCCGCCATGCCCGCGGTGCGGATATCGACGCCATAAACATCGACGAGGTAGTGCGGCAGCCACAGCGCCAGCGCGACGAAGGCGCCGAAGACGAAGAAATAGTACAGCGAGAAGCGCCAGACCTGCAGGTTCTTCAGCGGCGCAAGCTGGGCTGCGACCGTGGTGGCCTTCGCGCCTGAACGCCGGCGCGCCTCGAACACCGGATCATTTTTGGAAAAAACGAAGAAGATGACGGCGATCGCTGCGAGCGCAAAGGCCCAGACATTGGCCACCGCCTGCCAGCCGAAGGCGACCATGACGAAAGGCGCGCCGAACTTCGTCACCGCCGCGCCGACATTGCCGGCGCCGAAAATGCCGAGCGCGGTGCCCTGCTTTTCCGGCGGATACCAGTGCGAGACATAGGTGACGCCAACGGCGAAGGAACCGCCGGCAAGGCCGACGCCAAGGGCGGCGAGCAGAAACAGCGGATAGGTCGTGGCGCTGGTCAGAAGAAAGGTCGCCGCCGCAGCCAGCAGCATCTGCAACGGAAAAACCAGCCGTCCGCCATATTGCTCGGTCCAGATGCCGAGCATCAGCCGCGACAGCGAGCCGGTCAGCACCGGCGTCGCCACCAGAATGCCGAACTGGGTTTCGGAGAGGCCGAGTTCGCTTTTGATCTCGACTCCGATGATGGCGAAGATCGTCCAGACCGCGAAGCAGACCGTGAACGCCACCGTGCTGAGACAGAGCGCCCGGCGCTGGTCGTTTCGCGAAACACCATCAACTGCAGACATGAATTGCCCCCTAAGGCTCGAGCGGTAGCCCGCTCATTGAAAATTCTGCCTGAGAGCTAGAAGGATTGGGCGGCGCTCGAAGTTGACCTAAGTCAAGGTTGACGGATGGCGTGGGACAAACAAAAATTGCACGTGAAATTGCCTTCCCGCGCTGAAATCATCATCAAATAGATGTGTTGCAGATGCCCCGTCATGCTGCTAAATTTATCATTTGAGGACACGAAAAAAATCAAGGCAGAGCGATGCGTTCATCCGATTTGCCCCAGGTGCGGGCGCTCAGCCTGTTCAGCAGCATGGGCGAGGAGAATTTCGAGGCGCTGATGCAGGCGGCCTATCTCCAGACCTTCCCGCCGCAGCTGGATCTCGTGCATGAAGGCGATCCGGCGGATTTCCTCTATGTCGTCTTCGAGGGCTGCGTCGAGCTCTACGCTAATGCCAACCGCCGCGAGGCGACCATGGCGATGGTGCATCCGGTCAGCGCCTTCATTCTGGCGGCCGTTCTGAAGGATGCGGTCTATCTGATGTCGGCGCGCACCCGGGCGCGCTCGAAAATCCTGCTGATCCCCTCGGAAAACGTACGCTCGATCTTCGAACTCGACGACGCCTTCGCCCGGGCGATGGTGCTGGAGATGGCCGGCAGCTATCGCTACGTCATCAAGGAACACAAGGGCCTCAAGCTGCGAAGCTCGGTCGAACGGCTGGCGAACACGCTGCTTCGCCAGGACCATGAATTCGGCAAGGGTACCGGTGAATTCGAGCTGCCCTACGACAAGCGCACGCTCGCCTCCCTGCTCGGCATGACCCCGGAAAACCTGTCGCGCGCTTTGAATACGCTGAAACCCTACGGCGTTGAGGTCGACGGAACGAAAATCCGGCTTTCAGATATCAAATCCCTGAAGTCTCTCGCCAAACCCACGCCACTGATCGATGACCCAGAAGCCTGATCCTGTTGGTTTCACTGAACGGACTGCGTCAACTTGACCCGCCCCCGCAGCAATCGTTGAGGGGTCGGAACAAGAGGAGTTCAAAATCCTGCGCTAAGTGCGAACGAAATCTGAACTTTATGCAGCAAGCGCGCGACCGTTCGGAAGTCGCAAGGGTCTGAATCCTCCTGGCATGTGCTGTTCAGAGTCCCAGGAGTATGAACCGGTGAGATTTTATGTACTCCCAACTGAGTGGCGAGACGTGCCTCAACAGTGCATCGGGAATGTAGCGCCCCCTTTGACGCAGATGAGCAACCGCGCAACTGAGATAAACTGTGTTCCAGTGAACAATGGCGCTGACAACAAGATTGAGACCGGATGCTCGGAAAACTTGGCTGTCGTAGGAACAATCGCGGATTTCACCGCGTTCACGAAAAAAGACTGCGCGCTTCAGTTTGTGGGCAGCCTCACCTTTATTCAGGCCAGCTTGGCAGCGTCTACGCAACGAAGGGCTGGAATACCACTCAATCATGAACAAGGTGCGTTCAATGCGGCCGATTTCTCGTAATGCTTTGGCCAGGTTGCTCGATTTCGAGGAAACCGAAAACCTCTTGAGGATCATCGAGGGTGCGACGCGGCGTGCAGTGACGGAGGCGGCCAGGCGCAGCAAATCATCCCAATGGTCGAGAATAAGCGTCGTATTGATGGGCGCTCCGATGTGGTTTTCTATCCTGGGATATACATCGCTTTTTCGAAGGCGCGGAATCTCCGGTCTTTATGTTGCGGAGCCGTGGTGCAAAGCGCTTGCCAATCAGGGCGAATCGCGCGAAGACATGATCTCTGGTGCCACCGGTATCGGTAAAATGCTCGTCGATTTCCTAAATCGTTTCGTGATCAAAAAGTCCGTCGAGAACATAAGCCGCTTCGCTTTCCGTCGGACTAAAAGGTAATATTCCGAAGTACCCGTACTGGTCGGATAGACGACTGTAGAATTTTGTCCCTGGCTCATTGCCCGTAGTGCAAATTGATGTCGCCGCCGCGCTTGACGGTCCGGTCGCTGGCGCGGAAAAATTGGCCATCTGATGAGGCCGATTTACCGTTACCCCAAAGCAGGGAATAGGGATGACGAGCGTGAGAGTCTGTTACGAAGGCTTGGGCGTGCGGCAGCGCCCTCGCACTTCGGGCAGTGCCGATTACGGCAGGAGTTATAGGCGATGCGCCATTGTCCGCAATCTTCACAAGCCTAGACATGGCCGCCCAATGCGGCCGTTCGGCAATGCTCGATCGCGGACATCACCTTGAGGTGGGCCAGGCTGAGATGTCCTTGATAGGCGGGTCCGGCGGAGCGGAAGATGTCGGCGACCTCGATTGAGGCGCGCATCGGTTCAGCCGTCGAGCGATGTTCCTTCCGTTGGGAAGAGACCCAGCCTGTCGAGCGGGCTGATCACTGCGTGAACCGTCCGGGTCGCCACCTTTGTATAAAGCGGCGTATTGTTAAGCTTAGCGTGTCCAAGCAGGACCTGGATAATCCGGATGTCGATGCCATCCTCCAGAAGGTGGGGCGCGAAGCTGTGGCGCAATGTGTGCGGGCCGACCCTTTTTGGGGATATCAGCAACCCGGGCGGCTTCGACAACGATGCGATGGAGCTGTCTGGTTGGATAGGCCGCTGAGCGCCGTCTGCCTCAGGGCAACTGCGACCGCAACGCAGGTATCATCCCCATGACTTTTGATGTATCGAGGGGACATCAAGGGCCGGGGGTTTTTGCATTGACCGATATTGACCGCAGCCTCGTGCGAAGCCTCCCGCTGTTCTCCAACATGGCTGATGCAGAGCTCGACCGATTGTTGACTCGGGCAACGATGCGGCGCGTGCCCCTTGGCGACACGGTGTTCGAACAGGGACAGAAGGCCAATCAATTCTACCTATTGCTGCATGGGCGACTTAAGGTCACGCAGGTTACGCCAGAAGGGCAGCAGATCATCGTTCGGGTCGTCCACCCCGGCGATCTATTCGGTTTCACGCAGGCCCTGCAGCGCGACGACTATCCGGGAACACCCGTAGCTGCGGCCGAAAGCGTGGTCATGTGCTGGCCCAATGAGGTTTGGGGCAGTATCGTCGAGCAGAACGCGCACCTGGCGGTCAATGCCATGCGCACTATTGGCCAACGCCTGCAGGAAGCCCATACCCGCATCCGCGAAATGTCCACCGAGGAGGTGGAGCGCCGTGTTGCGCATGCGGTCCTCAGGCTGATGGATCAAGCCGGACGCAGCGAAGCAGAAGGCGTCCGCATCGACTTCCCGTTGAGCCGCCAGGATGTCGCCGAAATGACCGGCACGACCCTACACACGGTGTCCCGTCTGTTCAGTGCATGGGAAAGCCAGGGCATCGTGAAGGGCGGAAGGCAAAAGCTGCTGATCCGGGACAGGGAGCGCCTTGAAGCTCTGGCCGAAGGGACTTCCGGCCGCAACTGATCCTTGCTTGCGGCAAATCAAGGAGCGCATCGTCCGGACGAGCTAGGCGGAGGCCAACGCCTGCTCGAAGACAATCATGGTCGAGACGAACCCTATCAAGCGTAAGCCGGCACCGCGCGGTATCGCTCATGCCGGCCCGGTCATCCTCGCCTATGGCTTACGACAATTCTTCCTTGGTGCCGGCCTATGGGCGGTGCTCGCCATGGGCTTGTGGATTGGAGCGCTCGCGCTCGGCCGCCCATTTGGTCAGGACTACGGGGCCGCGGCCTGACATGCCCGTGAGATGCTCTTCGGATATACTTCCGCCGTCCTCGCCGGATTTCTCCTCACCGCCTTTCCAAACTGGACAGGCCGGCTGTCAGTCTCCGGCGTGCCGCTAGCAGCGTTTTTCCTTGTTTTGCTGGCCGGACCGTTTGCCCTCATAGCGCATCCAGCCTAGGCATCGGATTTGCGATCGCATTCGTTAGCGGTCGTACGTCGCTAAGACTGGATCGCGCGATAGTCATCGGCCTGATCGCGGCTGCGCTCAGAACCGTCTGGTTGCTCGTAGGTGGCCATGCCGGACTGTTCGGCGCCGACCCCTTGGTCGTGGCGACCTCCTAGGCCTTGCCATCCCATTCGACAGCTGCCCCTGTCCCCGGCAGTCCGAGCATATCTATGGCGCGGGCAGCGAGGTGATCAACCACGTCTGCCACGCTTTGCGGCTTCTGATAGAATGCCGGCACGGGAGGCATGACGATGGCCCCCATTTCGGTCACTGCGACCATGTTGCGCAGGTGTCCCAAGTGAAGCGGCGTCTCCCTCGCCAGTAGCAGCAAGCGCCGCCGCTCCTTGAGGTGCACGTCCGCCGCCCGAGTAACCAGGTTGTCGGACAGCCCTGACGCGATGGCGGCCAGCGTGCGCATCGAGCATGGGGCAATGATCATGCCGGCCGTAGGGAAAGATCCGCTCGCGATCGTGCTTCCAATGTCGTCATTCAGATGCACCGTCTCGACGCGGTCGGCAAGCTCATCCCAGGCATTTGGACCAATCTCATGAGCCAAAGTGCGCTTGGCCGCGTCGGAAACAACGAGCTGCGTAGCCACGTCCTCCCTGGCGGCCAGTCGCTCGGCAATGCGCATTCCGATGGCGGCACCCGAGGCCCCGGTCAAGGCCAGCACGACGCGAATCCTCTCAGTCACTAGACGATCCCCAGCTCTGACCAGACGGCGTCGACCCTGGCTTTGACCTCGTTCGACATGGTGAGCACCGCGCCCCATTCCCGAACGGTCTCGGCACCAATCTTGTTGGTAGCGTCAAGACCCAGCTTTCCTCCCAGTCCCGGCCTGGGCGATGCGAAATCGAGGTAGTCGATGGGCGTGTCCGAGATTGAGATGAGGTCGCGCGTCGCATCGAAGCGCGTTGCGATTGCCCACATGACATCGGACCAGTTGCGCACGTTGATGTCCGGATCAACCACGATGATCAGCTTCGTCATCGAGAATTGCGGCAACATGGACCACAGGCCCATCATCACTCGTCTTGCTTGCCCAGGATGCCGCTTGTTGATCGACACGACCATCGCTCGATACGAGCAGGCCTCCGGAGGCAACCAAAGATCGGAGATCTCGGGAAATTGCTGCCTCGCCAAAGGCACGAAGAGCGGCGTCATCGCCTCTCCCAGACGCGACGGCTCGTCCGGCGGACGGCCGGTATAGGTAGACAGGTATATCGGGTCTCGGCGCATCGTCATGGTGTTGAACGTCACCACCGGAAACGGTTCGACCGAGTTGTAGTATCCCGTGTGGTCGCCGTACGGTCCTTCGAGCGCCGTTTCGGTCACGCTCACGGTCCCCTCGAGAACGATCTCGGCTTCTGCGGGCACGGGCAGAGCTACGCTCACAGCCTGCGCGACACGACTCTGTCGCCGGCGCAGTACTCCGGCAAAAGCCATCTCGTTCAGGCCATCCGGCAACGGCATGACCGCAGCAAGCAGTGTCGCCGGATCAGCTCCGATGGCTACGGCGATTGGCATGTCCTCGCCGCGGTCGCGCCACAGTCGATGATGCCGTGCTCCGCCCCGGCCAGGCAGCCAGCGCACGATTGCCTGTTTGGGGCCCAGCACCTGCATCCTGTAGACACCGACATTGATGTCGGTGGGGTCATCGGGTGCGCGCGTTATGACCAGCGGCCAGGTGATGAGGGGTGAAGGTTCGCCGGGCCAACAGGTCTGGATAGGCAGGCGGCCAAGATCGACCTGATCGCCGCGCCAGACGACTTCCTGACAGGGAGCCCCGCCGATCGGTTTGGTGCGCAGACTCAGCATCGCGCGCAGCATATCCCTCTGCGCCCAAGCCGAACGAAGGTCTCGCGGCGGCCTTGGGGAACGCAATTGGGCCATGCCTTCGCCCAAGGAATCGAGGTCACCAGCATCCAGCCCCATGCCCAAGGCTATCCGCTCGATCGTGCCGAATAGGTTGACGAGCACCGGCATGGTCGAGCACGTACCATCCTCGCGGACAGGCCGTTCGACCAGCAGGGCCGGCCCGTTGGCTTCGAGCACGCGGCGATGAATCTCCGTGATCTCATGTCTCATCGAGATCGGAACCTGTATGCGTCGGAGCAGCGCGCGCTGTTCGAGCTGCAGGACGAATGCCCCCAGTGACGGGGCTATGGGATAGCGCGGCGCAGGCAGGAGTCGGTGGCTCATGCGCAAGCCATGCCAGAGACACATCGGACTTTCATTGCGCTACATCAAAGTCCCGCCTGCGGCCGCCAGCTAAGATCCTTCCACGTCCCACTCAACAGGAGCCGCCAGATGTTGCTGCCGCGCCCGCTCACTTTAGCCATCGAAAGACTGCCCGTTGCCTTGGTGCAGCGCGTTGTGGACAAGGCGTTCCATCGGGCGTTGCAGCAACACCCTGACCTTTTTGATCGCCTCGGGAGCGAAGCCGGTAAGCGCTTCTGCTTCGCACCCACCGATCTCGATTTCGTCTTTCTCGTGCATCCGGAAAGCATGTCCATACACACATTCCGCAAGGCATCCACACCAATGGCCGACGCGTCCATCGCGGGTCCAATGCTGACATTGCTTGCCCTCCTCGAAGGCCGGATCGATGGGGATGCGGTATTCTTCTCGCGCAGCCTGTCGGTGACGGGTGACATGGAGGCCATGCTCGCCCTGCGCAACGCGCTCGATGATTGCAGTTTCGACCTGTCCCGTGATCTGGCTGGATTGGTCGGTCCTTTGGCTGTGCCGTTCCAGCGGGTGGCCGAAGGCATTCGGCATCGTGCCCTAAAGGGTTTGGCATAATCATGGAACTGATTTGCCCCGCGGGGACCCCATCCGCCTATCGTGAAGCCGTCGACGCCGGTGCCGACGCTGTTTATTGCGGTTTTCGGGACGAGACCAATGCCCGCAATTTTCCTGGCCTGAACTTCACCCGCGAAGAATTGCGACAGGCCGTCGCGCATGGTCGCACGAATGGAGTGCAAACCTATGTGGCGCTCAATACGTTCATGCGCGCGGGCAACGAGGACCTTTGGTATCGTGCCGCCGATGACGCTGTCGCCGTCGGCGCCGATGCAGTCATCCTCGCCGACATGGCGCTGATGGACTACGTTGCCAGCACTTATCCCGACCAGCGCCTGCATGTATCGGTACAAGCCTCGGCCTCCAACGTCGACGCGATAGGCCTGCTGGTGGAGAACTTTGGCGCCAAGCGTCTCGTCCTCCCACGTGTGCTGACCGTTCCGGAAATCGCGAAACTGGCCCGGCAAGTTGATTGCGAACTGGAGGTCTTCGCCTTTGGCGGCCTCTGCGTGATGGCGGAGGGTCGCTGCTCGCTGTCTTCTTATGTCACGGGCCGGTCGCCCAACATGCAGGGCGTTTGCTCTCCTGCCAGCCATGTGCGTTACCGCGAGGACGGCTCCGAAATGGTCTCGGAGCTGGGCGGTTTCACCATCAACCGCTTCGGTCAAAACGAGCCAGCCGGATATCCAACCCTGTGCAAAGGGCGGTTCCATATTGCCGACGATGATGGATACGCTTTCGAAGATCCTGTCAGTCTTGATGTCATGGAGCACCTCGATGCCTTGCGAGCTGCTGGCGTCACCGCTCTCAAAATCGAGGGGCGCCAGCGCGGCAAGGCCTATGTGGCTCAGGTCGTTTCGAGCCTTCGCGCGGCGCTGGAATCCCCGAAGGAGGCGCGGGCCCAGAAACTCGCGCATCTCCACCGCCTGAGCGAGGGCCAGCGTACGACTGCAGGCGCTTATGAGAAGAAATGGCGCTGATTATGGCTAACACGTCGACGCTGAAGATCACCATCGGTCCGGTTCCTTACCTGTGGTCCGGCGAAAAATGGCGCGATTTCTACTACCGCATCGCCGAGTCGGAGCATGTCGATGCGGTGACGCTGGGTGAGGTGGTCTGTTCCAAGCGAGACCACTTCACCAGGCCCTTCCTTCCTCAAGTCGTTGAACGGCTGACCGCAGCCGGGAAGTCCGTTGCGGTGGCCTCGCTGGCCTTGGTGACGCTCGATCGCGAAGCTGCTCAGACGAGACGCCTCGCTCAGGAGACGCAATTGGCCGAAGCGAACGACCTTTCGGCGCTGCGCGTGCTGGCGGGCAAGCCACATCTCGTCGGTCCATTCGTGAATGTCTACAATGGCGCAACCGCACGGCTGCTGGCCAAGCGCGGCGCCACGCGCATCTGCCTTGGCCCGGAGCTTCCGGCCGCCTCGATAGCGCCGATCACAGCCGGTGCACCGGAGATCGAGTACGAAATCATCGCCTTCGGGCGTCTTCCGTTGGCCATATCCGCGCGATGTGCGCATGCCAGAGCCAAGGGCAACACAAAGGACAACTGCCAGTTCGTCTGCGGCGGCGAACCTGATGGGCTCGATGTCGATACGCTGGATGGCCAACCATTCCTGACCCTCAATGGCGTGCAGACCATGTCCCGGCACTGCCAGGTTCTGCTCAATGATCTGCCGTCTCTCTCCGATCTTGGCCTGACGCATCTGCGCCTTTCGCCGCAGGATTGCGACATGGTGGCCGTGGCGGAGATCTTTGCCGATGTGCGCGATGGGCGGATGACCTCCGATGAAGGCATCGCGATGCTGAAGACGGTATACTCGGCCGCGCCCTATTCGAACGGCTTTCTGCATGGAGCCGCCGGTATGGATTGGGTTGCCGCATGAACCATCAAGCCCCCATTTACAGCAACCCCGATCCGGACATCCTGGTCGAGCGCATCCGTTCGATCATCGGCACGGTCGCGCTGGATTGTTACTGCAGGTTGAGGGTGAACGACGCCAACGGGTCGAACTCCAAGACAGGTTGCATCACCTTAGCCAACCAGTGGCCAGAATTCTATCTCTGTCCGCTGTAACCGGAAGTCAGGTTCAGGCTGTTCACAAGGTCGATATCAGCGCACCCATCTGGCCTGAACTTCTGGATGCGATGATCCTTGCCACCGGCCTCGCTGACCTCCGCTGCGAGCTCGAGCAACTCCTCCCTGCTCAGCAGATCCGGATGAACGGTGGTGCGCAGGTCATAGGCAACCGCGCTGTCGAGCAGCAGACGAAGACTGCGCATGGCCTTGTCGCCGCTGCGACGCGCGCCGGTGATCCGATCATAAGCCTTTCTCGGCGCCTTGATGTCGAAGCCGACCCAATCCACCAGAGGCAGGACCTGCGCCAGACGCCCCGGATAAGGACCGCCGGTATGCAGGCCTATGCCGAAGCCCATCGCCTTGACCTGCTTGATGCCGCTTTCCAGATTAGGCTGGAGCGTAGGCTCGCCCCCTGAGAACACAACGCCATCCAGGAGGCCGCGCCGGGCCCCGAGGAAATCCACCACCATCTGCCAAGCGATCTGCGTCTCGCCCTTGGCCGGAATAAGATGTGGGTTATGACAATAGCGGCAGGCCCAGGGGCAGCCCTGGCAAAACAAGGTGGCGACCAGTTGGCCCGGCCAGTCGCAGGACGACAGCCGAGCCAATCCGCCGATGCGGATCTCAGTCAAGCTTCGCACTCGCTTCGCGGAAGTAGCGGCGTTCGCGGAACTCCCCCTTTTTGCCCCGGTTGAACGAAGAGACTGGGCGATGATAGCCCATGACGCGGGTCCAGACTTCGCAGGGCTGGCGCTCGCTATCGAGAAGGAGTGGTTCGTTGGAGCGGTTGGCGACGAGATCGGCTGGATGGATGCTCATGACATGTTCCTTTCGTGAGCTCAGTTGACGAGCGCGGAGCGTTTCTTGGCGATGCGCTCCTCATCGCATTTCGGGCAGAACTGATGTTCGCCGGAAAGGTAGCCATGAGTCGGACATATCGAGAATGTCGGCGTGATGGTGATGTATGGCAACCGGAAGTTCTCCAGCGCGCGCCGCACCAGCTTGCGGCAGGCATCGCCACTCGAAAGTGCCTCGGTCATGTAGAGGTGCAGAACCGTGCCACCGGTGTACTTGCACTGCAGCTCGTCCTGCATGGTCAGGGCCTCAAACGGATCGTCCGTGTAGCCGACGGGAAGCTGCGAGGAGTTCGTGTAATAGGGATTCTCGTCCGTGCCGGCCTGCAGAATTCCGGGGAAGCGTTTCCTGTCCTCCTTGGCGAAGCGATAGGTCGTCCCCTCGGCTGGCGTCGCCTCGAGATTGTACAAGTGGCCGGTTTCCTCCTGATAGCCGGTGATGCGACTGCGCACGTGGTCGAGCAGGCGGATTGCCAGCGCTCGTCCAGCATCTGTGGTGATGTCGTCCTCATCCCTGGAGAAGTTGCGGATCATCTCGTTCAGGCCGTTCACGCCGATCGTCGAGAAATGGTTCTTCAATTCACCTAGATAGCGTTTGGTATACGGGTACAGCCCGCCGTCGATGTGGTCCTGGATGACCTTTCGCTTGATCTCGAGGCTGTCGCGCGCCAGGTCCATCAAGTCATCGAGCTTGGCGACCAGACCAGCTTCATCGCCAGCATGGACGTATCCGAGCCTGCCGCAGTTGATCGTCACCACACCTAGCGACCCCGTCTGCTCGGCACTGCCGAACAGTCCATTGCCGCGCTTCAGCAATTCCGTTAGATCGAGCTGCAGGCGGCAGCACATGGAGCGCACCATGTGCGGCTCGAGATCGGAATTGACGAAGTTCTGGAAGTAGGGCAGCCCATACTTGGCAGTCATTGCGAACAGCCGGTCGGCATTCGGGCTGTCCCAGATGAAATCGGGCGTGATGTTGTAGGTCGGGATCGGAAACGTGAAGACACGTCCCATTGCGTCGCCCGTGGTCATCACGTCGATATAGGCCCGATTGATCATGTCCATTTCGGCCTGAAGCTCACCATAGGTGAAATCCATGTCTTCCCCGCCAATGCAGGGAACCTGGTCGCGGAGATCCTGCGGACACGTCCAGTCGAAGGTCAGGTTGGTAAAGGGCGCCTGCGTGCCCCAGCGCGCCGGCACGTTGAGATTGTAGACCAGTTCCTGGATGGCTTGGCGGACCTGATCATAGTCCAGGACATCCTTGCGGATGAATGGCGCCATATAGGTGTCGAAGGAACTGAAGGCCTGCGCCCCTGCCCATTCGTTCTGGAGGGTGCCGAGGAAATTCACGATCTGCCCAACCGCGCTTGAGAGGTGCTTCGGCGGCCCCGATTCAACTTTTCCCGGGATGCCATTCAGTCCCTCCTCGAGCAGCATCCGCAGGGACCAGCCGGCGCAATAGCCCGAGAGCATGTCCAAGTCGTGGATGTGAATATCGGCACCGCGATGCGCCTGCCCGATTGCCTCGGGATAGACATGAGAGAGCCAGTAGTTGGCGACGACCTTACCGGCCGTGTTCAGGATCAGGCCTCCGAGAGAGTAGCCCTGATTGGCATTGGCGTTCACCCGCCAGTCGGACTGGTCAAGATATTCGTCGATGCTTGCGCGAATATCGATGTGAGGAAGTTTGGCACTGGCTGAGGACATGACTCGATCCCAAATTGCGGTCTTGAGCTACATCATGTGTCTAGATTCGAAATTTGGTCAATATATAGTAGCAATTCGATATCCCTCTTCTCTATTTTGTTTGACGCAGAACAAACATCGCCCCTCGTGGTGGCGGTCACCTGGGCGGCAGCATAACGTCGGCTTCCAAGGCCCCTCGGGCTCATTGTATTGACGGAGATACTGATGATTTTCCGCGGATTGGTTTCATACCGTTCAAGGGTCCTCGGCATCGCAGGATGCGCGAATAACCGGTCGCACTGCGTCAACTTGCCCCGCCCCCGCAGCAATCGTTGACCGTCGCCATAAAAGATGAATATAAAATACATGTTTTATTCTGACTCGGTCGCTAAGGACTGGCCGATACACTGACCGGTGCCCCATGTTCCGCATCTTCGCCCTCTCGTTTCTCGTCTTGACCACCACGATGGCCCCGGTGTGGGCCGAGGATCATATCGTAAACATGCTCAACCGGGGGAACGATGGAATCATGGTGTTCGAGCCCGGCCTGCTCGTCATCCAGCCCGGCGACACGGTGCGTTTTGTTGCCGCAGACCGGGGTCACAATGCCGAAACCATTGACGGCATGGTTCCCCAAGGTGCAGCCGGCTTCGAGGGGCGGCTGAACGAGGAAGTCGTGTTTTCGCCCGATATCGAGGGCGTTTACGCCATCAAGTGCAAACCGCATTACGCCATGGGCATGGTCATGATCATCGCGGTCGGTGACGTACAGGCGCCTGACGGCTTCGTCAGCCGTCGTGTCCCGCCACGCGCGCGCAAGCGGTTCGAGGCTTATCTCGACGCGCTTTGAACGCCACGACAGGCAAAAGGAAATCTTCGATGGCGCATCCCGACAAGCAGATCGACTGTCCTGAAGCAGTCGAAAGGAATCCGTCATGAACGGCCTGAAAACCGTCCCACTTCGCCGCCGCACGTTCCTTACCGGAATGGCCGGCATGGCAAGCCTGCCCGCAATCGGCTTTGGCGTGGACCGTGCCGCGGCCGCGACGCCGCTTGCGCAAATATCGCTATCCGGGCCGCCTGCCGGACCGTCGATCACGCTCGCCCAGGCCGCGGCCACGGGCGCGTTCTCGAAGATCGCCGACAAGGCTGCATTCAACGTCTGGCGCAATCCCGACGAAGTCCGTGCCGGGATCACCTCCGGCCAGATGTCGCTGGTGGTGATGCCAGTTCAGGCCGCCGCCAACATGTATAATCGTGGCTTCGGCGTTCGGCTTGTCAACACGCTGACCAACGGACTGCTCTATATCATTGCCACCGACCCGTCTCTGCAAACGGTCGAGGCCTTGCGCGGCAGGAAGCTTGCGGTTCCCTTCCGCAACGACACGCCCGATCTGATCCTCAAGCGACTTCTCAAGGCTCATGATATCGATCCAGAACAGGATTTGTCGCTCGACACCACTGGCACGCCCGTCGAAGCCATGCAGCTCCTGCTGAGCGGCAGGATCGATGCCGCGCTTGTGCCGGAACCGGCCGCCTCGGCCGCCATTATCAAAGGCAAGGCCTCCGGTGTGACAGTCACCCGTGTGATCGACGTACAGAAAGCCTGGGGCGAGACGATGAATGTGCCGCCAGTTCTGCCGCAGGCAGGACTTGCGGTGACCGAAGCATTCTTCGAAGACAATGGAAACCTCATTCCGGAACTTCATATGGCCTTGGTCGAGGCAACGGCCGCCGTCAATGCAGAGCCGGCTGAAGCCGCCAACAATGCGGCCTCTGCCCTTGGTATGCCCTGGCCTGTTCTGAAAGAAGCGATCGGCTATTCCAACCTAGCGGCAACACGGGCGACGAAGGCCAAGCCAGAGATCGAATCCCTGTTGTCGATCCTTGCCGACAGCGATCCCGGCATTATCGGCGGAAAGCTTCCTGATGATGGGTTTTACGCACTTTAACGCAAGCGTCTTGCGCCCCGTGCTGGATCGTCTCGGCCGGACCGGACAGTTTCTCTGGTCCGGCTTTGCGGGGCTGGCAGCATTCTCGCTGCTTGCCGGCGTCTGGCAATACGGGCACGAGCAATGGGGAGCGTTCATTCTGCCCTCCCCGCTTGCAACGCTTACCGCCACATGGGCGATCCTGTCCGATGCGGCCGCATGGTCGCTGATCGCGCAGACTGTCGGACGTGCGCTCCAAGGCTTCCTCCTCTCCGCGTTTTCCGGTGCGTTGCTCGGCATGGTCGCCGGCCATTCCCCGGCAACGATCCGGCTGGCGCGGCCGCTGATCACGATCCTGATCGGTGTGCCGCCGATCGCCTGGATTGTTCTGGCCCTGATCTGGTTCGGCGCGGGCGACGGAACCGTCATCGCAACTGTGGTGGTGACGGCCGTCCCCATCATCTTCGCGGGAACGGCCGAGGGTATTCTGAGCCGCGACCGGAAGCTCGATGACATGGCGCGCGTCTTCGGCGCAAATGCCTGGCGCAGGATGACAAGCCTGCGTCTGCGACAACTCACCGTCCATCTGTTTCCCGCCCTGACGCTGGCCCTCGGCATGTCTTTCAAGGTCGCGGTCATGGCCGAACTGCTGGCCAATGTCGGCGGAATCGGCGGCGAACTGTCGGCAGCCCGCAGCTATCTCGATATCACGCAGGCGCTCGCCTGGGTGATGATCGCGGTGATCGCGCTGCTGATCTTCGAATATGGCGTCATCCATCCCGTCCGGTCCGAGTTCGAGCACTGGCGACGTGCCGAAGTCCCGTGGGGGATCAAACGATGAAAACTGGCCTCACCCTGAAAGGGCTCCGTCATGCCTATCTCGGCCGCACGGTGCTGGACCATATTGACCTTGAGGTATCAGCGTCCGAGATCGTCGCCCTGGTTGGTCCCTCCGGCAGCGGAAAAAGCACGCTGGTTCACCTTGCTGCTGATTTGCTGACGCCGATCGGCGGTCGGGTTGAGCGCAATTACAAACGCCATGCGATGATCTTTCAGGAACCGCGATTGCTGCCCTGGGCCACGGCGGCCGAGAACATCGCCTATCCCTTGAGGATCTCCGACACCTCACGAACGGAAAGCGGGGCGAGGTTGAAGACTGTTGCGGCGAAGGTCGCACTCCAACCGGACGATCTTGAAAAGTATCCGGGCGAGCTTTCCGGTGGAATGCGCCAGCGCTGCGCAATCGCACGTGCGCTGATTGTCACACCGGACTTCATCTATTTCGATGAGCCTTTCACCGCCCTGGATGTTGCGCTGAAGCGGCGGATGCAGGATCTCGTAATTGCCGCAACGCAATCGGCCAGTTTCGGCGGTATCTTCGTGACCCACGATCTGATGGAAGCCGCGCGGATCGCCCATCGAGTGGCCGTGCTGGATGTCGGCGGTGCGGGGATTGTCGGCGAACGTCTGGTCCCCGGAACGCCTGGCATGCGCGATGATGCCGAGGTTTTCGCGCTCTCGCAGCGCTGGATGCGCGAAGACCCCGCTTTTCGTCATATTCACGACGTCGACGAAAGGATGAGCGGATGAGCCTTGCCGACACATCCGTTCTGCGCGGCCGGTTCAGCTTCCTGAACGTTCTCGGTGATGATGGTTTCCGGCTGTTCTTTCCCATGAGTGCCGTCTACGCGGCTGTCTGGCCGTTCCTGTGGGTGGCGTTTCATGGCTATGACCTCCCTGTAGCTGGGGTAATACCACCGAGCATCTGGCATGTGCACGAGATGATTATCGGCGCGTTCGGCGCTGCACTTCTGGGCTTCATAACAACGGCCATCCCGGAATGGACGGACACGCCGCGCCTTCGCGGCAAGGCGCTCTACGCACTCGCGGCGATCTGGGGTATTGCACGCATTTGCGGGCTGGTCGGCACTGAGGGCTTCATGTGGACAGGCGCCATCGCGGATATTGTCTGGACCGGCTTTCTTGCGGCCTATGTGCTTCGCGTCAGCCTGGACAAGAAGAACAGCAGACTGACCGGTTTTATCCTTTGGCTTGCAGGTCTGTGGCTTTGCGAAACGGCAACGCGTTATGCCTTCGCCACCGGGAATGTGGAACATGCGCAGCTTTTCACCCACCTTTCAGGTTTCATCTTCCTCGGGTTGCTCGGTCTTGCGCTGGCACGCATCACCGTGCCCGTTACCAACGATATTCTGGATCCTTCGGGAGAGACATCCCCGTTCAGGCCGCATCCCGGGCGTCTCAATCTCGCCCCCGGTGTGATGACCATCCTGATCGCGGCGGAACTTTCCGGATTGTCCTCCGAGGTCACGGGATTTGTCTTCATCGCCGCTGGCGCGGCCTTTCTCGACCGCGTGGCCGAAGCTTTCGTCGGACCCGCATTTTTCCGGGCTGAAATCGCCGTACTGGCCGGATCAAGCGCACTGGCAGGCATCGGCCTCATCGCAATCGGATGCGCCCGGCTCGGGCTGCCGGTAATGGAAACCACAGGCCTGCACATAGCCCTGATGGGAGGGCTCGGCCTCGGGGTCATCGCGGTCTTCTGCATTGCCGGGCTAAGACACACGGGTCAGCCGCTCGCATTTTCCGTGGCGACGAGGATAGCGATCGCACTGATCGTCATCGCGATTACTATCCGAACGCTTCCCGAATTCGGGATCGCATCCGGGCTCGTCGGTCACCACCACGCAGTGGCGGCAATTTTCTGGGCCGGCGGGTTTCTGCTCTGGCTAAGGATCTACTGGCCAGCGTTCGCCGATCCTGCAACCCTCAACCAACATGATTGCTGAGAAAACAATGACGACAATGGCAAGACTGCGCGCATGGCAAGGACCGGCGATTTTCAGTTATGGCTTCCGGCCCTTCTTCCTTTTCGGGGCGCTGGATGCAGCACTGCTGATCGCGCTCTGGGTGCCGTGGTATCTGGGCTTTATCCAGGTGCCGAGCATGTTCACGCCCGTCGCATGGCATGTACACGAACTGCTCTTCGGCTATGTTCCGGCGATCATCGCGGGCTTTCTTCTGACCGCCGTTCCCAACTGGACGGGACGCCTGCCGGTGGTCGGCTGGCCGCTTGCGGGCCTGTTTGGCCTCTGGCTTGGCGGGCGGGCTATCGTCGCCTTCTCCGCTTCGCTCCCGCCAGCACTTGTCTATCTTGCGGCTCTCGCCTTTCCGCTGGCGCTGATCGGTTTTCTGACTCGGGAAATCCTCGCCGGGCGCAACTGGCGGAACCTGAAGGTGATCGTGGTCCTTTCGCTGTTCACCGTCACGCAGATCCTGTTTTACTACGAAAACATCCGCTACGGCACGTCGGTCTATGCCGAACGCGCCGCCATTGCCCTCATCATCATGCTGATCCAGATCATCGGCGGCCGGGTGGTTCCGAGCTTCACCCGCAACTGGCTCAAGAAGCAGGGTTCTCCGGCTCTGCCGCCTGCTTTCGGCGAATTCGACCGGTTCGTGATGGTGATGAGCGCCGCCGGTCTTGGCGCATGGATCGCGTTTCCCGCATTTGACATAGAAGAGCCGGTGCTGGGCTTGCTTCTGATGGCCATCGGCATCCTAAACATTGCACGGCAATGGCGCTGGAAACCGCTGAAAACCGTGGCCGAACCGCTGGTCTTCATCCTGCATCTTGCATTCCTGCCGGTCAGTCTTGGCTTTGTCTTCGCCGGCTATGCCGCCTTTACGGGCGATGGGGGCGCTGAAAGTGCTGCGATCCATTGCTGGACTGTCGGCGCCATCGGCGGCATGACGCTTGCGATCATGACCCGCGCCAGCCGCGGTCACACCGGCCATCCGCTGACCGCACCGCCGGCAACCGTGGCAATCTATCTGGCGATCATGACCGCACTGGTCCTGCGTCTTGTGGCCGCTTTCAACCCAAACTGGATGTTTACGCTTATGCCGCTTGCCGGTCTGGCGTGGGTCCTAGCCTTTGCCGGCTTCTGCGTTGTCTACGGACCGATGCTGTTCAAGCCCCGCAGCTGAAACGGTTACAGCCAAGCCATCGGATCGACGCCGATCAGCAGGAGGTGGCCCTGCAGCAGGAACCAGATATAAAGGACCAGCCCAAAGCCCGTCCAAAGCCAGAAGTCTCGATCCGCCCGCAGACGCGCGCGTCCTTCAATGAGCGCCAGAAACGGCACGACAGAGGTTTGCGCGCGCACGATCGCCCATTCGGCCTCGCTGAGCCGGCGGCGCGCCCGGCGATCGAGCACAGGTATTCCGGCAAGCGCGAGCAGCCCCGTGCCACCAAACAGGATCAGCGACACGACATCTCCGTTCGGCGGAATATGCGCGAGCGACCAGATCAGAAAACCGACAAGCACAGGGTGGCGGGTTATGGCGGTGATCGACCCTTGTGAGCCCATCTCACCGCTGCGCCGGAAGCTAATGGAAAGCCGGTTTTGCGCCGCAAGTCCTGCGGCGATGAACCAGAAGGCGAACGGCATCGCAATCACCGGAACAAGGGCCTGCCAGGGCGCTGGATACCAGAGATAAATCAACGGCGCAGATCGGGCCGCGACGATGATCCAGACCAGAAGCAGGATCGACAGAAAGGAATAGGCGAAGAGATAGACAGGACGCCCCAGCAGGGCAATCAGCCGTGCCCGCACGGGCGGCGCCGGCGGAATGACATGGGCCAGCAGGAAAGCGACAATCGCGAGCAGAAAATTCGTCATGTTTTGGCCCCGTCTCCCGCCGAAAGATAAGATTCATCTACGATATATGATAATACCGGCAACAGGCAAAATACCTGGATGCGGAACGTCCTCTGTGTTCCGCCGCCACAGCATCCACGGAGCGCGCCCATGCGTCTGACAACCTTTTCCGATTATGCGCTGCGCGTTCTGATGTACGCGGCATCCGCCGGCGACCGGCTGATCACCATCGAGGAGACGTCGGACGCTTATGCGATCTCGAAGACGCATCTGATGAAGGTCGTGAACGCGCTGACCAGACACGGATATCTGGTCAGCATTCGCGGTCGTTCCGGCGGTTTCCGGCTGGCGCGGCCGCCCGAGCGGATCAATCTCGGCGCGGTCATTCGCGCAACGGAAGCCGATTTCGCGCTTGTCGAATGCTTTGCGACCGGCAACCAGTGCGTAGTCACGAAAACTTGCAAGCTACCGGCAATCCTGAACGAAGCGCTCACATCCTTCCTCACAGTCTTCGACCACTACACCCTTGCGGATATCGTGCTTTCGCCTCAGGTGTTCGGGCCGGCGCCTCCATCCCCCGACCGCCCGTTCACCTCATGAGGCTGAGCGGCAAGAAAGCGAGAAGATCGTGCGGGCAATGACCTGGGACCTGCGATATCCGCTGAACCGCCGCGATCTGGAAGAAATATTCCGCAAGCACAGCTACCAGGTCGACAACAGACTTTGAGGAGGAGCCGTTTGAAGTGTAAAGCGACACCACCCACGGGTTGCTTCCTTCCTGACTTTCGTACGCTTGATGGCACCCGAAACACTTCACGCAAGCAGAGCGTCCGGGCCTGAATACCGGGGAAGAATAGCGATCAAAGAAAAACGCGATGGCGTCGTTGGTTTTCTATAAGCCTGGAGCGAAGGAATTGAGCCGTTGAAAACAATCCAAACTGACCGTCTGGTCATCAGAAATTTCCGTGTGGGTGATGCGGAGGCCTTGTTCGCATATATGCGCGAGCCTGTTGCGAGTTGCTTTTTCTCGCTAAAACTCGCCGATCTAGCGGCAGCCGAAAGGGAGGTTCTGAAACGCGCTGGCGACGACGAGTATGTCGCCGTTTGCCTGAAGGAATCAGGTCATCTCATTGGCGACCTGTTCATCCATCCGGATCCTACTTGGCCTGACGATCCAGAGAAACCACAACAATCTGACACGGTTTCCGTGGGCTGGAATTTCAATCCACTGTTCAGTGGCAAGGGCTATGCGTTCGAAACGGCAAAGGCCTTGTTTACCGAATTATTCATTCATCAAAGCACAAGGCGCATCTACGCGTATGTTGAGGATCACAACGCCTCGTCGCGGCGGCTCTGCGAAAAGCTTGGCATGCGAGTGGAAGGCCTATTCCTGGAATATGTGACGTTCCAAAACGACAGCGCCGGAAATCCAATCTACGAAAACACCATGCAGTACGCCATTTTGCGGCATGAATGGAATCAACGTTAAAACTCCCGCGATGACGGCTTCAGCGTGATCGCAGGGCCAGAACAAGATTTGCTTCTGCAGACACGCTAAATTCGGCCGATCTCGCGGAGCGCCTTCGCCAGATCGTTGGCTTTCGATGAGGTGGCGAACATTTTGAGGATGGTCGAAGGTGCGACGGCGCGTATCGTGACCGAAGCGCCAAGACGCAGCAGGTCGTCCCAGCGCGTAGTCGCGTCCGAGTTCGGCATGGCTCAGTTGCGAGGCATTTGCCCAAACGCCCTGGACGCGGCGAAGCCACTTGGCGTCGGACTCCAGCGCCGTCCGGCAAGTGATCTGGATGCGCGCAGTTGACCATGAGATAAGTCGCGGCGCTGCCGGTGAGCATTTCCGTCTGCTCGAAGGCTTCGCCGAGGGGTGTGCCGTCCGGAAGTCGGCCATCCGTCTCCGTCGTGTGGGACAGGGCGACCGGCATTCCGGCTTCGGCAGCTGCGCGTACGATTCCCACGCCCTCGTTCACGGTCGAAATCGTAAAGGCGCTGACCATGTCCGCCTCGATACCGACGAACCAGCCGATCTGCTCGGCATGGAACGCCTGCGCCTCGTCGGCGGTCATTGCGGTGTCGGGTTGATAACCATCACCACGCGGGCCGATATTGCCCGAGATCACGATGGGCGAAACCGATGCCGCCTCGCGCCGCACTTCTGCCAGAAGCTCGATCGCGCGCTTGTTGAGCCGGGCGAGATCGGCTGGCGCGTGCCCAAGCTGTGCACCCCAGTCCCGGCTGGCGCGCCAGGTAGGCACCTCCAAGAGAAATCCGTATCCCTATGCGCGCTCGATCATCGTGTCGAATACGCTGAACCTGCCCGCCGACGCAGAAGTTGAAATCCGGCGAACGATTGACGGTGATTGGCTCGACGCACTTCGCAGGAGCGCCGAAAACCCCATCTATCTCTGCGGCGGCGGCCTGCTGGCATCGGCGATTGCCAATATTGGCGAAATCCAGGTCCTGAGGCTCAAGCGGACCCCATCATCCTTGGAGATGGGACACCATTGTTCGCAGCTCTGAGACGAAGACTTGCGCTGAGGTCGATTACGGGGACGGCCTGATCCTTCAGGAGTTTCGAACAGGGGACTGACAGGGTTGCAGCCCCGTATGTGAGGCAGCTGCTTTTACAGCCACTCGATACCAATGCCCGCTGTCAGCAAATCTCAAGTGTGTGTCGAGCGGCCGCGATGAGGGCGCGGAGCCGCCTTGCGAACATTCATGATTCTTGGAGTGATGCAGCCGTTCTGATGCCCAATATCAAGGTCTTGATGGGAATCGGACCGGCGGCCCCGTCGTTTAACGGCTGTAGCGGCACCAATTTTCTCATTTCTATGGAGGTATAGTGGCTTTATCGGGCGGCTTGCCAGGTCGCCCGGTGGTATGGGCTTCCGTTACTGGTTCTTGGCATGGGCCGCAGAACTGACCGAACCGGAGGCACCGCCCAGGTTGCGGCAGGCCCGGATCGTCAATGCCATGACCGTGAGCGTGGTCCCGACAACGCCGCTGCCGGGAAAGGCGCTCGCGTCCGTGACCAGAACGTTCGGCGCGTCCCAGAGCCGGTTGAACGGGTCGAGCACGGATGTTTCGGGGGTTTCGCCCATGCGCGCGCCGCCGGTTTCGTGGATGGCCGCTCCCATGCGCATCGTCTTGCCGAACCAGAGACGAAACATCATGCGGCTGAAGGGATCGGCTTGCGGAAACGCGCACTTTCCGAATTCCTTCAGACCCGAGGGCGAGCCGATGAATTCCAGTTCGCCGCCGACGCCGCGGATCATGTCGACCATGGTCTCCTCCTGCTGCTTGAGAAGCGCCTTTTCCGCCTCGTGCATGACGCAGCGGATATGCGGCGCGGGAATGCCCCAGGCGTCCTTGCGCCGCGGATCCAGCGTGATCCGATTATCCGCGTATGGCAGCATTCGGCCGAAGCCGAAGAAGGAGAGCTGCGCGTCTTCATCCGCGCCGACCGGGCTTCGTCCAACGCTGCCCTGATAGTCGAAATCGCCGCGCGCCGGCTCGCTTTCATCGAACCGGGGTATGAATATTCCGCCGGAAGCATTGTAGAACGGATCCTCAGGAGCCGATCCGTCCCGCGCCCAGCCCTTGGCGCCCGGAAACGAGCCGAACGCCAGGCATGGAAGCTGGTCCATGAAATAGCGGCCGAGCAGGCCGGAGCCGTTGCCCAGGCCGTCGGGATGCCGGGAAGAGGCGGAATTCAGCAGCAGCCTGACGCTTTCTACCGGCGAGGCGCAGACGACGACCCTGGCCCCATGGGCGATTTCCGGCTTTCCCGTGACCCGGTCGATAAAGTCCACGCCCGTCGCCAGTCCGGTCGCGTCATCCGTGATTATGCGGCGGACGACGGCATTGTAGCGGATGCTCAGCCGGCCGCTCGCCTTCGCTTCTCGCAGGGGGCGGGGCACCCGTTCCGGATCGGGGGCGATATAGCGCCACGAAACCACGTGACGGCCCGGCCACCGGCTCTCGACCGCGGATTTGAAGGCCTGTTCGCCGGGCGTCAGCATGGCGGGCCGGCAATAGATGCCGTCGGGCAGCGTCTCGACATCGTCCCGGTTGCCGAAAAGCCCGAGGCAGCGCTCGACCTCGTCGTAGAAAGGGGCCAGTTCGCTGTAGGAAACCGGCCAGTCCGCCCCCTTGCCCGTGCGCGATCTGATCTTGAAATCCGCATCGGTCCAGCGCAGCAGCACGCGACCGAAACTGTGAAGGCGACCGCCGCCCTGCCGTCCGCGAATCCAGAGAAAGGGTTCGCCCTTCGGCGTGGTGTAGGGATTTTTCACGTCGTTGACGAAGAAATGGCTCAGACGCTCGGTGAAGAACGCGGCCCGGGCCTGAATCGGCTGGCCCTTCAGCGTCGCGCGCATGCGCTCCCAGATATTGATGGCGCCTGCCGGCGGCTTCTTCCGGTCCGGATCGAAATCCGCCGGCCCGACTTCGCGGCCGGCCTCCAGAAGAAGGACGGAAAGCCCCTGCTCCGTCAGTTCCTTTGCCGCGAAAGACCCGGCAGCGCCGGAACCGATCACAAGTGCATCATATATCTTGGTGGACATGTATTTCCGATCGTATTTGCGTATTGGAGCGCCGGGCGAAAAAGTGGTCACCGGTTTTTCGATAACCCGACGCGGCAAAGGTAAGAAACGAGATCATCGGGCGCTTCATACCAAGCGCCCGATGATCTAAAGACGGCGTCCGGCTTCGTCGAAGAGCGACGCCCTGGCGATATCGATCCCGGGCGCGATTTCGTCACCGGGCCGCAGGGTCACCTCATCCATGGTTCTGAACGAAAGGCTGTTCTCGCCCCGGTCGAACCAAACGATCGCATCGGCGCCCATCGGTTCGACGACAGCGACGCGGCCGGCAATGACCGGAAGACCCGCCGCCGCGCCATCGATCACGAGATGCTCCGGGCGGAAGCCGAGCGTTGCCGGGCCGGCGCGCGCGCCCTCCCGGAAGGCATAGCCCGAAAGGTCGAGCGAAAGATCGGGACTGTTGAAAACCGGCCCGCCGTCCGCAAGCTCGATGCTGCCGGAGATGAAATTCATCGCCGGAGCGCCGATGAAGCCGGCAACGAACAGATTGACGGGACGATGATAGATTTCCGATGGCGCGGCCACCTGCTGGATAACGCCGTCGCGCATGATCGCGATGCGATCGGCCAGCGTCAGCGCCTCCACCTGGTCGTGGGTAACGTAGATCATCGTGTTGCCGAGCTGCTGATGCAGCTTCTTGATCTCCACACGCAGCTCATTGCGCAGCTTGGCGTCGAGGTTCGACAACGGCTCGTCGAACAGAAAGACGTCGACTTCGCGCACAAGCGCCCGGCCGATGGCAACGCGCTGGCGCTGTCCGCCGGAAAGCTCCGACGGCTTTCGGTCCAGCAGGTTTTCGAGATGGAGCAATCGCGCGGCGCGGTCCACGCGGGCCTCGACCTCCGCCTTGGGCAGGCGACCCGCGACGCGCAGGCCGAAGGACAGGTTCTTGCGCACGGTCATCTGCGGATAAAGCGCATAGGACTGGAAAACCATGCCTATGCCGCGATCCTTGGGTTCCTCCCAGGTGACATTGTTGCCATGGATCCAGATCTCGCCGTCGGTGATATCCTGCAACCCGGCAATCGAATTCAGGAGCGTTGACTTGCCGCAACCGGAAGGGCCGAGCAGAACGAGAAACTCGCGGCGGGCGATATCGATCGACAATTCCTCGATGACCGTATGGTCGCCATAGGCGATCTTCAAATCCCTGACTGAAACAGCGGTTTCCATGATTGAGCCTTATCCTTTGACGGCGCCGGCGGCGATGCCGCGCACGAACCAGCGGCCGGAGAGAAAATAAATCGCCAGCGGCACGAGCGCGGTGAGCATGGTGGCCGCCATGTTGACGTTGTAGAGGCGTTCGCCGGTGGTGGTGTTGACGATGTTGTTGAGCTCAATCGTCATCGGAAGATTGTCCCGGCCGGCAAAGACCAGGCCGAGCAGGAAATCGTTCCAGATGCCGGTGAACTGAAACATCGATGCAACGACGATCATCGGAACGGCCATCGGCAGCATGATCTCGAGCAGGATGCGCCAGAAACCGGCGCCATCGACGCGCGCGGCCTTGAACAGCTCTTCGGGGATCGTCACGAAATAGTTGCGGAACAGAAGCGTGACCAGCGGCAGGCCGAAAAGCACATGCACCAGTATGATGCCGCCGAGGGAGTTGTAGAGGCCGAGCGTGGCCATTGCGCGCACCAACGGATAAAGGAAAACCTGATAGGGTATCAGGGCGCCGGCCATCAGCAGCGTAAACAGAAGCTTCGAGCCCCGCACCCGCCAGAACGACAGGGCATAGCCGTTGACGGCGCCGACAAAAACCGAAATGGCGACCGCGGGGATGGTGATCCTGACGGAGTTCCAGAAGCCGACGCGGATGCCTTCACATTCCGTTCCGGTGCAGGCCGCCGTCCAGGCCGTGATCCAGGCGGACAGATCGAAGTGACGCGGCAGGGCGAAGATCTGGCCGAGACGGATTTCGTCCATAGTTTTCAGGGATGTGACGATCATGACGTAAAGCGGCACGGCGAAAAACAGCACGGCGCTCAGCAGGAACAGGTAGAGGCCGATGCGGCCTGCCGTCATGTGACCTGGCCTTGGCCCGCGGGGGTGGGTCATAGCGTACCTGCCTTGCGTCGGGCACTGATTGTCTGGGCATAGCGAAAGGGTGCGACGATGATGACAACCATCAGAAGAAGCGACGTGGCGGCAGCCGTGGCAAGCCCCAGATTCTGCCGCTGAAACAGATTGTCCATGATGAACTTGGCGGGCACCTCGGTGGCCGATCCCGGCCCGCCATTGGTGAGCGCGACCACGAGGTCATAGGTCTTGATCACCCCCATCGTCAGGAGCGTGCCGGCAGCCGCGAGCACCGGACCAAGCTGCGGCAGGATGATCGACACATAGACCCGCCAGACGGGAATGCCGTCAATCCTCGCCGCCCGCCACTGCTCTCCGTCGACGCCGCGCATGCCGGCCAGCGCCAGCACCATGACCAGCCCCGCCCCCTGCCAGACGCCGGCGACGACAACCGCGTAGATCGCCATCTCGCGCGAGGTCAGCCAGTCGAACCGGAAGCTCTCCCAGCCAAGCGCGTTGACGCTGGCCTGCAGGCCGAACATCGGGTTTGCCAGCCATTGCCAGACAAGACCGGTCACGATGAAGGACATGGCGTAGGGGTAAAGGAAAATGGTTCGAAAGGCGTTTTCGAAACGGACCTTGCGGTCGAGCGCGGCGGCCAGCAGAAACCCCAGGACCAGGCAGCCAACGACGTAGAGCACGCCGAAAATCACCAGATTCTGCAACGCCGTCAGCCATTTGCTGGATGAAAACAGCTTTTCGTATTGCGCGAAGCCGACATAGTTCGATGACGGAAACAGCCGGGAATCCGTGAACGAAAGGCGCACGGACCAGGCCATCGTGCCGATATAGACCAGGATCACGGCCAGCCATGTCGGCGACAGCGCAACATAGGCGGCGAAGGGGTGTTTGCGTTTCATCGGTTGTTCTCTGTCGATGCGGTTGTCGTCCGCCATGCCGAGGGCGACGGATCGCCGCCCGGCCGATCAGAAAGCGACCGTCCGGGAGCGGCGAGGCCTTTGGCGCGAGGTCAGACATTCATGTCCGGACGCTACTCGAAGACCGCCGAGAACTGCGCGACCGCATCATCGATATCGGGCGACGGATCGCTCCAGAACTCGCCGACGAAATCCGTCAGCATGCCCACCGCTTCCGGCGTGAGCGTGATCGCATGCTCAGGCACGATCTTGCCCTCGGCCATCATCGCCATGCCCTTCTGGGTGCACATGTCGAACAGCGACGCATCGAGATCGGTCCGCGCCGGAATGGAGCCCTTGTTGAGGCTGAACTCCACCTGCACGGAAGGGTCCATCACCACTTCCGCGATCAGTTTCTGGGCCGCCTCGCCGTTCGGGTCGGAAACCTTGGGGAAGCCGAAGGCGTCGCCGATGTAGATCATGCCCGGCGTTGCCGGCGAAAAGGCGCAGCCGAAATCTTCGCCCGGCACCTGTCCGGCCGTCGTGAACTCGCCCTTGGCCCAGTCGCCCATGAACTGGACGCCGGCCTTGCCGGTAATCACCATGGCAGTGGCATCGTTCCAGTTGCGCCCCGGCGAACCTTCATCGACATAATCGCGCATTCTGCCGAAGATCTCGAGCGTGTTTCGAACGCCGTCCGAAGCCAGCACTTCCTGATCGCCATCGGCGTAAATCCTGAGGAAACCGTCAAGACCGACCTGAGACAGCAGGACCATGTTGAAAACCTTGGTTTCCTGCCAAGCCTGGCCGCCCCACGCGATCGGCACGAGGCCGGCCGCCGCGAGCTTGTCCATATCGGCAAAGAACGCGTCCCAGGTCGTTGGCTCTTCGGTGATGCCGGCCGCATCAAAGGCGGCCTTGGAGTAGAACATCCAGCTCTCGCCGTGAATGCCGGTCGGCGCAAGGTAGGTCTTGCCGTCATAGGTGATGTAGTCCGACAGCGCCTTCGGCAGCACGGCATCCCAGTTTCCGGCGGTCGCGACGTCGTCGATCGGGGTCATCAGCCCAAGCGCGATGAACTCCGCGGGATCCTTTCCGACGATAAGCTGTTTGACGGTCGGCGGGTCGCCGGCCACCAGTCGGTTCTGGAACGCGGCATTGGCATTTTCAAATCCGGCGATCGAGGAATTTTCCCACGTGCCGCCGCGTTTTTCGAATTCGCTCTTGATCGCTTGCAGCGCGCGTCCCTCGCCACCCGACGTCCACGAGCTGAAAACCTCCGCCTTTGGCGCTTCCTGCGCCTGGGCTGCGGCGAATGTCGCGGCTAGCGCCACGCTTGCGAGTAATAGTCTGGTTGTGTCGATCATTGTTCCACCTCTTCTGTTTTGGTTCGGGGCCGTTTGTCGCGGCTTCTCCGGTCGTTTTGATGTCAGCGATAGATTGGCAGGAGCGCCTGCCGGACGAGCGTCAGCCCGCCGGCGATGTCGCGCACGGGATCCGGCGCGGCATCGAGTTCGAGGATTGCCCATCCTTCGAAATTGCGATCGCGGAGAAGGCGGATCCAGGCGGGCCAGTCGACCCGGCCCAGGCCGAAACCGCAAAAATAGGGGCGATGGCGATCGTGGATATGCTCGTCAATCGGCGTGTCGGAGGGCATCGGCCCGATCGCATCCTTCCAGTGCGCGATGATCATGCGCTCATGATGACGATCGACGAGCTGGATCGGATCGGAACCGGCGAGGATGATGTGGGCGGTGTCCGGGCACATGTGCACATAGGCCGGATCGGTCAGCAGCAGCATCAGGTCGACATCGCGCGCGGCGGCGAAAATGGAATGCGCCTCGGTGTGAAGCGCAAGACGCACGCCGCGGGCAAGAAGGGTCGCGCCAAGCCGGTTCAGGAAATCGGCGATCGCCTTCGCGCGGTCAAGGTCGTGAAACATGGCCGGCTGTGCGCCCGGCGTCTGCCGCAAGGGCGCGCCGATGACCATGATGTCGCTGCCGCAGGCCTTCAGGAAGTCGGCATAGCGCTCGGCCTTGTCGATGATCGCTTCCTGCGCCTCCGGACGGGTGAAATCCCCGGCCGCCTCGAGCTCGGCGAAAAACCCGCTGCAAAGCGTCAACCCGCGTCCGGAAAGAGCCTCCGCGAAACCCTCGACCGAGCCGTAGGTCTTGATCGCGTCCTGCCAGTTGAAAGGCGAGAAGGTAAGCTCGACGCCTGTCACGCCGGAGGACTGAACGCTGTCGAGTATCCGGTCCCAGAAGGCGCGCGGCGCCTCGCGGGCATAGCTGATGACAGCCTCGTGATCGGGGACGTTCCAAAAGCCAGGATGGAAGAAGGTCACCAGGTCGACGCCAAAGCGGAGTCCGTCGCGGCAAGTCATGGCTGCTCCAGTTTCTAGGCATGCTGCATGGTTTGCGGAAAATGCATCCCGCATAATAAAATACAGCAATTTCAAAATGTTGCGAAATGGCAAACGATTGCCATGGCTAGATAATAATCAAGCCTATATTTATTGCAAGTGCTTTTTGGCAAACGTTTGCTATAAGCTTCCGGGCGGATTGGGTACCATGACGCGAATGTCTGGGAGGCAACAGAATTGAACAGAAAAGACAATGTGACGCAGGACGAGCCGTCAGGTCCGCTGATGGCGGATGTCGCCCGACTTGCGGGCGTGGCAATTTCGACGGTCAGCCGCGCGCTTGCCAATCCCGGGCGCGTCAACGAAAAGACGCGCGCGAAGATCGATGCCGCGGCCAAGCAACTGGGCTACACGCCGAACGCCATGGCGCGATCTCTCAGGGTCGGCAAGCCCAATACCATCATGATTATCCTTCCCGGATCGCTCTACTACGGCGCGTCGCAGATCATTCCGCAGGTCCTGCAGAGCATCAACAAGTCGCTGATCAAGGCCGGCTACAACCTGATGATCGCCAACCTCGATCGCGACGAGACCTCGGAACGCTACATTCTCGACCTCGCCTTCGGCGGCACGGCGCGCGGCGTCATCATCCTGTCCTCGAAATTGCCGGAAGTCGACGGCCGCTCGCTTGCGCAGGCGGGACTGCCGGTCGTCTCGATGCTTCTGGACATGAGCGACGCCGGCACGCCGAGCGTCGTCACCAATGATCGCGCGGCCGTTCGCGCGGTGTCCCGCGATCTGATCGGACTGGGTCACAGGCGGTTCTTCTATCTGGCCGGGCCCGAGGGCAATTATCACGACGTGGAGCGCTATGCCGGCGTTGTCGAGGCATTGGCCGAGGCGGGCCTTGGCGAGGATGCGGTGGTGCGCTCGGGAGGCAGCCTCGACTATCAGCAAGGCTTCAGAATCGGCCTTGAGGGCGTCGCCGATTTCGAAGCGCTCGAAAACCGGCCAACCGCGGTGATCGCGACCAGCGACGACATGGCGATTTCCTTCATGAGCGGCATCCGCAAGCTCGGCTTGCGCATTCCGGAGGACGTCTCGGTCGTTTCCTTCGACGGCTCCCCTGTCTGCGCCTTCTGCACGCCGCCGCTTTCGACGATTGAGCAGCCGGTGGACGAGATGGGCCAAGCGGCCGCAGCCTTGCTGCTTGAGGCTATCGAAAACGGCCCACCGACTCCAGCGAGCTGCACTGTTGTTCCAAGCCGGCTGATCACACGCGAGAGTATGGCACCGCCTGCCCTATCGCGCTGAACGACCGCGCCGCGTCGGGCCATGCGGTCGTTGGAAGGATCTTGCAGAGCCCTGCGTCACGTCTTCAGGACGAGGTCAGCCGCGATACTGTGTTCAATGACCATTTTGGCGTTGGGGAGATCGTTTTCCTCGATCTTGGCGCGCGCTTCCTCCGGCTGCAGAGAACGCCATCTTTCGAGCAGGCGCTGGCGCAGCAACGCCAAAGGCACATCCAGATACAGGCTCAAGTCGAAGCGTTCATGCAGAGTCTTCCATCCCGGTTCATCCAGCAACAGATAATTGCCTTCAACAAGGATCAAGCGCGCAGATGGCGCGATCACCGAGGCGCCCGCACGGGAGATCTCCAGCGCGCGGTCGAAGACTGGAACCGCAACCGGGCGATCCCCCCGAGCAAGCCGGTCGAGCACACATGCCAACCCGTCCAGGTCGAAGGTGTGGGGAGCGCCCTTGCGCGCCAGCCAGCCATGCGACTGCAGGACGGCATTATCGTAATGAAACCCATCCATGGGCAGAACCGCCACCCGTCCAGGCGCTTCCGCTTCAACCGCCTTGAACAGGCGCTCGGCAAGCGTGCTCTTGCCGGAAGCTGGCGCTCCGGCGATAGCGACAAACCTGCGGACATCGCCTTGCGCGAAGGATATCAACCGGTTCCGAAGGTCGGTTTCGTCGGTCGGAAGAGATTTTTGCGCGCTCACCAGCATGTGAGCCCGCCATCGACCACCAAAACGGCACCCGTTATCAGACTGGCGGCATCACTCGCCAGAAAATGCACGGCGGATGCGACTTCATACACCTGTCCGAAACGCCCCATTGGCGTGTCACGCATCCAGATGGCGGCCATGCCGTTCTCATGGGCAACGGCCGTCAGCGGCGTTTCGATATAAGTCGGCGCCACCGCGTTCACCCGCAGACCGCGATCAGCCCATTCTGCGGCCAACGACTTCGTCAGGTGATGGACGGCGGCCTTGGAACTGTTGTAATGCGCTTGCCCCTGTGGACGATTGACGATGATGCCGGACATCGAGCCAATGTTGACGATGCTGCCGCGCTTGCGATCCAGCATCTTCCGGCCAAACGCACGGTTGCAGTAGAAGACCCCGTCGAGATTGACTCGATGCACTTCGAGCCAATCCTCGTTGGCAATGTCTTCGGCTGGCGTGGGCAAGCGTCCGATACCGGCATTGGCAACCAGAATATCCAGATCCCCGACAGTGGCGGCGGCATCATCGACGGCAGCACTGTCCTTGACATCGAGGCTCATGGCCTCGGTGCTGCGTCCGTTTTCAGCCAGCCTCGCAGCCGCAGCCGCGGCAGCCGCGCCATCGAGATCGGCCAGGACCACATGGGCTCCGGCCTCGCTCAGCGCATCGGCACAGCCATAGCCAATGCCGCGGGCGGCCCCCGTGACGAGCGCGCGGCGCCCGCGTAGAGACAATTTTTCCATATACATCTTCGAACCCTCGCGAATCCGGCGCGCCGGTCAGGCGGCGCCGGCCAGTTGAACGTTTCGGATCGTGGCGCCCTCGGCATCAAAAAGATGACAATTCCCGGTTTGCGGCGTCAGGGAAATCACACTACCTCTGCCGAAGGCGCGTTCGCCGACGCCGCGCACAACCAGTTGTTGGCCGAGGCCGGCTACCGCGACATGGAGATAGGCGTCGCTGCCGAGTTGCTCCGTCACCGTGACCTTGCCATCCCATAGTCCTCCCGAGCCCTGATGCAGGAAATGCTCTGGCCGGATGCCCAGTATTCTCGTCCGGGCACACTCGGCAGGACTGCGGTCAGGAAGCGTGATCTGGAGCCCTCCTTCAAGGTGAAGCCGGTTTTCCTCAGCATGCGTGACCTCGAGGAAATTCATCTTCGGGCTGCCGATAAAGCCAGCAACGAAAAGATTGGCCGGATGATCATAAAGTTCGACCGGCGTATCGAATTGCTCCACTCTTCCGCCATTCAGCACGACGATGCGATCAGCCATGGTCATCGCTTCAACCTGATCATGGGTTACATAGATCATCGTTCGCTTCAGGTCGGCGTGCAGATTGATGATCTCCATGCGCATTTGCACGCGCAGCGCCGCGTCGAGGTTCGACAGCGGCTCGTCGAAAAGAAAGGCCGATGGCGAGCGCACGATCGCCCGCCCGATCGCCACGCGCTGTCGTTGACCACCGGACAGGTCGCGCGGACGGCGCTCGAGCAGCGGCGTCAGCTCAAGAAGGCGTGCGGCCTCCTCGATCTTGGCGTTGATCTCAGCCTTCGGGAAGCCGGAAATCCTGAGGCCAAAACCAATATTTTTGCGAACGCTCATATGCGGATAGAGCGCATAGCTCTGGAACACCATGGCGATGTGACGGTCAGCGGGCTCCTTCATGTCGACCCGCTCTCCGTCGATGCTGATTTTACCCTCGTCGATCTCCTCAAGGCCTGCGATCAGGCGCAGCAGCGTGGACTTGCCGCACCCTGAAGGACCAACGAAAACCACGAACTCGCCATCTGCAATCTTGAGATCTATGCCCTCGATGACGGTGACGATACCGAAACTCTTACGCACATTATCGAGGTGTATGGCACCCATTTCAGGCCTCCATTTCGTTGAACCCGGATGCCCTCAGCACCGTTTCGCGCGCGGCTTTTAATTGGGCATGGGTAAATGTGTAGGCGTGGCGCGCCAGATCCTCGCCATCCGTCCAGGTGTTGCGCCAGATGCCGAGAATGCCGGTGAGCGGCTGCCCCACGACCTCCGATGAAAAGGACTCGTAGGTGATCGGACCGTCATAGCCTGAAGCGACCAGCGCCCGGAACAGGCGTGGGTGGTCGATGGAGCCGGAGCCGATATAGCCCCGATGCGATTCTCCGGTATGGAAATAGCCCAGACGCTTGCCGGTCGCCATAATGGCGTCTGAAGGGTTCTGTTCTTCGATGTGCATGTGATAGGCGTCGAGATGCACTTTCACATTGGGGGCATCGACCATCTCGCAATAGGCGAGAGCCTGGGCGGCCGTGTTCAGCACATTGCTCTCGTAGCGGTTCACAACCTCCATCCCCAGCGTGATGTCGTTTTCCGCCGCATAGTCAGCCACCCGCCGCATGACCTCGGCGGAGGCCTCGATGCCCCTCCGGGTCGGCGGTTCGAAATATTTCTGAAATGCGCTGTAGAGAATGCCGCAGACGTGGGTTGCACCCAGGTCCCGGGCGACGGACAGTGCGGTGCGCAGCATTTCCTCGCCGGCCTTCATCATCTCAGGGTCGCCCGAGGAAATATCGCTCCTCTCATTCAAGCCGAACGACATCGTACAGCCAATACCGGCTGCATCAAGCCGCCTGCGCGTCTCGTCCGGCCGCAGGCTCGATGGGTCCATTGCAGGGATTTCAACGAGGTCGAAGCCTGTCGCAGCGGTCTTTTCGATAGCCATTGCCGCCTCGTTTTCGCTCCAGCCGGCGACCCAGACATTTGCGTGCAAACCAAGTTTGTTCATAAGGTTTCGGTCTCCGTGAGAACTCAGTGAAAAATGATGCCACCGCAGACGTTGATCGCCTGGCCGGTGATGAAGGCCGCATCGTCGGAAGCGAGGAAGGCAACCGGTCCGGACACGTCCTCGGGGTAGCCAAGCCGTTTCAGCGCGGTCTTGGAATGAACAGCCGCCAGCGCCTCTGGCGTGCGATAATTGTTGCGGCCCATGTCGGTATCGATAATGCCCGGGCAGATCGCATTGACGTTGATACCGTCCTGAGCCACTTCCTCGGCGAGGATCTGCGTGAAACTGATGACTGCCGCCTTCGAGGAACAATAGTGGATCTGGCCCGGCGCACCACGTTTGCCACCGATGGAAGCGATATTGATGATGCGTGCACGGTCTTGCTTGCGAAGGTGCGGCAACATCGCCTGCGTGACGAGGAAAGTGCCGCGCGTATTGATCTGATACATCCGATCCCATTCCTCGGGCGACAGGTCATCGACGGACGACACCGAAAGCACCCCGGCGTTGTTGATCAGCACCCGGATACCGCCCGAAAGCGCGAGGGCATCGTCAGACAGCGTCTCGATGGATTTTGGATCGCCGACGTCGCAGGGCAGAAAATCCGCCCTACCCCCGGCGTTGCGGATGGTTTCAACCACGGTTTCAGCCTCACCACGCTGGCGCTCAAGATCGCTGAGGAGAACGTGGTAGCGGTCAGCGCCGAACCGCTCGGCGATGGCGCGACCGATGCCGCGCGATGCACCGGTGATCAGCGCCGCGCCGGGATTTTCAAGGGTCAGGGTCATGGGTATCAATCCTTTATGGCGCCCATCGTCATGCCGGACACGATGTGTCGCTGCATGGCGAAAGCGAAGACGATGGGGGGAACGCACTGCACGACCGTAGCGGCAGCGATGTATTCCCAATAAATCCGACCCGTCCCGATGAAGGACGAGATGGTAACCGGGAAGGTTCGGGACGAGCCGCCGCTGAGGAACAGCGCCAGGAGGAACTCATTCCAGGCAAAAATGAAGACGAACGTGGCGACCACGGCGATGCCGGAGAGACTGAGCGGTATGGCGATCAGCATCAGTATCTGGAACCAGGAGCAGCCTTCCAGGCGAGCAGCTTCAATCAGCTCTTTCGGAACCTGCTTCAGGAAGGACATCGATACCCAGATGGCAAAGGGCATGTTGAAGCCCGCATAGGCTATGATCAGCGCCGGGATGCTGTCGAGAATGCCGAGACCGTTGAATATGATGAACAGCGGAACGGCGGCAGCTATGGGCGGCATCATGCGGGTCGACAGAATCCAGTCGGCAAGAAAGTTGCGGCGCTTCAGCCTGAAATTCACCAGTGCGAATGCCACCGGAAGCGCAAGAACCAGCGCAAGGATCGTGGTTCCCACGGTTACGACCAGCGAGTTGCGCATGTTTGGCCAGTAAGTAGCAAACAGGTCGATGAAGTTCTTGAAGTAGGTAAAATCAACCGCCCAGACCGGGGGAACGGCAATCATCTGTGCAGTCGTCTTGAAGGCGCCGAGGAACATCCAGAGCAGCGGAGCGAGGGAAAATAACGTCACGCCGAGTGCGACCATGACGAGGATCGCGTCTTTCCAGACGGCACGTCTCATTGCTCGATCCTCCGCAGAAGCGCCACGGCGAATGTTGTGATGACGATCGACATGGCAAGGATGATGACGGCGGACGCAGAGCCAAGCCCGACCTGGAAGTACTGAAATTCCTGCTGGTACGTGAACAGTGTCATCACCATCGTCGCATCGCTCGGACCGCCGCGGGTGGTGATGTAGACGATATCGAAAAAGCGCAGGATCTCGATCAACCGCAAGATGACGGCTAGGAGGGCAATCGCCAGGATCGAGGGAATCTCGATGAACGCTGTTATATGATACCAGCGGGCCCCGTCGACGCGGGCGGCCTCAAGCACATCGTGGCGCACGGACATCAGGCCGGCGAGAAGCAGCACCGCCACGAAGGGCGTCCATTGCCAGACATTGATCAGCAGGATTGAAAGCTTTGCCATCATCGGATCGCCGAACCAGCTGACAGGATCGATCCCGAGGCTTGCAAGCAACTGATTGATGATGCCCAGTTGCGGGTTCATGACATAATTGGCAATGACGCCGATGGTGATCGGGGTGACCATCATAGGCACGAGATACGCGGATCGCAGCGAATTCACCCAGGGCCGATGCGCCAGTTCGTAGAACACTTTGGCAATGGCAAAACCGAGGATCAACTCGATGGTCAGGGTGGCACCGGCAAGCAACAGGGTGTTGCGAATGGCGCTGATAAAAATCTCGTCCTGGAACAGGTCGATATAGTTCTGAAGCCCTGCGAACACCTTGTTGTCGAGCCGCGTGAGACGCACATAATGAAGACTGAGCCACACCGAGTAGACGAATGGAAACAGCGTCAGAAGCAGCAGGAACAACAGCGGCGGCCACAGAAATGCCGGTTGCTGGACGTCATCGCGCGACCACCAGCGCTTGCGGCCGTGGCGCATCGTGGCAGAGCCCTCCCCTCTAGACAGAACGGAGGAACGGCTATCCAGCGAAGGGTTGGCGGTTCCGCGAGACATGCGGATCTCCTTGGCAGGTCAGGCATGAGAGGGGAACAGAGGGCGCACCAGGCGCCGCTCTGTCTGGTTTTGGTGAAGCCTAGAGCAGACCAGCGCGCTGCAGCATCTTTTCCGCCTGCGCATTGGCATCGTCCATCGCCTGCTGCGGGGTCTTTTCGCCGATGATGGCGCGGTTGACCTCGACGCCGGTCTCATCGATGAGCTGGAAGGTCAGCGGGTGACGCGGCCGACCTTCGGCCCATGCGGTCTGGCGTGCCTCATTGAGCTGAACGGTCCACGGCCATTTCGCCTGAATGTCGGCGTCTTCCATGGCAGACACGCGGCTCGGCGGTCCGCCGGCCAGAACGAATTCCTTGTGAACCTCCGGGCTCGAGAACCAGCGGATCAGGTCCCAGGCGGCGTCTTTCTGCTCGCTATGGGCATTCATGCACATGACCCAACCGCCGACTGGCGATATCGTCTTCTCGCCTTCGGCGTGCGGCATCAACGCGGCGGCGAATTTGCCGGAAATCTGACTGGTTGCCGGATCTTCGGCGATCTGCGCGCGAACCGACCAGTCGTTGATCATCGCCAGCGAGCCATTGGCAAAGCCTGTCGCGCGCTCGTCCCATGCGTAGCTCTCAACGCCGGGGGGACCATAAGCCGTCATGTCCTTGAAGAACTGTACAAGCTCGACAGAGCGCTCTCCGTTCATGGTCGGCGTCAGATCGGCATAGGGATTTTCCGCGCCAACCGTGTTGGATTTCCATGGCGACACGCCGGCGGAGAAAGCCCATTCAAAGTATTGCTGCCCAGCTGCAGCGCCGCGCTGATTGTTCATCGCATAGCCATAAACGCCGGGAAAGTCAGGATTGTCGGTAAAGAAGGCAGCAGCTTCCTTCAACTCGTCAAAGGTCTCCGGCACCTCAAGCCCTGCCGCTTCGAAGAGATCGGTCCGGTAGAACATGAGACCATAGTAAATGCCGATCGGCGCGCAGTATCGCGTGCCGTTCCAACTGGCCTGCGTCGCGCCATCGGCAACGAAGTCATCCCAGGCGAAACGATCTTCGTCCGCTGCGATGCGATCGTCGAGGGGCTCAAGGCATCCGGCTTCAACGAATTCACCCATCCAGATGCCGTCGATCACCAATACGTCGGTGCTACCGTCGTTTTGCGAGCATCCCAGAAGCTGACGGTCGTGAAGCGCATCGTAGCCAAAGCCGTCGATCGTCACCTCGGCGCCGGTCAGGGCCGTGAACTCGGGCATCGTCTCTTCCATCGAGTCGATGAACGGGTCGGTAATGGTCGAGATCACCAGACTGGTTCCATCGAGATTGCCCAACTCGGACGACCAATCGATATCCTGTGCGTGCAGCGCCTGCGCGGAAAACACCGTCAGCGCTGTTAAGACAGCCTTTTGCGTAAATCGTTTCATATTTTCCTCCCAAAAGTTCGAGGGATGCCCCTCGTCGGTTATGCCCGGTCTCAGCGCGAGGCCGGTGCGGTAGATTCTCTGATAATGAGTTCGGGCCGATGCATGGTGTGGGTATTCAGGTTCTCTCCGCCCTTTATCCGCATGCGCAGGCTATCCCAGGCGAACTGAGCCATCTCCCGGACCGGCTGCCGGATGGCCGTAATTGACGGACCGGCCACTGCCATCCAGTCGTAGTCGTCAAAGCCGACCAGCGAGACATCATCCGGCACCCTGCGCCCGAGATGGCGCAGTGCGGCCAGCGCCATCAGCGTGGCGGAATTGGTGAAGGCCACGACAGCCGTACAATCATCCATCCAGCGGGCAGCCACCTCGTCTACACTTAGTCTGCTGTCCGCGTGACCGATCTGGATCTGTACGGCCGGCTGCCCCAGCTCATCGGTCATCGCAGCAAGACGCTCCTTGACGTTGTCCACCGTGAATGAAGGCGCCACCACGGCTATACGGGAATGTCCAAGTTTCATCAGATGCTTAGCGGCCATTCTCCCAGCAAGCCGGTTGTCAATTTCAACGAAATCCGCGTTTTGTCCGTCAATACACCGGTCTGCAAGAACGAGTGGAACATTGGCTGTCGTTATCAGATCCTGGCTGCGAAAATTTCTACTACAAGGAATGGCGAACAGACCGGCGGGACGCCAAGTCAGCAACGATCGGACCCGCGCTATCTCCGTCGCTTCATCATCATTGGAAGAGGCGACGATCAGGTCATAGCCATCGCGGCCGCAATGGCGCTCGATTGCGGCAAGCATCGCTGAAAAAAACGGATTCTGGATGTTGGGCACGATTGCGCCGATCACGTTTGACTTTCCTGAACGCAACAGCGACGCTGCCGGGTTCGCGCGATAGTTCAGCGCCTTCACGGCGGCAACCACCTTGCGACGCGATTCCTCACGCACAGGCTTAGATTCGCTGAGCACATTGGAAACCGTTGCCGCAGATACACCGGCATATTCGGCGACCTGCTTGATCGTTACCGACACGCATTCCTCCCAAATAACGTGAATCGTTTTATGTATATCGTTTTACGAAAGACGTGATCCAGAGTCAAGCGTTCTCGAGACTATAACGTGCTCCAAAACTCTCGCGCGTCGCCAAACGGAAGCTCTTCTCTGTCTAACGAACAGGCGCCTGCAAATGCGGCGCGACTTCCTCGGCGACGGCCTCACTCTTCGGATCCGGCGCGGATGCCGTGAGCACCGGGCTATTGCCGAGCGAAACGATTGGCATCGTAAAGTTAAAAGACCCCGGTCAAAAGCCTCGCCCACCGCTCTCGCTTATGCTGCCTGCAGGCGTGCGATCTCATTCCACATAAGCATGGCTGCGGTTCTCAGTTCGCGGTGATGATCGGAGGGAATATTGTGGCGTGGAATGTGAAAGAGATTTGCGACGGGGTCATGAATTGAAACGAGCAGTTGGAGATGTCGGGCTGACTTGAAACCCTTCATGATCCGTTCTCGCCGTCGTGTCGGCTGATGGGAATTCTCCGCCCGGTTGTTCAGGCCTTTGTGCGAGCGATGCTCGACGCCAGGCATGATATCGCGCTTTGCCGCGCCATAGGATCGCAACTTGTCGGTGATCATGACGCGGGGTGAATGCCCCTGTCCTTTCATAAGCTTTCGCATAAGGCGTTTGGCAGCCATCGGTCATTTTCAATAACCGTTGGTATAAATAGGAGCCCATCCGTCTTCGTAGTCCCGACGAAAAATAAACCCTTCACTATCGGGCAAACACCATGGGCATGCGCATCGCCAGGTCGATGTCGACGATATCGCCAGGCTTCAAACCGATTGCACGCTCGATCGGAAGGCGCGCGACCAATACATGGGGATGGCAGTCGACCACCATGCGAACGGCATCGCCGAGGAACAACGCCTCACGGATTTCGCCGCGCCACCGGTGTCCGTCGTCGACCGCCTCTTTTGCCGGCTTCAGTCCGACATGTTCCACGCGCACCACGAGATCGACCGCGCCGTTGCTTCCGGCGGGAGATGACGGCTCAAGCGCCAGCGTACGTCCCGCTTCGTCCTGAAAAGGCCTGCCGTCATTGCTCGCGGTCATCGCAACGATATTCACCTCGCCAAGGAATTCGGCTACAAAGCGGGATTCAGGCTGGAGGTAGATCTGCTCGGGCGGCGCATCCTGCACGATCCGCCCGTCGCGCATGACAACAACGCGTTCCGACATCGTCAAAGCCTCCGTCCGGTCATGGGTGACGCAGACCATCGTGGTTCCGATTTCCCGGTGAATTCGCCGCAACTCCAACTGCATTTCCTCGCGCAGCACCCGGTCGAGAGCTGAAAGCGGCTCATCGAGGAGAAGCACATCCGGCTCGAATACAACGGCACGCGCCAAAGCTATGCGTTGCTGCTGGCCGCCAGACAATTCCGCAGGACGGCGGTCCCCATACGTATCAAGGCGAACGAGGGAAAGCGCGCGCTCGACACGCGCCTGCGCCTCGGACCGCCCGATCCGACGTACACGCAAGGGATAGCCGACATTCTGTGCCACTGTCAGATGCGGAAAAAGCGAGTAGTTCTGAAACACCATGCCGATATTGCGTCGATTCATCGGCACTGACGACAGGTCCCGTCCCGCGATCGAGAGCTTTCCACCGTCGGGCGTCATCATGCCGGCTATGGCGCGAAGGCAGGTCGTCTTGCCGGAACCGGAAGGGCCGAGCAACGTGACGAATTCGCCCTCGCGAATGTCGAGCGACACGTCGTCAAGCGCCACAACAGACCCGTAATGTTTGCGGATGCGCTCCAGCTTGACGAAGTCCGGTTGCGGCTCGCGATCACCTCGGTCAACTTCAACCGATATATTGATCTCAGACATGATCAGTCCTTTCGTAAGTCGGCCGCCGAAAGCGGCAGACCGAAGCCGCCGTTGCGACGCGCAAGAGCCAGGGCCACCGTCAAACCGATGACCAGCACTGCAATGAGAATCGAAGCGATGACGGCCGGCGCGGATGTCAGTTCCTCTTGCAAAGAAAGAAACATGCGCACGGTAACGGTCGGTTTTTGTCCTGTAATGAAGAGCGGCAGAACCAGATTGTCGAAGGCATGGAGAAAGCCGTAGACAAAGCCGACAAGCAAGCCGGGCGCAATCATCGGCAGCACGATTTCTCGCACGGTTCGCAAGCGCGAAGCGCCGCACATCAGTGCCGCGTATTCGATATTCTCATCAAGCTGGCGAACCACACCCGAGAGAATGACAACCACCAGTCCGACCGCAGCGGCGCCCTGCCCAAGGATCACGCCAGCCGCCGAACCGGACAGACCGATGCGGTTGGCAAAGATGAAATAGCTGATCGCGATCACGATCTCCGGCAACACAATGGGAATAACGAGAAGCGCAGTCCCTGCCTGGCCCCAGCGAGGCCGGCTGCGCGCAAAGCCATAGGCTGCCAGCGCGCCAAGCGCCGTGGCCAGCAGCGCGTCAATCGCCGCATAGACGACGCTGCGCTGAAGCGGCTGCATCCAACTCGGATCGGAGAGCGTATGGATATATCCCTGCAGGGTGAAATAGGCGGGAGGGAAGCTGATATCCCGTTCCGGTCCAAAGGAAAACGCAATGATCACCAGTTCCGGCAGGATCAGAAAGGCAAGGACCAACCCGGCCGAAATCCGCCAGGCCCATGTCCAAAACCGTTCCGGTACGCGCTCAAGAATGGGAAACAGGCTCTGCGAAAGCAACGATTGCACCGGGCCGATGGCGTGATGGGTATGTCCGCGCAACCGCACCCGGCCGGCAAGAGCGAGGAACATGGCGGGAACCGCGGCCGCGACGAGCATGATCACGGCCATCGCAGCGGCAAGGTTCCAGTTCAAAAGCGTCGTCGCCTGATCGACCAGCATCTGCGCGAACAGCAGACCACGCGTTCCGCCGAGCGTCTGCGGAATAACATAGGCGCCGAGCGAGAGAATATAGACAAGTGACGCCGCCGACCCGAGACCAGGAAGCGACTGCGGCAATGTGACCGTCAGGAATTCCTCGATCCGCGATGCCCCAAGGCTGGCGGCCGCTGTGCGCTGCTGCGCATCGATCTTCTCCATCCCCGACCACAATGTCAGCACCGCGATCGGCAGAAGAATGTGGATCATGCCGATCATCGTGCCGAAATCGCTGTGGCCCAGCAGAAGCGGCTCCGAGAGCAGTCCAAGTCCAAGCAACATTTCGTTGACAGGTCCACGCAAGGCAAGGATCGCCGCCCAGGCGTAGGTACGCACGATCACCGATGTGAGATAGGGCAACGCGACAAGGCCGATCATCACCGACTTAAGCCGGCCAGGAATCCGCATCAGCGCATAGGCCATAGGGTAGGCCAGCACCAGGCAGCAAAGCGTGACGGTGATGGCGGTAACCAGCGTCTTGCCGAGAACAACGAAGAAGGTCGAACTTGCCAGTAACCGCTGAAACTGAATGAGCGAAAACGACTGACCGTCACGCAGGCTGTCGAACAGAAACTGCGCCATCGGCCAGACGGCGAAGATGCCAACGAAGACAATCGCGGGCAATGCGAGCAGAAGCGGCCCATGCAGGCAGGCGTTCAACCATAACCGGAGCGCGCCTTCTCGGCCGGCCCCGAAGGGCCGGCCGGATATTCCGGCGTGGTCAGCGAGCACGGAAGTTGTTCCATCCATCAAGCACGAGCGAGAGATTGCTCTGCCCCAATTCGCCCTCCGAACTGTAATAATCGTAGTTGATCGTCCGGTAATTTTCCGGGTGATTGCCCGAGAACGGCATGTAGGCCTGCTGCTCCTCGGTGAAATTCCCGGTGACCAACGGCGACGGCACGACAATCCCGTAATTGGTCAGTTCGGTGTATTTCACCTGCTGTTCCGGTTCGAACCACCATTTCAGGAATTGCTGAGCGGCCTCGTTGCCATTCGGAGCATCCTCCATGACCACGGCGTACTGGCGGGCAACCGCCGTGCCGGGAGGTGCTGCAAGCTTGATGTCCTGACCGGCCTTAACCGCCGAAAGCGCCGCAGGGGCATAAGACCATGTCATCACAGTATCACCATTGACGATATCCTGGATGCCCTTGGGCGCATTGTCCCACAGCACGATGCTGTCCGCCACCCTGTCCAGTTCGGCAAAAGCCTCTTCAAGATCGAGCGGGTAGAGTTCATCCGGCTGAACGCCTGATGCGATCAGCGCATATTCGAGATTGATCGGAACGCCCATGCCGCCTGATGCCATGCCCCTGTTGCCCGGCCATTTCTCGGTATCGAAAAAATCGCTCCAAGAGGCCGGCGCATCATCCTCGAAGGTCGGGGAATAGACCAGAAGCGCTGCCGTATCCTGCGAGACGGCGTAATCCTCTCCAATCAGCCCGGCCTCCTTCATCGCGTCCAGAACATCCGTGTTCCAGCCGGAGATATCGATGGCCGTGAACACGCCCTGCGGCTGGATCAGATTGTAAATATCGCTGGTCACGCCGAGCGCAAGGTCAAAATCGGAGCGTCCTGTCCTGGCGGCAAGCTGCATCTTGGCGCCATAGTCCGTGTCCGACATCGTAATACCGACCGCATCGACGCCCGTCGCCGCCGAATAGTCCTTGAGTATTGCCTCCACGGCGTTACCGTTGATGCCGGCCGCATGAGCCACCACCACCTGCTCGGCATGGGCGGCGAACGGCAATAGAACCACCGCCGTCATTGCTGTAAGAATGGATAACTTGTTGAACATGATACACTCCTCCAGTTTGAAAAGATGCGACCCTCGAGGTCACCATTGCGCTTTTCGCGCCGGACGCGGCCATTCAGTCGCGACCAGAACGTCGAGCAGACTGTCCTTCATACGCTCCCGCTCGAGCCTGTAGGCGGGATCGTTGTAGAGATTTGTTTGTTCGGTGGGATCACGCCCCAAATCATAAAGTTCGCCATCACGCGGGCGCTGCGTTGTCGGCGCTCCATGCCAAACAACCAGCTTCATGTGTTTTTCGCGCAGCATGGTCGTGAAAACGGGAGGCGTTGCGCTGTGCCCGCTGTCGCGATATTCCGCCAGAGCCCAGTCGCGCCAATCCGTCGCATCGCCGCCGCACAGCATCGGCAACAGGCTTTCGCCCTGCACCTGCTGCGCGTCACCGGCTCCAGCCGCCTCCAGCAATGTCGCGGTCAGATCGATCAGTTGAACGATTTCCTCGCGCCTCTGGCCGGGCGCGATCTGGCCAGGCCATCTCACGATCAGCGGTACGCGCACCAGCGCGTCATAAAGCATAGGCCCCTTCAGCATGATGCCGTGATCACCCAGCATCTCACCGTGATCGGAGCTGAAGATCACGATCGTATTTTCGCGTTGGCCCGACGCCTCCAACGCCTCCAGAATGCGGCCGACTTCCGCGTCGATCATGGAAACCATCGCGAAATACCCGGCCCGTGCCTCGCGCAGTTCCTCCGGTGTATATTCGGCAAAGCCCGGCGCTTGTCCGCCATAGGACTTCCGGTGATACTCGCTTTGCACGAGCGGCTTGGTTTCAAGCTCTTCCGGTCCGCCAACGGGTCCCGGAAGATTTTTCGCATCGTAGAGCGCGCGGAAAGGCGCAGGCGCGCCGAAAGGATGATGCGGGTCGAAAAAATTTGCCATGAAATAGAAGGGAGCATCGCGACGTTCCCCGATGAAGGCGATGACCTCCTCGGCAATCCAGTGGCTGTAGTGAGCCTCCACCGGCAGGACATCGACGGCCGTTGCTCCCTTGGCAATATTGCCAGCCTCCGCCGTAGCTCCCGAAGTGTCGCCGATCCGGGACCAGATATCCGGATGATTGTCCTCCAGCCAGCGGTGAAAGGCGTTTTCGGCGGAACGGTGAATCGGGTCGTGTGACCATTTATAGACCCGATAGCCGTCCTCCCGGCGTGGCTCCGGTCCATTGGCGCATGGCGCAAGGTGCTGCTTTCCGGCCATACCGCAATCATAGCCGGCCCCGGCCAGTGAGCGTGACACCATCGTCCGGTCTTCGGGCAGTTCGACGCCATTGGCCCACAGACCGTGGGCATGCGGGTAAAGCCCGGTCGCAAAGCTTGCCCGTGACGGGCTGCAAATCGGATTCTGCGCATAGCAGGAACGGAACATCGCCCCCTCGGCGGCAAGCCGGTCGAGATTGGGCGTGCTTATCGCCGGATTGCCCGCGCAGCCAAGCGCATCAAAACGCTGCTGATCAGTCATCAAAACCAGAATATTCGGACGTTTCACGCCATTAGTCATGAATTCTCATATCGCTCATATGTGCATTTTAATAATCATATGAGCATGCCATTTTCGTTAGCGTCAAGAAAAAATCGAATAATTTCCGGAATTTTCTGGCTTCCCATCCAGAAATAACCACGTATTGTAACGCACATATGCTCATATGAGCGCCATAAGGACACGCTAACACCGATGCCTGCAGACGTTGACAGCTTTACCGACCGTATTCTTTGCGCCGCGGCGGCGCAGCGCTTTTACCTGGACGGCATCGCCAAGTCGGACATCGCGAAGGAATTGGGGATCAGCCGCTTCCGCGTCGCGCGTTTGATTGAAAAGGCGTTGCGCGAGGGCATCGTCAGGATCGAATTCATTCACCCTGCCGACGCGGTCGACTATGAGTTGAGTGCCATACTGAAACGGCGGATGGGCCTGGCAAACGCCGTCGTCGTCAAGGACGCCGGCCTTGATACGGACATGTGTATTGACAGCATGGGCCGGGTGGCGGCGGAGCTGCTCTGCGACATCAGCGGGCCAGACGATATCCTGGGTGTCGCCTCGACCCTTGCCACGGAGGCGATGACCCGGCATGCACGCCCCTTCTCCGCCCGTGCAGTGGTCCAGCTCGGCGGGGCATGGCCCGGCGTGGCAAACGGCCAGACCTCGGTCGAGATGGTGCGTCGGATCGCGGAACTGACCGGCAGCCCCGGCCACGCCTTCTACGCGCCGCTCGTCGCCAGCGATAGCGACGCGGCCGATGCGCTCAGACGCCAGCGGGACTATCATGTTGTCAGTGCTCTCTTTCCCGCCGTCACGCTCGCCATCGTCGGGCTGGGCGCTTTGCGCGAGGGGCAGACATCGCTGTGGAGCATTCTATCGCAGGAAGAGCGTCAGGAACTGGCGGAAAGCGGCGCTGTCGGCGAAATTTGCGGACAGACCTTTGATCGAAACGGCCAGTCGGTGAAATCAGAGTTGTCGCACCGCTCGATCGCTGCCGGGCTGGACCAGCTTGCAAAATGTCCGAATGTGTTATGCATCGCCTTCGGCGAACAAAAGGCGGGACCGATCGCCGCCGCCATCCGCGGCGGCATCGTCAACTCACTGATCACACATGCAACGGTGGCCCGCGCCGTTCTGGAAACCCTTTCGGTCGAAGCGTGACCGGAAGGTTTATTCCCTTATCCATCGTTACCACTCGGCAATCCGGCCTTGTCCAGCGCGCCGGCTGTCGCAGCGCAGACCCTTGGCTGCGTGGAGCATCGTTTTCCAGCGTCGGGTCGCCGGTCTTCATGCCAGGCACTTCGCGCGGCATGTCGATGTTGCCGCCACGGCACTGATCACCCCGCAAGATCGTTACCGGTTGCCTTTCTGCGTCAGTTCGTCATCGAGAAGAATCCGGGCCGTATTCTCATCGGTGATCAAACCGTTGGCGAGCCGGCCTTTGAACGCCGCGACAATCGCGGCGGCGCGCTGTGCGCCGGAGGCGACGATGATGACCGGGCGGTGTTGATCGGGCTTTGGGAGGTATGATGTCAGGCGCTCGTGATATTCTGCGGCGACGATCGCGCCCTCCACGTTGATGGCAAAGCCCAGAAACTCGCCGACAGCGCCTGCCTCGATCGCCTGCCGTGTTTCCTCGGCGGTGATGAAGCCGTCCTCCAGAAGGGATGACTTTGCGCCGAAAAAACCCATCCCCATGATCAGCACCTGCGCCTCGGCAACAAGACTGCTGATCGACTGATAGCCTGGCTGTGCCTGAAGCACCCGGCGTTCCTCGGCCGTGTTGGTGATGATCGGCATCGGGCGCGGGTAGCATTCCGCCCCCAGTGCCTCGGCAATCCAACTGACCACGTCGTGATTGTTGGCCTTGCCGTCGCGGGTCAGATTGCCCATCAGCGAAACGCAGCGGCATTCCGGCAGGTCGCGGCGCTCGATACGACGCGACAGTTCACGCATCGTCCGGCCATTCCCTACGCCAATCGTGAAGGGTTCGCTCGACGGCAGGATGGTTTCGAGATAGTGTGCACCGAGACTGCCGACTGTCGCGAGATCCTCGATCGTCTCGGATTCGTTGGGCGCCACGTCACAATAGCTGAGGTCAAGCTTCTCCCGCAGCCGTTCGGCCAGTTCGATGCAGTCGGTCAGCGCATGCTTCAGGCGGAACTCAATCAGACCCGCGCGATGCGCGAGCGCCATGAGACGCTGGACCACCTGCCGGGAGACCTGCATCTCCCTGGCGATCTGGTCCTGCGTGCGCTGCTTTTCATAGGAGAGCCACGCCGCGCGCGCCGCAAGGTCGAGGCGCCGGTCGGGATTGTCAACCGGATTGCGCGGAACCGGCTTTTTCATTTCATCCGTACCCACGGTCAGAGCTTGAGAATACGGGCGATATTACCGCCCACGATCTTACTATAAGCATCAGCATCGTCGGTTGCGCTACTCATTTTCTGGAATTCGAACGCGTAATCCACGAAAGGCGAATCCGTGCCCCAGATGACCTTGTCGGCGCCGACTTCGCGAACGGCCGTCTGGATCTCGAAGATCGGCGCCCGGGAGGTCTCGAGATAGAGATTCGGATACTGAATGGCAAAGCGGATCGCCTGATCGACCGACCAGAAGAAGCCCATATGCGCCATGATCAGCGTGACATTCGGAAACCGCTCGGCCATCAGCGCGAATTCCGGTGGGCAGTTGTAAAGGTCGCTCGCGCCGTGCACGACGATCGGAATGCCGTAGCCCTCGCAAACGGCAAACAGCGGATCGCAAAGCTTCGGATCGGAAAGGTGATAGCCGCCGATGGTGGGGTGAAGCTTCAGCCCCTTGAAGCCGTAGGTCTCCACGCAGCGCCGCACATCGTCGACCGCGGTGTCGTTCCAGGGGTTGACCGCGCAATATGGAATGAGGCGATCGGGAAATTCCCTGTGAGCGTCCCGGATCGGCTCGTTGGAGAAATCACCCTCCACGAACGGAAACATCACCGCCTTTTCCACCCCGGCCTTGTCGAGTTTGGCAACGAGGTCGGCGCCGGACTGATGCGCCTTCTTGATGGTGCCGACGTGATTATGGGCATCGATAATCGTCATGACCTGTTTCCTTCTTTGAGTTCATGTCCGGCGCTTCAGTCCGCCCACCGCCATTGCGAGGAGGATGAAACCGCCATTGAGTGCGAAACGGTAGGGCGCGCCGAGGCCGACGATCGTCAGGCCATTGCCCAGAAATCCGATGAACAGCGCGCCGATAAGTGTACCTGGGATGCTGATCCCGCCCTGCCGGGAAAACAGCGTTCCGAGGAAGACCGCCGCGAAGGAATCAAGCAGGAAAGGCTCGGCCCCGCGCGGCATGGCAACCCCGGTGCGCGAGGCAAGCGCCACGCCGCCGATGGCCGCAAGCGCGCCGGAGGCGACGAAGCCGAGGGCGAAGACCGAGCGAATGGACAGTCCTGCCAGATATGCGGCCCGCACATTGGCGCCGATCGCCTTCGCCCGCCGCGAGAAGCTGGTGACCGACATCAGCCCCCAGACGAGGAAAAAGAGCACGACGGCCAGCACGATCAGGGTTGCAACGGGACCGATGCTTCCCTGGCCGAGAAAGAGGAAGTCCTTGGTCAGTCCACGCGGCAGCGAAAACAGGATCTGCGGTTCCGCACCGTTGGAGAGGACGAGTTCGCCGGAGCGGATGATGAACATCATGCCGAGTGTGCCGATAATGGCCGGTACGCCGATATAGGCGGCGAGGATGCCGTTGATCCCGCCGGCGACGATACCGAACACAACCGGGATGACAAAGGCCATCCAGGCCGGCTCGCCCCTGATGATCAACATGGCCGCGATCAGTCCGGCGGCATCGGCGATCTGGGCCGCGGAAAGATCAACCCCGCGCATCGACATGACGATCGCCATGCCGAGCGCGATCGCGATCAGCACGGCAGATTGCCGCAGCACGTTCAGTACATTGTTGGGATGCAGAAACGCAGGCTGCAAATAGTAGAAGATTGCGAGCACGGCGAGCATGCCGAAGATCGCGCCGTAGTCTCGGAGAAACCCGACGACGGTTGCGCCGGTCGACTTTCGTGTCAATGCGTGGTTCATCTCGCCGACCTCCTAGAACAGCAGCACTTGGCCGATCTCGCGCCGTCGTATGACGCCGATCGCGATCGACAGAATGAGCACCGCTCCCTGAATGGCCGGCAACACCTGATTGGAGATGCCGATCAGGATCAGGCCGTTCGAGAGCGAGGCAAGGAACATTGCCGCCACCACAGTGCCGGTGACATTGAGCTGACCACTGCGCGACAGGGTGGAACCGAGGAAGGCCGCCGCCAGAGCGCTGATCAGAAAATCGATACCGGTGGCCAGCGCCGAGGCGCCATAACTGTAGGAGGTCAGCACGACGCCCGCAAAACCAAGAACCGCGCCGCCGATGATAAAGGAAGCCAGCGCATAGCGCGGCTGGCGAATGCCGCGCAGTTCGGCTGCGGCGAGATTCTGTCCCACCGCATACATTCTGAGGCCCATGCGACTGCGTGACAGGAAGATGTGGAGCACGAAGGTGATGGCGACGAGAAGAATGAAGACCACCGGAACCGGCCCGACATATCCCTGGCCAAGGAGGAAGAAGCCGGGCTCGTTCGACAGGGTGATTGCCTGTCCGCCGTTATAGAGAAGCGTGGCGCCCATCGTCACGAACATCATGCCGAGCGTGGCCACGAAGGGCGGCATCGCGAATATCAGCACAAGCGCCGCATTTATCAGTCCTACAACAGCACCGATGGCGATGCCCGCCCCGAGCGCCACTGCTGTTCCCGCGGAACCGACGATCAGGCCGGCAGCGACATTGGAGCTGAACTGACTGATCGCGCCGGCGGACACATCGAGCCCGCCGGCGATCAACACCAGCGTCAAGCCGAGAGCGATAAAGGCCAGCACCGACCCCTGCTTGAGCACATCAAAGATGTTGCCCGGATTGAGAAACTGGGGTGAGAGAAACGCAATCACCGCGATGGCGACCGCCATGCCGAACAACGATCCCCAGCGGGCGAAGAAACGGCCGAGGCCGCTCTCGTGATGTTCGCGCATTTCCACTTCGGCAGGCGGGGCGGCCTTGTGTCCGGTGGAGGAATTTTCGGCATCCCCATCCGCGCCGGAAGCGTGAAAGAGCACTGTGGCGACATCGAGTTCGTCGCGTTCGAGAACGGCGTTGATCCTGCCTTTCTGCATGACGGCGGCGCGATCGCACATGCCGACGATTTCCTCAAAATCCGAGGAAATCAGGATCACGACGGCCCCGCGCCGCGCCAGGGCCGTCATCTGGCGGTAGATTTCCACCTTGGAACCGACATCGACCCCGGTCGTCGGTTCGTCGAAAATGAAAACCTCGGCATTGCCCGGCAGCCATCGGCCGATGACGACCTTCTGCTGGTTGCCGCCTGACAGGTTTTTGGTCGTGGTCGCGATGTTCGGCGGCTGGATCGCGAGGTCACGCTGAAGCTGCTGCGCATCTGCTTTCTCGCGGCCGAGATTGAGGAGCCCAAATGTCGCCCATTTCGAGATGTTGGGCAGTGTCATGTTTTCGCGCATCGACAATTCGCCGATCAGACCATCATGCCGGCGATCTTCGGGAATGAGCGCGTAGCCTTCGTTCTTGGCTGCCTTCGGGCTTGACGGGTTCGATGGTTTGCCGTTGAGCGTCACCGTTCCGCGTGTTCGCTTCATTGCGCCGATCAATGCCAGCGCAAGCTCTGACCGACCCGCGCCCATCAGCCCAGCAAGGCCGAATATCTCTCCGCTGCGGATATCGAGATCAACGCCGCGTACGGCATTGCCGACCGCAAGGTCCCTGATCGACAGCGCTGTTTCGCCGATCGCAACGTCTTCCTTCGGATAGAGCTGGGAGATCTCGCGACCGACCATCATCTTGATGAGGTCCGGACGCGACGTCTCTCCGACCTCCTTCGTGGCAATCAGCCTGCCGTCGCGCAGCACAGTCATCCGGTCGACCAGATCCAGCACTTCATCGAGGTAATGGGAAATGTAGACGATGGTCACGCCATCGTCGCGCAGACCGCGGATGACGCCGAACAGAAGATTCACCTCGGCTTCTGAAAGCGAGGCGGTGGGTTCATCGAGGATGAGAATTTTAGGATCGCGCACGAGCGCGGCGGCGATCGCTACCTGCTCGCGCTGTGCCACGGAAAGGTCGCGCACCAGAGTGTCTGGCGTGAAAGCCGCGCCAACCTTTGCGAGCGCCTTTTCCGTTTCGGCCCGCATCTCCGGCAGGTTCAGAAAACCGGCGCCGCGGGTGCGTTCGATCCCGAGAAATACGTTCCGGGTGACGTCGAACTGGGCAACGAGCTGCTGGTCCTGGTGAACGATGACGATGCCATTCGCCTCGGCCTCGGAAGCACGCGACATCCGGACAGGTTTGCCCTCGACGAGAATCTCGCCGCCATCATGCTGGTAGACGCCGGTCAGCACCTTGACGAGCGTGGACTTGCCGGCGCCGTTCTGGCCAAGAAGCGCATGGATCTCGCCGCGGCGCACCTGGAGGGAGACATCCGAGAGGGCGAGGACGCCCGGGAATTCCTTGCGGATATTCCGGCATTCCAGCGCCAAAGGGGCTTGATCGAGATGCAAAGTCATCGGCGAAACCATACGATTGTCAGGTCTTCCCGCTCGGAGATGACCCTGATTTGGAAAGTGGACCGGCGCCGCACAGAGACGGCGCCGGTCCGCTGACACGCGGGAGATGCGGTCAGGGGAGGATGGGCTGAATGACCACCAGATCCTTGTCCTGGGGATAACGGGCTTCGACGTCGGCTTTGTCCATGCCGAGTTCGTCCCATATCTGCGGACCCCAGCGCTTCTCAGCGGCGGCAACGCCATTGCCATGTACGGCCAGCCAAGCATCGGTGTAAAGCGCGGACGGAAATTCCTCGGCGCCGCCGAGCTTTTCAACCAGCACCTCGGCCGCCGTGCTGCCGATGGTCGGCACGTCCTGAACGACGGTGGCCACAAACGGGCTGTTTTCATCGAGCAGCATCTGGAAGCCGATCCGGTCGCCGTCAATGGACGCAGCCTTGATCTCGGTGCGACCGTTGCGGCGGATCGCTTCAACGGCGCCGGAGGTCAGAAGGTCGTACGCGCCCCAGACCGCGGCGATGCTGCCGGGAGCCGGGTTGGCGGTCAGCAGGTCTTCCATCTGCGTCTGGACGCGGGCAACGGAATGCTCGGTCGGGACCTCGTGCAGGGTCACCTGAGGATAGTCCGCGGCAACCGCCTCGAGAACGCGCTTTCGGGTTTCCAGAAGCGGCGCGCCCGGAACCCAGAATACATAAACGTCGCCTTTGTAGTCGATGCTCGACAGCAGAGCGCGGCTCATCATCGCTGACATCAATGCGTCGTCGCCGCCAACATCCGCCAGCGCGCCGGCGGTGGTGGCGCCAACCGAGGTGGTGACGACCGGGATACCGGCGTCGTTTGCCTTGGCGACGACGGGTGCGAGCTGTTGGGCATCACCGAGCTGCACGATGATACCGGCAACGCCGGAATTGACCAGGTTCTCGATGTTTTCGTTGTGCTGGCGCGGATCGCCGCCGCCGTCGGTCACGACGATTTCCGCGCCGGCCCCCTCGAGCACTTCGCGCGCGCCGGCAATGATGTCGCGGTTGTAGTCATTCGTGATTTCGCGCGCGGCGATGCCGATTTTCTTGCCGGACAACTCCTGAGCGCCTGCCTGCATCGGCAGTATCGCCATGGTCGCGGCCACAGCTATTGCGTGAAATAATGAGACTTTCATTCGAGGCTCCTCCCTGGGAATGCATATCCTAAAGCCGATCAAATAATCGATAGTCGATATATTGATCATCATTGGATGAAACTGTCAAGGAAGTCGCGCGCCCCCCCAAACACCCGAGGGCATCGTAAACTTGACGGAATGTGGAACTCGATGGGTGATGAAGGTTCATGACAGGTCGTGATCAGCTCTATCGCCGGCATCGCGTCCCGGCCAAAGCCATTTGTACATCGGCATCCATCGACAGGCCGACGAACCAGCGAAACAAGAGATTGTAGTTGATCTGCTCCATCAGCATCCGCTCGGAGCGGATCGAGAAGAAAGCCTGCAAAAGCGTGACCCGAAGCAGCATCTCGGGCGGGATCGAAGGTCGGCCGACGCGCGCATAAAGCACCTCAAACCGACCACTGAGCGACGCCAGAACCTCATCCGTCAGCGTTCGGATCGCCCGCAACGGATGATCCGCCGGAACCCGTTCCTCCAGCCGTACGAAACTAAAAAGCTCATCCCCGTGATCCGATCGCCCGCGCATAAATCCACCCCCGCAAATCAATGCCGAAAGTGAATCACAAACTCTGCCCGCTGACGAGGAGTTTTGCAGCAGCCTGTTAAAGCGAGTGGGGTCACAGTGCCGCGCCGAATGACAATCTGGGCCTCCTGTCTGAAGGGTGAGCTGCAACAACACCATCCAATCAGTCAGGAGGCTCCGTTCAAAGCCGGCCCCAATCGCCGCGATAGCGGCTTAGTTCAATCCCAATGCTTAATCTGTCACTACGGCCCAGAGCTTGCCGGAAGATCCTCCGGCATGGGCAGGTGCAGCGGCTTGACCAGGACAGGCTTCAGAGCCTTTCGAATGAGACGCGCCTGCTCCTGCAGATCGGGCTTGTCGCTCGCCAGGGAAACGGCGCTGACGGCCGCGATCGGCCTTGCGTCGTCCAGCACGGCCACAGCCACCGCGGTCAGCCCCTCGACATTCTCTTCGTTGTCGACCCCGAAGCCCATTCGGCGGGCATCGACGATGCGGGACCATTCCTCCTCAAGCGTCTTCGGCGCATTCTTCGTCCGTGGCGTGAGCGCGTTCTTGAAGCGGATCTTGAAGCTTTCGAACGTCGGGCACTCATAGGCCACCATGGCCCGGCCCATGGCGGTGGTCAACGCCGGAAGGCGCATGCCCACGCGCGTACCCGGCTGGATCGCGCGGCGCGATTCGATCTTCTCGATGTAGAGGATCTCCTGACCTTCCAGCACCGCGATATGACAGACTTCGTTGATCTGGTCGGCGAGCCTCAGAATGGCGGGTCTGAGCGTCAACCGGATATCGAGGCTGTTGAGGTAGCTTTGCGAAAGGTAGCCAACCGCACTGCCGAGCCGATAATAGCCCGTGATCGGGGACTGCGCGACGAAATCGCGGAAGCGTAATGCGCCGAGCGTGACATGCAGACTGCTGCGGTTGAGCCCAAGTTTCTTCGCGACTTCGATCAACGGCATGCCTTCCGGCCCGGCTTCGGCCAACACCAGCAACGCCCGCAGCGCCTTGTCAACGCTCGGCATGGCGGACCGCTGGATCTTGTCGTTGGAATCCGAGCCCTTCGCTTCGTTTTCGCCGGCTCGTGTCATGAATCCTCCAAACGCGTCATCTCCGGTTATCGATACCGGCTACAATCGGCAAACGCCACCCAAAACGCTCCGCATTGCAGTTCAGGGCGGCGGGTCTCGCAAGAAAGTGATTCATCGCAATGGAGGATATCCCATGGCCGAACCGGCACGTTTGACGCGGCCGGACCGCCGATGCCGTAACGCCCACGCCCTAACCTTCGGCGGCATATCCGCCCGCCGCGGCCGAGAGCACGAGAAATTCCGGTGGGACGGCGAACCTGCGCCGCAGATCATCGCCTGCGGAAAACGCACAGCTTCGTTCAAATTTGCCGCCGCAGACGATATCCTGTTAACGGTGAACCGCTCCAAGCGGTTTACGATACAGCATAACTGTATGGCTAAACCGGATTTGTCAATGTTCGACGATGTCGCGCGAGGTTCGTGACACGAATTAAGTCAGGTCGTCAGGCAGCAGTTCGCTCGGCATATTCTGATAGGAAACCGGACGCAACCAGCGGCGGATCGAAAGCGTGCCGACCGAGGTCGCGCCGAAATTGGTCGATGCCGGGTAAGGTCCGCCGTGAACCATGGCGTCGCAGACTTCGACGCCGGTCGGAAAGCCATTGGCCAGAAGGCGTCCGGCCTTACGCTCGAGGATCGGCATCAAACGCCTTGCCGCCGTCCGGTCTTCGGAATCGAAATGCAGCGTGCAGGTCAACTGGCCAGCAAGCACCCGGGCGACGGCCTGCATTTCCGCCGCGTCGGAAGCAAGCACGACCAGACCGAGCGGGCCGAACACTTCTTCTCCCAACGCCGCGTTGGCGAGCCATTCGCCGGCCGTCGTGGCATAGAGATAGGGAGCGGCGCTGCGTGAACCGGCCTCGGCCGCGAAAATTTCCTCAACGCCCTTGCTGGCGGCTATCCGGTCGCGGCCTTTGCGGTAGGCCGCCGATATGCCGTCCGTCAGCATGACCTGAGGAGCAACCCCGGCAAGAGCTTCTTTGACACCCGCAATGAAGGCGGAGGACGCGGCCTTGCCGGAAACGACGGCGATGCCCGGATTGGTGCAGAACTGTCCGGCGCCGAGCGTCAGCGAGGCGGCCCATCCGGAGGCGATTTCCGAAGCGCGCGCCTCAAGTGCGTGTTCAAGAACGAACATCGGATTGACCGAGCCGAGCTCGCCGTAGAAGGGGATGGGCGATGGCCGGACGGCGCAAAGGTCGAACAGGGCGCGTCCCCCGCCAAGGCTGCCGGTAAAGCCGACCGCCGTGACCAGCGGATGCTGGACGAGCGCTTGACCGACGGTGCGGTTGCCGCCCTGGATCTGGCTGAAGACGCCGGGCGGCATATCACATTCGCGGATTGCCGCGTCGATCGCCTGGGCCACCAGATCGGATGTTCCGGGATGGGCGGAATGCCCCTTGACGATCACCGGGCAGCCGGCGGCCAGGGCGGACGCCGTGTCGCCGCCCGCAGTCGAAAACGCCAGCGGGAAATTGGAAGCGCCGAAAACCGCTACCGGCCCGACCGGACGCTGCATCAGACGGATATCGGGACGCGGCGCGGGCTTGCGGTCGGGCAGCGCCGGATCGTGGCGGCGATCGAGATAATCGCCGGCCTCGATGTGATCGGCGAAGAGCTTGAGCTGCCCGGTCGTTCGGCCGCGTTCGCCGACGAGACGCGCTTCCGGCAATCCCGTTTCCTTGCTGCCCATCTGCGCGATCGCATCGCCGCGCGCGTCGATCGCACGCGCGATCGCGCGCAGGAATGCCGCACGCCTTTCCCGGCTGGTGTAGCCATATTCCCAAAACGCCTCTTCGGCGGCCTCGGCGGCCTTGTTTACCAGTTCGGGCGTTCCGACGGAGAATGTGTCGGGTTCGCCGCTGGCCGGTTCGTTCCGAAAAGTTTCATTACCGCCGATCCATTGGCCGGCGATCAGGTGTTTGCCCTGAAGCATGACCTCTCCTTTCAGATAAGCTCTCGTTTCGCGAGGTTTCGCATCAGATGGCTGATCCCGAAGGTCCATTCCGGGCACTCCGTGGACAGCCTGACGGTGTTCTCGAGTGTTCCCAACCCGTCGGCGGAAATGCGCACGACGTCACCGGTCTTGTGGGTGAACCCTTGGCCGGCCACATCGCGGTCCTGCGTCGGCGCGAACAGCGTGCCGAGAAACAGCACGAAACCATCGGGGTACTGATGATGCCGCCCGACCGTCTGCGCGATCAGGGTGTCCGGATCTCGACTGATTTCGCGCATCGACGACCGGCCTTTCATGACGAAGCCGTCCTGCCCGCAAACCTCGAGATCGATTTCGGCCATCCGGACATCATCCATGGAAAAGCCCTCATCGAACAACCGGATGAACGGACCGATCGCGCAGGAGGCATTGTTGTCCTTGGCTTTCGACAGCAGCAGGGCTGACCGGCCCTCGACGTCGCGCAGATTGACGTCATTGCCGAGCGTTGCGCCGACGGCGCGACCGCGCGACGAGACGGCGAGCACAATTTCCGGCTCGGGATTGTTCCAGCTCGAGACGGGATGCAGGCCGATCTCCGCCCCGTGGCCGACGGATGACAGCACCTGCGATTTCGAGAAGACTTCCGCGTCCGGGCCGATGCCGACCTCCAGATACTGGCTCCAGAGACCCTCCTGGATAAGGACCTCCTTGACCCTGGACGCCTCCGGCGAACCGGCGCGGATATCGCGCAGGCTGTCGCCGATCAGCATGCCGACGCGTTCCCGGATGGCCTCGGCGCGTGCCGGGTCGCCGGCCGCACGCTCCTCGATGACGCGTTCGACCATCGACCGGGCGAAGGTCACGCCGCAGGCCTTGACCGCCTGGAGATCACACGGCGCCAGGAGCCGCGTGACGTTTTCGCCCGTCGATGCGACCCGTTCCAGATCGTCGAGCGCGCCGATATCCGTGCCTTCGGCGGTCCTCACATAGTCCGCGGGATCGTCCATTTCGCAGACATCGCGCACCAGAGGCGCCCTGCGGCACGTGATGTCGATGATGCGGCCATCGCGGATGGCCACGACAGACGGTCCGCCCGCTTCGGCGTTCCAGATCCGGCCGAGATACGTCCCTTCCTTGTGGAAACCGGTCATTCATTCGCTCCAAGTTTTCCGGCCTGCAGATTGGTGATGAAGACGGCGAGCAGAACGACGGCGCCGCGCACGATGTTCTGTGCGTAGGAATTCACGCCGTAAAGCACCAGCGCATTGCCGAGAATGGAAATGAAGAAGACGCCGAGCAGGGTCCCGATGATCGAGCCTCGTCCCCCCGTCAGCAGCGTTCCGCCGATGATGACGGCGGCGATCACCTCGAATTCGAGCCCGTTTCCAATCGCCGATGTTCCCGAGCCGATCCGCGCCGTCAGCAGGACGCCGGTGATGCTTGCCAGAAATCCGGTCGCGGTGAAGACGAGCACGCGTACCCGGGCGACGGGAAGTCCGGCGATCTGCGACGCCTTGGCGTTGCTGCCGACCGAATAGATCTGGCGGCCGAACACCATCTGTCGCGAGACGATCCAGAATATCACGGCCAGCAGCAGGAAGATGAGGACGGGCAACGGCAGTCCGAGGAAATTGCCGCTGAGAAAGTCGAGCACCGGGTTATAGACCGAGATCGGCGAAGCGTCGGTGATATATTCGGCAATGCCCCGCAGCGACAGGAACAGCGCCAGCGTGACGATGATCGAGGGTATGCCGAGATAGGCCCGCACCGCGCCGGCAAACAGGCCGACGATGGTGCCCGTGATCAGCACGATGATCAGCGCGGCCACGATATCGATTCCGAGGTCCCGCGTCAGCACGCCGATCAGCGCCGAGGTGAGCGCAACCGTCGCCCCCACCGATATGTCGATCTCGCCCGCGATGATCACCCAGGTCATGCCGAGCGCGATAATGCCGGTGAAGGCCGCCTGGCGGAGAATATTGACCTGGTTGATCGTCGTCAGGAAGTTCGGCGCCGTGACGGAAAAAATCACGAAACAGACGATGGTCGCGAGAACCAGCCCCGCTTCGTGGCTCTTTACAGAGCGCATGTTCTTCATGTTGCTTGCTCCATGGGGGCTTCATCGACGCGCAGGATCTTTTCGAGAAGATCGTCGAACCGGCATTCGCGCGGATCGACGGCGCCGGTGTTTCGGCCGTGTTCGAGGATCATGATCCGGTGGCAGAGGAGCATGAGTTCCTCATACTCCGACGACACCAGGAGGATCGCCATGCCCCGGGAGGCCAGCGCGGCGATTTCACGATAGATCTGCTGTTTGGCGTGCACGTCGACGCCGCGCGTCGGCTCGTCAAGCAGCAGCACCTTCACGCCCGAATTCAGACACCGGCCGAGAACGACCTTTTGCTGGTTCCCGCCCGAAAGCGAGGCGACCGGATCGGACAGGCTGGCGAGCTTGATGTCGAGCTGTTGGCGGGAAGCCTCGGAAATCGACTTTTCCCCTGCCCTGTCGAGCCAGCCGATGGCGCGCGACACTTTCGACAGGCAGGAAAGAACGAGGTTCTGGCGTATCGGGAGGTCGAGGATGATGCCTTCGGCCTTGCGGTTTTCAGGCACCAGGCACAGGCCCTTCCGGATGAGTTCGCGCACGTTGCGGCCGGAAATTCCCTCGCCGAACAATTCGCTCCCCCCCGCCTGCATCGGCGCGATGCCGGCGAGCGCCTGCAGCAGTTCCGTCCGTCCGGCGCCAAGCAGGCCGGCGATCCCCAGCACCTCGCCCCGGCGAAGGTCGAAACTCACATCACGCACCTTCGGGCCGGCGGCGAGATGCGTGACCCGCAGCGCGATCTCGTCCCCCGGCTTTCCGATATCGAACTGTTCGGCTTCCTCGTCCTTGCCGCCGATCATCTGGGCGGCAATGCGCGAGATCGAGGTATCGGCGAAGCGGTTGGTTTCGACCGCACGGCCGTCGCGGATGACGGTCACGCTGTCGGCCACCCGGGCGATCTCATCCATGCGATGCGAGACGTAAAGCACCGCCACCCCCTCGTCCGAAAGCTTGCGCACCACGTTCAGCACGCGTTCGACTTCGTCCTGCGGAAGAGAGCTCGTCGGTTCGTCCAGAATGAGCAGCCGGGGATGATAGGCGATCGCGTGCGCGATCTCGCAAATCTGCAACTCAGCGATCGAAAGCTCGCCCATGCTTTTGTGCAGTGGAATCCGTTCCCCGAGAATATCGAGGGCCGCCTGCGCCTTTTCATAGACTTCCGAATAGTTGATGAAGCCTGCCCTGGAGCGCCAATGGCCGAGCATGATGTTTTCGGCGACCGTCAGTCCGTGAACATGGTTCAGTTCCTGGTGCACGGTGGCGATTCCCGCATCCAGCGCATCGTTGGGTGAATTGAGCGTAACGACCTCGCCGTTCAGCCTTATCGTGCCCGATGTCGGGGCTTCGAGGCCGGACACCATCTTGATGAAGGTTGACTTGCCGGCGCCGTTGCGGCCCATTAGGGCGCGGACCTCCCCTTTCTCGATGGAGAAGGAAAAGTTGTCGACGGCCAGCACGCCGGGATACTGTTTCGTCAGGTTTTCAGTGGATAGAAGCATGCTCTCGTCCTGAAGCGCGCCGGCGGCTCCCGCAGGATCCGCCGACGCTTGCCCGTCAGCCATTGTCTTTGAGGTAGCTCTCGACCGCCTTCGGATCGTCGGCGGTAAAGTTGGAGACGGGAACGATCTGGTCAAACGAACCGATGTCCTCGCCCGCATCGAGCTTTTTGACGACCTCGACGGCCGTACGTCCCGTCGCGAGCCCGTCCTGGCCGGTGGTCGTCAGCAGCGTATGCGGCTCTGCAAGCAGCATCTGCCCCAGTTGCGGCGTCATGTCGGTGCCGAACACCGGAATTTCGCCGGCGCGACCGGCGTTTTGAACCGCCTTGACCAGCCCCACGGTACCGCCGTCGTTGGCGGCCCAGAGGGCGTCGACATCGGGATTGGCGGTCAGGATGTTTTCCGCCACCGGAACGGCCTTGTCGACGACATAGGCTTCCTGATCGGCGACGAGATCGACGGAGATGCCTTCGTCATCGAGGACCTTGAAGAAGGCGTCGCGGCGCTGCCGGCAGATCTCGAAGGAATCGCAGGTGAGAATGCCCATCGTGATGCTGTCGCCGATATTTTCCTTTATATATCTGGCGGCATATTCACCGGTCGCCCGGCCGAGGCCGGCCTGGTCGGAGAGCACGAAGGCCTTGACGTATTGCTTCTGCGCATCTTCGTTGAGGCAGGTATTGTAGCAGATGACGTCGATGCCCGCCTGCGCGGCACGGCGGATTGCCGAAACCGAACTATCCGGATTGAGCGGCGAGGTAATGATCGCGTCCACCTGCCGCGTGATCAGATCGTCAAACCCGCGCGATTCCTTGGCGGCATCGCCGTTATAGTTCACAATGATGGTGTTGCCGTCCGAATTCGCATCCTGAACGCCCTTCACCACGTTCGAGAAATAGGTATCGCCGTTCAGAAGCATGACGCCGATCGTCAGGTCCTTGGCGGATGCGGGGGCGCCGAACGCGCCTCCGATTGCCGCCGCGATGAATGCACTGATAATGGTCGCTTTCATTTTCTCCTCCTCATGATTGCGAGCCGGTTTTCGTTACCACGCCGGTATTATCGGGAACCAGCCGGGCCGATTGGGGTCGGGGCCGACGGTATTGGCCTCGACATAGACATTGCGGTAGATGCCGCTGGCATGAATTTCGCGGTATTTTTCCACCTTGTCCTCATCAAGCTCGACGCCCCAGCCCGGTCCTTCCGGCGGAGCCAGAACACCATCCTTGGGCAGCAGCATGTCGCCCTTGATGATATCATCGGTGAGGTGATGGTAGTGCGCGTCGACGGCCGCCGTGAGGCCGATCATCGTCACGCCGGTATGCGCCATGACGGCCATGCCGATGCCGAGTTCGATGCCGGAATGCATCGACAGGCCGATGCCCATGGTGCGGGCCACGGTGTCGAGCGTCTTGACCTGGGTCGGTCCGCCCCAATACCACGGGTCGGTCAGGATCACGTCGATCGCGCGGATCTGGACCGCCTGACCGAGTTCATCGAAGCTGGTGACGCACATGTTGGTCGACATCGCCAGTTTCGTGCGCTGACGCACCGTGGCCATGTTGGGCTGGCCGGCGACCGGATCCTCGAAATATTCAAGGCCGACGGTTTCGAGACGCGGCACCATCTCGATCGCCGTTTCGACGGTCCACGCCGATTGCGGGTCCAGTCTCAGGCGGATGTCGGGTCCGAGGCGCCCGCGCATCGCTTCCATGGTTGCGACCTCGGTGCGCGCGTCGAGCACACCGCCCTTGAGCTTGACCGTGCGGAAACCGAACGCGTCGACGAGGTCGGCGGCATGGCTCGCCATCTCATCCGGCGTGCTGACGGCGGGCGCGCCGGTCTCTTCGCTTGGATAGCGATAGAAGCAATAGGCGGCCATGTTGATCGCGTCGCGCAGCTTGCCGCCCATAAGCCGGTAGGCGGGCATGCCGGTTGCCTTGCCCATGATGTCGATGCAGGCCATTTCGAGGCCGGACGCGACCAGCGGATCGCGGCTCCAGTAGAAACGGTTGCCGATGATGTTGCGGATGACGTCGAGATCGAAGGGGTTTTGCCCGATGATCGGCTTGCCGAGCGCTTCGACCTGCGCCGCGCTGGCGGCGGTTTCGCCGAGGCCGACAATGCCTTCATCCGTATGCATCTTGATGATCGTGCGCGTGAATGCGATATGCACGCCATAGGCGAATCGCAGTGGCGCCTGCACCGGAACGGTGACCTCCACGGTTTCGATTTTCGTGATTTTCATTGAGTTTTATATCCTCCAATGTGTCGGTAATAGTTTCAGCCGATGCGCTGATAGGTTTCCGGGCCGACACGCTCGATCTCGTAGGCGTGAAGGAACTCGTGGATGTGGGCGTCGACCATCATGAGCGAGCGGAATTCGGGAGCCTTGCCCATGGCCTTGCACGTGCCCTGCCACACCTGTTCCAGCGTCACCGGACGCCGGCCGATCTGCTCGCGGATCACCTGCTCGGTCCGGTCGATGAAGGTCAGCACCTCCTCGACGAGTTCCAGAAACTCGTCCGCGCCGCGGGCGTGATAGTGAGACATGGCGACGCTGGTCACGTCCCGGTCGGCGACGAAGCTGCGCAGCTTGCGTAGCGACTGTCGCAGCACCGCCGGCTTGGCATGGCCGTGGAAAATCGGCCAGTCGATGCCGATCACCGCGTCGCCGAGCACCAGCATTTTGGTGTGACGCTCGAACCAGCCGAGCTCGGCCTCGAGATGGCCGGGAAGCGAAATCGCCTCGATTTCGATCCCGCCGCCGAGCCTGACAGTTGAGCCCTCGGTCAGGGTCAGATCGACGCGCACGCCCTCGCTGTAGGTGGGCTCCAGTTCGGCACGCAGATCCGGGCCATCGCCGATGATATGCGGATGATGGAGGGCAAACTCGCGCAAATTACGCTCCGTGTCCTCGATCCACGGCACGGCATCCTCGACGGTGACGACAAGCGCGCCGTGTTCCTTTTTCAGTCGCGGGAAATTGCCGATATGGTCGTGATGGCCGTGCGTGTTCAGAAGATACTGCAGCGGCTTGTCCGAGCGGCCGACCCCGGTGCGCTCGAGCAGCCGGTTGATGTATTCGCTCGAATTGGGCATCCCGCCGTCGATGATGGCGGCGCAGTCGTCGCCCCTGATCACGTGCAGATAGAGCGGGACTTCAGGCGTCAACGCCTGGTAAATCTGCGAGACCGGCTCGGCGAGCCGTTTGACCTCTTCCATTTCAACCTCCTCCGGATTGAATTCAGAACGATGCCGTCAGTCCTCCGTCGACCAGATGCGACGATCCGGTGACGAAAGACGCGTCGTCGGAAAGCAGGAAGACGACGAATTTGGCCACTTCGATCGGCTGCCCGATCCGTCCCAGGGCATGCAGGGCGCCCCATTGGGCCAGTTGCTTTTCCGGCGAACCGGGCGAGAAGTGTTCGGCGTTCTTGCGCACCAGCGGCGTTTCGATCGTGCCGGGGCAAACGGCGTTCACGCGAATGCCGTCGCGGCCGTGATCGAGCGCCATCGTGCGCGTCAGCGAGATGACGGCACCCTTGGTGGCGGCATAGGCGGCAACCTCGGCCTGCGTCGCGATCGCCTGGATGGACGACATGTTGACGATCGCGCCTCCGCCATTCGCGATCATCAGCGGTATGATGTGCTTCGACACCAGAAAGATGGATTTGAGATTGACCGCCATGACGCGGTCCCAATCGGTCTCGCCCATGTCGACGACCGAGCCGTGAAGTTCCAGCCCCGCACAGTTGAACAGACCCTTGACCTCGCCACGAGCCGCGGCGGCATCGGCGAGCCGCGCGCAATCTTCAGCGCTGGTGATATCGCACTTGTGGACAAAAATACCCGGACCGGCGATTTCGGCCAGTCCTTCCTCGTTCAAATCCGCGGCGATCACTGTCGCGCCGCAGGCTTTCGCATATTCCGCGGTTGCCCGTCCAATACCGGACGCAGCACCGGTCACAATGATCGTGCCATTGAGTTCCGGCAACCTTCTTCCTCCCGTTTTTGTTTTTCTGTATTTGACAATCTAAAACGTAGTTCGTTATCACAGAACATGACAAACCACTCCACGGCTTGTCAAGCACTGAAATGGAATTCGCCGGAGGCACGACTGCAATGACCATACCGACTGAGCCGGCGCGCTCTTCGAGCGACGGTTCGAAACTTCCGAGCGTCGACAAATCGCTTCGCGTTCTGCTTGCCCTGGCGGAAGCCGGCTTCGGCGGCGTCGACCTGCGCACGCTTTCGGCTCGTCTCGGCATCAACAAATCGAGCCTCCACACCTCGATTTCCGCGCTGAGATTCCGTGGCTTTGTTTCGCAGTCGCCGGACACCCGGCGATATTATCTCGGGCCGGCCATCGCCGATCTTTCCCAGATCTATATGCGCCGATACGACCTGCGCAGCCTGCTGCGGCCGGGGCTGATGCGGCTGACGCGGGAAATCAACGAAGTCTGCTATATGTCACAGCTCGACGGGACGGAGATCCTCTATCTCGAGCGCACCGAATCCCGGCGGCCGATACAGCCGGGCATCCAGAACGGCACGCGCCTGCTCGCGGTGAACACGGCCATGGGCCGGACCATGATTGCCGCGGCCTATGAGGATTTCGACAGTTTTGCCCGTATTTTCGGTCCCGGCTACCAGCCGCGCACGGCCCATGCTCCGCCGACGATCGAAGCGGCCTGGCAGGAGATCGAGGCGGTGCGCCGCCGCGGCTTCGGCATCGATCGCCAGGAAAATGTGGAGGGGCTGACGGCAGTCGCCGTCGGGATCGTCAACGGCGGCGCGCCGGTTGCCAGCGTATCCGTCGTTTCGCTCGCCAGCGATCCCGGAGCGGATGAACCGCTCCGGCATCTCGACCGGCTCAGGCAGATCATTGCGGAATCATTGCAGCCGCCAATGGAAATCTTTCAGGCACACGACCAGAACAGCAAAGGGAGAAGGACCTATGAAGAAATGGACAAGTCTCGATAGCCATCGTTCGTGGCTTTTCGCGCAGGCCAACGCCATCCTCGATTTCTATCAGTACAATGCCGTTAACCCGGAGGGCGGCTTTTTCGATCTCGACGACGACGCGCGACCGCTGCCGACCGGCTGGCCGCCGGCGCCCGAAAAGGCGACCAATCTGTTTCAGACGACCCGGATGGTGCATTGCTTCGCGCTTGCCCAGCTCATGGGCCGTCCGGGCGCAATGAACCTCGTCGATCACGGCATGCGCCATCTCTGGGAGGTTCATCGCGACACCAAGAACGGCGGCTACTACTGGGCCAACGGCCTGAACGGGCCAGTCAGCGACAGCAAGCAGCACTATGGACACGCTTTCGTGTTGCTGGCGGCTTCGTCGGCCAAGCTCGCCGGCCATCCAGATGCCGACCGGCTGCTCGCCGATGCGACCGAAGTGCTCGACAAGCGCTTCTGGGAGGAGACACACGGCGCCGGCGCCGAGGAATTCACCGCCGACTGGCAACCGGTCGGGCCCTATCGCGGCCAGAATTCCAACATGCACCTGACCGAGGCCCTGATGGCCGCCTTCGAGGTGACGGGAGAACGGATCTATATCGACAAGGCGCTGAGCATCGCCGGGCTGCTGATCGACCGCATCACGCGATCGAACGAATGGCGGCTCGCCGAACATTTCGACACCGCCTGGAAGATCGATTACGACTACGATCAGGATGTCTTCCGGCCTTACGGCTCGACCATCGGCCACTGGCTGGAATGGACCCGCCTGCTGCTGCAGTTGTGGAGCCTGACCGGCCGCCGGCATGACTGGCTGCGCGAAGCGGCCCGCAACCTGTTCCGCAATGCCTGCAGCGAGGGCTGGGACAAGGAGCGCGGCGGTTTTTATTTCACCGTCGGCTGGAAGGGCGAGCCGGTCGATCGCGACCGCTACTGGTGGCCCTGCACGGAGGGCATCGGCGCGGCCCATTTCCTCAACGACCTTGAAGACGATCCGTTCTACGAAAGCTGGTATCGCCGCATCTGGGACTGGTGCGACGCCCATCTGATCGACCATCGTCTCGGCGGCTGGTTCCATCAGCTCAACGACGCGCTCGTTCCGGTTACCGACCCGTGGTTCGGCAAGCCGGACATCTACCACGCATTCCAGGCCTGCATCATCCCGCTTCTGCCGACCGACGGTTCCTGCGGCATGGGCCTGAAGAAACACGGCATCATTCTTTCGGGAGGCAAGTGAACAATGTTCGACAAAACCAAATTCGATCTCGACGAACTGGCGGCGACGACCTATTCGGCCGTCTTCTCGGATGTCTGCGACCAGGCCGGCCTGCGCAATCAGACATTCGAGGCCGGGATGTCCAAACTCGCCGGTCCCGATAAGGTGTTGATCGGCTGGGCGAGGACGGCCATCAGCGTGCCGATCAACCATATTCCCGAAAGGCCCTATGGCGGCGAGATCGACTTCGTCGATTCGCTTTCGGTCGGCGATGTCGTCGTGCTGGATTGCTCCGGCCGCCCGGCGGCGGCCTGGGGCGAGCTGTTTTCCTCCGCCGCGACCGGCCGCGGCGCCCGCGGCGCGATCATCGACGGCCTGATCCGCGACAGCGAGAAGATCGATGCGCTTGACGGGTTTCCGGTTTTCGGTCGCGGAACCCGGCCCACCGATGCGCTCGGCCGCGTCGGCATCCGCGAGTATGACTGCCCGGTCACGCTGTACGGCTGCCCTGTCTTTCCGGGGGACCTGATCGTCGCCGACCGCGACGGCGCCTGCGTCGTTCCCCAGGCACAGGCCGAGGACCTGATCGCGCGGGCGGTCGGGAAGGCGTTGGTCGAAAACGAGGCGCGCGACCTCCTGCTGAACGGCGGCTATCTGCGCGAGGTCTGGGAAAAGTACCGGGTTCTCTGAAGAGCGCCACCGGCAGCCGGCATCGCCTCGCCGGCGTTGCCGTCAAAGCGACGGGCGGCCAGATGACGAAGGCCGCCCGTCGGAGTTACAGCGCTCCGCCGGCGACATAGCGCTCCATGGTGGAGCGCGTCCCGCGCGACCAGATGCTTTCAAGCGCCGCGGCGAATGCCGCGCGATATTGCGCAAAGGCGGCCACCTCTCCGAAGATATCGCCCATGGCGAGGAACGCGTCGGGATCGTTCCGCGCCGCAAGCGCCGTGGTGCGCATGCGGTCCCAGTTGGGATCGTTTGCCTCGACCGTCCGGCCGCTTTCGGTGGTTCCGGCGCAATAGCGGCACCAGAATGCCGAAATCAGCGCCAGCCCGGAAACCGGCCGGCCGGCCCGCAACGCCGCAAGGGCGGTCGGCAGCACATATTGCGGCTGCCTGTTCGAGCCGTCGAAACAGACGCGCCGGTTGGTATCGCCCATCTTTGCATTGGCGAAACGGGAGATCACCTGTCGCTTGTAGCCGCCGAGGTCGGTATCCGGGACGGGCGGAACCAGCGGCATGATTTCTTTTTCCTGCAACCGGTCGAAGTAGCGGGAAAAAAGCGGATCCTGCATGGCCTCGTGAACATATTCCATGTCGAGCAACGCCCCCGGATAGCTGATCGCCGCGTGGCCGCCGTTGAGGATGCGGATCTTCATCAGCTCGAATGGCGCGACATCCTCGACCATCGTAACGCCGACCTTCTCCAGCGGCGGCCTGCCCGCCGGAAAGTGGTCTTCCACCACCCATTGCCGAAATCCCTCGCAGAAAATTGGCGCCCGGTCGTCAATGCCGAATTCCGTGCGCAGCCGCTCGCGCTCGCGCTCGCCCGTCGCCGGCGTGATCCGGTCGACCATCGTGTTGGGGCAGGCGAGATCGCTCTCGACCCAACGCCCGAATTCATCGTCGACCAGGCGGGCGAAGGCGCTGAGCGCACGGTGCGTGATTTCGCCATTGCCGGTGATGTTATCGCAGGAAAGCACCGCAAACGACAGCAGGCCTGCCGCGCGGCGAATTTGCAGCGCCCGCAGGATCAGCCCGAAAATCGTGCGCGGATGATCGAAATCGGCCAGATCGGCGACCACGGCCGGGTCATCTGAATTGAAGCGGCCGGTTGCCGGATCGATATGGTAGCCGCCCTCCGTGATGGTCAGCGATACGATCCGGATTCCGGGCTCGACCAGCCGCGCCAGGACGAGGTCCGGCCGTTCCGGATCGATAAAGTCGATCATCGCAGCGGTAATGCGGGCGTCCGTCTCCCCGGCGTCCTGGGCGACGACGGTCGTCAGATAATCCTGCGCTTTCAGCCTTTCCCGCATGGCGGTATCGGCAGGCCGGATGCCGGCGCCGACAATCGCCCAGTCGCGCCCCTCCCCGAGATTGAACAGATCGTCCAGATAGCAGGCCATGTGGGCCCGATGGAAATTGCCGACGCCGAAATGAACGATGCCGGCCCGCAGGTCTTCGCGTCGATAGCGTGGCACGCGCGCGTGTTCGGCCAAACGGTCGAGCCCGGTTGCGTTGAGCTTAATGATCATTCCTCTCCTCCTTGAATGCCCTGTCACTGATTTTGATGAGAATTTCGATCTCTTATGTTTGTCTATATAAAACATAAATCGATAATTTTGAACGCCTTAGGGGTATAAAAGCCGCTCCATGGACCAATTCACTTGACAGTTTCCCCGCCAGCATGTTCTCTTTTATAAAATGAGAGTTGGTAATATCAAATGATTATTTCGGAGGAGGGAATGGCAGAGAACAAGGCGGCGGTCTATCTCGGACCGGATTCGCTTGAGATTTCCGACTGGCCCATGCCCGTTGCGAAACCGGGCCAGGTCATTGTCGAGGTGATGGCCTGCGGCGTCTGCGGGTCCGATATCCATGTCTTCAGGCACGGCCAGATCGGCGACCTGAAGGTGAAACCGCCGCTCGTGCTCGGCCATGAATCCTCCGGCATCATCGTCGACGCCGGCGATGGGGTGGATCGCGCCCGGATCGGCGAACGCGTCGCCATCGAGCCGCAGGAAACCTGCGGACATTGCGCCGCCTGCCGTTCCGGCCATTACAATCTCTGCCCGGAGGTCCGCTATTATTCCGCCTTTCCGGTACATGGTGCGTTTCAGCGCTACGTCGCGATCGACAACCATCTGGCCCACGGGGTGCCGGACAGCGTTTCCTTCGAGGCGGCGGGATTGATCGAACCCGTTTCGGTCGTGCTTTGGGCCGCGCAGAAGGCGCGGATCATGGCCGGCGACCGCGTTCTCGTCACCGGGGCGGGGCCGATCGGCAATCTCGCGGTCCAGTTCGCCGATCTCAACGGCGCGACCGAAGTGGCCGTCGTCGACGTCGTGGCGGCCCGTCTCGATGCCGCGATGGAAATGGGCGGAACCCGCCGCATCGACAATTCCGACGGCGCGCTCGCCGGCCTGCACAGCGACTTCGATGTCCTGCTCGAATGCACGGGGGCGCCGGCCGTGGTCGCCGAAGCATTGCGCCATGTGCGCCCAGCCGGTCGCGCGGTTCTCGTCGGCATGGCGCCGGAGGCCAACGCATCGCTGCCGATCGCGCTACTGCAGGCGCGGGAGGTCGAGATCACCGGCACATTCCGCTTCGCCAACACCTATGAACGCGCATTGCGGATCGCCGCCTCCGGCAGGCTGCGGCTCGACGACATCGTGACCGACAGATTTTCCCTGGCCGAAACCGCCGCCGCGCTCAGAGCGCCGCAGGTTTCGACCAGCGTGATCAAGCCAATGGTCTACCCCGGCCGGTAGCTCCATTGGGGAGCGACAAAGGGGAATAGCCGGAACGGCCCGGGGATTAGGGAGCTCGGTGCCGTGCCGGTATAAGAGGAGGAGAGACGATATGAATACAACTGCAAGCGCATGGTTGCGGGGCACAGCGGTCGCCGGCGTGCTGGCGTTGACTGTGGGACAGGCGGCGGCGGCCGACAGCGGCGCCTGCATCGGCAAGGTGCCGACGCTGCGCGTTCTCGTCCAGCCCACGCCGTCGGTCGGGCTGATGGAGGAGCTGAAAGGCCAGTTCGAAGACAAGTGGGACACCAGCGTCGAATTCACGCGGCTTGGCGAAAACGAGCGGCGCGCCCAGGAGCGTCTCGATGCGTCGACCGGCGCCGGCGCCTATCAGGTTTACTATCTTGACGAAGCCAATGTGCCCGAATTCGCAGATGCCGGGTGGATCCTGCCGATACTCGACTACTATCCCGAGCACTACGACTTCGACGACTTCCTCAGCAGCCGCCGTGCCGTCGGCTCATGGGAGGGCAAGGATTATGTGGCGCCGACCATGGGCGGTGGCGACATTCTCTTCTATCGCAAGGATCTGTTCGCCGAAGCCGGCGTCGATGTGCCGAAAACCATGGACGAGATGGTGGCTGCGGCCGAGGCGCTGAACCAGCCCCCGGATCACTACGGCTGGGCCAATCGCGGACGCCGCGGCTCCGGCATGAATGTCTGGACCTGGATTCCCTTCTTCAAGGCTTATGGCGGCGAATGGACCGATGAAGACGGCGTGCCGCAGCTCAATTCGGAAGCAGCGGTGAAGGCCACGGAAACCTTCGTCAAACTGTTCGACTACGCCCCGCCGGGCGGGCGCACGGCGACCTTCGCCGAGCAGATGGAAGGCATGCGCTCCGGCCAGGTGGCGATGGTCTACGCCAACGAGATCTTCGCCCCGCCGATGGAGGATGAGAGCGTTTCCTCCGTCGTCGGCAAGATCGGCTACGCCCCGCCGCCCTCCCCGCTTCCCTCCGCGGGCTTCGGCCACGGCCTCGGCATTTCCGCCGAGGGCGCGAAATCGGAGTGCGAACGCCTGATCGCCGGTGAGTTCATTGGCTGGGCGACGAGCAAGGAAATGGAGACCGAGAGGATCGACCGCGGCATCACCTCCGATTACGCCCGCAAGTCGTCGCTTGACAATCCGGGTCTGACGGCATCGATGCCGCCCGATTTCGCCGAGGCGCTGAAGGGTTCGGCGCCGGTCACCTCGGTTCTGTTCTGGCGCATTCCGGAATGGCCGACGATCGGCGATGAGCTGGGTCTTGCGATCGAGGAACTGACGACCGGCACCCGCACCGACGTCCAGGCATCGCTCGACGAGGTCAATGATTTCGCCGTCCACCACCTGCGCCGTTCCAACCGTTGACAGGAAAAGACTGTCCGCCCCGAACGGGCGGACAGTCTTGCCGGTATCAAAAATGAACAGAAAACTCTTTGTCGCAGCCTGCATCCTGCCGGCAATGATCCTGCTGATCGTTCTGGCGCTCGCGCCGACGATCGGCGCGATCAACCTTTCGTTTCAGGATCGGTCGCTGCGTTTTCCCGACGGCATCTATATCGGGTTCGAAAACTATCAGCGGCTTCTTCACGACCGGCGTTTCCTCGGGGCGCTGAAAACCTCGGTGATATGGGAAATCGCGACCGTCGCCGGAACCATGATCGGGGCGGCCGGAGTGGCGACGCTGCTTTACGAAAAGACGCGCGGACAAGGCCGGAACCTGATCTGCCTCGTCCTGCTCCTGCCGATCCTGCTTCCGCGCGTGTCGGCCGGCCTGATCTGGCGGTTCATGCTGTCTCCCTCCATGGGACTGATCAATTATCCGCTGACCGGGATGGGCCTGCCGCCCGTCGACTTTCTCGCCAATCCATCGCTGGCGCTCTGGGCGGTCGCATTCGTCGATATCTGGCAATGGGCGCCCTTCTTTGCGGTCATCCTGCTCAAGTTGATGGAAACCCTGCCGAAAAGCCCGCTGGAGGCGGCAAGGATCGACCACGCCAAACCCTGGGAGATACACTGGTTCGTGGTGCTGCCGATGTTGCGCGGCCCGCTCATCATGCTCGGTTTCGTCAAGGCGGTGGAATCGCTGCGCTCGTTCGACCTGATCTACACGATGACGAATGGCGGCCCCGGCACCTCGACCGAAACCCTCGACCTCTACGCCTATAACCAGGGTATCGGCATTTCGGGCGAAACCTCTTACGCGGCGGCGATGAGCGTTCTGCTCATGGTGCTGACGATCGTCGTTTTCTCAATCATATGGAACAGGATGCGGCAATGGTCAGACTGATTTCCCGTATCGCCTCGACGCTGGTGCTGGCGGCGGTCATCATCATCACCGTGCTGCCGATTCTCTGGACGTTGCTCGGTTCTTTCAAGACCATGCGCGACATCACCTCGCGCGTGCCGAAATTCATCTTCAGCCCGACGCTCGAACATTTCGTCGGCGTGCTGAATACGCCGGCGGTCCAGAGCGGCATCGTCAACTCCGTCGTCATCGTGGGCTCGGCGCTGATCGTCGGCGCCGTCCTCGGCATCCCGGCAGCCTATGTGATCGCGCGCTACGACCCGCCTGGCAAGAACCACATGCAGTTCTTCGTCCTGTCGCTGCGGTTCCTGCCGCCGGTCGCGATCTCGATACCGCTGATGGCGATCTTCATCGATGTCGGCCTTTACGACACCGCTCTGGCGGTCATCATCGTCTATTCCCTGATCACCACCTCGACCATCATCTGGCTCAGCGTGCCGGCCTTCCAGCAGGTCCCGCCGGAACTTTCCGAGGCAGCGCTGCTCGACGGCTATTCCGACGGTCAGGTTTTCCTGAAGGTCGTCCTGCCCGTCGCAGCGCCCTCGCTTGTCGGTGGCATCCTGTTTTCGTTCATCGTCTGCTGGAACGAACTGCTGATCGCGCTCACTCTGACCTCGCGCAACAGCACCCTGCCGGTTGTTGCCGCAAGTTTTTCCAGCCTGGGCATGGAGGTGCCCTGGGGGCTCATCAATGCCTCGGCCATTCTTCTGGCGCTGCCGCCGTTGCTGCTGCTGGGCGGCATCCTCAACTTCATGAATCGCCTGCTGCGCCGCATCGCCGACTGAGCGGGCCACCGGAGAAAACACGTTGACCAATATTCAACTGAGATCCCTGACAAAGGCCTATGGCACCGTCGAAGTGATGAAGGATATCGAACTCTCGATCGATTCAGGCGAGTTCGTGGTTTTGCTCGGGCCTTCGGGATGCGGCAAATCGACGATCCTGCGCATGATCGCGGGCCTTGAGAGCATTACCTCCGGCGAAATGAAGATCGGCGACCGGATTGTCAACGCGGTGCCGCCGGGCGACCGCGGGATTGCACTGGTGTTTCAGAACTACGCGCTCTATCCGCATATGACGGCCTACAACAATATCGCGTTCAGCCTGCGCCGGCTGAAAACGCCGGCCGACGAGATCGAAACTCAGGTGCGCCAGGTCAGCGAGGTGCTGCATATCAACCAGCTTCTCGACCGCAAGCCGCGCCAGATGTCGGGCGGCCAGCAGCAGCGAGTCGCGATCGCGCGCGCGATGATCAAGAAGCCGAAGGTCTTCCTGTTCGACGAGCCGCTGAGCAATCTCGATGCGAAGCTGCGCGATCAGATGCGGCTGGAACTGAAGCGTCTGCACAAGCTCCAGCAAACCACCACGGTTTTCGTCACCCACGACCAGCTCGAGGCCATGACGCTCGCCGACCGGATCGTCGTCATGAAAGCGGGCGTGATCGAACAGGTCGGGACGCCGGAAGAAATCTATTATTCCCCCCGGACACTCTTTGTCGCGCAGTTCGTCGGCACGCCCAACATCAACATCTATCCGGTGACCGCACGGATGGATGGCTCGGTCCCCCGACTTGAAACCGGAGACGGACATAGCTTCGATCTCGACCCCAAACGCGCGAGCGGGCTTCACGAGGGACAATCCCTGATCGCCGGTTTCAGGCCGAGGGATTTTACCCTGGCGACGGCCGACGGCAAAGGCGCGATCGCCATGCATGTCGAACTGACCGAGATGATGGGCGACGAGACGCTGATCGAAGGCATGTTTGCCGGCGTGTCCACCCAGGTTCTGGTTCCGTATGCTACGAATGTCAGCGACGGAGACACCGTGTACCTGGTCCCCCGGACCGGAGCACTGAAATTGTTTGATGCAGAAAATGAAGTAGCGATCGGATCATGACCCAAGTGTAAGCGGCGGGGGCGTGTCGCAAAGTTAGGTTCGGCCCCGCAGTTTAACCCTAAATGGGGTACGCTTCATGCTTTGTTGACTTTTTGCAGTCCGAAAAGGCGCGCGAGCAGGTCGTTCTCGTCATTTACAGTCCAATCGCCAGTGAAGCCGAAGCCCTTCTTCAGCCAGAGCATCGCTTCAAAACCCGCAATCGTTCGGCGCGCCGTGTTGAAAGATTGGAAGCTGCCGATCTTTGGCATGTTCTTCTTCACTCGAAAGTGGTCACTCTCGATGCCTTGCTGGAGATGCTTGGTAACATAATGAACCGGATTCGGACGCAGGTGCCTGTCATCGACGGCCGTCTTGATCGTTGAGGGGAAGGTGTTGGCCCCATCGGTGCCGATCTTCCCCGGCGAAAGTAGCGGCTCGTCCTTGAGCATCTTTCGAAAGAATCGCTTCGCGGCATCAAGGTCGCGCTTCGTGGTGAGCAGGAAGTCAATCGGGTTTCCGTGCTTGTCGATGGCACGGTACAGGTAGCGCCACTTGCCGAGGATCTTGACGTAGGTCTCGTCAATCCTGACTGAGCCACAGTGGGGTCGTCGAAACTGCCGCAGCCGTTTCTCGATGACAGGCGCATAAGCCAAGACCCAACGGTTGATCGTGCTATGATCGACCTCGAAGCCGCGCTCCCGGAACATCTCTTCCAAGTCTCGGTAGCTAAGCGGATAGCGCAGGTACCAGGTCACCGCCTGCACGATGAGCCATGCCTCGAAATGCCGCCCTTTGAAATCGTTCTTCGATTGGCGCTTCAGTTTTTCGACGATGGCATTCAAAATCATGGTTACGCTCCGCTAAATCCGGAGCGAAATCTCCCCAAACTTGGTGAATAGCCCGTTAAACGCAGAAATTTGCGACAAGCCCCCCACGCGACTGTTATCGTTTGCATCGCTGTTTTCACGCCCTGCCCATGACAGGCAGCATGAGCTCGTCGCTTCCGGACAGATCGGATCTACGCGAAGGCGATGACGGCAGGAGCTCCCAGGTCGGGAACGGTGCCTATAGCGGCCAGCATTCCGCTTTCTGCATCGCGACGGAAGATGCAGACATTCCCACTTTGCTGGTTCGCGGCCAACAGGAATCGGCCCTCAGGCGACAGAGCGACATCCCTCGGCCATTCTCCGCCTGAAGAAACAGCGGCGACGACACGGGGCAAGCCGTCCGCATCGAGTGCAAGGCAGGCGATCTTGCCCTGGCGACGACCGGAGACATAGAGATGCCGACCGTCGGGAGATAGGCGGATAGCTGCTACAGTGCCGTTGCCATCTTCGGCATCAGCAAAAATGACCGTTTGTCGCGAGATCTCGAAATCATCGCCATTGCGTTTGAGCGTCACAATGGTTTCATCAAGCTCACAAGCCACATACAGAAAACGTAAATCGGTCGACAATACCATATGGCGCGGGCCACAGCCCGCCGGAAGAGCAATTCGGCGGCGGCGCCCCTCATCAATACCGCCGGTTGCCGGATCGAGCTGATAGACAAAGATGCTATCGAGGCCCAGATCGGCCACCAGTAGTTGCCGGGTTCCGTCGAAAAGGACGCAATGGGCATGCGGCCCCTCCTGCCTTGCAGTATATCTCCCCCGTCCGCTGTGCCGGACAAGGCTTATCGCCGGTTGAGGATCGCCGTTTTCGTCAAGCGGGAACAGCGCAACATTACCGCCGCCATACTGCGCAGTGGCAATCAACCACCCGGTTTCATCCAGCGCCAGATGACAGGGAAGATCGCCGGACACCGGTTGACATCCCGTCTTTTCGAGGGAGCCCTTCGACTTTCTGCGATAGGCAGCGAGGGCGGGCTGCCGGTCACCGAAAACCTCCCGGACGCAATAAAACCGGCTCCCGTCTGCCGATATCGCGATATAGGAAGGGTTGATCGCAGAAAGCGCCTCCTGCACTTGCGCGGCCCCGCTATCCCTGTCGAGTTCAATTACAGCGACGCCCGGCCCCGGCTGGCCGTGCCCGTCAAGCGGCTCGGTATAAGTTCCGATATAGACCTGCCAGGCCGGACAATCCATTACAGGACTCCGTAGGTAGCGAACGCCTGTTCCGCACTCATGCCGTTGCGGATCGCCTTGGCGACGGTGTTTTCGGTGGCAACCTTTTCCAGCGCGGCGGCAACCGCCTCCTGCTCGACCGGCTTCGGGATGACGAGGACGCCCTCGCGATCACCGAACAGCAGATCGCCCGGATTGATGCGGATGCCTTCGATCTCGATCGGTACACGATAATCAATGACCTTGCCACGCTGGCCCTGGTCCTGCGCATAAACGCCGCGGCAGAAGGTCGGGAAGCCGAGCGCCTCGATACCGTTAGAGTCGCGTACGAACCCGTTGAGCACCGCGCCCGCGGCGCGGAGATGGGCGGCTCGTGTCGACATCAGTTCGCCCCACAAGGCGTAATTGAACGACGAACCGCTGGCGATATAGATCTCGCCGGGCTTCAGGTCATCGAGCGCCCGCATCATCAGGCCGAAGGGAACAGCGCCGAGCGGACCATTCGAGGAAGCTGCGATCTCGTCGAAGACATCCGCCTCGAGCACGGGCATCGCCCGGCCAGCAACGCGCATATCGCTGCGCAGGGGCCCGATCGCCTGCGGCAGGAATTGGCGCCGGTAGCCCATCTTGTCGAGAACATCCCCGACGACGGCGGTAAACAGCTTCTCCTTCAATGCCGAAAACAGCGCGTCATCGCTCATATACTGATTCACGTCTTTTCTCCCTGTTCAGCCGCGCCTGTCCGGGCGGTCATCATATCGCACGAGATTTTTCATGTAGCCGCCGTCAACATAGATGTCGGTGGCGGTGATATAGCTTGCAGCGTCGGAACACAGGAACCGGACGGTTTCCGCGATATCGCCGGTATTGCCGAGCCTGCCGACAGGTATCCAGCCCTCGAACTTATCGCGTCCGAAGCCCTCGATCGCCTCGCGGTTCATGTCGGTCTCGATCGCGCCCGGTCCGACGCCGATGACCCGGATGCCGTGTTCGGCCCATTCGAGCGCGGTGCAGTGGCCGAGCATCTTCAATGCCGCCTTGGCTGCGCAATAGTGAGCGAGCCCTTTGCGCGGGACGCTGTCGTGGATGGAGGTGATGTTGATGATGACGCCGCCGCCTTTTTCGATCATCTGCCAGGCGGCATGCTGGCTGCACCTGAAGGGCGCGTTGAGATTGACGTCGATCACCGCCTGCCATTCGGCAACCGGCATATCTTCCGCCGCCGCCGTCGTCTCGAAACCAGCATTATTGATGAGAATATCGAGCGGTCCGACATCGGCAGCGGCGATGCCGGCGAACAGTTGATCGACGCCGTCGGGCTTCAGGAAATCCGCCGTGACGACATATGTCCTGACGCCGTGCTCTGCGGCCAGGTCCTCGGCGAAACTCCGAACCGCGTCCGTAACATTGCGGGCATGAATGACGACGTTGCTTCCCGCAAGGGCGGCGCTGATATCGTGGCCTATGCCGCGGGCGCCGCCGGTCACGAGCGCCGTCTTTCCCTTCAGGTCGGAGCCCATCGTCAGAGTCCCTTCGTCAGCAGGCCGTGGCAGACGCTGCCGGAGGTCGGCAGCATCGGGATCAGGCAGGCCTGAAAGGAATGATACATATCCGGCTTTCCGTACCAGGGGTCGGTGATCGGTGTCAGTTCGTCATCCAGTTGCGGATGCCAAGAGCCGTTTAGATGGTCGATCAGGTGGCTGTCGGCAAAGTCCCAGATGCGGCGGTACCAGGCCTCGTAGAAATCGTCGCCGTCGATCCGGGTCAGGAACGACGCAGCGCCGATGCCCTCGGCGCAGGGCCACCAGTAGCGATCGCGGTCGCGCGGCTTGCCCTGCCAGTCGAGGGTGAAATAGAAGCCGCCTTTTTCCGCGTCCCAGCCTTCTTCCGTAGCCTTGCGGAACAGCGTCTTCGCCGCATCGGGCAACCAGGCAGACTCGCGGCCCTTGAGCTCCCAGAGCTGCAGCAGCAGCCGCGACCATTCCAGCCAGTGACCGACGGTGGTTCCGAACGGGCGGAAGACGTCGCGGTCGTAATCCCGGTCGATCTGCCAGTTCTCGTCGAAATGTTCCGGCAATCGCCATTCATTGCCGGCGGTGATCCGGCCAATCAGAAGTTCGGCAACGGCGGTCGCCATTTCGAGATACTGGTTGTCGCCCGTCGCCTCATAGGCAGCCATGCAGGCCTCGGTGAAATGCATGTTCGAATTCTGGCCGCGATAATTGCTGATCGGAGACCAGTCCTCGTTGAACTCCTCGGCGATCGCGCCCTTGTTCTTCTCCCAGAACTTCTCGAGAATCACGGTCGTGGCGTCCGCGATCAGCCGATCGGCGTCGGGATGGCCGACCATCTTGGCACTGGCGCCAGCCAGCAGCACGAAGGCATGGCCATAGGCCTGCTTGCTCGCATCGGTCGGTCCGTTATAGCCGCTGCCCCAGTGATAGCCGCCATGCCTGCGGTCGCGATGGCCATTCCAGAGAAAGTCCATGCCGTGGTCGATATTGTCGGCAACGCCGGGCCGGCCCATGAGATGCGCGAGCGAAAAGCAGTGGACCATGCGCACGGAGGCAAACAGAGCGCGCGTCGGCGCTGGCCCCGGCGGCCAACCCGTGGGCAGCGGGTTGCCGTAATCATCGAGGTCGAAGAAACCGCCGCGCGGATTGACGGCGCCGGGATGATAGAAATCAATCAGCGCGTTGGCCTGGTCCAGAAGCCAGCTTCTGTGGCTCGTCGTTGTGGCCCATTTCGGGCCAGCGGCTCCATTGAGCGTTCTTGTCATAAATGCCTCCCTGTCAGGCCGTGGCGAGCAACGCGCGCATATAGCCGATCGCATAGGCCATGCCGGCATGCCACGGCGCGTCACAATGAATTTCAGGCGTGTGGTCCGGGATCATGACACCGGCAAAGCCGTTCACCTTGAGGATTTTCATGATCCGAGCCATGTCGATGTCTCCCTCATCGACGAAGACTTCGTGATAGTTCGGCACTTTCCCCTTCACGTTGCGGAAATGGATGTAGCCGATGCGATTTTCGCGGGCGAAGCGGGCGACGGTGTCGTAGACGTCGCCGCCGCTCATTTCCTGGACGCTGCCGAGGCACAGTTCCAGCGTGTTGGACGGGCTCGGATTGATGCTGACGAGCCGGTGGTATTTCTCCGGCTGGTTGACGAGCCTTGCGGCGCCGCGCAGGGCTTCCATCGGCGGGTCATCGGGATGGGCGGCGAGCCGCACGCCAACCTCTTCCGCCACCGGCAGGATTTCGTTGAGGAAATACGAGGCGCGCGCCCAGATTTCCTCCTGCGAGACCGGGGGCACCGTCTTGCCGGCCTCGCCGGCGGCATAGCGCATGTTCCAGACCATGCCGTCGGGGATCGGCTCGTCGGCATCGATCGCCCCGGCATCGAAGCCCACGCTTATCGCGCCGCCGCGCGCAAACGGACCGCGCACCCAGCCCCACACGCCGGCCACGGAGAAATTGTAGCCGAAGCAGGGCACGCCGGCGCGTCCGGCATCGCGGATCATCTGCTTCAGCGCCGCGAGCTGTTCGTCGCGCTTGGGGCCGCCGAGAAGAACATCCGACCACTGCTTAACCGCGAAATTCTCGATCGCCGCAAGCTTCAGCCCGTTGGCCTCCAGTTCGTCGATCAGCGCCCGGAAGGTGTCGTAGGTCCAGTAGCCGTCGACGGCCTGGCCCCAGCCGTCGCTGTCGCCGCGCGAGAGCGCGACCTGGCCACCGTCGTTGCTGGCGAGATAATTCTCCAGATGCACCACGATCTGTTCGACGCCGAGCTGGCGGGCAAATTTGTAATAATCGTCGTTCAATTGATTCCGATAAAGGCCGAGACCGATCTGCATTGCTTCCACGCTTGTCTGCTTGTTCAAGTTTGTATTGCCGTAACCGCGTCAGCTTTCGCCGACGAAGCGGCGGCCGAATTCCATGTGCTCGGAAAGAAGCGACGAATACGCGCCGACATCGCCGGTTCTGAGCGCTTCGAGGATATGGCGATGCTGGTTGACGGCCACCTCCGTGCCACGCGACCCCTTGCCGAGTTCCATCAGCCGCTTCATCGGTTCGGCCAGCACACGGTAGCTCCGCGTCAGGACCGAATTGCCCTCAAGGCTGACGAGATAGAGGTGGAACTCGAAATCCCAATGCGCCTGTTCGCGCAGGTCGGAGGTGCCAGCCATATTCCCGATCAGGGTTTCCAGGCGGGCGTAGTCGTCGTCTGCCGCCCGCGCGACGACATGGGGAGCCACGCCCATTTCGATCAGGCGGCGATATCCCTGAATGTCCTCGAACACGGTCGGCGTGATTTGCATGCCCGCAAAGGCAATGCCGACGATATGATCGATATTGGCCTGCTTGATCACTGTACCGTGGCGCGGCGCGCGATCGACGACGCCGTAGATCTCCAACACCTTGATCGCCTCGCGCAGCGTATTGCGCCCGACATTGAACTGCTGCGCCAGCTCCCGTTCGGCCGGCAGAACGTCGCCTTCCTTCAATATGCCCTGCTCGATCATCTTCATGATCGAGGAAACCATGTGATCGGTGTGGCCGCGCTGCTGCAAAGGTGCAACCGGCAGGCTGGCGAGCTTGTCACGCGGGGTCGACTTTTCGGCCATCAAGCTGATTCCTCCGTCGTTTCTTTCTCCATCCCCTCGTTGGCAGCCAGCAGGCGCGCCATAAGGCCGTCCATGCGCTCGTTGCCGGGATCGAATTCATCGACGATCCGCCCGTCGGCCATGATCACCACGCGGTGGCACAGAAGAAGGAGTTCCTCATATTCGGAGGATACGACGATGATCCCCTTCCCCTGGCGGGCCAGATCGCGAATGAGATCGTAGATCTGCTGCTTGGCCTGCACGTCGACGCCGCGCGTCGGCTCGTCGAGAAGCAGGATGTCGACCTCGGCATTGAGACAGCGGCCGAAAACGACCTTCTGCTGGTTGCCGCCCGAAAGGGTCTGGACCGGCAGGGCCAGATCGCTGACCTTGATGTCGAGCAGGTCGCGCGCATATTCGGCCAGCCGCCGTTCGCGCGCGGCCCGCAGGATGCCACCGCTCGCCACGCGGCCGAGCGCCGACATCGACAGGTTCTGCGATATTGGCATGCCGAGCACCAACCCTTCCGACTTGCGGTCCTCAGGAACGAGCGCCACGCCGTTCTTGAGCATGGTCTGGATCGTCGGGTGGCGGATCTCTCGCGCTCCGACGAACAGAACACCCGATTCCGACCGGTCGATTCCCGACAAGACGCGCAGGAACTCCGAACGTCCGGCGCCGAGCAGGCCGGCGATGCCGAGGATTTCTCCCTTGCGGATATCGAGCGAAATGTCGCGGACACGCGGTCCGGCGTTCAAAGTCCGGCATTCGAGAGCGATTTCGCTGCCCGGGGCTTGCGTCGTTCCGTGCTCGGCGACCTCGATCCCTTCGCCGACCATCAACTGCGCGATATGGCGCACCGGCGCCTTGGCGATCGGCAGGGTGTCGATCAGCCGTCCGTCTCTCAGCACGGTCACTGTGTCGGCCACGCGACCAATCTCGTCCATGCGATGCGAGACATAGATGACGGCGACGCCGTTCTCGCCGAGCCGCCGGACCAGACGCAGCAGCGCCTCCACCTCATGAGCCGGGAGCGAACTTGTCGGCTCGTCGAGGATCAGGACCTTCGGCTTCAACGCCAGGGCACGGGCGATTTCGACGATCTGTTGCTTGGCGATCGAAAGCTCGCCGGCGGCCATGTGAGGATCGATCGTCTCGCCCAACTGATCGAGCGCTTCGCGGGCCACGCGTTCGGCCGCGCCATTATCGAGGATGCCGCGGCGCTGCGGCCAATGGCCGAGCGTGATGTTTTCGGCAACGCTCAGGCCCGGAATGATCGTCAGCTCCTGATGCACGGTGGCGATGCCGGCGGCGGTCGCTTCGGCGGGCGTGGAAAACGAAACCGTCTCGCCATCCGCGCGGATCGTGCCGCTGTCGGGCGCAGTCGCGCCGCTGATAATGCGCACCAGCGTCGACTTGCCGGCGCCGTTCTTGCCCATCAGCGCACGGACTTCCCCGGCCTGAAGGTTGAAGGCGACATTGTCGAGCGCCTGCACGCCGGCAAACGCCTTGGATATTCCGGTAAGGTCAAGAACCTGCGGCGTCATCCTCTGTCCCTCCCCATCAGTCTTTCCGGGTCTCGCCAGTCTGAATATTGGCGATCAGGACCGCAAGCAGAACGATTGCGCCGCGCACGACGTCCTGCGCGAACGGGTCGACGCCCAGAAGCACGAGAATGTTGGAAAGCACGGTGATGAACAGCACGCCGAGAAAGGTGCCGGCGATGCCGCCATGGCCGCCGGCGAGGCTCGTGCCGCCGACGATCACCGCGGCGATGACCTCGAATTCGAGACCGGTGGCGATGTTGGCGTTGCCCGCCTCAAGCCTGGCGCTGAGCAGAATGCCGACGAAAGCGGCCAGCACGCCGGTGATGACGAAAATCAGGATGCGCACCCGGTCGACCGGAATGCCGGCAAGGCGTGCGGCCTTGGCATTGCCGCCGATTGCGTAGATCGAGCGACCGAACGTCGTTTTCCGGGAGACGAAAAAGGCGATCGCGAAAACCGCGAGCAGGATGATCACCTGAACCGGGATGCCGGCCATCCGTCCATTGCCGAAAAACCGCAGGACGGGGTTATCGATGACGATCGGCAGCGAGCCGGTAATGATCTGCGCCAGCCCGCGCAGCGCCAGATAAAGCGCCAGCGTCGAGATGAAGCTGGGAACGCCGAAAAACACGCGCGCAAGCCCGGTCAGAAGGCCCGAAACCATGCCGACGACAAGAACCGCGAGGATGGCGACCGGCAGTGGGTAGCCGAGCTTGGTCATCATCACCCCGAGAAGGGCGGAACTGAGCGCGACCAGCGAACCGACGGATATGTCGATCTCGCCGGCGAGGATCACATAGGTCATGCCGCAGGCGATGATGCCGACAAAGGCGGCCTGACGGAGAATATTGAGCTGATTGGGCACGCTCAGGAACGCAGGCGACAACAATGCGCCGACGACGAAGAGCACGACGAGTCCGGCCAGAAGCCCGGTGCGGGACAGTCTTTTCAGCATACGACGGCTGCCGGGACGTGATTGTGTGAGGGTATTAACAGACATCGGGTTCATTCCGTTTGGCGGTGCTCGTATCCCTTGCCGAAGAGGCCAGCTGATCCGGCCTCTTCGCCTGGTTTGGTGTTTCAGTCCGGTTTAGTTGGTCGAGGCGAGGTATTCCTCGATCACTTCCGGATTGTCGCGGGCAAACACGGTCGGACCGATTTCGACCTTGAACTGGTCGATCTTTTCGCCGTTCATCAGCTTGTTCACCATATCGTAGGCTGCCTTTCCGGTACCGGGTCCGTCCTGGCCGGCGGTTGCGATCAGGATCGGCGGCGTTTCGGACAGCCGTTTGGCAAGTTCCGGGCTGATGTCCTGGCCGAAGACGCGGATGCGCTTGGTCCAATTCGGATCGTTGCCGACGGCCGTCGTGATGCCGCTGGTCGAGCCGTCGGAACCGCCCCACATCAGGTCGATATCGGGATTGCCGGTCAGCATGTTTTCAGTGATCGTCGCCGCTTTATCCGGCGCCAGCGCGAGCTGCTCGTTCGGATAGGCCGCCGTCACGCCGCCATCGGCGAGCGCCTTCTTGAAACCGGCTTCGCGGTCCTGGCATTCGATGTAGGTGTTGCAGTGCACGATGCCGATCGTTGCCTTGCCGTCGCGGTTGTCGTTGATCCACTTGGCCGCATATTTGCCGATCTCTTCGCCCATGGCGTAGTGATCCGTGGCCACGAACCCTTCGACCAGGCTCTCCGAGGCATCGCCGAGGCACGTATTGAAGCATACGACCTTGACACCGGAATTAACCAGGTTGCGGATCGACGCCAGCGAGCCTTCGGGCGACGTCGGCGAAGCCACCACATAGTCGACCTGGCGGGCGGCATATTGCGACAGAAGCTGCGCCTCGCGCGCCGGGTCGTCGTTGATGATGGCCACTTCGACATTGACGTTGTCGCCAGCGGCTTCCTCGAAACCATGCTCGACGCCGAGCATGTAGGCATCGGCATGCAGAAGCATGAACACAACGGTCGGCTTGTCGTCAGCAAGCGCGTTGCCCGCCATCGCGGCAAAAGCAAATGTAGCCACGCACAGGGCCTGGCCTATTCTCTTCAACATAGCTGGATACTCCTCCTTATTCATTGGTAGGACCAATGAACCATTCAATACCGCCTAGAGGATTTGCTGTCAAACATGAAAGTGAAAGGCGACTAACATCGGCGCGGACGCTGACCTCAAAATACACCATAAATTACTGAATATATTGTATAATTATCAACATGTTCCGGTATGTATCGGATGGGGGGGAGCTTCAAAGTCAGCGTTTTCAGCGCATTGTCTTCGCAATTGCTTCCGTGACAGGCATCCAAATACGGGACCCCCGGAACAAACCCGAGGCTGCCGTAACTCCTTTGCAGCGGCAATCCCTTTGGAAGCCGATCACATCTCTGACGGGTTCCTTAATCCACGGCTGATCACACGGAGGAAGGCAGCCTGAAGGTGTTTGGCTGCCTTTCTCTATCAGGCAGCGGGGGCTTGCAGCACGACAGCACCGCTGTTTTGCGCATTCGGAAGGCCGGCGGGTGATGTCAGGTTAACCGCAGCTGAAAGATTTGCAGATATCTAGAGTCTGTGGACATTCATCGCAATGCGATGATTGTTGCAGCCAGGTTCCATGAGGCTTCATAGCTGGCATCCGTCTTGTCGTATCTTGTGTTGATACCTCTGAACTCTTTGATTTTGCTGAAATAGTTTTCAATCAGATGACGCCACTTGTAGGTTTCCTCATCGTGGGGAATGTGGACGCGACGATTTGTTTTCGCCGGTATGACGGCTTGTGCCTTGCGCGTGTCGAGGTCTTGTCGCAAGGAATTGGCATCGAATGCCTTGTCGGCAAGCATAGCGCCAAAATTCAGGCCGTCGATCAGGTCTGGCACACCAACGATTTCACTGCGCTGTCCGGGCAGCAACTTGAAGCGCGCCAGATTGCCCAACGCATCGGTGAGGGCGAGAACCTTGGTGGTCAATCCGCCTTTCGAGCGCCCGATGGCCTGATTGAGAGTCTCCCTTTTGCGCCAGTCGCCTTCTGGTGGACGCTGACGATCGTGCCATCGACAAGAACATATTCAAAGTCGGGGTCACCCGATACAGCCTCGAAAATCCGTTGAAACACGCCACGTTGGGCCCATCGACGGAAACGCCTGAACACACTGTTCCATTCGCCAAACCCCGATGGGAGATCCCGCCACGGGCCACCAACGCGCACCTTCCAGAGCACCGCCTCAAGAAACAGTCGGTTATCCCTTGCGGTCCGGCCTCGATCCCGGACGCTGCCGGGCAGCAACGGTTCTATAATCGACCAGCTGCGATCCGAGATGACAAAACGTTCGCTGCGCATGAAAGCCTCCTCAAAAGGAAGCTTGAGACCCCATGTCCGTGATCGGCATGGTGGCTCGCCTCGCAATATGTTGGCAACGAGGGTTAACTTTGCAGCCAGAGCCTCAAACATAGGAGACGAGCCGTGACCGATGATACAGCACTTTACGTTGGTTTGGATGTGAGCAAGGAAAAAATAGCCATTGGCCTGGCGGAAGCTGGCCGCAAGGGAGAGGTGCGTTACTACGGTGAAATCGCCAACCGTGCTGATGCGGTGCGCAAATTTGTCGATAGGCTTGCAGGACGTCACGGACGCCTGTGCCTTTGCTATGAGGCTGGCCCGACAGGCTACGGTCTGTATCGCCAACTTCGCGATCTTGGCCATGAATGCCTTGTCGTTGCACCATCGCTCGTTCCGACCCGTCCGGGACTTCAGGTCAAAACGGATCGGCGCGATGCTGTCGCGCTTGCCGCCTTGTTGCGTGCAGGCGAACTGTCATCCATCTGGGTTCCCGACGAGACGCATGAGGCCATGCGCGATCTTTGCCGGGCACGGGAAGCGGCCGTCTCGGATTTACGACGCGCCCGCCAGCATCTCTTGTCATTTCTGCTCAGGCACGGCAGGGTCTTCGAAGGTCGCTCCCACTGGAGCAAAGCTCATCGAAACTGGTTGGCGACACAGCGCTTTGATCATCGCGCGCAGCAAATTGCTATGGAAGAATATATTCGTGCCATTGAGCAGATCGAGGAGCGGCGCGACCGGCTGACACGGCAAATGGTGGAGCTCTTGCAGGATTGGTCGCTTAACCCGATCGTCGAAGCGATCCAGGCCCTGCGTGGTGTCGCGCAGATCTCGGCGATGACATTGGTATCGGAGATCGGCGACTTTAGACGCTTCAGTAATCCGCGTCAGTTCATGGCCTGGCTGGGGCTGGTTCCCAAAGAGCATTCGACCGGTGCCAGCGTGTCGCGTGGGTCGATCACGAAGGCCGGCAACATCCGTGCGCGACGCATGCTGGTCGAAGGCGCTTGGACCTACAGACTGCCCGCGCGGGCGTTGTCACGTTAAGTTTGGCAGGCTGAGAAGGGCCGG
>NZ_JAINWJ010000038.1 GCF_021021415.1 Martelella mediterranea | reverse complement strand
TTCGGCGTGGATTGAGCAGCATTATTCGCTGACCGGGCGCGGTGGGCGCCGGACTTTTTCGGATCTTTCATGCTTTTATCTTTTCTCTGCTGCAAACAAGCAGCAGTCATCGTGGCGCAAGTCAGAGCTGCGCACGGAGTTTGCGTTTTATGGATTTCTATGAGATAAAAGAGGCAGATCGTGCTGCACGATTTTACGAGGCTCGTTAGGACTGCAATCCTTCGAGCCTCAACCTTTTTTAGAGCTCCAGAGATGCGCTTAGGTCATTTTGA
>NZ_JAINWJ010000037.1 GCF_021021415.1 Martelella mediterranea | reverse complement strand
TTTTAGAGCTCCAGAGATGCGCTTAGGTCATTTTGAAGCTCCTTTGCTGGTGTCGGGGTAGCGCTCCGGAAACAGCTGGGCGGCGTCCATGTTCAAGGCGGAAGCCAGATGCTGTTCGATTTTGGTGGACCGGCTTCTGCCGATCGATACGGAACTTACAGCCGAAATGCCGACGCCTGCCTGACGTGCAATATGTGCCAAGGACAAGCCTCGGCGGGCGAGCTCATACTTGATGCGCTCATGCCGCAGCTGGTCTTTTCTGGGGTGTCGGTTTTTCGCCATTATCCGTAACACTATTCCGGTCAACAGCTTCACTTATCTATGCATGATCGAATGAATGAAAACGCACTGTGAGTGGCGTTATTTGCCGGCAAAAAACCTATGGTTGAATTTATACTGAAAAATACAACCTATTTTCATTTTTCGCATATAATCTGTTTGCTGGTGAAATGTGGAAGAGCATCGTCGATGGCGAGAAATCAGATTCAAGAACTGCATTCGAATTGAAACTTCGAAGAAGCTTCTGATTCGAATAGAAAACACAAAAGTCAATAAGATATTTTCGCACTATTCAAAATCAAGCCAACTTTGTTGAATAAAGTTCGTCTCTAAGGTCGATATCTTATGCTTCCTGGCCATAAGACCTGATCTGTTCGTAGTTTTGCAATGCTCTTCGAGCCACGAGGACACGCTACATAGTGGTGATTCGTTTTATCTGACCGTGAAGAGGACACGAAACGGAGACGTTCCCATCACTCAGCGCAGTACTGCGCATCTTCCAGCGTACCCGCCGTCAGCAAACAATCCTGAAGCTCCTGGAGCGAAGTCTGGCTAGCCTGAAGCTTTCGCTGGATTTCGTAGACCTGAGCACTCAGACGGCCACGCTCGGCACGGACATTTTCAAGCGCGTTCAATGTTTCCTGAAGAGCGTTCTGCAGGTCCTGATTATCCTGCAGCAGGCCGTTATAATCATTCACTAGTGTATTATACTTGGCGATGAGGCTGTCATATTGGTCGGCGCAATCGGTCAGGTTCGATTTACAGGTGAAGCCCTCATAATTGCATTGATAACTGCTGAAACAAGCGGCATCCGCGCTGACGCATTTGCCGCTGCTCGAGCATACGGTGTCGCCATAATCAAGACAGGCGCCTTGTTTGCCCCAGGAGCAGCTGAAGTTCTGCTGGGCGAATGCGCTTGTCGACAGCATGGCAAGGATCAAGGTAAGAGGTAGCGGCTTCATTCCATAAGCTCCAGATCTGGCAGACTGCGCACAATCTTCATCGTCTCGAGGCTTAAGCTGGCAACAATAGTGATGCAACTTCGGTTTTGCACAGAAACAGCCGCAACTGCTTGGTTTGCCGAAAACAATAATCTGGTGTTGTTAGTTTAACATCGGCCTTGTTTCCAACACCTCCGCGTGCGTCAGCATACGATTGACGGAGCGAAGACTCAATGGTGACCGCCTCGAAGCCGCCTCTTTCGGCATCATAGTCATCGAGACGAATGGCGGCGCGGAACAGCACCTGCTCGTCCGATCCGAAATCGGCTTTCATACGTTTCAGCTTCAGCACCTGTTCCGCAAGGACATCGCCTTTATCGAATTCGTCAGCCTGACGGTATTCCGGCGTCCGGCGCGCGATCTGGTCATAGTCTGGCGTTTCTTCCGCAAACACCTGCGAGAGATTTCGCCAGAACTGGTCATCTGGAAACTCAATAACCTCAGGGTGCGCAGGCCCTGCGGTTAAGCACAGGAGAACTGCAATGATGATCTGTTTCGTCTTCATGGGCTGCCCTCACGATTTGCGCAGACGTCTTTCACAGTTGTCTCTTCCAGGCCGTACGGTTCCGTTATTAGCAGTGCGAGAGGTGTAACGAGAATCTAGGAGGGGAAGAGAACATTGCTTTCAGGAATGATTCTGGGTTTGCTGTCATGGCGAAATCGCCGCCATATGATGAGTATACTCCGTGGAAATATACTCATCAAGTCTCGAATGTCCAGATCATGGACATCAGGGAGCTCTTTGCGAAAAACCTAAGGCAAGCCCGAAAGGAAAAGGGGCTGTCGCAGGAGGAGCTTGCGCACCTTGCGGAAGTCGACCGAACCTATGTCGGCGCACTGGAGCGTCGTCGCTATAGCGTGTCTATTGATGTGCTGGATCGTCTCGCAACTGTGCTCGAGGTCGAGGCTTGGCAATTGCTCTTGCCCGCCAAAACTGCAGACGACTTCAACCGCCCCTGAAGGCTGCCACAAAAGCGTGCGTGTCTATACCGCGCACAACGTCCGTGATGACATGTTCAGGAGCGTGTGAGTGTCGTCGCCTGGTGGCTGTTTAGACTTGGGCAATTCGCTGGAACGTGGTGATTGCGATACGAGCGCGACTTCCACTTCATGCACGAATTACGGACAGCAGGAGGATCGGAAATGCGCTAGGAATGTCATTGGCACACATTAAAATTTGAGCTGTCTGTGGCCATTCCGGTTTCCTCAAAGCGTCATAATAAGGGTATTGAGCGCCTTACCCCTTATTATAACGCCTGAAAAAACCAATCGTCGGTGAAAGCTTACAAATGAACTTCACCCAGCAGGAGACGGTCAAAGGTCATGATTGGTCGCGGTTCTGGCGGTGGACAGTGCACATCATAAAGGCACAGATAATGCATCTGGGGACCGATTTCCGCAAAGCTATAGAATTGCTGAATACCGGCGTTGAAGGGGTCGAAATCGAAAGTGAAGCAGGCGCCGATGAGATTTCCGCGGCGCTTCATGCGGAAATGCCTTGGATGGCGCCGGCGACAGTGGTTTTCTGCCAGGCGATGCAACAGTTTGTGGGGTCCGGCATGCTGGTTTCCGTCTTCCGGAGGGTTCAGCATAGCGCGTTTTGGGGAAACAAGCGTTTGGCACGAGGCAGCCTGGATGAGCTAACGAATAGCTGTGTGCGAAAAAAACAGTGTTCAAATCCTGCCCTGGGACCCGGCGTGAGATTCTGACTGCAGTCGTCCGGCCAAGCAAGACGAGTCAATTACGATCGTCCTGCTTTGGCCAGCGCATAGCATTGATCTCCTCCCACAACAGGTTCTGCACTTCGGTGTGCGCGCCGGCAATGCGGACGGCTACCACCGTCAGCATCGTGTAGGGCAGCACGTTGCGGAGGTCAAAAATCAGGCCTGAGCGGATCGCGTCTTTCGCTATGCTTTCCGGAACCCAGGCAACGCCGACACCGCTGATGGCAAATTGCAGCGCGGCGAGCGTCAGGGCGGTTTCGACCTTGCGATGGACGAATTCGCCGCTCTGAATGGAAGGCATCACCTCCTCGTTGAAGATGCGACCGAGAAATGCGTCGCTTGGGTATGCGATCACCGGCAGCTCGCCGCGCCCGTAGCTTTCGTTCAAAAGCTCGAGCCTATGCGAGGCGAACACCGGTATGAAGGCCTCCGTGCCTAGATTGATGCGTTCCAGATAGTCTTCGGAGTCCGAACTGGCTTCGCCGCCGGACTGATAATTCAACAACAGGTCGGCCTGTTTGGTCATCAGCAGCGCCAGACATTCGTCGCGATTGGCCGAGCGCAGGCGCACGCTGACATCGATCGCGTTCGAAAATGTCTCGATGATGGCCGGCGCGCGCGACGTGGTGATCGCGTGCTGGCTGACGATCACGATCCGGTTGTTGGCCTCCCTGCCCTGCCTTCGCAGTTCGTAGAGAAGATCCTTCATCTCGGATACCAGCCGCTTGATCTCCTCCTGCTCCGCTGAGATGGACGGCTTGAGGCCGACGGGCTTGCGGTCCCGATCGAACAATTCGGCGCCGACATAATCCTCGATCGCACGGATGCGGCGCGAGAAGGCCGGCTGGGTGACGTTACGCCGCGCGGCGGCCGCATTGAACGAGCCGGTCTCCACCACCGCCAGGATATCCTCAAGCCATTCCAGCCGCACGTTGAGCCCCCCCTAATATGCAATATTTGCATTTTATCGCGCGAAAACGGCATTTGATCAATGAAAAGAAATGCGCAAGATTTGAAATCACGCAATTTGATCAAGGTTGGTTTTCCATGCATCTCGCCCGTTTTCCCCGCGTTCATCTGGCCCACCTGCCGACGCCTCTGGAGCGGCTCGACCGCCTGACGGCGGAACTCGGCGGCCCCGAAATCTGGATCAAGCGCGACGACTGCACCGGGCTTTCGACCGGCGGCAACAAGACCCGCAAACTCGAATTCCTGATGGCCGAAGCAGCGGCGATGAAGGCCGATGTGGTCATGACCCAGGGTGCCACCCAGTCCAACCACGCCCGTCAGACGGCAGCCGCTGGCGCGAAGCTCGGCATGGCCTGCCACATTCTGCTGGAGGACCGCACCGGCTCCAACGATCCGAACTACAATGAAAACGGCAACGTCTTCCTCGATTACCTCCACGGCGCGACCGCCGAAAAGCGTCCCGGCGGGCTCGACATGAACGCCGAGATGGAAGCGGTCGCCGACGAAGTCCGCAAGACCGGCAAGACCGTCTACACCATCCCGGGCGGCGGCTCGAACCCCACCGGCGCGCTCGGCTATGCCAATTGCGCGCTGGAACTGGTCTACCAGGCCAATGAGCGCGATCTCGAGATCGACCATCTGGTGCACGCCACCGGCAGCGCCGGCACCCAGGCGGGCCTGATCGTCGGCATGAAGGCAATCAATGCGCAAATCCCGCTGCTCGGCATCGGCGTGCGCGCGCCGAAGCCGAAGCAGGAGGAAAACGTCTACAAGCTTGCCATTGCGACCGCCGAAAAGCTCGGCTGCCCGGGCGTCGTCGCCCGCGAGGATGTGATCGCCAACACCGATTATGTCGGCGAGGGCTACGGTATCCCCGCCCCTTCCACGATCGAGGCGATCGAGATGTTTGCCCAGATCGAAGGCATCCTTCTGGACCCGGTCTATTCGGGCAAGGGCGCTGCCGGCCTGATCGATCTGATCCGCAAGGGCATGTTCAAGAAAGGCGAAAAGATCGTTTTTCTCCATACCGGCGGTTCGGCGGGATTGTTTGGCTATACAAGCGCGTTCGCCTTCGATCATACTGCCACCGTCGCCGCCGAATAGAAGGTTATTTCCTTTATGGCACCGAAACCGTTTGCGGGCACGTTTACCCAGCAGGAACCGCTTGGCGAGGCGGCGATTACCGCGGCTATCCGCGTGCTCGAAAGCGGCAGGCTGCATCGCTACAACACGGTTGCCGGCGAAACAGCGGAGGCGGCGCTGTTCGAGGCGGATTACGCCGGCTTTCAGGGCGTGGATTACTGCCTCGCCTGCGCCTCCGGCGGCTATGCCATGCATATCGCGCTGATGGCGGCGGGTCTGAAGCACGGTGAGGCGGTGCTGACCAACGCCTTCACCCTGTCGCCTGTGCCCGGCGCGATCGTGAACGCCGGCGGGCGTCCTCTGCTGGTCGAATGCACGCGCGATCTGGTGATCGATCTTGACGATCTGGAGCAAAAGGCCGGGAGCGCCCGCTTCCTGCTCCTCTCCCACATGCGCGGCCATATCGCCGACATGGACCGGCTGATAGCGATCGCAAACCGCCACGGCATTCAGGTGATCGAGGATTGCGCTCACACGATGGGGGCAGACTGGAACGGCACGAAAAGCGGCAATTTCGGCCTCGCCGCCTGTTTCAGCACCCAGACCTACAAGCACATGAATTCCGGCGAGGGTGGGTTGCTCACCTCCAACGACCCGGCCTTCATGGCCCGGGCCATCATTCTCTCCGGCTCCTACATGCTCTATGAGCGCCATGGCGCGGCGCCCGACAAGAGCCATTTCGAAAAGGCGCGGCTTGAAACGCCCAATTGCTCGGGCCGGATGGACAATCTTCGCGCCGCGATTTTGCGCCCGCAGCTTGCCGGGCTCAAGACCAATATCGAACGCTGGAACGAGCGCTATAGGACCATCGAAACCGCGCTGAAGGCCTCCGGCCTGTTTTACCTGCCAGAGCGCCCGGCGGCCGAGCATCCCGTCGGCAGCTCGATCCAGTTTCTGATCGAGGGCATCGCGCCCGACGCGGCCCGCGCCTTCGTGGCCAGTGCAAAGGCGCTCGGCGTCGAGCTCAAATGGTTCGGCGATGCCGATCCCGTGGCCTTCACCAGCAACCACCACAGTTGGAATTTCATCGCCGATCAGGCGCTGCCGAAGACCGATCAGGTGCTTTCCGGCCTTTTCGACATGCGCATTCCGCTGACCTTCAGCATCGATGACTGCGCTCATATCGCCGCGATCATCATCCATTGCGGTGAGCAACTCCGCCTGAAGGGAGCTGCCTGACATGCGTCGGATCGGGATTATCGGCGGCATGGGGCCGGAAGCGACGGTGCTTCTGATGAGCCGCATCATCGCCGCCACGCCGGCCAGGGACGATGCCGATCATGTGCCGATGATCGTCGACAACAACCCGCAGGTCCCTTCGCGCATCAAGGCGCTGATCGAGGGCGATGGGGAGGACCCCGGCCCGGTGATTGCCGGCATGGCGCAAAAGCTCGAGGCCTTCGGCGCGGAGGCGCTAGCCATGCCCTGCAACACCGCCCATCATTATGCCGATGGCATTCGCAACGCCGTTGCCATTCCCTTCATCGATATGGTGAGGCTGACAGTCGAGGCGATCATTTCGGAGACGCGGCCCGGCGCGAAGATCGGCATGCTGGCCTCGCCCGCCGTGCGCATCACCGGCGTTTTCACCAACGCCTTTGCGGACACCGGGCGCGGTCCGCTTTACCTTGCCAACGACGCGCCGCTTCTGGAGCTGATCCGCCACATCAAGACCCGCGGCGCCGACGACAATGCCCGCGCTCAGATGACGGCGGTCTCCCACGCGCTGATGTCCGAAGGCGCTGACATGCTGCTGATAGCCTGCTCGGAATTGTCGCTGGTCTCCAACGCCGTCGATCCGGCGGCCCATGCCATCGATACGATCGATCTTCTGGCCGGAGCATGTATCTCATTTTCAACCGGGCAGGAGAAGTGACAGAATAACGGCTGAACATGCAATGCGGGAAGCGGTCTCAGCCTCAACAACAAGAACAATCCCCGCCTAAACCAAATCTGGAGAGTGGAATGTTGAAAACTTTGATGACTGGCGTAATCGCTGGCTCGGTCACCGTGCTAATGTCAGGCGCCGCATTCGCGGAAACGGTGATTATCGGCCATTTCGGCAACCCGACGCCGATGCAGCTTCTGGCCTCGTCCGACGCCGTTGAACAGGCGACCGGCTGGGATGTCGAGTGGCGCAAATTCGCCGCCGGCACGGATGTGATCGCTGCCATGGCCTCGGGCGACGTGGTTCTGTCCGAACTCGGCTCCTCGCCGCTCGCAATTGCCGCGAGCCAGGGCGTGGATCTGCAGATGATCGCGTTCTCGGATGTGATCGGCAAGGCCGAATCCCTGATCGTTTCCAAGGATTCCGGCATCGAGACGCTGGCCGATCTCAAGGGCAAGCGGATTGCCGTGCCGGTCGGCTCGACCGCGCATTTCTCGCTGATGGGCGCGCTGAAGCATGAGGGCATCGCCGAGGGCGACGTCACCATCATGAACATGCCGCCGGATCAGATTGCCGCCGCCTGGGAACAGAACGCCATCGACGCCGCCTGGATCTGGCAGCCCGTGCAGGCCCAGATTTCCGAAACCGGAACGCTACTGATCGGCGCGGATGAAACCGCCGCCTGGGGTTATCCGACCTTCGACGCCTGGGTGGTCAACACCGAATTCGGCGAAGAGAACAAGGAACAGATCGTTGCCTTCCTGAAGGAAGTCGACAGGGTCAACAAGGAATATCTCGCCGATCCGTCGAAGTGGACGGCCGACAGCGAGCCGGTAAAGACGCTTGCCGAGGCGACCGGCGCCGATCCGTCACAGGTTCCCGGCATCCTCGAAGGCTTTGCCTTCCTGCCGCTGTCGGAACAGGTGACCGACACCTGGCTCGGCGGCGCGGCCGAAACCATCAAGGGCACGTCCGAATTCCTGAAGTCCGCAGGCCGCATCGATAATGTTGCCGACGACTACACGCCCTTCGTCAACGCCGATTACGCCGAAGCCGCGAAGTAAGCCTGGCAATCTCAATATGACGCCCCCGGCCGAAAGGTCCGGGGGCAGATGGGACCACGATCATGGTGTTGGAAATCAACAGGGCTTCCGTCGTCTATCCATCCGCCAGCGGTAACGCACCGGTTGAGGCGCTCCGGGAGATAGACCTTTCGCTCGGCGAGGGCGATTTCGTCGTGGCGCTCGGCGCGTCCGGCTGCGGAAAATCGACGCTCCTCAATCTCATCGCGGGTTTCCTGTCGCCGACCAGCGGCGAGATCCTGCTCGACGGCCACAAGGTCGAGGGCCCCGGCGCCGACCGCTCGGTGGTGTTTCAGAAACACGCGCTGATGCCTTGGCTCACGGTGCGTGAAAACGTCGCCTTCGGGCTGAAGCTGCAGGGCCGGCCCAAGGCCGAGCGCGACCAGATCGCCGAAAAATTCATAGCGCTTCTCGGCCTGACGGGTTTCGAGGATTCGCCGATCTATGCGCTTTCGGGCGGCATGCAGCAGCGCATCGGCATTGCCAGGGCGCTGACCTGCGACCCGCGCGTGCTGCTGATGGACGAGCCGCTGGGCGCGCTCGACGCGCTGACGCGCGAAAAGGCCCAGGAACTCATTCTCAAAATCTGGGACAACACCAGAAAAACTGTGTTCTTCATTACCCACAGCGTCGAGGAAGCGCTCTTCATGGGCACGAAGCTTATCGTGATGTCGCCGCGCCCCGGCCGCATCACCCATCGCTTCGACCTGTCCTTTTCACGCCAGTTCATCGAGGGTGCCAAAGCGCGCGAGGTCAAGGCTTCGCCGGAATTCATCAAACTGCGCGAGGAGGTGCTGTCCATCATCTTCGCCGACGAGGAAGACGCGGCATGAGCGATATCACCAAGACCAAGCCGGCGGAGACGGAAGCACCCGCGCCGCGCAATAAGAGCGGCGGCCTGCTCTCGCGCCTTTCCAAGGGCCGGGCGACGCGGCCGGGCGAAACCTATGGCGTGCCGGGTTATGGCGATACCATGATCCTCAGCGTCGTCACCATCGTCCTGCTGATCGCGATCTGGTGGGGCGTGACCGCGCTCGGTCTGGTCAAGCCTCTGTTCGTGCCCTCCCCCGTCGCGATCGTGGCGAAGTTCTTCGACACGATGCAGAACGGCTTCACCGGTACGCCGCTCTACGTCCATATCCTGATTTCGGCGGCGCGCGTGTTCAGCGCCTTTCTGCTGGCCTGCCTGATCGGCATACCGCTCGGGCTTGCCATGGGCATGAGCCCCATGGTGCGCGGCATTTTCGATCCGCCGATCGAGTTCTACCGGCCGATCCCGCCGCTTGCGTATCTGCCGCTGATGATCATCTGGTTCGGCATTGGCGAGACCTCGAAGGTGCTGCTGATCTTCCTGTCGGTGTTCGCGCCGGTGGCGCTCGGCGCCCGCTCCGGGGTCAAATCGGCGGCGATCGAGCAGATCCACGCCGCCTATTCCTTTGGCGCCAGCCGCTGGAAGGTGATGCGCTACGTGATCCTGCCGTCTGCCCTGCCGGAAATCCTGACCGCCATGCGCATCGGCATCGGCTTTGGCTGGACGACGCTGGTGGCCGCCGAAATGGTCGCCGCCACCAAGGGCATCGGCTACATGGTTCTGTCGGCCTCGCAGTTTCTGCAGACCCCGACGGTGATCATGGGCATTATCGTGATTGCCGCGATCGCCTATGCCTTCGACATGCTGATGCGCTTTCTCGAGCGCAAGCTGGTGCCGTGGAAGGGCAAGGCGTAGACCGCCTGCCCGCTTTCCGTTTCCTGTATTATCCCGAAGTGAGGGGGGTGTTTCGTGCCGCGTACATATCTGAAAAAGGCTCTCAGGACCGCTGAAAGCGATGCGGCCTCCGTCACCGGGATCGTCCAGGGCATTCTTGACGAGATAGAAGCCGGTGGCGAGGAAACGGCAAAAGCCTACGCCGCAAAATTCGACCGTTACGAGGGCGATATCGTCGTCACCCGCGCCGAGGTCGAAGCGGTGTCTGCCAGCCTGCCGCAAAAGCTCAAGGACGATATCCGCTTCGCCCACGACAATATCCGCCGGTTCGCCGAGGCCCAGAAGGCGACGATCGGCGAAACCGAAATCGAGATCGCGCCCGGCTTCATCGCCGGCCAGAAGATCATCCCCTGCCAGACCGCCGGCTGCTATGTGCCGGGCGGTCGCTACAGCCATGTCGCCTCGGCGATCATGACGGTGACGACGGCGAAGGTTGCGGGCTGCGACCATGTTACGGTCGCGTCCCCGCCCCGACCCGAAACCGGCGTACATCCGGCAATCCTCTACACCGCCGATCTCTGCGGCGCAGACAGCATTCTCGCCATGGGCGGCGTGCAGGGCGTGGCATCAATGGCCTTCGGTCTGTTCGGCCAGCCGAAAGCCGACATCCTCGTCGGCCCCGGCAACCAGTTCGTGGCGGAAGCCAAGCGCATCCTGTTCGGCCGCGTCGGCATCGACATGTTCGCAGGCCCCACCGACAGCCTCGTGATCGCCGACGCCGGCGCCGATCCCGAAATCGTCGCAGCCGATCTCGTTGGCCAGGCCGAGCACGGCTACAACTCCCCGGTCTGGCTGGTGACCGACAGCGCTGTACTCGGGGAACAGGTGATGGCGATCGTGCCGAACCTCATCAACAGTCTGCCGGAGCCGAACCGGGCAAGCGCCGAGGCCGCCTGGCGCGATTATGCCGAGGTGATCGTCTGCGATACCCGCGAGGAGGTTGCCGCAACCGCCGACGACTACGCGCCGGAACATCTGAGCGTGCAGGCGGAAGACCTCGACTGGTGGCTCGCCCGACTGAAATGCTACGGCTCGCTGTTCCTCGGCGAGGAAACCACAGTGGCTTACGGCGACAAGGCTTCAGGCACCAACCACGTCCTGCCGACATCGGGAGCCGCGCGCTATACCGGCGGGCTTTCGGTGCACAAGTTCATGAAGGTGGTGACCTGGCAGCGATCCAGCCGGGACGCCTCGAAGCCTGTAGCTGTTGCCACCGCCCGCATCTCGCGCCTTGAAGGCATGGAAGGCCACGCCCGCACCGCCGATATCCGGTTGGCGAAATATTTCCCCGGTGAGAATTTCGACCTCTCGGCGGTCGAGTGAACGCAGTGGGTCCACTCATCTGCCGAGAAGAGGGTGAAGGCCCGCCGCTGGTGCTGGTCCACGGCTATCTCGGCGGCGCTGGCATGTGGGACGCACAGTTTGCGACCTTCTCCAAACGCTTCCGCTGCATCGCGCCGAACCTTGCGGGCTTCGGCTCGAGCTGCCATCTCGAAACGCCCGAAAGTATCGAGGGGCATGCCCGGCTGGTCTTCGAGACGCTGGATGCGCTCGGCATCTACACGTTCCTCCTCCTCGGCCATTCCATGGGCGGCATGGTGGTCCAGCAGATGGCGGCGATGGCGCCGGAGCGGATCGAAAAGCTCGTTCTCTACGGCACGGGTCCGGTTGGCATGTTGCCGAACCGGTTCGAGACGATCGAGACATCCCGGCAGCGCATCCGATCCGAGGGGCTGACGGCAACCGCCGCTCGGATCGCCGCCACATGGTTCATGAAAGGAGCCGACGCTGAAGACTACGCCGCCTGCCTTGCCGAGGGCTCACGCGCCAGCCTGCAGGCAGCGCTTGCCAGCCTCACTGCCTGGGAGCACTGGGACGGCACAGCGGCGCTCCAGCATTTCCCGATGCCGACGCTCGTCGTCTGGGGCGATGGCGACCGTTCCTATGGCTGGAGCCAGCCGGAGACGCTGTGGAAGACTATCCCCGGCTGCCGCCTCGCTGTTGTGCCCGGTTGCGCGCATAATGTGCATATGGAAAAGCCCGACATCTTCAACCTTGTCGTTTCCGATTTTCTGCAATCGGAGACCTGAAGGCGGCATGACCGGAAAACCCTTTACGGCCTCCCCACGATCGGCGTCGAAGTGGATGGAGATCCGGGACGCATCGATAAGAGTCTGATCAGTGGTCCGCGGCACAAGAGGCAATGATCGCCGCCGATCTCGGCGAAATCTGGCTCGAAGCGGCGCGGTCGATTCAATCCCGTGATGAGCAGCAAGCAAGATCGTGCCGCCGGGCGTTTCAAAGTCAATACGGGATTTCATCCCGACGAACCGGTTCTCAACCAGATCACCCCTGCCGAGGATGACTTTCTGGTAGCGGAGGATCTTCTGAGGGAGCTTTCACGTGATCGCCTCAAGGATCCAACGTTGAGCTACGAGCACGCACCTGACTACCAGTTCGAGCGGGACCCACATTGATGCGGTTAAACGTGCATCTGCAGTCGCCGTGTCGGACGCCATCAGGCTTGATCGCAAAGGGGTGCTGCAGGTCCCCCCCATTGGCAATTCCCATTGTCCAATAAAATCAAGCTTTCGCGGTCAAAAGTGGTGGTTCACACCTGCCCGGACATTGAGGTCGGTCTGGAGGATATGAGGGACGTATCCAAGGCCCCTTCCCTCAAACTCCCTTAGCCGACGCGAGCTCGCGCCCGCTTCCGGGGCCAACTTTTGCACCGCCAATCTCAGGTTTTTATAAGTCCGTCCTCAATGGGCTGCTCTCTAATCGAACCCGTGGCAGGTCGCCTGCCACTTGTCCATGACGGTAAATCCTTGCTCAACCCCTTCAGGATGTGGGCACAAGCCTTAGCGTCTTGATCTCGAAAGCCGAAAACGCGAGTTCAACCTGATCGCCTTGCGGTTCCAGCGCTACGATCGGTTCTTCGAGAAGATCGGTTTCTGCAAAGGCTGTGAGACCCGAAGCTATTTTGAGCCGCGCCCGCTGGCGCGCGCCGAGACGTTCCCACAGCCGCACGATCAGTCCATTGCCGTCTTCGGCGCGCTTGACCGCTTCGACAGCAATCGCGGGATTGTCGATGACGAACGGCGATGAGAGCGTATGCGCTGCCTTCTCGCCCTCGCCTTCGAGGGCCACAAGCGGATGATTGAAACGCTCGGCCATCGCCGAAACTGAGGACGTATCTAGCCCCGCATGCGGCGCGAGCGCATAGCGGAAGCGATGCTCGCCCTGATCGGCCGCCGGCCAAGGATAGGTGGGCGAGCGCAACAATGTGAGGCGCACTGTGGTGTCGCGCGCGTCATAGCCATATTTGCAATCGTTGAGGAAGGCGACGCCGAAGCCAGGCTCGGACATCGAAACCCAGCGATGCATCGGGCTTTCGAACCGCGCCTCGTCCCAGCTCGTGTTGACGTGCGAAGGGCGGCTAACGTGCCCGAACTGGATTTCGGCCTCGGTTGACGATGCGTGGATGGCGAGCGGAAACGCCGCCTTCACCATGGTATTGTGCTCGCGCCAGTCGATGAAAGTGTCGAATTCCAGCAGACGACCATCCGCTTCCAGCGAGACGACCTGCACGATACGCGAAGCCTCATAGACCCATTCGAACCGGATCGCCGCCCGCCACGGACCGGTTTCAACGACTTCGGCGCTCACCAGATGGTCGATCTCGTAAAACTGGTCCTCGAATGTCCTGTCTATTTCCCAGGCATCGTAGGCCTCGGGCAGATCGCGGAAGGCTTGGAGGCGGTTGCCGGTATGATTGAGGCATTCACGTTCCGCCGTCTTGTCGTAGAGCGAGACAAGACGGCCTGCGTCATCGAAGCGCGCACAGATGTAATCGTTTTCCAGCCGGTCGGCGCGCACGGTGAGTGGCGAAGGCGCTTCCGGCAATGCACCCGCTTCCGACACCGCAAGGCGCACGGCGCCAAGGCCCGGAACTTCAGCGACCGGAACCGCCTGCCGGCGTGACCCATCGGGGAGAATAAGGGTCTGCGAGGTGCGGCCGGCAATTGCAATGGCCGTGTCCCTGTCGAAATGCACCAGCCCGGTCGTCGCCTGCGCGAAGGGATTGACCACCAGCACTTCTCCCGCGCCGGCAAGACCCTCGACTATGCTCCGCCGCAGCATTTCCGCGCGGGCGAAAAAGGTCGCGTAGTCCTCGTCGCTGTCGTCATAGACGAGGCCGATCGAGGAGCCGGGCAGGATGTCGTGGAACTGGTTCAGCAACGCGATATCCCAGAGCGCGGCAAGTTCTTCGGCCGGGTAGGCCTGCCCAGCCTCGAGCCAGGCGAGACTTGCGAGCAGTTCGAGTTCGCGCAGCATCGCCTCTCCGCGGCGGTTGTTGCGCTTGACCTTTGCGACCGAGGTGAAGGTGCCGCGGTGGAATTCCAGATAGAGCTCGCCGACCCAGACCTGATAGGCGGAGGGATTTTCGTGCATGCGCGTGACGATCCGCTCAAGCGCCGGCCCCATATGGCCTTGCGACACGCGCGGGCAGCCCGGAATGCCGCGCTCCATCCGCCGGATATGCTCCAGCATTTCGCGCGTCGGCCCGCCGCCGCCATCGCCGAAACCGTAGACGAGAAACAGCTCGTCATTGGTTTCCTTCTTCGCATAGCGCCGCCATGCGCCCATAACGTCGCTGGCCCTTAGGTCCGGACAGTACGAGGTCTCGATCGTGGTGGCGTCGGCGGGCTGGGTGGTGAGGAAATAGGTTGGCGCCCTTGTACCGTCGATCCCCTGCCAGAAGAAGGTTTCGCTCGGCATCCGGTTGGTGTCGCTCCACGACATCTTGTGGGTGACGAACACCGAAAGCCCCGCAAGCTTCATGATTTGCGGGAACGCGGCGCTGTAGCCGAACGTATCGGGAAGCCACAATACCCGAGGACGGACGCCGAATTTCTGCTGATGGTAGCGGACGCCGCGCAGGACGTGGCGCACCAGCGATTCCCCGCCCGTAATGTTGGCATCCGGTTCCAGCCAGAGCGCGCCCTCGATCTCGAACGCGCCGGCGCGATGCTGGTCCCTGATCCTTTCGAACAACACAGGATAATCCTGCTCAAGATAGTCAAGCAGAATACCCTGATTATACATGAAGCGGTATTCGGGATATTCCGACATCAGACGAAGCGCGGTCGCCATCGAGCGCGCCATCTTCTGCCGGGTTTCGCGAATGCGCCAAAGCCATGCAACATCGATATGCGTATGGCCCGTGACTGTGATATGCGGGGCAAGCTCGGTATCGGCGGCCTCATAGATGCGGGCTGCGATCGCACGGGCGCGGCTGAGGCTTTCGCTATACCGCCGCTCGTTTCCGGGACGGTAATCGACGGCCTTGATGGCCTCGCGCACCGTTTTCAGGATGAAGTCGCGTCTATGGTCATTGACGTCGAGATGTTTCGCCACGTCGAGCGGCGTTCTGAGATCGTAGTAGAGCGCCTCGGCCTCGATGTCATGGATGAGAAGCCGCGCGCCGAAACCGAGCTGGCGGCGGTCCTCGATGGTGCCCGCCTCGATCATGATCTCGAAGGTCTCGCCGGCGCGGGCCGCCTTCGTCAGCAGGATCTCGCGGTGGTTATAGTCCGCGCCCTGCACAATCTCGCCATTGATCCGCACCAGACATTGCGGATCGGAACGCCCCATCACCTGACCAAACATCGCCTCGATGCCGAGATAGACCCTTCTGCCCTCAAGCGCCGGCGGAATGGAAATGCTGCCGTGGAACCAGAAATAGCTCTGCGGCTCGCCCCAGACCGTGTGGGCGTCAACCGGCGCCCAGTCCGTTTCCGGCCCCGCGAGCATCGCGGCCCGGTCTGCCGGCGGCGCCTGTTTGAAGACGAAGTCGACCGTGGTTTCGGTCGCCACGAAGATGCGATCGCGCAGTATCTCCACGAAATGCATGAGTTTGGAGAATTCTTTCATCGCGACCTCCCATATCTGGTCCGACCGCCGGGACCACTCCACCAATCCAAATCAAAAGCCGTCTAATCAGCGCGTACCGGAACGGTCGGCTATGCCCAGATAGATCGGATTGGACAATGCACGGCGGAAAGGCTGCGCGGCGATCGCCGCCTCGTCGACACCGCCCGGCCACGGTTTCTCGCCGACAGCTTGCCTGAAGGCTTCCATCAGATCCGGCCTGCTTTTGTCCGCTATGATTTCCGCGCGCACGAAGCCGTTGGCGGAACCGCTATAGCCGCCCCGCCATTCATCGGCGGCAATCTCCTGTCGCGCAATCTCGCCTGTGGCGTCAAACCAGACGAGGCAATCGCCCTTTGCGCCGCGAATAATGGCCTCGGCGTCGAAGGATCGCTGCAGCACCGTGCCGCCCATCGGCGTGTCGCCGATCGTGATTTCGAGATGCGGCCCGGTCGGGCTTTCGGTGACATAGCCCCTCCCCGCCTTCATGGCTTTGAGGATATTGTCTTCGCAAAGCCCATCCATCCAGAGCACCGTGGTCGGGCGTGCGAGCACCAGCGGCCCTTCCGGCAGCAACCACTCCGGCTGATGATAGTCGCTGCCGCCGATCGCCGCGATCCGCAGCCCGGATGCCAGCCGTTCCTGCCAGCGCGAAAGCGAGATCCAGTTCCACAGCGGCCAGGCCGATTGCCAGACCTCCATCAGCTCGACCTGCGGCAGCGGATAGTCCCAGGGGATGGTCGGCTTGTCGTGGTTGATCGACAGCAGACCGCCGCGCCGATGTACGGCGGCGGCCATCTTGTGGGCATCTTCCGGCTTTTCCATCCGGAAATCGATCCAGTCGTCGACGCCAAAGACATTGGCATGACCGATCGCCGTGGTGACTTCCATGGCACGGACGAAGACGAGGTCCGGCGAACTCTCGCGATGGAAATAGCGCCGCTGGGTGATGGTGTTGTGGTCGGCAACGGCGAGGAAATCGAGCCCGGCCTGGCGCGCTGCCGCGTGAAGCACCTCCGGCGCGCCGCGCGCATCGGAGTGAAACGTATGGCAATGCAGGTCGCCGCGAAACCATCCGGTGCCTTCCCTCACGGGGAAGCTTCGCGCGGGCTGCGGCGCGAGCGGTCGTTCTGTATTGTCGAGGCTCACCGTGATCCTGATGTCCGCGCCCGACTCGGGCAGCTTGTAAAGACCGAGCATGACTTGCCACCGCCCCGGCGGAATTTCGCCGTGGATATAGCCGGGCGTCGCATCATCGGTCGCTATGAAGAACCGGTCGCGCGCGCCGCCGCTCCAGCCGCGAAAACCGCGATCGGCGGGAAACGGCGCGATCCGAGGATCGACGCAGCCGAGATCGATGACGCAGTCCTCGGCCTTTGGATAGTCGAGCGTCACATCGATCCGCGTGGTGCCATCCGGCACGTCAAACGGCACATAGGCATAGGGCGAGCGCGCCTGGTCGGCGGGCATCAGCTTCAGCGCGATGTCCTGCATGTCACGCCGTTTCATCGTCATGCTTCAGCCGGTAGCCTTCGGCGTCGAACAGCGTGATGTGCTCGGCCTTCATGTTGAGCGTCACGGTCTTGCCCAGCATGATCTCGTCATCGGTGAAGATGCGGGCGGTGAAACGCGCCGCGTCCTCGCGTTCGAGCGTCACGAGCTTTTCCGGGCCCATATTCTCATTGGCAAACAGTTCGCCGGTAATCGTGCTAGGTCCGGTGTCGCCGATGGCCAGATGCTCGGGCCGGACGCCAAGCGTCAGGCGGTTGCCGGTCTTCAGGGCCTCGGCAAAGGAGGCGTGAACGGCAAGCGGTTCGATCGCGATCCCATCGGCGCTGAGATGCAGCTTTCCGTCGTCAATCATCGCCTCCACCGGCAAAAGGTTCATCGGCGGATTGCCAACGAAATTGGCGACGAAGGTGTTGGCCGGGCGACGATAGATCTCGATCGGCGGCGCATATTGCACGATCTGTCCCCGGTCCATCACCGCAACGCGGGTCGCAAGCGCCATGGCTTCGGCCTGGTCGTGCGTCACATAGACCGCCGTCATGCCGAGATCGTGCTGGAGATGGTTCAGGAAGCCGCGCGCCTCGAGCCGCAGCTTGGCGTCGAGGTTGGAAAGCGGTTCGTCGAACAGATAGACCCGGCTTGGATAGACGAGCGCGCGGGCAAGCGATGTGCGCTGCTGCTGGCCGCCGGAAATCTGGCTTGGCAGGCGCTTCATCAGATCGCCGATCTTCAGCACGTCCGCCACTTCCTTGGCGCGGGCATGGCGCTTGTCGGTAGCCTCGCCCCGCACCTTCAGCGGGTAGGCGATATTGTCCTCGAGGTTCATATGCGGATAGAGCGCATAGTCCTGGAACACCATCGATATCTGCCGGTCCTTGGGATGGAGATAGGTGACGTCCCTGCCGTCGATCAGCACCTGGCCGGAGGTCGGAAACTCCAGACCCGCCATCATCCTGAGGCTGGTGGTCTTGCCGCAGCCGGAGGGGCCGAGCAGGCAGACGAATTCACCATCGCCGATCTCGATATTGAGGTCCGAGGCGGCGGTGAAGGCGCCGAACTTCTTGGTTACGTTCTTGAATTCAACCGATGCCATGTAACTTTGGTCCGTTTAGGCCTTGATCCCGCCGAAGAACCGGAAGCCGAACTTCCAGCTGACGAACAGGTAAAGGGCGATGACAGGAAGCGAGTAGATCAGCGCATAGGCTGCAAGCAGTGTGACGACAGGCGTGCCCGCTTCCGAATAGAAGGAATAGATCGCGACGGATGCCGGCATCAGATCCTCCGAGCGAAGCAGGATGAAGGGGATCAGGAAGCTGCCCCAGATATTGACGAAGGCCCAGACGACCACGACGACGATGCCGGGCCGGATAACCGGCAGCGCGACATCGAAGAAGGCCTGCACCGGCGATGCGCCGGCGACCATTGCGCTTTCTTCGTAAGAACGCGGAATGCCGTCGATGAAGTCGCGCAGGATGAACATCCCCGTCGGCAGCAGCCCGCCTGCGAAAACGAGGATCACGGCGAGATGGCTGTCGATCAGGCCCATCGCGGAGATGATCAGGAAGATCGGAACCATTGCCGCTGAACCCGAAACCACCGAGGAAAACAGCAACAGCACATAGGTGACCGCGCCCTTGCCGGGCATGGCCGAACGGGAGAGTGCATAGGCCGCAAGCGTCGCCGCCCCGCCGACTAGCACAACGCCACCGACGCTCTGGATAAGCGAATTGAGGAGCGCGCGGATGGCAAAGCTGTTTTCGAACACCGTCGCGAAATTCTGCAGCGTGAACGGGTCGGGAATGGCCAACCCCAGTTCGGCGCGCGCATTGAAGGGCGCGAACAGGAACCAGATCAGCGGCAGCGCGAAGACAGCGCCGAGAATGGCCGCGAAGGCGGAGAACCCGATGCGGGAGACGTACTGGCGGAAACCGAGCTTCATTGCGCTTCTCCCGCAGCCTTCTTGCGTGCAACGCGCAGGTAGATCAGCGCGAAGGCAAGATTGATGAACATGATGACCACGCCGACGGCGGCCCCCTTGCCGAATTCGAAATCGCGGAAGGCGATGCGATAGGTGTAGATCGACAGAACCTCGGTCCGGTAGGACGGCCCGCCCTTGGTAAGCAGGTAGGGCGTGAACACGTTGAAGGTCCACATCGTGATCAGGATCAGATCGGTGACGACATGGCCGCGCACCAGCGGCAGCGCGATATCGCGGAACTTCTGCCACGAGGATGCGCCGGCAACATCGGCCGCCTGGAAATAGCTTGGCGGGATCGACGAGAAGGCCGAGTTGAACAGCATCATCGAGAAGGCGGCGCCGCGCCATGTGTTGAAGAACACGATCACCCAGAACGGATAGTCGAGCAGCCAGTCGCCGCGCGGCAGGCCAAGGCTCGTCAGTATCTCGTTCATCGTGCCGTTGTCATAGTCGAGAAAGGCAAACCACGCGAAGCCGATCACAACTTCCGGCAGGATCCACGCGCCGATGACTGCCGTCTCCGTCAGGCTCTTTACCGGTTTCGGAACCGCCTGCATCAGCCACGCCAGCAGCAGGCCAAGCACGGCCTGACCGATGATGGCGGAAAACAGCACGAACTGGATCGTCAGGATGAGCGAAAAGCCGAACTGGCCGCGGGTGAAGAAGTTCGAGGGATCGAACAGCGCGATATAGTTATCGAGGCCCACGAATTCCGGATTGACGGCCGTCTTGCCGAGCAGCGTCCGGTTCGTGAACGAAACGAAGATGATCCAGAAGAACGGCGCGATCACGAAGGCGCCGACAAGCGCCGCCGCGGGCGCCATGAACAGCGACCCCGCCCTGTTGGATAGAAGCGTGAACTTTTTCAATTTTTGGCTCCGCGCGGGAATGCGGATGCCGCATGGCCAGAGCCATGCGGCATCCCCGAAAGACTTACTGAAGGCTTACAGTGTTTTCGGCGCCGACAATCTCGGTCACCGCAGACTTGTACTGCTCCATCGCTTCCTCGGGCGACATCTCGCCGGAAACGACGGCCTCGGTCATGCGCTGAACTTCGGCGGAGACCTTGTTGTAGTCGGCATCGTTCGGACGGGCCGTTGTCAGGGGCAGAAGCTCCTGCGAGGTTTCCGACAGGAACGGAGAGTCCGGAATGCCGACATCGTCGCGCAGGCGAATACGGGCCTGGTAGGTCTGGAAGGCTTCAAGCTGCTCCTTGCTGTTCATATAGGCAAGCAAGTCCCATGCTTCCTCGGGCGCATCCGTGTTCGGATTGAGCACAAAGCCCGTGCCGCCGGAAATCGTCACGAAATCCTGGCCGCTGAAGCCGGCGCCCGGTTCACGGGCCGGCATCTTCTTCCAGGTCATCAGATTGTCGCGATCCTTCAGTTCGAATTCCGAGCCGGGGGCCGTGACGGCACGATAGAACCAGTCGCCCTCCACCAGCATGGCGGTCTTGCCATCGCGGAAATTGGCGAAGGTGCGGTTGCGGCCATCACCCAGAAGCTGGGCACGACGGTCTCCGAGCTCCTCATCGAGATAGACGGTCTTGTAGAAATTCAGCGTGTCGAGGATGCCGGGGCTGGAAATGATCCACTTGCCGTCTTCATCCTTGAGTCCGGAATCGGCGCCGAGCACGAGCATGTAATAGCCCTGCATCGTGGTCGCCTCGCCCATCGAAACACCGGCATTGATCTGCAGCGGCGAAGAATCCGGCACGGCTTCCTTGATCTTGCGCGCAGCGTCGAGCAGATCGTCCCAGGAGGTCGGCTGCCAGCTGTCGGCATCGATGCCGGCCTGCTCGAACAGATCCTTGCGGATAAAGATCATGCGCACATCAGTGCCGAGCGCGATCCCGTAGACCTTGCCGTCGAACGACATCAGCTGCTTGGAGCCATCGGAAATATGTTCCCAGCCTTCCCACTCATCGACGGCCGGGCCTGCAAGTTCGTCAAGCGGCTTCAAGAGGCCGGCTTCCACGAAGCTCGGAATAAGAAAGCCATCGAAACCGTTGACGTCGGCGCCAGCTCCGGTCGAGAAGTCGAGCGCCTGCTGCTGCGTGAGCTGCTCGTCCTGCCCGGCAAATTCCTTCAGCGTGACGGTGACGTCCTCACCGCTTTCCGACTTCATCTTCTCGAAGCCGGGAATGACGCTCTGCTTGATCCACTCGGCCATCTGGCTGTTGGCGCCGCCTTCTACGCAGCGGCATGTAATGCTGAGATCGGTCGCAAACGCCGGTGCGGCCATCGCGCTGGCGCCGGCAAGGGCGATCATTAGGGTTTTCAAACGTCCGACCATCACGAAACTCCTCCCTGTTTGGATGTCGCCGACTTCCCGGCGCACGTTACGAACTGCGCGGATACCTCCACACACCGCTGCTTCAAAAATGAACACGTTTTCATTTTCTCGTCAACATGACTCATCGAAATTCATCTCCCCTTCCGTGGCTGGCTGAAACGAGAACCTCTATTACCACTGATTTAATGGGGGTTTTATGACAATCGCAGTGAAGTCGAGCTTGACTTCTCCCCAAGGTCCGGGGATAAATCCCACAGATATTATTGCAAACGCTTTCATATTTGTGAGGCATTAACTTGTCGGATCGACCGATCAGAAACGGAGAAAGAGCAACGGCCAACATGGTGGCCGAGGCGGCGAACGTATCGCGCGCGGCGGTCTCCCGCGCATTCAATCCGAATGCCTCGCTGAAACCCGAAAAGCGCCAGCGTATTCTCAAGATCGCACAGGAACTGAACTATACGCCCGATATGGCGGCCCGCGCGCTGGTGACGCGCCGCTCGCATCTTGTGGGCGTTATCGTGCCTGCGGTGTGCAGCCCGTGGGAGAGCCAGGAAATCGATGCGCTGACGACGGCATTGCAGGACAAGGGTTTTGCCACCCTGCTATTCAAGACGCGGGCCGACCGGGCCATGGATAGCCGGCTGCTCACTTATATGAAGGGTTTCAATCTCGACTCGATCGTCGCCTTTGCCGAAAATGTGCGGCCCGACACGCTCGCCCGCTATCTCGACCGGGCGGTCCCGATCTATCTCAGCTATCCGCGCGAGGACGGCGAGCTGCCGCCACCGTTTCGCGAAAGCAAGGCCCATTTCGATCGTGTCGAGGTCTTGCAGCGCGATGGGATCGAAAAGGCGGTGGCGCTCGTGCAGGGCTATGGCGGAAAGCGCTTCGCCTATCTCGCCGGCGACACCAATACGCTGGCCAATGCCGAGCGCAGCCAGACCTTTGTCGAAATCCTGCAGTCAAGAGGGCTGGGCGAGCCCGTCATCATCCCCGGCGACTTCACCTACGAAACCGCCTTTGCGGCCACGATCGACCTGTTCCGCTACGGCAGTGACGTCGATGCCATTTTCGCCGCCAACGACGTCAGCGCCTTTGGCGCGATCGATGCGCTGCGCCACGAACTAGGCCTGCGGGTGCCCGAGGATGTCAAGGTCGTCGGCTTCGATGACATCGACCAGTCGGCCTGGCGGAGCTACAACCTCACGACCGTCAAGGTCGACCTTTCCGAGCGCGTCGCGACGATCATCCGCCTGATCCTGCGGCGGCTGGACGACCCGGCAGCGCCCGCCATGTCCGAGACCATCCGCACGCGCCTCGTGGTGCGCGGCACTGTCGGCTGAAAAGTCCCTACCCTCCAAACGCAGAAAAGCCCGACCGATGCGCCAGCCGACCATTCACCTTGTCTTCAAGACTCATCTCGATATCGGTTTCACAGACCACGCCGAAAGGGTTCGCCGCCAGTACCACGAGGTCTTCATCCCCCAGGCGCTGACGACGGCGGAGCATTTCTACCGCGAAGACCCCGAGCGCCCGGCATTTGTCTGGACCACCGGGGCCTGGCTGATCTGGGATCACCTGGCGACCCGGTCGGCTGCCGAGGTCGAGCGGCTGGAGCGTGCAATCAGGAACGGCCTGATACGCTGGCACGGTCTGCCCTTCACGACCCATTCGGAACTGATGTCGCCGGCGCTGTTTCGCGCCGGCGTTTCCTATTCGCAAATGCTCGACGCCCGTTTTGGGTTCAGGACACATGCCGCCAAGATGACCGATGTGCCGGGCCACACGCTCGGCATCGTGCCGCTGATGGCAGCGGCCGACATTCGCTTTTTCCACATCGGCGTCAACACTGCTTCACCTGTCCCCGCCTTTCCGCCGCTTTCGCGCTGGCGCGCGCCGGATGGATCGGAGGTCGTTGTGATGTACGAGGATTCCTATGGCGGGGTTCAGTTCCCGGACGGTCTGTCGGATGGACTCGGCTTTGCCCACACCCACGACAATATCGGGCCGCAGACGGTGTCGCAGACGACCGAGGTCTATCGCGCGCTCCGCCACGACCATCCCGACGCCGACATCCGGGCCGCGACACTGGAGACCTATGGCGCAATTCTGTGGGAGTGCAGGGAAAGCCTGCCCGTGGTTGACATCGAACCGGGTGACAGCTGGATCCACGGCGCCGGCGCAGATCCTGTGAAGATGGCCCGGTTTCGCAGCCTCCAGCGGCTTTACGACGCCTTCGAGACGGAGGGCCTGACGGAGACGCGCGCCGCATTCGGGCGCGATCTTGCGATGCTTGCAGAACACACCTGCGGCGTGGACATAAAGACCTATCTGCGCGACGACCTTGCCTGGGACCGAACCGATTTCGATGCGGCGCGCAAGACGGATTACCGCTTCATCTACAGCGAAGCCTCCTGGGCGGAGCAGCGCGGCTTGATCGACAAGGCCATTGAAAATCTCTCCGGAGAAGACCGGTCACGCGCTGATGGCGCGCTTGCCGATGCCACCCCGCCGCAGCTCAAATTGACGCCACCGCTCGCCCCGGCAAACACGTTCACGGTCGCCGGCTGGTCGGGTGAGCTCGACCCTCGGACCGGTGATATCATCCGCCTCACCGCGCCTGACGGCCGGATACTGACAGACAACACCCTGATCGGCTATCGCCACGAAAGCTATGACTCAGGCGATGTCGCGGCGCATATGGATACCTACATCACGCATCGCGAGGAATGGGCGATCCTCGACCATGACAAGCCGGGCCTGTCACACGCGAAAACCGCGCGCTCGGCTGTCTTCGCGCCTCGATATCTCGGGCTGCAAACTGACGGCGAACAGGTTATCATCCACCACGAAATGCCGCTCGATGCGCACCTTGACCTTGGCGCGCCGCAAACCACCGAACTCCGGGTGTGGGGCGACGGTCACTCGCTTCATTTTTCGCTCGTTCTGCGCGAAAAGCCCGCCAACCGCATGCCGGAAGCCGGCTTCCTCGCCTTCGCGCTCGGAGGTTTCAGCCAATGGTCGTTCCTCAAAACAGGGTTGTGGCATGATGCCGGGCGCACAGCGCATAATGGCGGCGGTCAGCTGCAGGCCATATTCGCAGCGCGCAGCCGCCACCCCGACGGCACGGAAGTCGAGCTCACGCCGCTCGATACCGCGCTCGTCGCGCCGATAGGCCAGCCATTCATGCCCTATTCGAAGCAACCCTCAAGCTTCGACCGCGGCATACGCTTCAACCTCTACAACAACAAATGGGGCACCAATTTCCCGATGTGGTGGGAAGGCGACGCGCAGGCCCGGTTTCAGCTGTCGTTCAACCAATCCCTATGAACCAGCACGGCGCGCGAGATCCCGGTGACGCTATCATCGGCGACAAGAATTCTGGAAGCCCTGCCTTCGAACGTCCGGGGCAATGAGCTGGAGGAGAGTATCCTTCTGCCCGGCCATCGCGGCCGGTCCGGACGACCGGAGCCCCCTCAAAGGCCCCCTCCCCTCCCCCGCCGCGGACGGGCTACGCCGTCTTGACCTTTACAGGGGTTTGACTGTCACGACGCCCTTGGCGTGGGGTGCTGATGCGCGGCCGGACCCCGCCTTTCCGGGAGGTCAACGTATCGAGTGCTCCCGTACCTCCCTGTGCAGGCCTTGCGCAGCACGGCCGGTCAGGGTCGCTCAAGCTATGCCTCTTCGCGTTTGCTATTTGATGGCGAAGTTGCCAGCCGTAAGGAATCGGATTATTTCTATATAAAATAGTGAGTTACCGGAATTCTGTCGTTTTGTTTCGGGTGCATGTCTGACGGAGATTTTACATAGTTCGATCCGCGGCGGGCGGTGCTGAGCCAAGTGGTATTCAAGCCGTATCCGGCCTAGCGATGCATTAACCTCTCGTTAACTAAAAATACCTTGCACGCTCAACGAATCGGTCCATACTAATAACGCTTTTTGACCGTTGTTCGTATAAAAAGCGTTCTTAGAGAATTAACCGAGTCGATGGCAGTGATTCCTTGACGACACAATCTGTTGCAAACACCGGCAAAACCGATTTTGCCGACGAGATCCTTGATCAGGGGAAGCTTATCTCGGATAAGCTCGATCTGCTGCGCATCGAGCAATTCCCGCCGAATGCACAGAAGGGACTGCGGCTCTTCGGTATCGCCGAGGTCGCGGAGTTTCTCGGCGTCACCCAGAACCATATCAAGAAACTGCATCTGGAGGGCAAGGGCCCCTCGCCCGTCGTTTCAGCCTCCGGCCGCCGCTCGTATTCGGCCGAGCAAATCCTGGAGCTGCGCCGGTTTCTGGACAAGAACGGTCGCTCCGACAAGTTTTATGTGCCTCATCGTCGACCAGGTGACGATCTGCAAATTCTCTCTGTGGTCAACTTCAAAGGCGGCAGCGGCAAGACCACCACGACGGCCCACCTTGCCCAGTATCTCGCCCTCACCGGCCATCGCGTTCTGGCGATTGATCTCGATCCGCAGGCTTCGCTGACTGCGCTGCACGGCATCCAGCCGGAGCTCGACAATTCGCCCTCTCTATTTGAGGCGTTGCGGTATGATGACCAGATCAAGCCGATCAGCGAGATCATCCGCCCTACCAACTTTCCCGGGCTCGATATCGTACCGGCCAATCTCGAGCTGCAGGAATATGAATATGAGACACCGCTTGCCGCCACCGACCGGTCTTCCCAAGAGGGCCGACTTTTTTTCACCCGCCTCACCAGGGCGCTGAAGGAAGTTGAGGCCGATTATGATGTCGTGGTGATCGATTGCCCGCCCCAACTGGGCTATCTTACCTTGACGGCGCTGACTGCTTCCACCTCGGTGCTGATTACCGTGCATCCGCAAATGCTCGATATTCTGTCCATGAGCCAGTTCCTGCTGATGCTGGGCGGTATTCTTGATTCAATTCGCGGCGTGGGCGCCAGCGTCAAGCTTAACTGGTTCCGCTACCTGGTGACCCGCTATGAGCCGACGGACGGACCGCAGGCGCAGATGGTTGGCTTCATGCAGGCGATGTTCGGGAGCAGAATGCTCAAGAACCACATGGTCAAGTCCACGGCCATTTCCGACGCAGGCATTACCAAGCAGACGCTCTACGAGGTCGAGCGCGTACAGTTCACGCGAACGACCTATGACCGTGCGATTGGCTGCCTAAACGACGTCAATGGCGAGATTGCCGAACTCATCCACCAGGCATGGGGACGCAAGTGATGTTGCCAGCCGTACGAGCAGAAGATTTTTGTCGCATATTCAAACGCTTGTCACGTGATCGGGGGGGGCTGATATGGCACGCAAGCACCTTTTGAACCATATCATAAACCCGAAAGAGGCCAGCGATAAGCCCGAGGCCGGGCACGACGGGCGCTCGGCATATGCCTTGCGCGGCGCATCGCGGTCGATGTTGCTGTCGCTTGAGGAAATGGCGGAGAATTCGCTGCGCGTCCAGGACGGCGAGACGATCGTCATGCTGGACCCGAACGATATCGATCCATCGCCCTATGTCGATCGCATCGAGGAAGATGGCGAAGCCTTGAATGTGCTCGTTGAAGCCATTCGCGAGGCTGGGCAGATTTCGCCGATCCTTGTGCGACCCAATCCGGACGTCGCCGGTCGTTTCATCCTCGTCTATGGTCATCGCCGCACCCGGGCGGCAAAGATGCTTGGCATCAAGGTCCGTGCGATTATTCGCGATCTTGAGGATCTTGCCCATATCGTGGCCCAGGGACAAGAGAACACGGCGCGTGCGGATCTCTCCTTCATCGAAAAAGCGTTGTTTGCCAGCCGCCTGCAGCAATCCGGCATCGACAGGCAAGCCATTCGTCAGGCGCTCAGCATTGATAACGCCATGCTTTCGCGCATGCTTTCGATCGCGGAAGGCATCCCGACGGACATTCTCGAGCAGATCGGCGCGGCCAAAGGGATCGGCCGCGATCGTTGGGATGAGCTAAAGCGTTTGCTGCTGCCGCCAGCAAAGCTGGAGCAGGCGCGTCAGTTTGTGGCGGAAGCACGTTTTCAGGAGCTCGGCTCGCCGGAGCGGTGTCTGGCGCTGCTTGAGGAGCTGAAGCGCAAGGGAAGGCGTGCGAGGCCGAAGAATGTCAGCGAAAAGAAGTGGTCGCTGGCTGACAACAAGATGAGCGTGACAACGAAGCACGCCGCAAACGGTTTTTCTCTTTCGCTCAAGGCTGCGGATGCGGATGCCTTCGGCACCTATCTTTCCGCCCAGTTGGAAGAGCTCTACGACGAATTTCAACGTCAGCAGAAGAAAGGATAACGCGCAAAAGAAAAAAGGCCCCCAAACGACGAGCGTCCGGAAGCCGATTTTGTAACTAGCACCTACTGATTCGCATTTCCGACCGTTTCCGTCAAGAGGCTTTCCTGCATTCGACGTGGGGAGGGGTGGATTCTTTTGCCTTTTTGAAAGGTGAACCATGGACAATGCGATGACAACGACGCCCTTTGGGCGGCGGCCGATGTCGCTCGCGATGCTTTCAAGCCAGAAAGTGGCGCGGGAGGCCCCAAAGGGGGCGCGGCTGAACAAATGGAAGCTGTTTCACACCGTGCGTGAGGCACGGGCAGCGCTCGGCGCCAGCGATCGCGGCCTTGCGATCCTGAACGCGCTTCTGACCTTCTATCCCGAAAACGAGCTTTCGGAGGAAACCGGCTTCGTGGTCTGGCCCTCCAATGAACAGCTGATCGCCCGCGCCAACGGCATTTCGCCGGCGACGCTGCGCCGTCATCTGGCGGTTCTGGTCGAGTGCGGCCTGATTATCCGGCGTGACAGTCCGAACGGCAAGCGCTTCGCCCGAAAGGGCAGGGGAGGGCAGGTGGAGCAGGCCTATGGCTTCGACCTGTCGCCGCTCGTTGCGCGGGCGGCCGAGTTTGCGGCGATGGCCGAGAGGATCGCCGAAGAGCGCCGCGCGCTCAAATGCGCGCGTGAACGGCTGACGCTGCTGCGCCGGGATATCGTCAAGATGATCGAGGCCGGGCTGGAAGAGGGCGTTGCCGGCGACTGGTCACGGATCAGCCAGGTCTATCGCGGGATCATCGACCGATTGCCGCGCACGCCGGATCTGGCAACGGCAGAGGATCTCTGCGACGCGCTTTCGCTCTTGCATGAGGAGGTGCGTGACACATTGGAATTGCACGTGAATTCACAAAATAAGAGCGCCAATGAGTCTCATGCTGAGCGCCACAAACAGAATTCAAACCCAGACTCCCAATTTGAATCTAAATATGGCTCTAGAAATAAATCAGAAGCGAGCGGCAGCGCCGACGAAACCGACAACCTGCACAGCCTGCCGAAGCGCGAATTGCCATTGGCACTGGTGCTGGATGCCTGCGAAGGCTGGCGGGACCTCGCCAAGGGAGGGGCTATCCGCAACTGGCGGGACTTCCTGAGCGTCGCCGAAATCGCGCGGCCGATGCTGGGGGTCAGCCCCAGCGCCTGGCGCGAGGCGGCCGAGGTCATGGGCGACAAACAGGCCGCAATCACCCTTGCCGCGATCTATCAGCGCGGCGAAGCCGTCGTCAGCCCCGGCGGTTATCTGCGCAACCTGACGGAAAGGGCCCGCGACGGGCAATTCTCGGTCTGGCCGATGGTCATGGCGCTGCTCAGGGCAAGGATCGAGGCCGGAAAGGCCACGCAGACGCCAAGTTCTGCTGACGACACGACAGGCAAGGGCGACCACGGTGACGGGCTCTCGGTCTCGCCGGCGCTGACCCGATCATTGAAGAGGCCGAGGTGATGATCAACGGTAGCGTCGCTTGTGAAAACGCTGGTGACGAACTATATATGACTACAGTGGTTACGAAAACAGGATTGCGATGATGAGGGAAATTCAGCTCAGAGATGCCAAGGCAACATTTTCTGCTGTTGTCGATCAGGCCGTGCACGGCACGCCGTCGGTGATCACGCGGCGCGGGCGCAGGGAAGTGGTCGTCCTGTCCTATGAGGAATACGAAAAACTAGCGCATGTACCCAGTTTCGGCCGGCTTCTGGCTGCCTATCCTGGCGATGAAGACACGCTTGCCGAGCGCAGTGACAAGCCCGGCAGGACCGTGGCGTTCTGATGTATCTTGTCGATACCAATGTCATTTCAGCGCTCGCGCCCTCGAAACATCGTCGTGAGACAGCATTGATCGACTGGCTTGATCGCGCAAGCGACTCTCTTTTCCTGTCGGCCGTTACGGCTGCCGAGGTTCATGCCGGCATTGCAAAGGCCGAACGGGAGCAATCGAAAACGAAGGCTGAAAGTTTGCAGGCGTGGTGGCAGAGCATCGAATATCTCTACGGACAAAAGATTCTGCCCTTCGATCTTCGCTGCGCCCATGCAGCCGGCGAGATCATGGACGCGGCCCGCGCCCATCAGCCCGGCTTCGCCGATATAGCCATCGCGGCGACGGCAAAAGCCCACGGGCTGACGATCCTCACCCGCAATATCCGCCATTTCGCGCCGCTTGGTGTTCCGGTGCACGATCCGTTTCAGTCTGTGCCGGGTTGAAATGCCTTTGTTGCAGGCGTGAGCAGAAGGCGACCATTGTCCAGGCCGATGCGCGCTCATCAGCGGTTCCGGATTGATGGTCCCAGCGCGCACGATGACGGCTGGTCAAGCAGTGAAATCAACGCGCTTCTTCCGCGATACCTCCAAACCTCAATATGTTCGGAGTGCCGCCTACGCTGGATATGATCTCGTTATGGAACTCTTGAACAGAGCAGCCTACAACCCCGCAGCCTTGGTGAGATTAACCCTGAACCGGTCACGCCTGCGCTGATAGCGGCGGGTCATTTCGGCCGACGCATGGCCGAGCTGTTTCTGGACATAACGCTCGTCGACCTCGGCCGAGGAGGCGAGGCCGGCTCTCAAGGAGTGACCGGAGAACAGTTTTATCCGTTCAGCCTCGGACAGTTCGCCGCGAATGCCGGCGGCAAGAACGGTCTTCTTGATGAGGCGGGCGATCTCTTGATCCTTCAGCCGTTCGGGGCCGACGGCCTTGCCCTTGTCGGTAACCCGGCGGAACAGCGGGCCATGGCCTATCTTGCCGAGTTTCAGCCAGGTTTCGACCGCGGCGACCGGGCAAGTGAGATCCGAGGAGCCGCGGCCAATTTCCACCTCGCGCCAACCGGTCTTGCCGCGCAGCGTTACCAGCATGCCCTTGTCGAGGATTTCGATCCAGCCGTTGCCGTCTTCCGTCTGGTCGCGGCCGCAATCGAGCGCGACGATTTCCGAACGGCGCAGACCGCCGGCAAACCCCGCCAGCAGCATGGCGCGGTCGCGCAGACCCCGGAGTGTTCCGCGGTGGAGCGTTTCGACCATGGCGATCAGCTCCTCGGGCAGGATCGCCTCCTTCTGACGCGGGGGCGCGGCATGGCGATTGCGGATGCCGGCCAGCACCGTGGCGATATGGCGGTCGCGGCGATCGAGCGTGAGACCGCGCTGCGCATAGTTCCACGCGATCGACGACAGCCGCCGCTCGATGGTGGAGACCGCGTTCGGCTTGGCCCGTGGCGCGGCTTCGCCTGCGGCAAGCGCCGTGATGTAGAGCCCGACGGTTTGCGCATCGGGGGGCAGGGGCGCAAGCCCCTTGCGCCGGCACCAGCTCGAAAAATGCGCCCAGTCGGCGGCATAGGCGCGCCTTGTATTGGCCGAACGCGAGGCGTCGACATAACCGCGGGCGCGCTCGACCAGCGGCGCAAGATGGCTCGTCAGCGCGTCCGACGACCCGGACGGCTGCACTTCATAGGCGGCCGCTGTGCCGAGAGACGGGCTGGCGTGCGGATCGGCGTCGTTTTCGGGCATTGAGGGCCTCAAAATGGCGGCTTTCTCTATAATGAGCATTATGAACGATAATGCAAGATTATCAATCATTATAGAGAAAAGACAAGCTGTGCGCTTTATGTCAATTTCTCTGGAAGTAACCGCACGTATCGTGTAGCCTCAGCGCCATGGATTCGCTCGCCACGCCACACGCCAAAGCCGCCGTGACAACCACGCCCATGCCGGGCTGGACCCGCCCGCGCGGGCCCAACCTCACCGAATCCGATGCCGCCTTCTCCACCGGTATCGCTCTGAAATCGCTGGATGATCTTGTTCGATCGGAACCAGCCTGGGCCGGTTGCTGGCGCGAACGGCAGGCCCTGAAATGCGCCGCCGCCGCCGTCCGCCTGACCGGCCGCAACGAGGACGAGGCGGCGCTGCGCGACGCCGTCCTGCTCACCGCCGCCGGCGACGATCCCGGCCCCGCTGGCAAGATGGTTTTGGCCTACAAAAGGCTCGCCGCTCGAAAACCCGGCTTCTCCACAAAGCAGGTCCAAGATCTTACCGACCTGATGGGGTTCGCCTTTGACGACCACCTCGCCGCCATCCCGGAGCTGGCGGAAACCGCGCTCCAGTCCGGTCGCGCCGTTCCCTTCGTGGTCGCCGACCTTGTGACCGCAATCCTCGCCATCCGCTCGGATGCCGAACCTTTGGCCTGGGCGATGGCCGACATGATGATCGCAACCCTGTTGAAGTGGGACCGGCCCGTGCCTTTGACGATGGCGGAGCGTTACGGCCCTGCGTTTCGGACCATCGGGGGCAGGGGGCGTGTGCGGCCGGGTGAACCGGCGTTCGCCCGTGCTGTCTGCCTCGCACTTGCTGATGGAGCCGGGGCCGCATTGCGGACAGCCGACGCGATCGCGCGTCGGGCGGATGTTCTGGTGGCCGTGGCGCCGAAGGTGCGGACCAAGGGCGCGGGCCCCGTCATCCAGAAACTGCTGGACGAGGACGCCATGCCGGCGAGCGCGCCCGGCAGCAACCTGTCCCGTTGGGCCGCATCACGCCTGTTCGAACGCCTCGAAAGTTTCGGCGCCGTGCGCGAATTGTCGGGCCGTCCCGCCTTCCGGATTTACGGGTTGTGACCATGACCGGATCCCCTGCCGCCAAAACAAGCCGCCGGAAAGCGAAAGCTGGAGCCGAATATAAGGGGGCGCATGCCGCAGACGAAAAGCCGGGAGGCGAACGCCTCTTTGATCGTGAACTGGATCAGTTCCCGCCCGATCTGCGCTGGCGCGAATGGATGCTCAGGGTCGAGGCGGTGATCTTCGCCGCCGCCGAGCCGGTCACCCGCGAGACGCTTGCCCGCGTCGTCGGCAAGGACTGCAGCATCGACCTTCTGATCGACGATCTCCGCGAAGAACTCACCGGCCGGCCCTACGAGATCGTCCCGGTCGCCGGCGGCTGGCAGCACCGCAGCCGCCCGGCCTATGCCGATGCGATCCGCGCCTCCGCGGCGCCGACCCGGGGCGGGGTGTCAGCCCTTTCCGAGTTCGAATCCATGGTGCTGATGGCCGTCGCCTACTTCCAGCCCATCACCCGCGCCGAACTGTCAAAAATCTTCGGCAAGGAGGTCAGCCGCGACACGATCGGGTCCCTGCGCAACGCCGCCCTCATCGCCTCCGGCCCCCGCAGCCCGACACCCGGCGCGCCTTATACTTACGTCACAACCAGGCACTTCCTCTCCGCATTCGGGATGGAGACGCTCCGCGATCTGCCCGATATCGAAGCGCTGGAGGATGCCGGATTGCTCAGCAGAGCCGCCGTGCAGGAGGAGGCGATGGTGGCCGTGGGCGAGGAGGAATAAGGCTGTTGCCGCAGGGCTCGCGCGACGCCTTGATCCTTCCTGACGGCATCGAAGTTTTCGGACGTGCAGAAGACGGCTATTTTGAAGCAGGGCGTTGATGCTGTGCTGGTAGCCGATATCTGCCGCAAGGCCGGGGACTTGGGCCGGTCGTATTTCAAATGGATAAAAATCCGCGGGCCTGGTGCCAGTCGAGATGCGCCAACTGAAAGCATTTGAAGATGAGAATGAGAAGCCGAGACGGATCGTGGCGGATCTGACGCCCGACCGCGCGATACTTCAAGGCATGACATCCGCTGAAAGCTCTGAGGCCTGCCCGAACGCAAGCTGGCATATAACCTCGGCGGATGCGCGCGAAACGTCGAAGGATTGGTGTAAGCTCCAGGCGAAGATGATTCTAGTTCGGCGATCGGATAGAGCGTCCCGATCGCGTTGCGCAATTCCGGCGGCGCTGCCAGTCCCAAACGAAAAGGCTGCTCAACTCCGTTTCAACACGATCAGTGCATCCGCCGCGATGATGTTGCTGCCGTGGCAGATGACGGGGTTGATATCCAGTTCGACGATCTGATCAGCGTGATCGGCGGCGAATTCGGAGACGCGCACGACGATCTCGGCCAACGTCTCGCGGTCCACCGGCGGCATGTTGCGAAAGCCGTCGAGCAATTTTGCGCCGCGCAATTTTCGAAGCATGTCGAGCGCCTGTGGCTGTGTAACGGGAGCGGGCGCAGTAACGCTATCGGCCATCAGTTCGACCAGCACGCCGCCGAGACCGACCAGGACGAGCGGTCCGAATGCCGGATCGATGCGCGCGCCGATGACGATTTCCACGCCTTCCGGCACCATGTGCTGAAGGATGACGCCGTCAATCCGGGCATCGGGAGCGGCCTTGGCAACCGCGTCGATCATCCGCTCATAGGCGGCAACCGCAGCGTCGGGCGTTTCCAGACCAAGGATGATGCCGCCAACTTCGGTTTTGTGGGCGATGTCGGGGCTGTCGATCTTCATCACCAGCCGGCCACCCATTTCGCGCGCGCAATGTCGCACCGCCTCACCGTCTGCCGCGCGGCGATCTTCGGTCACCGGCACGCCATAGGTCGCAAGCAGAGCCTTGGCCTCCCGTTCAGCAATCACGGCGCCGTCCGACTTCAACAGGACATCCGCCGCCCGGCTGCGGACGCGCGCGTCCGTAAGGGGGGCGGGTGGATCCCGTTCGATCGCAGCGCGGCGGCGATCCCAGTCAATCCATGTGCGGATCGCGCTGAAGCAGCCTTCCATCGAGCGGAACATCGCCAGATTGCGGGCCGCTTCGATCTCGCCGGAGCCGGGACCTTCGAGCCATCCGGAAAGCCAGACCATGGAGATGACCTTCCCGGCCTCGCCGGCCAGCCGGTCAAGCAGGGCAATGCGCGGATAGGCGGTGTCGTAGGCGAGCGGATGCGGAATGACGAGAGCCGCAAAGTCATCCCTGGCAAGCACGGCCTCCACGCAGGCGGTCAGCGACTCGATATTGTTCACCACTTCGGCGGTCACATCGGCGGGGTTTCTGACGCTGCCGAAGGCGGGAATATGGGCACCGAGCGTTTCCAGCACGGAGCCGTCAGGCTGGGGTAGCGGAACGTGCTGGGCTTCGGCGGCGTCGGCGGCAAGAATAGCCGCGCCGCCGGAGGTGGCGATGACCATGGCGCCGTTGCCGCTTGGCTTGCCGACCTTTGAAAGAAATGTGGCGGTTTCGATCAACTCCTCGAACCGTTCGATCATGATGCCGCCCGCGCGTTCGATCATGGTTTTGTAGGCGGCATGCGAGCCGGCGAGGCTGCCGGTGTGGGAGGCGGCGGCCTGCGCGCCATGGTCGCCGCGGGCCATCTTGCACAGAATGATCGGTTTGCCGGCAAGGGTGGCGCGACGTGCGACCTGTTCCAGGCGGCGCGGATCACTGAGCCCTTCCAGCAGACAGACGATTACCTGGCAGTTCGGGTCATCAACGAGATAATTGGCGCAATCCGCCAGATCGATATCGGCGGAATTTCCGCAGGACAGGACATGGCTGAAATAGACTTCGCGGTTCATCGATTGCGCCAGCGAAAGGCCAAGCGCGCCGGACTGGCTGACCAGGCCGATCGTGCGGCGCTCGGGCGGGCAATCATAACCGCGTTCAAGGTCGAGACCGGTGAGGAATGTTGCGCCGGCGCGCGTTGCGAAATTCACAAAGCCGATCGTGTTCGGACCGACCAGCGGCACGCCGCTTTCTTTCGCCCGCGCGGCCAGCCTGTCTTGAACCGCGGCCGTTTCGCTATCGCCGGTTTCGGCGAAGCCGGACGCAATCAGGACAATCCCGCCGACGCGGAGCGCGATCGCCTCTTCGAAGATGGCTTCTACCGTTTTCAGGCCGCTGGCCACCAATACGCAATCGGGCACTTCCGGCAGGGCGGACAGCGACGGTGCGCAGGGTTTCCCCGCAATCTCCTCATAGCGCGGGTTCACGAGGTATATCTTCCCCTCAAAACCAGCGAGATTTGTCATGAACCGGCCGCCGAAGGAGTTCGGATTGGCGGAAGCGCCGACAATTGCGATAGAGCGCGGATTGAATAGCCTCGCCAGCGCGTCTGCCGGGCGAACTGCGTGCATGCTCGTCATGGGGTGTCCTGTGAAATGCGCAATCAGGCCCTGCCCGGCATGAAGGAAGAAGAATGCCGGGCAGGACGTCGTCTTACTGGGAGATCACGATGCCAGCGGCTTCGATGGTTTCGGCCGCCGTGGCGGTCTCCTGCTCGATCTCGGCGCGGAACTGTTCCGGCGTCGGCACGACCGGCCGCCCCTGAAGCTCAAGCTTGGCACGGGTTGCAGGATCCTCGGTCGCTGCAACAATCGCCTCGTAGAAGGTGTCCACGATTTCGGGATCGGTGCCGGCCGGCATGAACACGCCGGTCCAGAAGGTCACGTCGAATTCTTCGATGCCCGCTTCCATCATCGTCGGCGTATCGGGCAGGCCCGGCCAGCGATCCGGGCCGGAAACGGCCAGCGGCGTCAATTTGCCGGCCTCGATCTGGGGCATGCCGGACGGGGTATCGAAGGCGAGGTCGATCTCGCCGCTCAGCAGGCCGACCTCCATGGGCGCCGCTCCCTTGTAGGGGATATGGGTCATCTCCACGTCGGTCTTCTGGGACAGAAGCTCCGTCGCGATGTGAATGAGGTTGCCGATGCCGGCGGAGCCATACGACAGATCGCCCGGGTTCGCGCGCGCAACCTCGATCAGCGAGGCGACATCCGTCACGTTTTCGGTTCGTTCGTTGTCAGGGTTCGTCACCAGAATGAACGGCGTGGCGACGACCTTGGTGATCGGCGCGAAGTCTTCAAGCGGCTGATACTGGATATCCTTGAACAGGGTGGGATTGACGGTGATCGAGCTCGAGTTCGAAAACAGCACGGTGTAACCGTCCGGCTCTGCCTGCGCGACCGCGGTGGCGGCCAGCATGCCGTTCGCGCCCGTGCGATTTTCAACGATCACGGGCTGGCCCAGCGATTTGGTCAAATTCTCCGATATGATCCGCGCGACGGTGTCGATCGAGCTCCCTGCGCTGAAGCCGACGATGATCTTGATCGGTTCACTCGGATAGTCTGCAGCGCTTGCGAGTGGTCCCATGGCCAGTCCCATAGCCACGCCCAACGTCAGCGTTTTAGCCTTGATCATTCTCTGTCCTCCCAAAAATTCGGCTGCCGTTCGGTCTGTTCAGCAGTCCATAAGTTCTATTTTTACGGAAGATTATTATCTTGGCAAGCCTTTCTTGATGGCCGGGGCGCTGGCCCGGCCCGCCGCACGCGTGAGATTGTAAAAAAAGTCCTTGATTAACAATCAGAACATATGTTCTATCAAGAAGAACAATCGAGGAGGGCTGACATGACCAAGAATACGTTCCCCTGGCCCGAAAAGCGGTGGGGCGCGCAGTGATCAGCGCATTTGCAGAACATAAGCTTCTCATCGCCAATCGCGGTGAGATATCGATACGCATTGCCCGCGCTTGCGCGGAGCTGGGCCTGACATCAGTCGCGATCTATCCCCATGACGATGCATCGGGCCGTCATGTCGTGAGCGCAAGCGAGGCGGTGGAAATTCCCGGTCGTGGTCCAGCAGCCTATCTCGACATCGAGGCGGTGCTGGCGGCAGCCAAATCGGCTGGCTGTTCAATGATTCATCCGGGCTATGGGTTTCTATCGGAAAACGCTGCCTTTGCGGCGCGATGCGCGAAAGAAGGGATACTCTTTATCGGGCCTGACGCCGACGCATTGACCACCCTTGGCGACAAGGCACGTGCTCGCTCGCTCGCAAAGCGGCTCGGCGTTCCCGTTGTCGAAGGGCTTGAAACCCTGACCTCGAGTGAGCAGGCGCAGGCGTTTTTCGAGGCGCAGCCTGAAGGCACGGCGGTTATGGTGAAGGCTGTCGCGGGCGGCGGCGGGCGCGGCATACGGATCGTCCGCGCCGTGGACGAACTGCCGGCCGCGATCGAAAGTTGCCGCAACGAGGCGCGCGCCGCCTTCGGAGATGACGCGCTTTATATCGAGCGGATGATCGAGCGCGCCCGGCACGTGGAAGTGCAGGTGCTGGGCGACGGGCAGGGCGGCGTCATCCACCTGTGGAACAGGGAGTGCACGCTTCAAAGACGCAATCAGAAGCTGATCGAAATCGCCCCGAGCCCGTGGATTGACGATGCGCTGCGCGATGCCATGCTTGCCGATGCGATCGCCCTTGCCGCCGATGTGGGCTATCGCGGTCTGGCGACGATGGAGTTCCTGGTCGACATCGATCGCGGCAACTATGCCTTTATCGAGGTCAATCCGCGCGTTCAGGTCGAGCATACAGTCACCGAGGAGGTCACCGGCATTGATCTCGTCGCGACACAGATCAGGCTCTGCGCGGGAGAAACGCTTGCCGAACTGGGGCTTTCTCAGAAGACGATACGGGCGCCTGCCGGCTTTGCTGTGCAGGCGCGCGTCAATGCCGAGATCATGGAGGCCGATGGCAGCGCGCGTATGGCGTCAGGCCGGATCACTGCCTACGAGGTGCCGACCGGGCCGCGTTTGCGCGTGGATGGCGCCGGCTATGCGGGGCTCACGCTGTCTCCCTATTACGATTCACTGCTGGCAAAGGTCATTTTGCGCGGCGATAGCGGCTGGCCGAAGCTGTGTGAAGGGCTCGATCGCGCGCTTTCGGAGTTTCGGATTGACGGTCCGCCAACAAATATCGGTTTCCTCCGAAAGCTGCTTGGTCGCGACGAAGTCAAACGGGGCGAGATCACGACCCGATTTGTCGATCAGCATATCGACGCTCTTGTTGAAGCAGAGGCGCCGGCGCAGCGTTATGCCGGTGACGGAGGGGCGCAGGCGGCCGCTACCGGCGGAGGCGCGGATATTGCCGAGGGCATGAAGGCCGTTGCCGCGCCCATGAGTGGCGTGTTGATCAAGCTTTTCGTTTGCGAGGGCGATGCCGTGGCCGAGGGTGCGCCGGTCGCGATCCTGGAGGCCATGAAGATGGAGCATGTGGTGAAGGCGGAAACCGCCGGCCATGTGCGCGCCATTGCCGAGGAAGGCTCTATCGTGGGCGAGGGTGACGCGCTCGTCGTCCTCGAGCCGGCAGACGTCGCGGCCCGGACGGACGCTGAGGAGGACGTGTTCGATCCCGACCACATTCGCCCCGATCTCGCGGAAGCGCTCGCAAGGCGTAATGAAGGTCTCGATGCGGCCAGACCCGATGCGGTGGCGCGCCGACACGCAAAAGGCAAACGCACCGCGCGTGAAAATATCGCTGACCTCTGCGATCCCGACAGTTTTGTTGAATATGGCGCGCTTGGCGTTGCTGCCCAGCGCAGCCGCCACCCGGAGGAGCATCTGCGCAAGATCAGCCCGGCCGATGGTCTGGTCGCCGGGCTTGCAAGCATAAACGGCGCGGAGTTCGGCCCTGACAAGGCCCGCGCGGCCGTCATATCTTATGATTACACTGTCTTTGCCGGCACGCAGGGCAATATCGGCCACCGCAAGACCGACCGGCTTCTAAGGGTCGCGGAGCGCGCCAGCCTGCCGGTCGTGATCTATGCCGAAGGCGGCGGCGGCCGGCCCGGCGACACCGACAACCGGCCCGGTGTGAACCTTGCCAATCCAACCTTCTGGCAGCTTGCGCGCATGTCGGGCGTAGCCCCGATGGTTGGGATTGTCTCAGGGCGCTGTTTCGCCGGAAACGCAGCCGTGCTCGGCGTCTGCGATGTCGTGATTGCGACCGAGGACGCCAATATCGGAATGGGCGGCCCCGCGATGATCGAGGGCGCCGGTCTCGGCGTGTTCCGCCCCGAGGATGTCGGTCCGACTTCGGTACAGGGCCGCAACGGCGTCATAGACGTGCTCGTTGCGGATGAGGCCGAGGCGACCAGGGCGGCGCGCAAATACCTGTCCTATTTCCAGGGCGCGACCAGCGTGTGGAAAGCGCCCGATCAGCGCTTGTTGCGCGGGTGCGTGCCGGAAGACCGCAAACGCGCCTATGATGTCCGTCCCCTGATCGAAACGCTGGCCGACGAGGACAGCGTGCTGGAACTGCGCGCCGGCTTCGGACCGGCGCTGGTGACCGCGTTGATCCGCCTTGAGGGGCGTGCCTGCGGGGTGATGGCCAATGTCGCGGCGGTAAACGGCGGCGCGCTTGATCGCGATGAGGCCGACAAGGCAGCGCGCTTCATGCAATTGTGCGATGCCTATGATCTGCCGATCATAAGCCTGATCGATACGCCCGGCTTCATGGTCGGGCCGGACGCCGAAACGCGCGCGAACGTCCGCCATTTCAGCCGGATGTTCCTTGTCGGCGCAAGCCTCAATACCCCCTATCTCTCGGTCATCCTGCGCAAGGCCTATGGGTTGGGCGCGATGGCGATGGCGGGCGGGAGCTTCCACGAAAGCAGCCAGATGACGCTGAGCTGGCCATCTGGCGAATTCGGCGCCATGGGCCTTGAAGGCGCGGCGCGTCTGGGCTTTCGCAAGGAGCTTGAGGCGATCGAGGATTTGGACGCGCGCGAGGCGCGCTACCGCGAGATCGTCGACGGCATGTATGAGGCGGGCAAGGCGGTCAATATCGCGCCGTTCCTGAGCATCGATTCCGTGATCGATCCGGCCGAAACGCGGGCCATGCTCGTTGCGGGACTTTCCGCGATCCCGCAGGCGCATCTTCCGAAGAGTTCGAAGCGACCGATGATAGACGCCTGGTAACGTTGAAATCGCAGGGAGGGCGATATGGAATCCAGAAGAATAAATTGGGCCGAAACCTGTGCGGCCCTGGCGGTGATGGCCATCGGTGCACTCCTTGCCTTTGAGGGCAGCGATTATCCGATGGGGTCGCTGCGCCGAATGGGTGCAGGCTTCATGCCCGTCGCGATCGGGGTCATCCTGATGCTGTTTTCGGTAGGCCTACTGTTCGAAAACATGTTTGCGGAGCGCGAAGCGCTTCCGCTGCGGTTGCGCCCGATTCTCGCGGTGAGCGCTTCGATCCTGTTCTTCGCCTTGACCGTACGCTCTGCCGGCCTGATCCCGTCGACGGTGGGAACAATCGTGCTGGCAGCCATCGCCGATGCGCCGTTTCGTCCCCTGCGCGCGGCGATGACGGGTCTGGTGATCGGCGCGCTCGGCTATCTGGTTTTCGTGTTGGGGCTCGGGCTGTCGCTCGACCCGTTCTGGTGGTGACGCGTGGACATGCTTTCCAATCTCGCAAACGGGTTCTCCGCGGCGCTGAGCTTCCAGGCCCTGATGTTCTGCTTCATCGGCGTTTCCGTCGGCACCTTTGTCGGCGTTCTGCCAGGCATCGGCGCCCTTGCCGCAATCTCGATGCTTTTGCCCTTGACCTATTATCTCGACCCGATGGTCGGGCTGATCATGCTGGCCGGCATCTTCTACGGTGCGCAATACGGCAGTTCCACCGCTGCGATCCTGCTGAATATTCCCGGCACGGCAACGGCCGCCATTACCTGCCTCGACGGCTACCCGATGGCAAAGAACGGCCGTGCGGGCGTTGCGCTGTTCATGACATCGATCGCGAGCTTTGCCGGCGGCATCTTTGCGATCTGCATGCTGATGTTCTTTACGCCTGCGCTGGCGAGCCTTGCCCTCAGCTTCAACTCCGCGGAGTATTTTTCGGCAATGTTCCTTGGGCTGATTGCCGCCTCGACGCTGAGCGTGGGCTCGCCGCTCAAGGGCATGGCCATGGTCGTGCTTGGTCTCGCGCTCGCCATACCTGGCACGGATATCAACTCCGGCCTGATGCGCTTCACCTACGGTCACTACGAGATGGCGGAAGGGTTCCAGCTCGTCGCCATCGCCATGGGCCTGTTCGGGATATCGGAGATTCTGACAATGCTGGTGCGCCGCGAAAAACCGCGCGTGCTGGCGCGAGATATCACCTTCCGCTCCATGCTGCCGACGCGCGATGACTGGAGCCGGTTTTCCTGGCCCGCTGCCCGCGGTGCGGTGATCGGATCGATTGTCGGCGCATTGCCGGGTTCCGGCCCCTCCATGGCGACCTTCGTTTCCTACGCGGTCGAGCGCCGGGCGGCCAAGGATCCTTCCCGTTTCGGCAAAGGCGCGGTCGAAGGGATCGTCGCGCCGGAATCGGCCAATAATGCCTCGGTGCAGGCGGCGTTCATTCCGACTTTGAGCCTCGGCGTGCCCGGCGATGCCGTCATGGCGATCCTGCTGGGTGCGCTTATGATCCATGGTATCATCCCCGGACCGGAATTCATCCAGCAGCAGCCGACCCTGTTCTGGGGACTGGTGGCCAGTTTCTGGATCGGCAATATCGTGCTGCTGATCCTGAACGTGCCGCTGATCGGGCTTTGGGTGCGATTGCTGACAGTGCCGTATCGGGTGCTCTATCCGACGATGCTGTTCCTGATCTGCATCGGCGTCTATTCGGTGCGTTCCAACGGTTTCGATGTGGGCGTTGCCCTGGCGTTCGGTCTGCTCGGCATGTTGATGAACCTGCTGCGCTATCCAACAGCGCCGGTGCTACTCGGCTTCATCCTCGGACCGCTCATCGAAGAGCATTTCAAGCGCGCGCTGCTGGTGTCGCGCGGGGACATGATGATTTTCATCGACCGGCCGATCAGCGCGACCCTGCTCGCTATTGCCGGTCTGCTTCTTCTTCTGTCGGCCTGGCAAACGATTCACATGCGGCGCAAGGCGCGTCGTGATGCAGTTGAAGGTGAAACGGCTGCCACTCGGGAGTTCTTTGATGAATAGCAACACCGTCACTTTGACGCGTGACGGCGAGGTCGCCGTTCTCGTGATCGACAACCCTCCGGTCAATGCGCTGAGTGAGCATATGCGGGTTTCGCTCAAGGATTGTCTGGACCGTGCGGCGAGCGATGAGGGCATCCGCGCCCTGGTGCTGGCGGGCGAGGGACGGACGCTTTGCGCGGGCGCCGATATTCGGCAATTCGGCGCACCGCCGAAGGGGCCTTTATCGCCCGATATATTCATGCAGATCGCGGCCATGAAAAAGCCTGTGGTCGCCGCGATCCACGGCCCGACGCTGGGCGGCGGTTTCGAAATGGCGCTTGCCTGTCACGCACGGGTGGCATTGCCGGATGCGGAGATGGGCCTGCCGGAACTCAAGCTCGGCCTGATACCGGGCGCGGGCGGCACCTACCGTCTGCCGCGTCTGATCGGCGCCGTCCCCGCGCTGGAGCTGATCGGGTCATCGCGACGCTTGAGCGCTGCCGAGGCACTGGAACTGGGCGTCATCGATGCCATTGCAGAAGATGTCCGCGCCAAGGCTGCCGAGCTGGCCCGCGCGCTGGCGGATCGGGAACAAGCAAGAACAGCATCGGGGTTGGGCGCTTGGGCGGATTTCGATGCCGCCGCGAAGAAGCTGCTTCGCCGCGCGCGTGGTGCTATGGCCCCCGCGACGCTCGTGAAAGCGATCGGCAATGCCTTCGATATGGAAGACGCAGAGGCGCAGCGCGCCGAGCAGGTCCTGTTCCAGGAATTGCGGACTGGCCCGCAATCGGCGGCGATGCGGCATCTCTTCTTTGCCGAACGTCAGGCTGGACACCTTGGCGAGGGCGTCACGGGCAATGCCGGTCCGCTCCACCGTGCCGCGGTCATCGGGGCCGGAACAATGGGCGGCGGCATCGCCATGTGCTTTGCCGATGCCGGTCTGCCGGTCACCCTGATCGATGCCAGTGCTGACGGGCTTGAAGCGGGGCTGGCGCGCATCCGCAGGAACTACGGGATCTCGGTCTCCCGTGGACGGATCGATGCGAGAGAGCAGGAACGGCGCATGGCGTTGATCACACCGGCGACGTCGCTTTCCGCCGCGTCCGGCGTGGATATCGTCATCGAGGCGGTCTTCGAGGACATGGCGCTCAAGCGCAGGCTGTTTGCCGAACTGGACCGGCTTCTGCCGGATCATGCGGTGCTGGCGACCAACACCTCTTCGCTGGATATCGACGAGATGGCGGCGGCAACGAACCGTCCGTTCCAGGTGGTCGGCCTGCACTTCTTTTCACCCGCAAACGTGATGAAGCTTCTGGAGACTGTCCGTGGCGCTGAGACAGGCGGGGCAACGCTTGCGACCGCACTGAAGCTTGCGAAACGTCTTGGCAAACAGCCTGCGATCGTCGGCAATTGTCCCGGTTTTGTCGGCAACCGCATTCTGCGCCAACGTCACCATCAGGCGGAACTGCTTCTGGAGCAGGGCGCAAGCCCGCAGGATGTCGATCGTGCGGTCACCGATTTCGGGATGGCGATGGGGCCGTTCCAGATGAACGATCTGGCCGGGCTCGATGTTTCCGCGCTGGTGCGCAAGAGCCAGGGTTATCAGCTACCGGTCGCCGACGCGCTGTGCGCGATGGGCCGCCTGGGCCAGAAAACCGGCAAGGGCTATTATCGCTATGAAGACGGACGCACGCCGATCCCGGATCCCGAGGTCGATGCCGTGATTGCGGGCGTTGCGGAACGGCTGGGCGTGCGTCAGCGCAGCTTCAGCCAGGACGAAATTCGCGAGCGCCTGTTTTACCCGATGGTCAACGAGGGCGCGCGTATTCTGGAAGAGGGTATTGCCGCCCGCTCTTCCGATATCGACGTCATCTATGTGCATGGCTACGGTTTTCCCGCTTGGCGCGGCGGGTTGATGTACTGGGCCGACGCCGAGGGGCTCGACCGGATCGTTGCCGCGCTCGACGGCTTTGCGCAAGAGTCCGGCGAAAGCCGTCTGGAGCCCGCGCCATTGCTGCGGCGGCTGGCAGAGACTGGCCAGAGTTTCGCCGACCTTCAATCGAACGGAAAGACGGAGGACTGACCAAGGTGGGAGCCAATTTCAGGGATGCGGTGGCGATTGCGGGGGTGGCCGAAAGCGAAGTCGGCGTTCTTCCGCATCGCACCGAAATGCAATTGCACGCGCAGGCAGCCAAACGGGCGCTGGACGATGCCGGCATCGGCCTGGCTGACGTTGACGGCGTTTTGTCGATCGGCTCCTCGCGGGGCACGCGCATGCCGTCCGTGCAGGTTGCGGAATATCTCGGCATCATGCCGAGCTACAGCGACTCCACCTCGTTGGGCGGCTGCTCGTTCGAGGCCTATGTGCAGCATGCCGCACTCGCGATCGATGCGGGGCTTTGCAACACCTGCCTGATCACCTACGGCTCGACCCAGCGCAGCGGCGGCGCCGGATTTGGCGGCGGCACTGACCCATGGCTTGCCGCCTCGCAGTTCGAGACACCCTTCGGACTGCCGATGATGACGGGTGCCTATGCGCTTGCGGCCTCGCGGCACATGCATCTTTACGGCACAACCCGCGCGCAACTGGCCGAGATCGCCGTGGCCGCGCGCAAATGGGCGCAACTGAACCCCGCAGCGCCGCGACACGAGGCTCTCACCGTCGAGGACGTTCTTTCCGCCCCGATGATCGCCAGCCCTCTCGGCAAGTTCGATTGCTGCCTTGTGACCGATGGCGGCGGCGCGGTTGTCGTCACGCGGGCCGACCGGGCGCGCGATGCGCGCAAGCCGCCCGTCTGGCTGTGGGGCTCGGCGGAGACCCACACCCACTCATCCATTGCCAATATGCCCGATCTCACCGTGACGCCCGCTGCCCGCACGGGGCCTGCGGCATTCAAAAGCGCGGGGCTCAGGCCCGGCGACGTGGATCTCGCCATGATCTACGACAGTTTCACCATCACCGCCTTGATGACGCTCGAGGATCTCGGCTTTTGTGGCAAGGGCGAGGGCGGCGATTTCGTGTCCGGCGGACGCATAGCGCCAAAGGGCGACTTCCCGATGAATACGCAGGGCGGCGGCCTCAGCTACACCCATCCCGGCATGTACGGCATATTCCTGATCGTCGAGGCCGTTCGCCAGCTTCGAGGCGAGGCGGATGCGCGTCAGGTCAGCGCCGATCTGGCGCTTGTGCATGGAACCGGCGGGGCGCTCTCTGCCGGATCCACATTAATCCTTGGAAAGGAGCCGCGCCGATGAGCAGCAAGCCGGTACCCACGCCCGACGCCGAAACCGCGCCCTTCTGGGAAGCGGCCGCCGAGGGCGTTCTGAAAATCCAGAAATGCACCGGATGCGGCGAGCATATCTTCTATCCGCGCATGGTCTGTCCGCACTGCATGTCGGATGAACTTGACTGGGTCTCGGTATCCGGTCGTGCGCGCATTCATGCGTTGACCGTCGTTCATCGCTCGAGCGCGCCCTTCCGCGACGACCTGCCTTTCGCCGTCGCGATCGTGGAGCTGGAGGAGGGGCCTCGCATGATGACGCGGGTGCTGACCGATACGCCGGAAACCTTGCGGATCGATGATCCGGTCAAGGTGCATTTCGCGCCGCAGGGAGACGGTCCGCCATTGCCGTTCTTTGAGTCGGCATAGTTTTCCGGGAAGGAAAAGGCAGCAGGGACGGGTAAACCGCCCCTGCTTTTTTTGTTGTCTTCAACCGAGACCGATTTCACGCTTGTCGCGCGCATATCGCGAAAGCGCGAGATAGCGGTAGAGACCGTGGACGAACTTGCCGTAGGGCATGGTCAGGAAGAAGGTCAGCACCGCGCCGAGATGAAGGGCGAGGAGAAGCCCCAGAAGCGGCGTTTCACCGAGGAGCCGGAGCGCGAGCCCGGTTGCCCCGGTTATCAGGAGGATCACGAGGAAGCCGTATTCCATGCTCTTGAAGCCCGGCGTGCGCAGTTCCTCGAGCCGGGTCAGCTTGGCATGGATCAGGCCGATCGGCCCGATCACCAGACCAATGCCGCCGGCAATGCCGAGAAGGGCGGGAATGTCGTACCAGGCATAGGGCGCTTCGCGGCCCAGCAGGTAGTGATAGAGCGTGGCAAGCGAGGTGGACGCCAGGCACAGCAGGAAGCCGTAGAAGGTGAAGTGGTGCCAGAGCCTGCGCCGGTCGGTGGGTTTGTCATCCTCGTTGAAACAGCCCTGCCCACCGCCGTCAAGATAGGTGAGTTTCGCCGCATTCACTGACGCTTCCAGGTGATCGCCGGCATGAAGATCCGGCGCGCCGGCATCCCGCCAGAAGGCCCGCGCACCCATGAAGATCGCCAACAGCATGTAGAGGAAGGCAGTGCCGAACAGCGCGACCATCGCATTATGGGGCATCAGAGCATAAAAGCGGCTGTCATCAAGATGGGCCGTCCACAATGCGCCCGGATTGTTGGCGGCAACGAAGCCGAGCAGGAACAGCGCGAAGCTCACCGTCAACCCCAGCGCCAGCGCCAGCCCATGACGGGCAAACAGCGGGCGCGCCGCGGCAGGCCAGGCATAATGCGCATAGCTTTCGGTCCGCACCTGCGCCAGAACCTTCGGCACGTTGACATTAAATTCGTGCGGCGGGGAGAACTGGCAATCATGAAAGCAGGCACCGCAGCCATGGCAGAGATTGGCGAGATGGTTCAGATCGCCATCACTGAAGGACCGCTTCATTTCCATGGCCGGAAAGACCGCGCAAAGCCCTTCGCAATAGCGACAGGAATTGCAGACGGTCATCAGCCTGTCGGCTTCGGTGAGCGCCGGGGATTCATGCGACATGTCGTGCGGCCTCCTCGCCCGCGATACGTCCGAAAACCGCGCCGATGGTCATGCCGATGCCCGCGGCATAGCCCTGGCCGAGCACGTTGCCGGCCATAATCTCGCCGGCGGCGAACAGATTTTCGGAAGGCGCGCCATCGGCCATCACCATGCGCGCGTCATGGTCGACCTTCACGCCGAGATAGGTGAAGGTAATGCCCGGGCGCACCGGATAGGCATAATAGGGCGGGGTCTCGATCCGCTGCGCCCAGTTGGTCTTGTTGATCGCCAGCCCTTCGGTGGCGTTGCCGTCCTTGGCATTGGTATCGAAGGGTTTGCCGCCGATAACGGCCTTGTTGAACTCGTTGATGGTCCGCTCGAAGACATCAGGATCGAGTTCAAGCTTTGACGCCAGTTCCCGAAGGGAGGGGGCCGAGATTGGCGGGTAAAGTGATGGCATGAAACGCGGTATGTTCGGTGCGTCGAAGATAATGAAGGCCTTCTGGTCCGGCTGGTTCGCCACCAGCCGGCCCCAGATCGCATAGCGCTTCGGCCAGATATCCTCGCCCTCGTCGTAGAAGCGTTCGGCGGCGGTGTTCACCACCACCCCCAGCACCACGCAATCGAGCCGGGTGATGATGCCGCCGTCATAGCGCGGCGCGCGTGCATCGATGGCGACAGCATGGCACTGGCTGGCATCGCCGATCTGCATTACGCCGCTGTCGATCAGCATCCGCGTGACAGTGCCGCGATTATAGGGCGTGCCGCGAATGAGGAAGTTCTCGGCCTTTTCGCCCCAGCCCTGCTTGAGCCAGTCGATATCCGCCTGAAATCCGCCGCAGGCGGCAACAAAGGCGCTCGCGCGGACAACCTCCTCGCCATTCGGATTGCGCACCCTTGCGGCCTGAAAGCGCCGGTCGCTGATATCGAGACCGATCACCTCATGCTCATAGCGGATCTCGACGCCGAGCTTTTCGGCTGTGCGGTAGAGCGCATTCAACATGGACCGGCCGCCGCCCAGAAAGAAGGAGTTGGTGCGGCCGAGACTGATGGTCCCGCCGAGCGAGGGCTGGAACCGCACGCCCTGCTGCTGAATCCAGCCGAGCATCGGCTTGGACTTCGCGATCATCATCCGCGACAGCGCTTCGTCGGTGTTGCCATCGGTCACGCGCATCAGGTCTTCGAAGAACTCGTCTTCGGTATAGGGACCCGTGAGCGTGCTGGTCGCCTCGTCATGGGCGCAGCGCATGTTGCGGGTGTGGCGGGTATTACCGCCCCGGTAGAATTTCGGCGCGGCCTCCACGACCAGCGCCCGTCGGCCTTGTCGTGCCGCGGCGATCGCGGCGCAAAGCGCCGCATTGCCGCCGCCCGCGACCAGGACATCCCAGTCCGCCATCGGCTCAGACCTTGTCCGTCAGGCGGGAAAGGACAGGAAAATATTCCTGAGCGAAGCCGGCATCGCGCGCCTTTTCCATTCGCGCCTGCGCCAGTTCCGCGCCATGGGCCCGAAAGCCGGTGAACGCGGCGAGATCGAGCGCGTAGCTGACGTCCTTCAGGGCATAGTCGGTCGGGAAGGCGCCCTTGGGGAAGCTATCCTTGAGCATCGCCTTCATGCCGTGGTTGCGCAGCGCGAAACTGTCGGCGGAGCCTTTCGACATGGTGTCGAACAAGAGGTCCGGATCGACCCCCGCGGCCTTGCCGAGCGCAAGCGCCTCGGACAGGGCGACAACGGTTTCGAACAGCACCATGTTGTTGAGGATCTTCACCACCTGTCCACAGCCGACCGGGCCGCAATGAGTGATGTCGGTTGCGGCATGGGCGAGCAGCGGGCGTATCCTGTCAAACACCGCGTCGCTACCGCCGACCATGATCGAAAGCGTTCCGTCTTCCGCTGCCTGGCGGGTACGCGCGACCGGGGCATCGGCGAAGTCGATTCCGCGTTCGGCAAGCTTGCTGTCGATCGTACGCGTCAGGCTCACCGGCGCGGTCGACATGTCGACGACCGTCAGGCCCTTTCGGCCGTGTTCCAGAACGCCATCCTTGCCGAGAATGACGGATTCGACCTGAGGACCGCCGGGCAGAGAGAGGAAGAGGGTGTCCACTTCGGCCGCGAGCGCCGCGACGCTCTCGGCCTTTTTTGCGCCAAGCGCGACGAGCCTGTCGACGGGCGCGTCCGCGAGATCGAACACGCGGACCTCCGCGCCGGATTTTTGAAGCATGTTGCGGCAGATGGGTTCGCCCATCACGCCGAGGCCGGCAAAGCCGATCAGGGGCGCAGTCATTGTCGGGATCCTTGTCTTGTCGGTATTGAAACGATCGATGTTCCGCACAGCGAACCGAGATAGGCGGTATTGCCATCGGCGGAAAAATCGATGCTGGCGATGTTGCCGAGACGGCTGTTGCCGGCCTCGTAGAAGTGTTCGCGGCCCATCCGGCCTTGTGAAAGCGCGGTCTCGACCGTGTCGACCCAGCCGGCATCGCAGTCTTCGAGAACGAGCGTCTTTTGTCCGTCCGGTGCGATCCGCCACAGACGGTTGCTGACGATGCAGGTGACCCAGAGATGCCCTTGCGAATCGAACCGGATGCCATCCGGAAAGTCACCGCGTCCGAAGGCGGCAAAGGTTCTGCGGTTGCTTAAGCCGGAAGGCCCGAGATCGAATTGCGTGATGGTGCGCGAGAAGGTCTCCGACACCATCAGGCCGCTGCCATCAGGCGTCAGCCGGCATTCGTTGGAAAAGCAGATGTCGTCCGCGAGAATTCGAGCGCCGTGTTCGTCTTTGATGATGACGAGTCCGTCGCGCACCTTGTCGGTATAGGCGGCGAAGCGCGGGCGGCTGACCGTGCTGACGGTGATGAAGCATCGGCCCTTTTCGTCCGTCATCACGAAATTTGCGGCTGCGAGAAAAACGCCATCGACCTCCATCAGATACGGGGTCAGATCGCCATCCGCGGACAGCTTCCAGATGCCGCCGCCCTCGCCGATATTGGCGATCAGGAAACTGCCATCGGGCTGAGGAGCAATGCCATTCGGAATCAGCTCCTCGCCACCGGCAAGCGCGGGTTCTGGGCCGCGCGTGGTGACTTCGCCATCAGGCGTAACGAAGCTGACGCCTCTGCCGCGATGCGAAACGGCAAGTCGTCCATCGCCAAGCACCTGGACCGATTCCGGGCGGTTGAGCCCGTCGCCGATCGGGCGGACGTCGCTAAAGGACAATTGCGGCGAATGGGTCGAGTCCATCATATCTCCTCTTCGATTTCAAAATAGACCGATAGTTCTGTCTAGCGCAACAAAAATGTCTTGACAAATGGTCTCTCCAATGGACTTATCGGTCCGTCAGGTGGAATTTGGAAGAGGCATGGGCAATATCGCTGACATCATCGAGCGGCTTCCGGCGCTGTTTGCCAACCAACCATCTCTGGTTCGGCGCGCGGCACGGGCGGAGATCACAATCCTGCTTGAGGCGGGCGATCAGGCGCGCCGTCTGATGCTGGATAGCGGAACGCTGCGCGTGGCGTCGGCTGATGGCCCGATGGATGGTTGGGACGTTGCCTTGAGAGGTGCCGAAGACGCATTTATGGATCACTGGCAGACGATGCCCGGCCCCGATGCCGCCGATATATTCGGCATGCGGCGTCACGGACGTCTGGTCATCGAGGGCAATTTCCTGCCGCTGATGCGGCATCTGCAGGTGGTGAAGGATATTCTGGCGCTGCCGAGGAGCGTGTCGTGACGCCTGCCTTTGATCCCATCACCGGGCGTTATCTCAGGCTCGAAATCGGAGGCCGCGCGCACCGCGTCTATATCGAGGAGGCGGGGGAGGGCATTCCGTTGCTCTGCCTGCATACGGCAGGCGCCGATGGACGCCAGTACCGCGATTTGCTGCTCGACGAGAGTGTGACCAACAGGTTTCGCGTCATCGCCTTCGACATGCCCTGGCATGGCAAGTCAAGCCCGCCCGAAGGGTTTCAAAATGAGGAATACAAGCTTTCCACCCGTGCCTATGTCGAACTCATCCTCGCCGTTTCCGAAGCGCTCGAACTCGACCGACCGGCCGTGCTCGGCTGCTCGATCGGCGGTCGGATCGTGCTGCAGCTTGCGGCCGCGTGTCCCGAGCGGTTTCGGGGTCTGATCGGCGCGCAGGGCGCGGCCTGGCAGGACCCCTGGTATGACACCGACTGGCTGCACCGCGCCGACGTGCATGGCGGCGAAGTCTGCGCCGCGCTGATCTCTGGGCTGATTGCGCCCGGCGGGCCCGAGGCCGACCGGCACGAGACCTTGTGGCACTACATGCAGGCCGGGCCGGGCATATTCAAGGGCGATCTGTGGTTCTACCGGGTCGATGGCGACCTTCGCGACACGATCGCGAAGATCGATACCGGAAAATGCCCGCTATGGCTGCTTTCGGGCGAGTACGACTATTCCTGCCGCCCGGAAGACACCCTTGCCACCGCCGACGCCATTCCCGGCTGCAAGGCCGTGGTGATGGAGCGGCTGGGACATTTTCCGATGAGCGAGCATTATGAGCAGTTCGCATCCTATCTGCGCCCTGTTCTGGACGAGATCGCAATGCCGGCAGACCGGTAATTGCACGTGATGATCAAAAAGGGAGGTTCAATCATGAGACTGACAGGAATTCTGGCCACCGTATCGGTGCTTGCCATGGTCGCATCGCCGGCAATGGCTGAGGAGCAGACGCTGAAGATCGGCGCGCTGGTCACGCAATCGGGTGCGGGCGCAAGCTGGGGCAACGGCATGTTGCGCGCAGCCGAACTGGCGGCCGAGGACGTCAACAAGGATGGCGGGCTCGATGTCGGCGGCACCAGATATCATGTCGAGGTGATCGCCTATGACGACGCCTACAAGGCGAACGAGGCCGTCACCGCCGCAAACCGCCTCGTGTTCGAGGACAAGGTGAAATACATCATCGGCACGGTCGGCTCCGCGCCGATCCTGGCGATCCAGCCGATCACCGAGGAAAACAAGGTCATCACCATGACGCTCGGCTTCACGGCGCAGGCCCTGTCGCCCGAAAAGCCCTATACGTTCCGGCCGAACCCGACGACGGCCGAAGTCGCACAGCCGCAGATCGACTGGCTGGTGGAAAACCAGAACATCAAGACCGTTGGCGCGCTGTTTCCGAACGATGAGACCGGCGAGGCGATCGCCGAGGATATCGCCGAAGCCTATAAGGCGGCGGGCGCCGAACTGACGGCCAAGGAATTCTTCGAGCGCGACCGGGTGGATTTCATCCCGCTTCTGACCCGCATCGTCGCCCAGGGCGTGGATGCGATCGAACTCGACGGCAACTCACCGGTGACCGCCGGTCAGATCGTGCAGCAGGCTCGCGACATTGGCTTTGACGGCGTGATCATCCGCACCGGCGGTCCCGCGACGCAGGAGATCGTGAATGTTGCCGGCGTGGCGGCCACAAACGGTATGTTCGTGCACTCGGCCTTCAACCCGAATATCGAATCGGCGACCGAATATCAGAAGCGCTACGTCGATACCTATGGCGATCAGATGAACGGCTTCTCGCCATTCTTCTATGACGGCACGAAAATGCTGTTCAAGGCTATGCAGGAGGCTGGTACCGTCGACGATACCGAAGCCGTCAAAACTGCACTCGAAAACATCTCCGACTATGAGGGCGTGCTCGGCACGATGAACTGGACCGGCGAGGACAGCTACGGCATCGCCCACCAGCTCGATTCGCCCTTCTATATCGCGCGCGTCGAGGATGGGAACGAGGAGATCGTTGCCTCCTGCACCACGTCCGGCTGTGAATAGCAAAAGCTTTCCGTGCGGCTAAACCGCCGCACGGGTCTCTTGACGAAAGGCCGCTTCCTTGAGCTTTCTTATCGCGCAATCGCTGATCAACGGCGTCATCCTAGGTACGCTCTACCTGATGATGGCCATCGGCTTCACACTGGTCTTCGGGGTGATGCGGGTCGTGAATTTCGCCCATGGCGAATTCTACATGATCGGCGCCTTCATGGCGTTGATCGGGGTGACCTGGCTCGGCCTGCCCTATGCCGTGACCCTCGCCCTGACGGTGGGGCTTGCCATACTGCTTGGCGCCTTGACCGAGCGGCTGGTGTTCCGTCCGTTCCGCTCCGACGAGCTGTCGGGCATGATCGCCTCGCTCGGTCTTGCGATGATCCTCCAGAACGGGGCGCTTCTGTTCTTCGGGCCGGATCCGCAGGCTTTCCCGTCGATGGTTTCCGGCGTGTTCCGCTGGGGCGCGTTGATCGTCCCAAAATCGCGTGCGCTGACCCTTGGCGTTGGCGTTGTGATCCTGATCGGCTTCTATTTCCTGCTGATGCATACAAGGTTTGGCCGTGGTCTCAGGGCCCTGGTCCAGGACCAGCAGGTGGCGATGCTTTACGGCGTGCGGCTTGAACTGATGTATCCCCTCGGCCTTGGTCTCGGCGTCGCGCTTGCCGCCGTTGCCGGCGGGCTTATGGCGCCGCTCTTCGGCGTATCGCCCTTCATCGGCGCAACGCCGCTCCTGAAGGCCTTTATCGTCGTCATTCTCGGCGGTCTCGGCTCGATCCCGGGCGCTGCACTCGCGGCCATGCTGCTGGGGCTGATCGAAAGCTTCGTCAGTTCCTTCATCAGCGCGTCCGCCGCCGATATCGTGACATTCGCGCTTGTGGTCGGCGTGTTGCTGCTGCGCCCCTCGGGTATTCTGGGTCGGGGTGAGGCATGACGGATATCGCCACCTCCAAACCTCAAGCAGTGTGGAACGCGGGCGGCATTGCCTTTGCCGTTGCCGTGATCGCGCTGGCGTCGATCCCGTGGTTCACAGGCAGCGTTTTCCACTTCCACATCGCCATCATGATCTGTCTCGGCGCCATGGCGGCGGCGGGCCTGGGGACGATCGCATGGGTCGGGCAGCTCTCGCTCGCGCATGGCGCTTTCGTCGGCATCGGCGCCTATACCTGCGTGCTGATGGTCGTGCGGCTTGGCGTGCCCTTCGTGGTCGGCCTGCCGCTTGCGGCGCTGGTTACGGGCGCAATCGCCTATGTCATCGGAACCCCGCTGTTGCGTCTGCGCGGCGTCTATTTCGTACTGATCACCTTCGCCTTGAACGAGCTTTTCCGCCTGGTGATGCTTGAATTCCCGACGGTTTCGGGCGGCTCGAGCGGCATTGCCGCCATTCCGAAGATATCGCTCTTCGGTCTGGTCCTGCGTGACCAGCAATCCGTTTATGTCTTCACGCTCGCCATGCTGGCGCTGGTGATGGCGCTTTTGTGGAGCATCAGGCGCGGGCCGCTCGGTCGGCGCTTCGCCGCCGTTGAGGAAAATCTCGAACTTGCGGAGGCTTCCGGCATTCCAACCGCGCGCACCCAGAATACCGCCTTCGTCATCGGCAGTGCGATTGCCGGCTTCACCGGCGCGATCATGGCGCATTATATCGGCTTCATTTCTCCCGAAAGCTTCGGATTTCAGCTCTCGGTTTCCTATGTGATCATTCTGGTGACCGGCGGACGGCTGGCGCTCGCTGGCCCGCTCGTCGGCGCGATCTTCCTCACGCCCCTGCCGGAATTTCTGCGCAGCGCACAGGAATACCAGCACATCATTTATGGCGTTGTCCTGATCGTCGTGCTGCGCTTCCTGCCTGAAGGGCTTGCAGGTCTGCCCAAGAGGCTTGCCGGAAAGGGGAGGGAACAGTCATGACTCCGATCCTGAAACTTGAAAACCTCTCCAAGCGCTTCGGCGGTCTGGCCGCGCTTTCCGAGGTCAATTTCGAGGCGGCGAAAGGCGAGATTACCGGACTGATCGGACCCAATGGCGCGGGCAAGACAACCTGCTTCAACCTGATCACCGGAACGTTTCCCGCAACCTCGGGCGCGGTGCTGTTCGAGGGCAGGGATGTCACCGGTCTGGCACCGCACAAGCTGGTCGAACTGGGCCTGGCGCGAACATTCCAGTCGGCGACGACCTTTCCGAAGGCGACGGTGCGCGAGAATATTCTTCGAAGCGCCCTGCTTCGCTATCCGCTCGGCGTCGTGCCGATGCTGTTTGGCGGCGCGCCGGCGCGGCGTGCGCTGGAATCCGCCGAGGCGGTCGTAACAGACGTCATGGATGCGCTCGAGCTCAGCCCGCATGCCGATCGGATTGCCGGCACGCTGGCCTATGGTCATCAGAAGCGGCTCGGCGTTGCGATCGGTCTTGCAACCCGTCCGGCGCTGCTGCTGCTGGATGAACCGGCCGCCGGCCTCAACCCCGAGGAGGTCGACCGTTTCGGCGGCATGCTCGACACGCTTACCGGGCACTTCGGGGTCTCGGTTCTGATCGTGGAACATCACATGCGCCTGATCATGCGGGTCTGCAACCATATCGTCGTGCTCGATCACGGCGAGAAGATCGCGGAGGGTACGCCGAACGCGGTGCAGAACGATCCGCGCGTCATCGAAGCCTATCTGGGAGCTGAAGATCATGTCGGGTGAGCTCTCCATCAAGGGTCTCAATGTCAGCTACGGGCCGGTCGAGGCGCTGCACGACGTCAGCTTCGACGTACCCGGCGGTCAGATCGCAGCGCTTGTCGGCTCCAATGGCGCCGGCAAGAGCACCGTCCTGAAATCGATCTGCGGTCTGGTGACGCCAACGGCCGGAACCATCAGCGTTGGCGGCGAGACCGTCGGTCCGCGACCCGGCGACGCGCTCAAGCGCGGGGTTGCCATGTCGCCCGAGGGACGGCGGCTGTTTGCGCGCCTGAGCGTGGAAGAAAACCTGCAGATGGGCGCCTACACGATCTCGAGCGCCAAGGCGAGCCGCGAGATGCTTGAGCGTGTCTATGGCTATTTCCCCCGGCTTCGCGAGCGTCATCGCCAGATGGCGGGTTCGCTTTCGGGCGGGGAACAGCAGATGGCCGCGATCGGCCGTGCGCTGATGGCGCAGCCCAAATTGCTGCTGCTCGACGAGCCGTCGCTCGGCATCGCGCCGATCATCGTGGCCGAACTCGGCAAGATCATCACCGAAATCAATCGCGATCTCGGCATGACCGTGCTGCTGGTCGAACAAAACGCCAATATGGCGCTGTCGCTCGCAGAAACCGGAATCGTCCTGGAAACCGGTCAGGTGACCATGACCGGAACCGGGCGCGAACTGCTCGACAGTCCTGCCATTCGCTCTGCCTATCTGGGCATATGAGAAAGGGAATACCTCATGCCGTTGCTGGATACCCCGGCCCGCCTGCCTGTCACCGATAAAATCGAACCCCTGCTGATTGGCGGCAAGGCCGTGATGGGAGACGGGCCCGTGCTGGACGTGATCAACCCGGCCGATGGCAGTGTCATCGGACGCGTTGCGACCTCGACGCCCGCACAGGTGCGCCAGACGGTTGCCGATGCGGGCGATGCGCTCCGCGCCACCGGCTGGGGCGGGCGGATGCCGCATGAACGCGCGCGGATCCTGTCGCGCGCGGCGGACGAGATCGAGCGTCAGGCCGATCATCTGGCCGAGTTGCAGATGATGGAAAACGGCAAGACCCGCAGCGAAAGCCGGGGGCAGGCGATGATGGCGGCAGGCATTTTCCGCTATTTCGCGGCCGTCTGCGAATGCAGCGAAGATACGATGCCCCCGGCAAGGGGCGACTATTTCACAATGACGGTGCAGGAGCCGGTCGGCGTGGTCGCGGCCCTGACGCCCTGGAATTCGCCGCTGACCATGGGCGCGCAGAAGATCGCGCCCGCGCTTGCGGCCGGCAATGCCGTGGTGCTGAAGGCGGCCGAGACGACGTCCTTCGTGTCGCTGGCGCTTGGCCAATGCGTGATCGCCGCCGGGCTTCCCGACGGGCTTTTGTCGGTGATCGCCGGCAAGGTGGAAACCGCCGTCGCGCTTGTCGAGGATCCCGGCATCGGGCTGATCTCGTTTACCGGCGGCACATCCACGGGGCAGAGCATCGCCCGCGGCGCGGCTGACCGCCTCGTGCCGCTGATCCTGGAGCTTGGCGGCAAGTCGCCGCATATCGTGTTTGCCGATTCCGATCTGAAGGCTGCCGCAAAGTCAGTCGCCTCGGGCATTTTCGGCGGGACCGGGCAATCCTGCGTGGCGGGGTCGCGGCTTTTTGTGGAAGGTAGCGTGGCGGAAGAGTTCAAACAGCTTCTGATCGCCGAAGCCGCGGCGATGCGGGTGGGGCGGCCATCCGACCCCGACAGCGTTCTCGGGCCGCTGGCCTCGTTCTCGCACCGCGAGCGAGTGGAAAGCTTTGTCAGGCGCGGGGTCGAGGCCGGCGGCGAAATCCTTCTCGGCGGCGCCCGTCCGGAAGGCGAAGCCTTTGAAAGCGGGGCCTATTACCTGCCGACGATCATTGGCGGCATCGACAACAGCGCAGCCATCGCGCAGGAGGAAATCTTCGGGCCGGTGCTCTGCTTCATGACCTTCGAGGATGAAGCGGACCTGATCGCTGCCGCCAATGACAGCGTCTACGGGCTGGCGGCCGGCATCTGGACCGGCGACTACAAGCGCGCCTGGCGCGTGGCGCGGGCGCTTGAGGCCGGAACCGTCTGGATCAATACCTACAAGCAGCTTTCCGTTGCGGCACCCTTCGGCGGCTACAAGCTGTCGGGGCTGGGTCGCGAGAAGGGCCTTCAGGGCATGCGCGCCTATCAGCAGAGCAAGAGCCTTTACTGGGCAGCCTGAGACCAATGCAAAATCGGGCGGTCAAGCTGATCCGCCCGATCTGACATGTTGCGTTTTGACCGCCGCAGGCTGATCGGTCGCCGGGCCACGTTTCGCAGAAGTTCTCTTTTATGAAGGAAAGTGACCGCCTAGCGCTTCGGAGATTTCCCGGGCGGCGTCCAGCATCTGCGGACGCATGCGGGCGATATCGTCCTCCTGAAACCGCTCTTTCGGTCCCGAAAACGAGAGCGCCCCGATCATTCGATTCGAACCGGTGAACACCGGCGCGGCGACACCGGCACAGAGCTTGTCGCGCTCGCCCAGCGATACGGCGAAGCATTCCGCGCGCACCTTGTCCATTTCAGCGCCCGGCTCGGGCGGATCACCGAAGGCGCGCAGGACCTTGCCGGCCGCGCCGCGGGTGATGGGAAGGCGATCGCCGGTATTGACCCGGTCGAGCGTGGAATGGTTGGAGTTCAGCCTGAACAGGCAAAGACGCTCCTCGGCTGTCTGGCGCACGTGAAAGGACGGGCTCTCCGTGCCCATGGCGACAAGCCGCTCGAACACCGGCAGTATTTGATGGCGCAGGGGATTGGTTTGCTCATAGGCGATGCCGAGCTGCATGATCGTCGGGCCGAGGGCATATTTGGAATCGTCCACCCGCACGACATAGCCGGCGTCCTGCAGGGATTCGAGAAGGCGAAGGATGGTGCTTTTATAAAGCCCGGTCGCCCGCGAAATCTCGGAAAGGTTTCGCGGCATTGTGCTTGCTTCCAGCGCCGCCACGATCTTCAGAGCACGGTCTACGGCGGCAACGCCGCGCGAGGTTTTTTCCTGTTCTCCGTCAACGTCGCTATGCGTTTCCAACGATACCTCTATTTCATGCACCCTGACCAGACATGCGGTTCGGTCCGGCAACCGGATCAAACGTTCTATATTCCTAACCTAATCAATTGGTGACTATTTTGAAAGCGGATAATTCACCCAGACGCTCATATGAAAAGTCTTGGAGCGTGAACATTGTCGTATGAATCGCCAGTCCTCCCGAAAGACGTTCGATCCCTGCCTCAAAGGCATCGATCACAAAAGCGACATGGATGCCCCGTTCGGCGGCTTCGGAATTCCGGCTATGGTCGTGATAACAGTCCTTCTGTGCTGTCCGAAATCTTGGAGGAACGTGCCCTGCAATTGCCGCAGGATGCCTGGCCGCGCAACTGCGCGTTCCTTCAGCGGAGGCCGGGTTGGCCGCGCCCAGCGCGGCGTACAACTGCCGGTCTTTGTGATTGCTCGATCGGCTCAGATCATCGCGCGGTAAATCTGAACCTCCCGATGCTGTGGCTCTTTGTTTTGACGCATCGGGTTATCGAAAAACCGGATTCCACTTTTCGCCCGATACTCTAGACACGGATGCCATGCACTTTATTCAACCCGCAATATGCGCGCGACGTCAATTCGCTGTTTATGCAGCCGGGCCGCCCCAGCGAACGATCGCGGCGCTGGACGGCAAGTATGCAAGGCAAGCACTCATGAAAATACTCTCCCTGTTGTTCGGCATCCTGCTCCTCATCGGAACATTCGTGTGGTTCTCCTATTTCGTGCCCCTGGGCTGCGGGATGAACCCCACCGGATGCCGTGAAGAATTCAGCGTCTGGAGCCAGATCGGCTTCATCCATTTCTGGGCACCGATGGCCGTGGCGGCAGCAGCCATAATTTATGGAATCAGGCGGACATAAGACCGGGGCTATCGCTCAGCACTGTCGAGGACC
>NZ_JAINWJ010000036.1 GCF_021021415.1 Martelella mediterranea | reverse complement strand
ATTTTCGATTACGAAGACCCGAGTCGAGGGCATCGGGCGGACGATGTCCGTGCTGGGAGGCTAAAATGCTGATCGTTGCACTGACCATTTCCGATCGCGCCAGCCGGGGCGAATATGAAGATCAAAGCGGCGCCATGATCGAGACCTGGCTGGCGGAAACCATCACGTCGTCCTATGCTCTGAGCCGCGTCATCATACCGGACGGGGTTGGCTCCGTGCGGAATACGCTGACGGAGCTGTGCGATAATGTTCGCGCCGACCTGATCCTGACAACCGGCGGCACGGGGCCTGCGCCGCGCGACGAGACGCCGGAGGCGATGCAGGCGGTGATGCAGAAGGAACTGCCGGGCTTTGGCGAACTGATGCGGCGCATCAGTCTGGAACAGGCGCCGACGGCCATCCTCTCGCGCCAGACCGCCGGTGTGCGCGGAAAGAGCCTGATCGTCAACCTGCCGGGCCGTCCGGCCTCGATAAGGCTTTGCCTCGATGCGGTTTTCCCGGCGGTCCCCTATTGTCTCGATCTGATCGGCGCCGGATGCATCGAGACCGACCCGGCGCGGATCAAGGCGCATCGTCCGGCGGGCTGAGGCCGGTCATAAGAAGGAGTTTCAGACATGAGAGGACGACCCGCGCCGGAACGCACGGTTATCATCGACAGCAAGCCGCTTCCGGAGGTTCTGGACGAGGGGATGATCCGGGCCGTGGTGCACGGCTTTTACGGCCGGATCCGCGAGGAGCCGCTGCTCGGGCCTGTCACCTGGAAAGGCGGAGTAGGCGTCTCTGTTGCAAATCGCTTGTCGCTGGGGGGGAGCCTGCTATGCTTCTGCTATCCAGCCCTCCATTCCTGGCACGCCCAAAAACGTCGCCTCAATTGGCCTTGCGCAGATCCGTATCGAAAGTGCCCTCAACCCGTCGGCAGTCGTTCGGGTCAGCGTCCGCAAACATACTGTCCCTGCGGCAGACAACAGCCGAGAAGCGGCCTTGAGCGGCGGCGGCTCCGTCTTCCAACGAAAGCGCATCAAAGACGATCTCGGGGGACGTCCCGCTATCTTCACTGAGGTAGAAAGGTTCGCTCATCCCGTCC
>NZ_JAINWJ010000035.1 GCF_021021415.1 Martelella mediterranea | reverse complement strand
GTTTTGACGCATCGGGTTATCGAAAAACCGGATTCCACTTTTCGCCCGATACTCTAGACACGGATGCCATGCACTTTATTCAACCCGCAATATGCGCGCGACGTCAATTCGCTGTTTATGCAGCCGGGCCGCCCCAGCGAACGATCGCGGCGCTGGACGGCAAGTATGCAAGGCAAGCACTCATGAAAATACTCTCCCTGTTGTTCGGCATCCTGCTCCTCATCGGAACATTCGTGTGGTTCTCCTATTTCGTGCCCCTGGGCTGCGGGATGAACCCCACCGGATGCCGTGAAGAATTCAGCGTCTGGAGCCAGATCGGCTTCATCCATTTCTGGGCACCGATGGCCGTGGCGGCAGCAGCCATAATTTATGGAATCAGGCGGACATAAGACCGGGGCTATCGCTCAGCACTGTCGAGGACCATGCGATTTGTTCGTGAGAATGCTGCGGGCTATAAGGTGCCGATGGCAGGATTCGATTTTTGCGTGGTGGTCGGATGAGGTTGGTTGTTCGCAGATTTGCGGCCGGTTTCGTTGCCGCGCTGATCGGCTTTCTCGCGCGCCTGATCACCGCCGTTCGTGGTGTCCGTCACAGCGATGAGGCCTACACCGAGCCCTGTGTCTTTTACGCCAACCACGCGAGCCATGGCGACTTCATATTGATTTGGACTGTGCTTCCGCCGGGCTTGCGGGCCGAGACCAGGCCTGTTGCAGGAGCGGACTACTGGCAAGCCTCTCGTCTGCGCCGGTTCATCGGTGTCGACGCCTTCCGGTCACTTCTGATCGCCCGAAATGGTGAGCATGCCGATATCGATCCGATCACTGCGATGGCGGAAGCGCTCGATCAGGGGTCGTCTCTGATCGTTTTTCCCGAGGGAACCCGCAACACCACCGAGGATAGATTGCTGCCGTTGAAGAGCGGCATTTTTCACCTTGCCGAAGCGCGGCCCGATGTCGACTTCGTGCCGGTCTGGATCTCCAACCTGAACAGAGTATTGCCGAAGGGGGAATTCCTGCCGGTTCCGCTGCTTTGCGTCGTTCGCTTCGGAGCGGCGCTTCGGCTTGATCCCGGGGAGAGCAAGGCGGCGTTTCTGGAAAGGGCGCGTGACCGGCTTCTGGCGCTCGCGGATGAGGACGAGCCTGTCTGCAATCGTGGAACGGAGCAGCCATGAGCACGACCGCGATCCCGGAACTCGGATACATGCTTCTGGCCGTCGGGCTTATTCTTATCGTAGCCTCGGTCACAGGTTATGTGCTGAAACGAAAGTTTTCTCCTGACGGTGGCAATGATGCGATCGAGAACCTGAACGCCCGCATCCGCGCGTGGTGGGCCATGGTCGCGCTTCTCGGCATCGCTTTTCTCGCGGGAAAGACCGGCGTCGTTGTGCTGTTTGCGCTTCTGTCCTTCGCAGCACTCAGGGAATTCGCGACGCTGACGAACACCACGCGCGCCGACCATCGGGTTCTGCTAGCCGCTTTCTTCGTCGTCCTGCCGGTCCAGTATTATCTCGTCTGGGCAGAACGGTATGGCATCTATTCGATCTTCATTCCGGTTTACGCCTTCCTCTTCCTTCCGATCCTCGCGGTTTTGCGAGGGAATGTGGATGATTTCCTGGTGCGGATTGCGGAGACCCAGTGGGGCCTGATGATCTGCGTCTTCTGCGCGAGCCATGTCCCTGCGCTGCTCAGTCTCGACATACCCGGCTATGACGGGCGTAACATCCTGCTGATCGTGTTCCTGATCTTCGTGGTGCAGATGAGCGATGTTCTGCAATATGTCTGGGGCAAGCTCCTCGGCCGGCACAGGATCGCCCCGCGGCTATCGCCTTCCAAAACGGTCGAAGGCTTTGTCGGCGGCGTTGCGAGCGCGACGCTGATCGGCGCGCTTCTCAGCTGGATGACGCCGTTTTCCATGCTTGAGGCGGGCTTGCTCGCCTTCGCCATCGCGCTCATGGGGTTCTTTGGCGGCCTGGTCATGTCGGCCATCAAGCGCGACAGGGGCGTGAAGGACTGGGGACATCTGATCGAAGGCCATGGCGGTTTCATCGACCGGCTGGATTCGGTCGTGTTCGCGGCGCCGATTTTCTTTCATCTCGTCCGGTTCTGGTGGTCGACCAGCTAGCACGGTATTTGTCATCTGGAATGCGGCCGCCGGCAGGGCGTGTCGACAGGTCGATCCGCAGAGAAACTTGATGAGGGGAGTAGCCATGCCCGACCTTGAACACCGTCGGCCCCTTGCCAGCCGGCAGACGGCCTGGGCGCAAGCGACTGTCCGCATGCTTGCGAAGACGCCGATCACGCCAAACCAGGTCTCGTTTTTGAGCATGGTGATGGCGGGGGTCGCCGGCCTGGCATTCGCGTTTTCCGGCGATACGGCCGGGGCCTTGCGGATCGTCCTCTTGCTCGCAGCCGCGCTGTTTTGCCAGTTGCGCCTTCTGTGCAATCTGTTCGACGGCATGCTCGCGGTCGAGGCCGGTCGCGCGGCGGACGATGGCCCGTTCTGGAACGAGGCGCCCGATCGTGTTGCCGACACGCTCATCCTTGTCGGCGCGGGCTATGGGTCTGGCATGCCCGAGCTGGGCTGGGCGGCCGCAGCGCTTGCCATTTTCACGGCCTATCTTCGTGCCTTTGCACAATCGCTCGGCCAGCCCGCCGATTACCGTGGCCCGATGGCAAAGCCCCAGCGGATGGCGACGCTGACGATTGCCGCATTGCTGTGTCTGACGGCACCCATGCTTGGGCTCTCCATCGGCTTCGTGCTTGAGGCAGCATTGTGGCTGATCGTGTTGCTTGCGGCGGTCACCTGCTGGCGCCGGGGGAGACGGATCCGCAAGCTGCTGCGGGCCAAGGCCTGCCAACCGCAATAACCCGTTGAAGCGCGAAACCATGAAAGAAGGGCAGGGCGGCTGCAAGATGTTCTTGACAGGACCCAGGCAAGCGCTCTCCAGAGTCAGCCGAAGCAGTTTGCCGGCCAGCGACATGATGATGGTTTTGCCCCTGCAGCGCGATTGGCGCTGTGTGCCCCGACCACGCGTGCGTGGTCGCTTCTGCCTTTCACGGACATCGGTAAACGTCTTGCGAAAGGCAGTAGGCAACGACCTTTCGGCCGACGAGGCTTTGCTCGTCTGGCGTCTTCATCCCATTATCTGACGGCCCGCTCATGGTCCTCCGCGAACTGGCGGGCGGCGAGCAGAACCGGCATCAGGGCCTGGCCGCGCTCTGTCAGGCGGTATTCCACCCGGGGAGGCGTTTCGCCGAAATCCGTTCGCAGGATCAGACCGTCCGCCTCCAGCGCGCGCAGGTGTTGGGTGAGCATCTTCTGCGACACGTCAGGCATGTCGCGCAGAAGCTGTGAGCTTCGCAACATCTCGTCGGCATAGAGGCGAAACAGGACCGGCAGTTTCCAGCGTCCGCTGATCATCCGCAGGCAACGCGTCACATGCGCGACCGCGCCATCCGCGCCAAGGCAGGCGCTTCGCTCCAGTGTGTTGACAGGCACTTTTTGGTGCGTTCTTGCGGCGTCCATCGCGTCACTCCTAAATCACGGGCTCAACGTAACACAGTAAGAGGAGCCGGTTCATGGATCTACATATTGAGGGCAGGACCGCCCTGGTGACCGGAAGCAGCAAGGGCATCGGCGCAGGCATTGCACGGGGGCTGGCCCTGGAAGGCGCAACCGTCATCGTGCACGGCCGCGACGTAAACCAGGCGCGCGGCGTGGCGGAGCAGATCGAGGCGGAAGGTGGAATGGCGCATGTCGTAACCGGCGATCTCACCGATGCCGCTCAGGTCGAGGCAATGGTATCCGCGGCCCGAGCCGCCGCCGGCGATATCGACATTCTCGTCAACAATGCGGGCGGTTCGGGCGGCGCGTCCGATTGGAGCACGACGGAGGCCGCTTCATGGGCCGCGACCTATGACGCCAATGTGCTGGCGGCCGTGCGCGTGACAAGCGCCGTGCTGCCGGCCATGCGGCGCGCGCGGTGGGGACGGATCATCAATATCGCCAGCCTCGCCGGCCTGATGCCGCCCGCAGCGAACCCGGATTATTCCGCCGCCAAGGCGGCGATGCTTGCGATGTCGGCTTCCATGGCGAAAGCCGTCGCCGCCGAAGGCGTGACTGTGAACACGGTTTCCCCCGGCACTATTCACAGCGGGAAGCTCGACTTCAGGTTCCGCGAGGTCGCGCAAGCCAAAGGCATCGCGCCGGATGCGTCCTGGGACGAGGTCGAGGCAGCGGTCCTTTCGCTCTTTGCGGCGGTTCCCGTTGGACGGGTGGGAACGCTGGAGGAGATTGCGGATGCCGTCTGCTTCCTTGCCAGCCCGCGCGCCGCCTACATCACCGGCTCGAACCTTCGTCTCGACGGCGGAATGCTGCCGGCGATCTGAAACGACCGCCCAAGGTCCCATCAGTTTAAGGAAACAGCAATGAGCATCTTCGATCACGTCAGCCTCAAGACCACGCGCCTCTCGGACATGCAGCGCTTCTACGAAGCAGCGCTCGCGCCGCTGGGCATAGAGAAGAAGTTCTTTGTCGATCGCCCTGAGGGCGGGGTCGCCGGTTTCGGCCGGGAGCGCGTGGAACTTTTCATTATTGGCGCGTCGGGCCCGATGCCTACCCCGCTTCATCTCGCCTTTCGCGCCAGGAACCGAGAAGAGGTGGCGGCCTTTCATGCGGGCGCCGTCTCCGCCGGCGGCGCCGACAACGGCGCACCGGGGATACGCCCGAACTATCACGATGCCTATTATGCCGCTTTCGTCATCGACCCGGATGGCAACAATGTGGAAGCGGTGTTTCAAGGCCGCGAATGAGCGCGCAAACCCCATGCATTTGGTCCGGCAACGGGAGCAACCGTTTGCCCTGCGGCGCCTATGCGACCCTCGCCGCTGCAATCGTGGCGACCAGCATTGCGCCACAGGCAAGGATGTCCAGCGGCAGGCGCGCCAGGCTTCGGCGCGTCCATCGCCTTGCAGCGGTTTCCGTGTCCGGTCCGGGGGTCGCCTTTTCGAAAGCGAGCGCCTTCGGAATGAAATCGAAGGCCGACCAGAACCGCATGACGGCGTGGCTTGCCATCGCGACCAGAAGCCAGAACCGCACATCGGCAATGGACCAAGAAAGAGCAAGCGCGATGACGAGCAGCACTTCGAAAGTCGCGTGTGCCGGTATCCAGAAGCGCTTGCGCGATATGCCGCCATGATCGGGCTGTATCAGGTCCGGTCGTCGAGGCCAGGCGGGATCAATCACGCCGACCTCGTAGAGGCCGCCGCCAAGGCCGATGAAGGCCAGCGATGTGGTGAGAGCGGTTGCCGGAAGGATGAGGTCTGTCAGCAAGGGCTGCTCTTTGGTTCGTCTTCTCAATGGGGGGATGGGAGCGTTCTCTGCCAGGCCGGAGACGGTGTTTACTCTGAACGCTGCCGATCGCGAACCGGCTTTCCACTCGCCTCTGCGGTCAAACGGTCAAGGTGATACCCTAAGCTTGCAAACGCGCGCTCAGCGGTCTGCTGGCCGACGAGAACCGCGGTTCCGAGGCCGTGTATCAGGGATATCAGGATGGTTGCTTCGATCTCGCTATCGAGAGCGGCATGAAACGCGCCGTCGGATTTTCCCTTCTCCAACAGCGATGCGATCCGCTCCTGCTGCCGGTCGGGGCCATCCACGAAGGTTCGGTCCGAAATCTCCGGGTCGGTCATCGCAAGCATCGCATAGGAGGTCCAGAGCAGGTGAAACTGGCGGCTTTCGTGATCAGTGGGAAGCGCAACGGCGAAATATGCCTCAAGCGTGGCGCGCACACCGGGTGACGGCCCAAGACTTTGAAGACGGTCACTCAGGCGTTCATTGCTGATGGTCTCGAGAGCGTCGAGGCCCGATTGCATCAGCCTGGCCTTGGTCTCGAAATAATACTGCACCGATCGCAGCGAGATGCCGGCTTCGGCGGCAACGCCGCGCAGGGAGACGGCATGCAACCCCTCACGCGCGGCGAGGCGCATGAAGGCTTCCAGGATCATGGAGCGACGTTCGTCGTGGTCGACGGTTCGTGGCATGGCCGGCCGGCCTCGCTTATGGTCATTTTTTATGGTACAAACGTATCATAAAGATTCGCCATTGTCATCTTTCGCACGCGTTGAACGCCATGTCGCTTTCACCTCCCCAAATTCCAGGCCGGCTTTGGGCGGTCGCCGCCATCACCGGCTCCGGCGTTTTCATGGCGATGCTCGATTCGACCATCGCCAACCTTGCGCTGGAAGCCATCCGCTCCGACCTCGCCGCGCCCTTGTCGTCCGTTCAGTGGGTGGCGACCGGCTATCTGATCGCACTCGCCGTTTCGCTGCCGCTCACCGGCTGGCTCGGCCGACGCATTGGCGACGGTCGCCTCTGGAAAGCCAGCATCCTTGCCTTCGTGCTCGCTTCGATCGTTTGCGCGCTCGCGCAGTCCGTGACGCAGCTGATCGTGGCGCGCTGCCTGCAGGGGCTTGCTGCCGGGCTGATGGTGCCTGCCGGTCAGGCGGTGCTGGCATCCACCGCCGAACGGCGTCAACTTGGGCGGCTCATGGGGATCGTGGGGTTTGCCATCGCCCTTGGGCCGGCCCTGGGACCAGCCTTTGGCGGCGTGCTGATCGATACGGGCTCCTGGCGGTGGCTGTTTCTGATCAATGGACCGGTGGGCGCCGCGGCCCTGATCGGCGCCGCGCGCCTGGTGCCGCCCGGCAACAGGTCGGAGGAGGCTCGGATCGACGCGCGCGGACTGATGCTCATCGGTTTCGGCCTCCCGTTGCTGCTTTATGGCGCGGCGGAGATCGGATCGAACGCTATCGGCATGCTCTCCTTGGCAATCCTGGTCCTCGGGACTGGTTTGACGTCCACCTTTGTCGTCCACGCCATCCGAACGCCCGATTCCCTGATCGATGTCGCCCTCCTTGCGCGGTCGGATTTTGCCGCGCCAGTCGTGACGGCCGGATTGACCGGCGCGGCCATGTATGGCGGATTGCTGCTCCTGCCGATCTACCTGCAGCGCAGCCTTGGACAGACGTCAACGGAAGCCGGCCTCATGCTCATGGCCATGGGCCTTGGCTCCGCCTGCATTCTGCCGGTAGCGGGAGCGTTGACCGATCGCCATGGACCAAGAGGGGTATCGCTGACCGGATGCGGGTTGCTGGTCATAGCGACACTTCCTTTCCTAACCTCCGCCGCTATCGCACTTCCCGCCATCATCCTTTTTCTCGTCACACGCGGAGCCGGCCTGGCTTTGGCCCAGATGCCTGCGATCACAGCTGCCTACAATCAGGTTGACGAGACCAGAACCGCTGACGCCGCGACGCTGATCAACATCGCCCAGCGTCTGGGAGGCGCGTTGGGCGCGATCGCCATGGTCGCCGTCATCGAGCAGTTCGGCGTCTTTGCATCGGCGACAGCGTATCAGATTGCGTTCGGAGCGCTGGTCGTCATGTCTTTCGGAGCGCAGCTGGCTGCGACACGCATAAAGGCGCGCGGCCAGGCCAGGTGAGCTCTGAGATCAGGACATTTGCTGGCTCGACAACGGAGGCACATCATGGGACATCCATATGACGTGGAAAATGCGACGCGGCTGCATGTCGAGTGGTGCCGAGATCTGATCGATCGCACCGGTCTCACCATAACCAACCAGACCGAACCGCTCATGCGCGCGGTGATGTTCGAATTGCGGCGGAGCATCGCTCCCGGCGCTGTTATCGCGATGGCGCTTCCCACCGCAATCGCGACCGTCTTCGGCACCACCAGACGTGGCACGCCTGCAATCGACAAAGAGGAACAAAACACGGTTTGCGATCAGAGGTTTCGCGGCTCGCGCAAGGCGTGCTTTACCATGTGCCGAGCAGACCATAGGGTCGGTGCATGCGGTATCTTGATATTGAATTTTCAGAGGATTTCCTGACGGCTGACCGCGACGGAGACGGTACGCGACTGACCTTCACACGGCAGGAAAGAATTCTGCTGCAACATTTTACGGCCAATAACGGGCGCCTGCTCAGCCGCAATGATCTGCTCTCTGTTTTAGGCGGACAAAGTGACGCCATTAGCGACCGTCATGTCGATTTCCTGATCAACCAGCTCCGGCGCAAGCTTCAGGACGCGCCGCGCACACCCCGCTTCATCCGAACGCAGTATGGCGAAGGCTATGTCTGGATTGCGCCGCACACGTCGGTGAATGCAGAGAATCCGGACGCGTTTCTGATCATCGGACCCATCCGCGGTCTGAAGCGGGGTGGGGCGGAGGCGGAGCGCTATCTCGCTCAGCTCCATCAAGCGTTTCATGCAGGCCTCGGTTCCGACAGGACGGTGATCGTCGAGGAGTCCCACAGGGTCGAAACGCGGCACTTCAGCATCGAGGTGGTCTTTCATCTTCATGGCGAGTTTCTTCACGCCGCGCTGCTTCTAAGGCATGCCGGCCAGTTTATCGGCATGAAACGGGTCGATCATCGCGCAGGCAGCAATGCGGTCGGCACAGAGGACATCTTGCAGGCCATCTGGTCGCATCTCGCCCTGCCGCCGCCGATCGGCGGGCTGCCCGATGACCTGCCGCCATGGATCCGCCAGCATGACGCGGCGCTCACGCTCAGCGGCAACCCGGCCAAGGTTAGCTGGCGGGACAATGCGCGCATGCTAGAGCGCGCCATGGCGGAAAGCCCGCATGATCAACGGTTAAACGTGATGTGGGCGCTCAATCTCTATGCTCGGCTGCTGCAGAGCATGAGTGAACCGGATCAATGGCTTTCCCATGAGGAGTGGCAGGCGATCGAGCGGGAGATTGAAGAGACCAGCCTGTCCGCTCTGGGCGACCTGCCCAAGATGCCCGAAATGGGACTGGCCGTCGCCAAGCTGCTTCTGTTCGTCAACAATGAACATACGGAGCTCGCCGAAAGTCTGGTGGATCAGGCTCTCCAACATGGTTCTGCCTTTGCCACCGCGGCGGCCTTGCGGGGAGAAATCGCGGCGATCGAAGGGGACATCGATGCCGCGTGCCAGCTCTACGACGAGGCGTTGGAACTCGCCGAGCCGGGCACGGAGTTCTTCATCTATCTGACGCTGCTGAAGGCTGGTGCACTGCGCGCCGGAAACAGGCTGGACGCGTTGCAGGCGCTCGCCGAGCGTCTGCGCATGACAGCGCCGCTCGCGCATGCCCGCCTGGGTCTGCTGCTCGCGCCCGAACTGAACGAGGGCCATATGAGCCGGACGGTCGCGGGCGCCGAGCTGACATCGGCCATCGCGGCGCACATGCTTCAACTGCTTTACAATGTCTTCGGCCGCCGCTTCAAGAAACTCGAGCACCGCCGAAACATCATGGACGCGCCGATTGCCGCTTTCTCCGCGGCCTTTGGCGACGATGTCGTCAGCGAGAGCATCAGATCCGGCGTATCCGATCCGGCCTAAGCCCGGCGCGGCGGCGATAATCTGGTGCATTTTCTGCGGCCAGGGCGGATGACGCGTCCACGACACCGACGGTGGAAACTTGCGAAAAGTCAAGAAAATCGCCGTTTCAAATACTGAGCAAACATTTCTGTGAGATGACCGGATCGTTCTGTTTCGCGCAGGCGGACGGGGCGGGGACGGTTCGTCAGTCTGGTCAACGCCGCTTGCCGCTGCCGAAACATGTTTGTGACCGGTCATGATTGGACATGCGTATGCCCATAACCCCTGCCTTTCCTCGCTCCTCTCTCTCGGGCCGGTTCGGAACTGTCGCCGTCTCGGCGATGCTGGCCTCGACTTTGCTGGCGACCGGCGCATTCGCGCGCGCGGACGATCTTCCGCCGCGACCTGTCGAAGAGAGCGAGGCCCTTGCCGATCGATCATCGGAAGCGGTAAGGGCGGCGCTGCAGGAGGCAACAGCCTTTGGTCGCAAATCGCTTCTTGCCAGTATCGTCGAGAACGCGCGGCTGACGCCTGAGCGCGCCGACCTGATCGAAGCGGAGGCGCGGAGGCTTCGGCCCGATCTGGCCGCATCAATTTCCAAGGCAGTAGCATCCGGCCGCCACCTCGCAAGCCTGTTTCCCGAGGCTTCGGTGTCCGGAACGGTCCGGACGCAACCTCGGGCATCCTCCCCAGCCGCGCGCGACACGCCTTATCCCGGCGGCAATCCCAACATTCCGAAAGAAGCGCTCAGTGAATATCAGCGCAACTATTCGCTCGATGCCATGCATGTCGATGCGGCGCTGGCAAAAGGTTTCACCGGAAAGGGCGTTGTCGTAGGCGTGATTGACGCCAACATTGACCGCAGTCCCGACGGCTCGCTCCATCCCGAATTCGAAGGACGCGTTGATCCCCGTTCGGTAAGCTATCTCCACTGGTTCGACACCGAACTCGATGGAGAAACGCTGACGCTCGAAGAGTTCCAGGCAGGGTTCATTCAGGGGGAAACAGACTCCTACGCCCTGGATGACCACGGAACCCATGTATCCGGCATCATTGCCGCGGGGCGGAATGGTTTCGGCATGGAAGGCGTTGCATCGCAGGCCACCATCCTGTCCGTTGGCGCGATCGCAGGCGCCGACGGAGACGTGGTCGTTGATCTTGGAGACGGGCGATCCACCGAGATCAGCATTGATGAACTGGAAGTTTGCGGCCCGAACGCGATTTACGGCGATTGCGATCCCATCGGCGGCTTCGAGGTGCCCGATACGGCCGGTTTTCATTACCTTTCTCAATTTCCTGATGTGAAAGTCGTCAATGGCAGTTTTGGCGCGGAGATTGCCGAAGATGCGACGACGTGGGAGATACCCGTCGCGCGACAAGAGGAGTTTCTTGCCGATGCAACGGCGATGCGCGCCAGTCTGGATGCCGGGCAGATCATCGTCATGGCCGCCGGCAACGAGAACTATGGAGCGCCCGTTGTCGCCGAAAATCCCATCGGCAATGGCCTGTTTCCGTTCATCCAGCCCAAAAACGAGAATGCGACAAACTCCACTGGTAACCTGATCTATGACGATGAGGGCACAGGACTGGACCTGAGCATCACCTCCGCCGAGGCCCTTCGCAAGGCCGAAAAGGAGGATGGCATTGCACGCGGACGGGTCGTCGTGGTTGTTGCGCTTGATGCCTATAACGAAATCGCCGATTACTCCAACAGGTGCGGCGTTGCGGCCGAGTGGTGTGTCACGGCCCCGGGCGGAAACCCTTATCTCCCGGGTACGTCCCCGCCGGACGGCCGCTATGACAGCGGGATCTATTCGAGCATACCCAGGGACGACGGCTTCTACGGCTCAGCCAGCGGCACCTCGATGGCCGCGCCGAATGTGTCCGGCGCTGTTGCCGTCCTGACCGAGGCCTATCCGAGTTTCACCCCGGCGGAAATCGTCGAAATCCTGTTCATGACCGCCGAGGATCTCGGCGCTGCGGGAATTGACGCGGTCTATGGTTGGGGGTTGGTGCGGCTTGACCGCGCGCTTTCGGTCGGCCCGGTCGGCATGACCGGCGAAGGCGTCTACACGGTTGGCGCGGACGGCTCCGACACGACCTGGATCGTCTCGTTTACGAGCGACGGAAGCCTTGAGAAGCAGGGCGACGGCACGCTTTCCATCCTCAACGCCGCAACATTCAGACAAGGCGCGGGCGTCGAGGACGGATTGCTGGCGGTCGATGGCGCCCTGACGACGCCGGAACTGCATGTCGGCAGGAACGGCACGCTTGGCGGTACCGGACGCGTTGTAGCCGATGTGGATGTCAACGGCACGCTTGCGCCCGGCCAGTCGCCCGGCACGATGACCATTGCCGGCAATGTGCGCCTTGCGCCGACGGCAACCATGGAAATCGATGTCGATGGCACGGGGACAGAGAACGGGGCCGGCAATTACGACCGTCTTCTCGTGGCCGGCGCGGGCAATGATTTCGCCGCCAACGGCACCCTGCAGCCAAGGTTGCGCGGCATTTCCGGCGCCGCCACCAACGCCTTTACGCCGATGCCAGGCGAACTTTTCACCTTTGTTCAAGTCGCAGAAGGCAGCGTCACAGGCAGCTTCTCTCGCCTGGACCAGCCGGATGCGGGCCTTGCGCCGGGCACGCGGTTCGACGTGCTCTACGCAGCGGATGCGCTTTCCCTGGCCGCCACGCCGGAGCGCTATGCCGATCTTTCCGCATTCGGCGTTTCCGCCACGCAAAACGAAAGAGCATTGGGCACCGCGATCGACAGAAGCCGGCCCGCGGCGGGCGTGCGCCCCGATCCCGCCTATAATGACAGTTTCAACAGGCTTTATGCCTCCGACATCGACACGCTTGCCGGCGGGCTTTCGTCGCTGACGGGCCAGATCCATGCCGAGATGGGCACCAGCGCCGTCCGCGCCATTGGCCGCTTCGCCGACCGCATCGAAAAGCGCCAGATGGGCCTTGCCACCGGATGGCTCTCCGAGACGGGAACACCCTATGGCGCCGGCGAGGTCTGGGTCAGCGGCAATCACGCCCATACGGACGTGGGTTCATCCGGTGCGATCTCCGGCTATGACGTGAACGCCAACAATGGCGCGTTCGGCATCGACTGGCATTTCGGGCAGACCATTGCCGGCGTCGCGGGCTCCTATGAATATGCCGACGTCTCGGCGAATGCGAACGGCGACGGCAATATCGGCACCTACCAGGCCGCAGCCTATGCCACGTTTGAAACTGCCGGCCCGACCGTGGCCGTGCGCGGCGGGCTTTCCTATGGCGACCTTTCAACCAGTCGGCTGACCACGCTCGGCAAGTATGCCGCTATGGCCAACGCCTCGGGTCACGGCATGGGCGGCTTTGCCGAAGTCAGTGCCTTTCAGGATTTCGAAATGGCGGCGCTGACGCTGACGCCATCCGCCACGCTCGGCTATCGCGGTTTCCATCGCGATGCCATGACCGAGACGGGCAGCCTTTTCGCGCTGTCATTGCCGGATGAAACCTTCTCCGAAACGCAGACCACGCTGGCCTTGTCCGCCTCGCATCGCTTTGTATTCGACAACGGGCTGAAGCTGGAGCCGGTGTTGAGCGCAGGCTGGCGCCATGACTCCGGCGATCTGGACGGGTCCTCAAGCCTCGCCATCTTCGGCAGCGGCTTTGATGCATCCGGCGCGGATATCGGGCGCAACGCCCTTATCGGCCGCGTTTCCGTCAATGCCATCGCGTCGGATCGTTTCACCTTTGGTGCAAGCTACGAGGCGGAGCTCAGGGACAATCTCACCAGCCAGACCTTTTCCGCCAATGCCAGCCTCAAATTCTAGAGAACCATGTTCAAGCTCAAAACAGGGGAGACAATGTCATGAAACGCGCTCATTCTCACGTCACGTCGTCAGTCCTGGCCGGGGTAGGGCTTTTGGTCGTTGCCGGCCTGACCGGCTGCGAGGTATCAGACGGCTCCATGCCATCGGTTTCGACCGCGCCCGGCTACCAGACGACCGCGGCCGCGCAAAAGGAGATGAAGGACTCGGTTGTGGGGAAATGGAAAATGTACCCGGCAATCGGCCCAACGAAACGCAACTGCTCGATCGAGTTCAAGGCGAGCGTCTTCGACCCACACAAGGGCCGCGTCAGCACGTTTGCCTGCAACCTGGTCGAGGGTCTCGGCAGCATCAACGGCGTCAGCCGCATCAATGGCTGGGAACGCAAGGGTCGCACGATCATTCTGTCCGCCATCGCGACGCCGAATATCGGCTCGTTCGACCTGCCCATCGATTCCTACCGCGACCGCGTCTACGGCAGCACCAAGGATGACATCCGCTTCGTCATGGTTCGAGACTGATCTCGATTGGCAAGCCCAAAAAACCGTCTCAATCAGCCTTGCGCAGATCCGTATCGAAGGCGCCCTCAACCTGTCGGCAGTCGTTCTTATCAGCGTCCGCAAACATGCTGTCTCTGCGGCAGACGACAGCCGAGAAGCGGCCTTGAGCGGCGGCGGCTCCGTCTTCCAACGAAAGCGCATCAAAGACGATCTCGGGGGGCGTCCCGCTATCTTCACTGAGGTAGAAAGGTTCGCTCATCCCGTCCGGCCACCAGGAAACGGACACATCCATGATGGAGGACGACGCATCGCCACCCATCAGCGAAACCTCGATCGTCAGGACGTCGCGCATGATGCTCTCGGCCTCGGGGTTGTGCGCCTGGATGGAAATGGACGTCACCGGCCCCATGGATCGGAATTCAGCCGTCGACGTCCCCTCTGATGGGATGTCTAGTGTTTCGCCCGAATAGGACGTGCCATCGATGGTGGCATCGACCGTGCCGACCGGCGTTCTTGCGATTTGGGCCTGTGCGGGCTGGATCAGGCAGAGGACGAGGCCGACGGTTGCCAGGCGAGGCGCTTGGTTCAAGTTCATTGAGCGGGTCCTTTCATGCGCTTATGGATACGACCATCCGTCGTGTTCGATGCGGAAGATGCGCAAGGGTGCGTCGGGCCGCGTGGCGTCACCGCGCAGGCGGAAGACGGCCGTGTGCATCTGGCCGAAATTCTTGACCTCGACATTGATGGTGATCATGCCCCGGAACATGGGCTGATCGGGGTCGGGAACCGGTTCGGAAACGCTGCCCTGAAAATCCTGCGCGCCAATGAGCAGCTCCGCGCCGGGTGGGTGCGATCGCAGCGCATCCCTGAATCCGGTGGAGAAAAACACGTCGGGCGCGGCTGGGTCGCGATGGCTAAGCCCCACGCCATGGTCATCATAGTCATAGAGTGCCGCGACGAGCGCTCGTGCGTGTTCGATCAGGTCATCGCCTGACCACGCCTGCGGGCCGGTCGTGGGGGCGGGGAGAATCTTCTCGACGTCCACCACTTCCTCTTGTTCCTCATGCGCTCCGCCATTTCCGAACAGGATGTCATCATCGAAATCGGCGATCAGGTAGCGTTGCGCCACCCAGCCGGCGGTAGCCAGATCGGCAGTGCGCATGAGGCACCAGCGCGGCGGCAGGGCATCGAGTTCGGCTTCGGTCATCGCCGAGAAATGCGCCATTGTGTAGAAGGGCACGCAGGTGATCTGCTGCAGTTCGCGTTGGTCATGCGCGAAGGTCGCGATCACGGGATAGTCGGCGCCTGGTCCCATGCGGACATTGAGAACGTCGTTCGGCGCGACTCCCGTTACCCGCCAGGCATCAGGGCCGGACCCGTCGATCTCGGCCTGGGCAACGCTCGCCAACAAGGCAAACGCTGCGGCGATGGCCGCCATGGCATTTCTGCGGGCTTGTCTGTTTCCAAACACGGTCAGTTCACCTCCTGTGAACTGCAAGGGTATCCCGGGTTCAGGGGCGATTGACAATAGAGCGTTTGCTCTATTGACGCGTGACAGGCGCGCTACCTGCCGCCGACAAGTCTCGCAAGTTCCGCCTTGCTGGAGATGCCAAGCTTTTCGTAGATACGTACGATCTGGTTGCGCACGGTGGATGGTGATGTGCCCAGGGCGCGCGCCACCTGCTTGTTGGTCATGCCGGATGAGAATAATCCGGCGACCTCGCGTTCGCGTCGGGGCAGGCCCGAAAGCGTCGGATGAACCGACATGTGAACGAAATGATTACTGCCAAACCGGGACATGCGCACATCGAGACGTTCCCCGCGCCAACGTTTGCCCTGATTGAGCAGTGTCATCACGTCAGCCGGGAGCCGGGCGATATGCCCAGGCCACTCTTGCCCGGCAAAATCGTGAAACGGACCTTGTGTGCACAGCACCCAGCCTTCCCGGTCCACCAGCGCAATTGCCTCATGTTCGAAGGCCGCCCGGCCGGTCCATAGTTCCCGGTTCATACGCAGCGCCTGGGACAGGTGCGGCATAAGCATCTGCTTGAACATGCGCTCGGCATCGGAGAACGTCCCCGGCCTGTCGTCCGCGCAAAGTCCAACGAAACTGACATAGCCGTCGGTTTTCTCCCCGACAATCGTCGCCATCATATGCGAGGCGTCAAAGCGCCGCCAATGCTCGTTGTACGCCAGACTTGCGCGATAGTCAGGAACGTCATCGAAGCGGGCGGTCGCGCCGAGGCGGTTGAGCGTCAGGTCGCAGAAGGCATCTTCCTGGGCGACAGTGTCCCATTCGCCCAATATCGCCTCGCTTTGGTTGAGGACGGTCAGGTCCGTGACCAGCCGGCCGTCAGCCCAGCCGCCGCCCCACACACCGAAATCGAAGGGAATGAAGCGCTGCAGGTTATTCAGTACGCGCAGACGCAGTTCGTCGGGCGTGCATTCCGAGGCGTCATGGTAAAGTTCCAGCAGAAAATCGCTGAGCCCTGATGCGTTCTCCGTTCCGCCCATCACGACAAGAGCCTCCCCGTAAAATGTTCCGCGCGGGCAAGCATATACAGAAGACGGGCAAAGCTGAATGCCACGAGCGGTAAAAGAGCCCAGGGCGGGTTAGCCTTCGCTTCGATCCTAGCGCTTCAGGAGCATCCCTTATTACCGGGAACGTTTGGAGTTCACTTTCCTCTTGAGCGAAGTATTCGGGCATGATAGTTGGCTAAAAGGAAAACTATTATGCCGGAGGCTGGAATGCGCGTTGTCATTTTGAATTTCCTGTCGCTCGATGGGGTCTATCAGGGCCCGGGATCCCCCGATGAGGATCGGTCGGATGGTTTCGAACGCGGTGGCTGGTTTGTGCCTTTCGTTGATGCGACCCTGGAGAAACGCGTCGAAGAATGGGCGGCGACAGCATCCGGATTTCTGTTCGGAAGACGGACCTATGAAGAGTTTTCGGCTGTCTGGCCCGCCATTACCGATCCAGCCGATCGCAACGCCGCCCGGCTCAACACGCTTCATAAATATGTGGCGGCCACCTACCCAGTCGATGTCGCCTGGGGGCCGGTCACGGTTTTGGACCGCAATGTTGAAGCCTCGGTCGCCGCCCTGAAGCGGGAGGAAAGCGGCGAACTTCAGGTGCATGGCAGCGGCAGATTGGGCCGGTCTCTCCTGGCTGCGAACCTCGTCGATGAACTGCGTATCGCGATCGCGCCGGTGATTGTGGGCCAGGGGCGAAAGCTGTTTGGCGACACGCAGGCGCCATCAGGTTTCAAACTTCTTTCCGAGGAGCGAACGCCATCGGGCCTCATCATGTGCCGTCTTGAGAACACAGGCAATGGATCGGCTGGAACATATGTGCGCGGGCAGACCAATCTGGCCGGCGCCGCACAGGATTGAGGAGCAGGTTGATGGCAACAGCCGCCTCGCAGATGCCCGACGATCTCAGTTCGATCTTCCTGGCGCTCGCCGATCCGACGCGCCGTGCCGTCATTGCCCGCCTCGGGCAGGGGCCGGCCAGCGTCAGCGAACTCGCAAGTCCTTTCGACATGGGACTGCCTTCATTCATGAAGCACATTAGGCTTCTTGAAAACAGCGGGATGATCCGGACCAGAAAGTCTGGTCGGACCCGCACCTGCGTGATCGACGGACCAGGCCTTTCCAATGCCGAGCGGTGGTTGGCGGAGCAGAGAAAAATCTGGGAAGCCCAGACCGATCGGCTGGAGGCTTTTGTAATGCTGGAACAGGAGGGCAGAAATGCAGACAATGACCGCTGAACTCGATCTCGAGGTATCCCGGATCATCAAGGCGCCGCGCGACCGCGTCTGGAACGCCTGGGTGGATCCGGAACGCCTTGCAAAATGGTGGATACCACATCCCCTGATCTGCCGCGTCGTCAGCCTGGACGTTCGACCCGGCGGAGCGTTCGTCACTGAAATGAGCGAGAATGACGGGCCGTTCGTGCCGCACCTCTCGGCCTGCTTTCTCGATGTGTTGCCCGGGGAACGCATCATTTACACGAACGCGCTGACCGGAGGCTGGCGACCTGCCGCAAACGGCTTTGTGACGGCGATCATCACCCTTTGCGATCATCCAGACGGCACACATTACCGCGCGCAAGCGCTGCATAAAAGTCATGCCGATCGCGAGAAACACGAAGAGCTCGGGTTTCACGATGGCTGGGGCACCGTGGTGACGCAACTGGCAGAACTCGTCGAGACCAAGACATAGTGGCAAGAGAGACTGGAGCGCATTCGGTCAAGGTGGAAGCGTCCTGCGCCAGGACCATAGGCGAAGGTGCAGTGGTTGGGATACTTGCTAGGCATGGTCTGTTGCACACCCGTTTGCGTCGACATAACGAGGTGAACGATCGTACGACCAGACCGATCTGGTCTAGATCGCGGTAGAATGAAGCTCGGTTGCCATGACGAAATCAATGACAATCACAGGGCGTCTGATCCGGGCTATCGGGCCCGCGATGGCGCCCATTTCCCTTCGGGAATCCACCCGGGCGGGTCTCGGCGCCACGCTCGGTCTTGTCATCGTGGGACTGTTCGTTCTGGCGCCAACGGTGGATCTCAGGCTCGGGCTCTATCTGGTGGCGCCCTTCGGCGCGACTTCGGTTCTGATCTTTGCGGTGCCCAACAGTCCTTTGGCCCAGCCATGGTCCGCAATCGTCGGCAATACGCTTGCCGCAATTGTCGGCGTTGCCGTGTGTCTCACCGTTTCGGAGCCGTCGCTCCGCATCGCCCTGGCTGTGGGCATTGCGATTGCGCTCATGAGCCTCGCTCGCGCCGTCCATCCGCCGGCCGGGGCTGTCGCAATGACCGC
>NZ_JAINWJ010000034.1 GCF_021021415.1 Martelella mediterranea | reverse complement strand
CGCAAGGATAAGGGACCATCAAGAACAACAGAGTTGATGACTTCCGCAGAAACGGCAGGTTTGTTAGTCGCCTGGGTGCGTCCCTTTTTAAAGAGGTACGCTTGGCGTTTCCGAAAGCATTTCGATCACCCAAACCGCGCCTGCGTCAAAATCTGCGCACACGGGCTTTTTTCTGACTCAGTTTTGCTCCAATGAAGCAGCATGAAATTTCACCGCAGCCTGAGCATCGCCGCCCTTTTCTGCCTCGCCGCCGCCCCGCAGGCCGGCGCCCATCCGCATGTCTTCGTCGATGCGCGGCTTGAGGTGGTGGCAGATGACGATGGCACCGTCACAGCGCTGCAGAATGTCTGGCGCTTCGATGAGTTCTTCTCGTCCTCGGTCATTCTCGACTATGACGCCAACATGGACAACCAGCTCACCGGCGACGAGCTGACGGAGATCGGCGAAACCGTGCGTCAGTCACTCGCCGAATATGGCTACTACACTCAGATCAGCGACAACGGCGAGGACGTGCCGCTGGCTGAGCCTGACGTCATCCATGCCGACATGATGGATGGGCAATTGTTGCTGATCTTCTCGGCAAAGCCGTCGAGGCCGGTCAAGCTTGACGGCCATCTCACCTTCGGCATTTATGATTCCACCATGTATACCGCGATCGACTTTCAGCGCGACGAGGACCTTGTGATGATCGGCGATGCCTTCGAGCGCTGCAAGTCTGCGGTGGTGCGGCCCGACCCCGATGAGATCATCTCCGAAAACAGCGATGCGCTGACGGCGGCGTTCTTCAACGATCCGACCGACATGAGCAAGCTGTTCGCAACCCGCCTGGACCTCACATGCACCGAATGATCCGCCCGATCGCGCTTGTCCTGCTTCTGGCGCTTCTGGCTTTTCTGATATTCGGCCTGAACCAGAAATCGTTCTCGGCCTCGCCGCTCGGCATCGGCTCGTCCGAGCCGTCATTCTCCTCATCCTTCGGCCCGCTGCAATCGGTACTGATCACCATCAACCAGTATCAGCAGCAGTTCTACCGCGCGCTGACGGCGGCGCTGAAGGCGATGAAGGACGATCCGGTGAAGGTGCTGGGCCTTGTCGGCCTTTCCTTTGCCTATGGCGTGTTCCACGCCGCCGGCCCCGGCCACGGCAAGGCGGTGATCTCCTCCTACATGATCGCCAACGAAACCGAGCTGAAGCGCGGAATCGCGATCTCGCTCGTCGCCTCGCTGGCGCAGGGCGTGACGGCGATCCTGCTGGTGGGCGCGGCCTATCTGTTCCTGCGTGGCACCGCCGTTTCGATGCGCGATGCCACGCTTTATATGGAGCGCGCGAGCTTTCTCCTGATTGCCGGTTTCGGTCTGTGGCTGCTTTATACCAAGACCCGTGCGATCTTCGGGCGCGCCGGCCATGGGGTTCATGATCATGACCATCATCATGGGCACGATCATCCGCATGGCCATGAGCACGGCGCCCACAACACGGCCCATGATCATCTTCACAATCACGCGCACCACCATGATGACCATCATGTGCACGGTCCCGATTGCGGCTGCGGGCACGTTCACATGCCGGAGCCCAAGGACCTCGGGGGCAAGGATTTCGACTGGAAGGGCGCGGGCTCCGCAATTCTGGCGATCGGCATGCGGCCCTGCTCGGGCGCGCTGATCGTGCTGACCTTCGCGCTGTTGAACGGGCTGATCCTCGGCGGCATCGCCTCGGTCTTCGCCATGGCGATCGGCACCGCGATCACCGTGTCGGTGCTGGCGATCATCGCGGTTTCGGCCAAGGGGCTGGCCGTGCGTCTCGCCGGTCGCGGGTCGCAACGGGCAACCCGGATCGGCTACGGCATCGAAATCGCCGGCGCGTTGCTGGTCACGCTTCTGGGTCTGACGTTGTTTGCCGCCTCCATGACAGGCTGATCGGATCGTTGATCAGATACCGGCGCCCTGGTTCTGGTAATTGGTCATGCCTTCGAGAAATTCCGCGACGAACGGCGTCGCGGGCCGGCGCAGCAATTCCTCCGCCGTGCCGAATTGCTCGATATGGCCGTCCGACATCACCGCGATCCGGTCGGCGATCTCGAAGGCTTCCTCCTGGTCATGGGTCACCAGAATGGCGGCAATCCCGACCTTTCTCTGCAGATCGCGGAGCGCGCCGCGCAGCCCCTTGCGGATCTTGGTGTCGAGCGCGCTGAAGGGCTCGTCGAGCAGCAGCAGGCGCGGCTCGATCGCAAGCGCGCGTGCCAGCGCCACCCGCTGGCGCTGCCCACCGGAAAGCTGCGAGGGGTAGCGGTCGGAAAGATGCCCGATCTCGGCCATATCCAGCAGATCGCGCACCCGCTTGCCGATCTCCTCGCGCGAAGGCCGTGTGGCGCGCGGGCGCATCTTCAGCCCGAAGGCGGCGTTTTCGGCAACCGTCTTGGTTTCGAACAGCGCATAGCTCTGAAACACCATGCCGAAACGCCGCAGCCGCGCCTCCAGCCCGGTAATGTCCTCACCCTCCATTAAGAGCCGGCCCTCATCGGCGAATTGCAGGCCGGCGATGATGCGCAGAAGCGTGGTCTTGCCGGAGCCCGAGGGACCGAGCAGCGCCACGAATTCGCCGGGGCGGATGTCGAGATCGACGCGGTCGAGCACCCGGTTGCTGCCGTAGGATTTTGAAACATTTTCGACTGTGAGGGCCATGGTCGGTCTTTCTCAGTGCGCTTGCGGGTGACGCGATTCGATCGCGGATCTCAGGACCAGCGTGATCACGGCGATCACCGTCAGAATGGTGGCGGCGGCAAAGGCACCGGTCACGTTGTAATCATCATAGAGCAACTGCACCTGCAGCGGCAGCGTCATGGTCTCGCCGCGAATATTGCCGGAGACGACGCTGACCGCGCCGAACTCGCCGATGACGCGGGCATTCGCCAGGATCGCGCCATAAAGCAGCGCCCAGCGGATATTAGGCAGGGTGACGTGGAAGAAGGTCTGCCAGCCGTTTGCGCCAAGGGTCAGCGCTGCCTCTTCCTGGTCGCGCCCGGCAACCTCCATCAGCGGGATCACCTCGCGGGCGACGAAGGGGCAGGTGACGAACAGCGATACCAGCACGATACCGGTGAGGTTGAACATCAACTGGATGCCGTACTGGTCGGCATAGCTGCCGACGAGCCCGGTGGAGCCATAGACCAGCAGATAGCAAAGGCCGGCGACGATCGGCGAGATCGAGAATGGCAGTTCGATGATCGTGATCAGCACGCGGCGTCCGGGAAACCGGAACCGGGTCACGGCCCAGGCGGCGCATATGCCGAAGGCGATATTGACCGGCAGCGCGATCAGCGCGGTGATGACGGTGAGCTTGATCGCATGCAGCGTTTCCGGCTCGAGGAGGCCCGAGGCATAGACGCCGATTCCCTCGGAAAAGGCGCGGGCGAAGATCGCCACGCTCGGAAGGCCCATGATGAGGGCGGCAAAGGCGACGGCGACGAGCACCAGTGCCGCCCGCTTCAGGCTGCGTCTGCGCCTCAGCGCCTTGACTTGCGGATGGACCATGGCTCAGCCTCCCCTCGACATATGCCGCGCGGCGCGGTTCTGGGCGATGTTGGCGAGGATCAGCACGAGGAGCGCCAGCGCCAGCACCGTGCCTGCAATCGCGCTTGCGGCCGGGAAATCATACTCGTCGAGCCGGATCATGATCAGAAGCGAGGCGATCTCGGTCTTGAATGGCATGTTGCCGGCAATGAAGATCACCGCGCCGAACTCGCCGAGCGAGCGGGCAAAGGCAAGCGATGCCCCCATGATGAAGCTCGGGAAAAGCTGCGGGAACACGATATGGCGGAACACCTGGAAATCGGTGGCGCCAAGCGTCTGCGCCGCCTCTTCCAGATCGTGGCTCAGGCTCTCCATCACCGGCTGCACCGTGCGCACGCCGAAGGGCACGGAGGTAAAGGTCATGGCGAGCGCGATGCCCCACCAAGTATAGGCGACCTTGATGCCGAAGTCCGACAACAGCATGCCCATCCATCCATTGCGATCGTAAAGCGCCACCAGCGCGATGCCGGCAACGGCCGTCGGCAGCGCGAAGGGCAGGTCGATCAGCGCGTCGAGCAAGCGCTTTCCGGGAAACTTGTAGCGCACGATCACCCAGGCGAGCAGCAGGCCGAAACAGGCGTTGAACACGGTGGCAAGGGCTGCCGCCGAAATCGTGACCCGGAAGGCTGCGAGCGTGCGCGGATTGGTGATGATCCGCCAGTAATCGGCAAAGCCGAGCTGGCCAAGCTGCCAGAACAGCGCCGACAGCGGCAGCAGGATGATCAGGGCGACAAAAAGCAGCGTGGTGCCGAGCGTCAGCCCGAAACCCGGCATGACGCTGCGGTTCGCGCGTCTGGTCGCTGTCGGCATGATGAACGTCATGATGGCCTTTTCGCGGTGATGCCGGAGGCTATAGCAATTCCTGTCGAGTTGGACACCGGTTTTCTCGGGGGTGAAGCGTTTCCTTGCTTCATGCGTCAGCGAGACGCACAGCCCTCACAACACGCCGATCTCCCCCCTTGAGGGGGAGATGCCCGGCAGGGCAGAGAGGGGTGAACCCTCTCCGGGAACACGGCGTTGGCGGCTTGTGCCCGATACCCCTCTCTGTCGCTTTCGCGACATCTCCCCCTCAAGGGGGGAGATTGGGGCGGTGAGGCCCGTGCTGACGCTATGCTCTGCTATACGGTCAGACAGAAATCAAAATTCCCGACCGAATTACCGAGCCGACTGGATCTGGTCCAGCACGCCGCCATCGGCGAAGTGAGTCTCGTTGGCCGCTTCCCAGCCGCCGAACACGTCTTCCACCGTGATCAGCTTCACGTCCGGGAACTTGTCGGCGTACTCGGCCTTCACGTCCTCGTTGTGGACGCGGTTGTTGAAGGAGGCGACAATTTCCTGGCCCTGCTTGGTGTAGAGGAATTCGAGATAGGCCTTGGAAACCTCTTCCGTGCCGCGCTCCTGGGCGACCTTGTCGACGACGGCGACCGGGAATTCTGCGAGCAGCGACATCGACGGCACGACGCGCTCATATTCATCCTCGCCATATTCGGCGCGGATGTTCTCCACTTCCGCCTCGAAGGTGATCAGCACGTCACCGATGCCGCGCTCGATGAAGGTGGTGGTGGCGCCGCGGCCGCCGGTATCGAACACGGCGACATTGCCGAGGAAATCGCCGACGAATTCCCGTGCCTTCTCTTCATCGCCGCCGAACTGGTCGAGCGCATAGCCATAGGCCGCGAGATAGGTGTAGCGGCCATTGCCGGAGGTCTTCGGGTTGGGGAATACCAGCTCCACGCCTTCGGCGGCGAGATCGTCCCAGTCCTCGATGCCCTTCGGATTGCCCTTGCGCACCAGGAAGGCCGGCAGCGAGTAATAGGGCGAGGCATTGTTTGGCAGCGCCTGCTGCCAGTCGGCCGCGACGAAGCCGTTATCGGCCAGGATCTGCACGTCGAGCACCTGGTTGAAGGTGACGAGGTCGGCCTTCAGGCCCTGCAGGATCGCGCGCGCCTGCTTGGAGGAGCCGGCATGCGACTGCTTGATAACGACATCGTCGCCGGTTTCCGCCTTCCAGTACTCGGCGAAGGCCGGGTTGATCGTGGCGTAGAGTTCGCGCGCGATGTCATAGGAAACATTGAGGATTTCCACCTGATCGGCCTTGGCCGGCGTGGTGAAGATCAGGGCGGCGCCGATTGCGGCGAGGAGTGTCTTCTTCATGAAATGAACCAATCTGCTGAATGGGAGGATTGTTGAGCGGAGAATATGAAAAGTGGCGAATTTGCGCCAAGAAATCCCTTCGCCGGAAAGCCGCTTCCTTGGAAAATTATGGTCGAGTTGCTGCCCCAATCCGGCTTTTGTTTTCGCGGAGCCCGGATCGGTCCGGCAATCCTCCCCTTAAAATTTGGTCCGCATCCCGTGCGGTTTGACGAACGCGTGCTATAGATTCGAGGAACCCGTGACAAGGCCCTCTACTATCGCGAAGGAACAGTTTTATGAAAATCGGATTTATCGGCCTCGGCCTGATGGGACGCCCGATGGCGGCCAACCTGATGGACGCCGGCCACGAACTCTTCATCAACCGGGTGAAGCCAATCTCGCAATTCCTCGTCGAAAAGGGCGCGACCGCCTGCGATACGCCGAAGGCGGTTGCCGAGGCCGCCGAGATCGTGATCACCATCGTATCCGATACGCCGGATGTCGAAGCGGTGCTGTTCGGCGAGAACGGCGCGGTCCACGGCCTGTCGAAGGGCAAGATGGTGATCGACATGAGCACGATCTCGCCTGTTGCGACGCGAGACTTCGCCGTGAAACTGGCCGCGATCGGCTGCGCCTATCTCGATGCGCCTGTTTCCGGCGGCGATATCGGCGCGAAAAACGCGACGCTGACGATCATGGTCGGCGGCTCGGACGAAGACTTTTCCCGCGGCAAGCCGCTGTTCGAGGCGATGGGCAAGACCATCACCCATATCGGCCCGGTCGGCGATGGCCAGACCGCCAAGCTCGCCAACCAGATCGTCGTCGGGCTGACGGTGGAAGCCGTTTCCGAGGCGCTGCTGTTTGCCAAGAAAGCCGGCGCGGATCCTGCCAAGGTGCGCGAGGCGCTGATGGGCGGTTTCGCCGGCTCGCCGATCCTGAAAATCCACGGTGAGCGGATGCTCAACCGCACCTTCGATCCCGGTTTCAGCATGCGGCTGCAGCGCAAGGACATGGCGCTCGTCGTCAACGCCGCCCGCGAGATCGGCCTGGCATTGCCCAATGCCGCCTCGACCGAGCAGCTGATGAACGCCGCGATCGCCCGCGGCGACGGCGAACTTGATAACTCGGCGCTGATCCGCACGCTGGAGGCGATGGCGGGGCTTGAAGACGAGGCGTGAGCGCAAGCAGCGTTCCGACAG
>NZ_JAINWJ010000033.1 GCF_021021415.1 Martelella mediterranea | reverse complement strand
AGACGAGGCGTGAGCGCAAGCAGCGTTCCGACAGTGCCGCTTGCTCCCAATACTCTCTCCCGCTGGCGGGAGAGATGCCCCGAAAGGGGCAGTGAGGGTGGCGCGGCGTTTCAATAGGTGAGGGCGCTCGCAGGGATGGACTCTCCCCTCACTGTCGCTTTCGCGACATCTCTCCCCTCCGGGGCGAGAAGATTGGGGAGCTTTGCGGCGAGGCTTGCGTGGTGATCCGGTAGCTGAGGAATTTATTCCTGTTCGAACTCGATCAGCGCACCCTGAAAATCCTTGGGATGGGCGAACAGGACAGGCTTGCCATGCGCGCCGGTCTTCGGCTTGCCGTCGCCGAGTACGCGGATGCCGCATTCGCCAAGCCTGGCCGAGGCATCGGCGATGTCCTCCACCTCGAAGCAGAGGTGATGGATGCCGCCGCTCGGGTTCTTGTCGAGGAAACTGGCGATCGGCGAGTCTTCTCCCAGCGGGTGCAGCAGTTCGATCTTGGTGTTGTCGAGGGTGATGAACACGACGGTCACACCGTGTTCGGGAAGGTCCTGCGGCTCGGACACTTTCGCGCCCAGTGCTTCATAGCTTGCCGCTGCCTCGGCAAGGTCGGGCACGGCGATGGCGACGTGGTTGAGGCCTTTGATCATGCTAGCGGTTCCTCCGCTTGCCCTCGAGCAGGTCGAGCAGCGAATTGGCAGAGTCGAGCACGTTGGTGCCGGGGCCGTAGACGGCGGCGACGCCGTTTTCCAGCAGGAAATCATAATCCTTGCGCGGAATGACCCCGCCGACGACGACGATCACTTCGTCGGCGCCGCGCTTCTTCAGCGCCTCGATCAGCTGCGGTGCGAGCGTCTTGTGGCCGGCGGCGAGCGATGACATCCCGACGATATCGACCTTTTCGCTCAACGCGAGATCGGCGGCCTCCTCCGGCGTCTGGAACAGCGGGCCGGCGACGACATCGAAGCCGATATCGCCGTAGCCGGAGGCGATCACCTTGGCGCCGCGGTCGTGCCCGTCCTGGCCGAGCTTGGCGATCAGCACGCGCGGCGCGCGGCCCTTTGTCTCGGCATAGGCCTTCAGCCGGTCGGTGATGACGGCATATTCGGGGTCGTCTTTGTAGGCCGCGCCATAAATGTTGCGCACAACCTTGGGCGTGGCGGCGTAGCTGCCGAAAGCCTCGCGCATCGCATCCGATATCTCGCCGACGGTTGCGCGCGCCCGCGCTGCCTCGACGGCCGCCTCCAGCAGATTGCCCTCGCCGGTCTTCGCCACCTCGGCAAGCCGGGCAAGCGCCCGGTCGCAGGCCTTCGGATCGCGCTGGCGGCGGGTTTGTTCGATCCGGCGGATCTGGGAAGCGCGCACCGCCGAATTGTCGATATCGAGCGTTTCGATCGGCTCCTCGTTTTCAAGCCGGAACTTGTTGACGCCCACGATCACCTCCTCGCCCCGGTCGACGGCGGCCTGACGGCGGGTCGCGGCCTCCTCGATCATCTTCTTCGGAAGGCCGGCGTCGACGGCGGCGGTCATGCCGCCCTCGGCCTCGATCTTCTCCATCAGCGCCCAGGCCTTGTCGGCGAGCTCATTGGTCAGGCTCTCGACGTAATAGGAGCCGGCCAGCGGATCGACCACCTTGGTCACCCCGGTCTCGTTTTGCAGGATCAGCTGGGTATTGCGGGCGATGCGGGCGGAAAATTCGGTCGGCAGCGCCATCGCCTCGTCAAGCGCGTTGGTGTGCAGTGACTGGGTCCCGCCAAGGGCCGCCGACATCGCCTCATAGGCGGTGCGGACAACGTTGTTATACGGGTCCTGCTCCTGCAGCGAGACGCCGGAGGTCTGACAATGTGTCCGGAGCATCAGCGAGGAGGCCTTCTTCGGCTCGAATTCCTCCATGATCCGCGTCCATAACAGCCGCGCGGCGCGCAGCTTGGCCGCCTCCATGAAGAAGTTCATGCCGATCGCGAAGAAGAAGGAAAGCCGGCCGGCAAAGGCATCGACATCGAGGCCCTTGGCGAGAGCTGCGCGGACATACTCGCGCCCGTCGGCAAGCGTGAAGGCAAGCTCCTGCACCAGCGTCGCGCCCGCCTCCTGAATGTGGTAGCCGGAAATCGAGATCGAGTTGAACTTGGGCATTTCCTGCGCGGTATATTCGATGATGTCGGCGATGATCCGCATCGAGGGTTCGGGCGGGTAGATATAGGTATTGCGGACCATGAACTCCTTGAGGATGTCGTTCTGGATGGTGCCGCTCAGTTTTTCGCGGGGAACGCCCTGTTCCTCGCCGGCGACGATGAAATTTGCAAGGATCGGGATCACCGCGCCGTTCATGGTCATCGACACCGAGATCGTCTCCAGCGGAATGCCGTCGAACAGGATCTTCATGTCCTCGACCGAGTCGATTGCAACGCCCGCCTTGCCGACATCGCCCACCACGCGCGGATGGTCGCTGTCATAGCCGCGATGGGTGGCGAGATCGAAGGCGACGGAGACGCCTTGCTGGCCGGCGGCGAGATTGCGGCGGTAGAAGGCGTTGCTCTCCTCCGCCGTGGAAAACCCGGCATATTGGCGGATGGTCCATGGCCGGCCCGCATACATGGTGGCGCGCGGACCGCGCACGAAGGGCGCGAAACCCGGCAGGCTTCCGATATAGTCGATGCCCTCGAGGTCCTGCGCCGTGTAGAGCGGCTTGACCGCGATCCCCTCCGGCGTGTTCCAGGTCAGGTCCTCGACCGGCTTCTTCGCCTCTTTCTCGGCGAGCGCCTTCCAGTCCGCGATGGTCTTGTCGTTCGACATCGTCATTTCCTCCCGCCGGTCCTCATTCGAATTCCATGATCATTTCATCGACGGCAAGGCTCTGGCCGGTTTCGACGGCAACGGCCTTCACCACGCCGCGCCTTTCCGCGCGCAGGATGTTTTCCATCTTCATCGCCTCCACGGTGGCAAGCGCCTGGCCGGCCTCGACCGTATCGCCCGTTGCGACCGACAGCGCGGTGATCACGCCCGGCATCGGGCAGAGCAGCATTTTCGAGGTGTCCGGCGGCATTTTGTGCGGCATCAGTTTCGCCAGCGCCGCCACATGCGGCGAGCGGACCCGCGCCGTAACATCCATGCCGCGCCAGCGCAGGCGGATCGCGGGGCCCTTCAGATCGACCTTGATGCCAACAGGACGGCCATCGACCTCGAAACGGGCATGGCTCATCCCCGGCTGCCAGTCGCCGGCAACACTTGTCGTCTTGCCATCGGCAAAGGTGACCGTGGCAATGCTTCCGGCCGCGATCGTCAGCGTGAAGGCGTGGCCGGCAAGCGTGACCACCCAGTCGGCGCCGACGGATCGGCGGTGATTGTCGATGGTGCCGGAGATATGGGCCGCCCGGTCCTGTACCCGGTAATTGATCAGCGCGGCGATCGCCGCCAGCATCCGGGCGGCATGGTCGTCCGGTTCGACGCCGGCAAAGCCGTCGGGAAATTCCTCGGCGATATAGGCGGTGGTCAGCCGGCCGGCGCGGAACCGCTCCTGGCGCATGACCGCCGAAAGAAACGGCAGGTTGTGACCGATGCCCTCGACCTCGAAATTGTCGAGCGCGTCGCTCATCGCATCGATCGCGCTGGCGCGGTCGGGGGCGTGGGTGCAGAGCTTGGCGATCATCGGGTCGTAATACATCGAGATCTCGCCGCCCTCGGTGACGCCGGTATCGTTGCGCACCACGGATCCGTCGGGATAGCGTCCCTCCTGCGGCGGGCGATAGCGCGTCAGCCTGCCGATCGAGGGCAGGAAATTGCGGTAGGGGTCTTCGGCGTAAAGCCGGGTTTCGATCGCCCAGCCCTTGAGTTCCACATCATCCTGACCGAAGGACAGAGCTTCGCCGGCGGCTACACGGATCATCTGCTCGACCAGATCGAGCCCGGTGACAAGCTCGGTCACCGGATGCTCCACCTGCAGCCGGGTGTTCATTTCGAGGAAATAGAACTTGTTCTGCCTGCCATCGACGATGAACTCCACCGTGCCGGCGGAGTGGTAGCCGACCGCCTTGGCCAGCGCCACGGCCTGCTCGCCCATGGCCTTTCGCGTCGCTTCATCCAGGAAAGGCGAGGGCGCTTCTTCGATGACCTTCTGGTTGCGGCGCTGGATCGAGCATTCGCGTTCGCCGAGATAGAGACAGTTGCCGTGCTTGTCGCCCAGCACCTGGATTTCGATATGGCGCGGCTCGGTGACGAATTTCTCGATGAAGATGCGGTCGTCGCCAAAGGCATTCTTGGCCTCGTTCTTCGAGGACTGGAAGCCTTCGCGCGCCTCATCGGCATTCCAGGCAATCCGCATGCCCTTGCCGCCACCACCGGCCGATGCCTTGATCATCACCGGATAGCCGATCTCGTCGGAGATTTTTACCGCCTCGTCGGCATCCGCGATCAGCCCCATATGGCCGGGCACGGTGGAAACGCCGGCCTCGGCCGCGAGCTTCTTGGAGGTGATCTTGTCGCCCATCGCCTCGATCGCGCCGACGGGCGGGCCGATGAAGGCGACGCCTTCCTTTTCGAGGGCTGCGGCAAAAACCGGGTTTTCGGAGAGAAAACCATAGCCCGGATGCACCGCATCCGCGCCGGACTCCCGGATCGCCGCGATGATATTGTCGATGACGTTATAGGACTGGTTGGAGGGGGCGGGGCCGATATGCACGGCCTCGTCGGCCATTTTCACATGCAGCGCATCGCGGTCGGCATCGGAATAGACCGCGACCGTTGCAATGCCCATGGTCTTCGCCGTCTTGATGACCCGGCAGGCGATTTCGCCGCGATTGGCGATAAGGATTTTCTTGAGCGACACCGTCAAACCTCCAGATGATCTTCGAATGATTCCGGGAAACTCGCCCGCGCCACCGGTTCGTTGATCACCAGCATGGCTTCATAGGACTGCGGATCGAAATCCTGCTCGACCGCGACGACCTCGCGACCGAACAGCAGCGACAGGCGCGCCGCGTCGAGATTGCCGCGCTCGAACGGCTGATCGCCGAAATGGTGCCAGAGCGCGTGCAGAAAGGCGGCATCGACGAGGTGCTCCTTCGAGCCATGGCGAGCCTTGCGCGGCAGGGCCTTGATCGGCGTCACCCGTTTGGGATTGGCGCGGCGGATGACGAACTGGATGCCGGTGCCGGGCATGCCGGAGGGAAATCCGCGATGCTTTGTCATGTCGGGCAGTTTGGCCATTTCAGTCTCCTTCAGCCGCGCCATCGGGCCTTATAAATTGCGCCTTACAATATGCCGTCGAAATCCGACGCGGCGTGACGTTCCTTGAGCGCGGGCTCGCCCGACGGCTTGTTCACGATCGAGCCGCGCTTGATCGCGGGGCGTTCCGCCAGTTGCCTGGTCCAGCGCTGGACATGCTCATATTCATCGACCGAAAGGAACGTGCCGGCGTCATTATAGGCGCCGTGCTGGGCAAGGCGTCCGTACCAGGGCCAGATCGCCATGTCGGCAATGGTATATTCGCTGCCCGCGATGAACTTGTTTTCCGCAAGCTGGCGGTTCAGCACATCCATCTGGCGCTTGACCTCCATGGCATAGCGATCGATGGCATACTGGATCTTGATCGGCGCATAGGCATAGAAATGCCCGAAGCCGCCGCCGAGGAAGGGCGCAGAGCCCATTTGCCAGAACAGCCAGTTGAAGGTTTCGGCCCTGGGCCGGGGATCCGTCGGCAGGAAAGCGCCGAATTTTTCCGCGAGATAGGTCATGATCGAGCCGCTCTCGAACAAGCGCACCGGTTCGCCGCCGTCCTTCGGCGCATGGTCCATCATCGCCGGGATCTTGGAGTTCGGATTGACGCCGACAAAGCCGGAGCCGAACTGGTCGCCGTCGCCGATCTTGATCATCCAGGCGTCGTATTCGGCGTCGCCATGGCCGGCTTCGAGCAGTTCCTCAAGCAGGATTGTCGCCTTCTGGCCGTTGGGCGTGCCGAGCGAATAGAGCTGCAGCGGATGCTTGCCGACCGGCAGTTCCTTGTCATGGGTGGGGCCGGCGGTCGGCCGGTTGATGCTGGCGAAGGCGCCGCCATTGCCCGGCTCCCACGTCCACACCTTGGGCGGGACGTAGCCGGCGGGCAGGTTGTTTTCGGGCGGAAACTTGTTCTCGGTCATGGGATTGTGTCCTCTGTGGTGGCCGCGCGCGATGCGAAGGCGCGGCGGGCACTCTATATAGGCCCCGCCGCAGCGACATTCTGCCCCTATAACGGCCCTATAACGGCATTGTGTCGTGTTTCTTCCAGTGCGTGTCCGCCCGCTTATTGCGGAGAGAGGCGAAGGCGCGGGCGATGCGGCGGCGGGAGGAATGCGGCATGATCACCTCGTCGATGAAGCCGCGTTCGGCGGCGACGAAGGGGTTGGCGAAGCGCTCCTCGTATTCGGCCACCCTGGCGGCGATCTTCTCGGCATCGGCCAGATCGGCGCGGTGGAGGATTTCGGTCGCGCCCTTCGCGCCCATCACCGCGATCTCGGCCGTCGGCCATGCATAATTGATATCCGCGCCGATATGTTTCGAGGCCATCACGTCATAGGCCCCGCCATAGGCCTTGCGGGTGATCAGCGTCACCATCGGCACGGTGGCCTGGGCATAGGCGAACAGCAGTTTCGCACCGTGCTTGATGACGCCGCCATATTCCTGGCCGGTGCCCGGCAGGAAGCCCGGCACGTCGACCAGCGTCAGAAGCGGAATGTTGAAGGCATCGCAGAAACGCACGAAACGGGCCGCCTTGCGCGAACTGTCGATGTCGAGGCAGCCGGCCAGCACCATCGGCTGGTTGGCGACCACGCCGACGGTCTGGCCTTCGATGCGTAGAAAGCCGGTGATGACGTTTCTGGCATAGGCTTCCTGAAGTTCGAAGAAATCGCCCTCGTCGGCAAGCGCCAGGATCAGCTCCTTCATGTCGTAGGGCTTGTTGGAACTGTCGGGGATCAGCGTGTCGAGGCGTTTCTCGATCCGGCCCGGATCGTCGTGGAACGGGCGCACCGGCGGTTTTTCGCGATTGTTCAGCGGCAGGAAATCGAATAGCAGCCGGACCTGTTCCAGCGTTTCGATATCGTTCTCGTAAGCCCCGTCGGCGACGGAGGACTTCTTTGTATGGGTGTCGGCACCGCCGAGTTCTTCCGCCGTGATCACCTCGTTGGTGACGGTCTTCACCACATCCGGGCCGGTGACGAACATGAAGGAACTGTCGCGCACCATGAAGATGAAATCGGTCATCGCCGGGGAATAGACCGCGCCGCCCGCGCAGGGGCCCATGATCACCGAAATCTGCGGGATCACGCCGGAGGCCTCGACATTGCGGCGGAACACTTCGGCATAGCCGGCAAGCGAGGCGACGCCTTCCTGAATGCGCGCGCCGCCGGAATCATTGAGGCCGATCACCGGCGCGCCGTTCTTCACCGCCATATCCATGATCTTGCAGATCTTCTGGGCGTGGGTTTCCGACAGCGAGCCGCCAAGCACGGTGAAATCCTGCGAGAACACATAGACCTGGCGGCCATTGATCGTGCCCCAGCCGGTGACCACGCCATCGCCCGGCACTTTCTGTCCGGCCATGCCGAAATCGACGCAGCGATGGGTGACATACATGTCGTATTCTTCGAACGAGCCCTCGTCGAACAGCACGTCGATGCGCTCGCGCGCCGTCAGCTTGCCCTTGGCGTGCTGGGCGTCGATGCGGCGCTGACCGCCGCCAAGACGGGCTTCCTCCCGCCGCGCTTCCAATTGCTCCAGAACTGTTCGCATGTCTCTCCCCATGTCACCTGAACCGTGGCCATAACCCAAAGCCGCGTCCCAGAATATGATTGAACGCGTGAGTTTGTTAAATTATAAAATGGCAAAACTGAAATTGCGAATTTGCGAACATGGCCACCGGAAAACTCTTCATCGGACGCAAGGTGCGTGAACTCAGGCTCCATGGCAACATGACCCAGAGCCAGTGCGCCGAACGGCTCGGCATTTCGACCAGCTACCTTAACCAGATCGAGAACAACCAACGCCCGGTTTCCGCCGCCGTGCTTCTGGCGCTGGCGGAGAAATTCCAGCTCGATCTCAGCGACCTTTCGTCGGGGGAGGGGGACCGGCTGCTCTCGGCGCTGACGGAAGCGCTGACGGATCCGGTGTTCGAGAACTATACGCCCGGTCTTCAGGAGTTGAAGCTCGTGGTCCAGAACGCGCCCGGCTTCGCCCACGCGCTGCTCGCCGCCCATCAGGCCTATCGGCGGATGAACGAGCAGCTTGCCGGCTTCGATGATACCATTTCGCGCGCGAGCCCGCTGGAGGCAACGCCCTATGAGGAAGTGCGCGATTTCTTCCATTTCGTCGACAATTATCTGCACGATCTCGATATCAACGCCGAAAAGCTGGCCGCAGAGATCGGCATCGGCGAGGCCGACGACGCAGCGCTTCTCGCCGCCCATCTTGAAAAGGCGCACGGCGTTAGGGTGCTGCGGATCGGCCCGGAAAGCGCGCTGATCAGGCAATACGATCCCAAGCAGCGCACGCTGGCGATCAATGCTTCTATCCCGCAATCGACCCGCAACTTCCAGATGGCGCTGCAGATCGGGCAGTTGCATGCGGCCGATCTGATCGACCGGATCGCGGCGGAGGCTGGGTTCCGCTCGCCCGAGGCGGTCGATATCTGCCGGGCCGGGCTACAGAATTATTTCGCCGGCGCGCTGATGATGCCCTATCGCAAATTCCTCACGGCCGCCCATGAACTGCGCCACGATATCGAACTGCTGTCAGCCCGGTTCGGCTCCTCGCTGGAGCAGGTCTGTCATCGGCTTTCGACGCTGCAGCGCCCCGGGCAGAAGGGCGTGCCGATCTTCTTTGCGCGGGTCGACCGCGCGGGCAACATCACCAAGCGCCACAGCGCCGCCAAGCTGCAATTCGCCCGCTTCGGCGCAGCCTGTCCGCTCTGGAACGTGCATCAGGCCTTCGAACAGCCCGACCGGATCATCCGCCAGTTGGCCGAAACGCCCGATGGCGCGCGCTATCTCTGTCTGGCGACCCAGATCACCAAGGGCGGCGGCGGCTTCTTTGCGCCCAAGCCCACCTATGCGATCGCGCTCGGCTGCGAGGTCTCCTATGCCGGCGCCTTCGTCTATGCAGACGATCTCGACGCCGACAATCGCGCCGCCTTCAGCCCGATCGGCATTTCCTGCCGGATCTGCGAGCGCACCAAATGCCCGAGCCGCGCCGTGCCGCCGCTGAAACGCAAGATCGCCGTCGACCAGAACCAGCGGCATTTTCTGCCGTATGAACTGATGTGAGGCGGCGGGTCGCTATTGGACCTTCGGGCCGGCTTCGGTGCAGTTGTTCGGGAACCATTTCGTCAGGAAATCGACGAAGGTGCGCACTTTCTGCGGCAGATAGCGGCGGTGCGGGTAGATGGCATAGATCGCCGCGCTGGTCGGCAGTTGATCGTCGAACAGGGTGACGAGTTCTCCCGATGCAATTGCTTCGGTGGCAATAAAATCGGGCACCAGCGCCGCGCCCAGCCCCGCGATCGCGCCGCGCATGGTGGTGATCGGCGAGTTGACCGATACCGGGCCGTGGATCGGCACGGTGTAGACGGTGCCGTCCTCGGGATTGCGGAACCTGAGCGAGCCGTGGGATTTCGGGTTGGTATCGACCAGGAAGGGCACATGGGCGAGATCGGCGGGCTTTTCCAGCGGCCGGTCGAGCGCCGCCAGCCATGTCGGCGACACGCAGACGAGCGACCTGAAATCCGCGAGCTTGCGCGCGATCAGCGCGGAATCCTCTAGGCTGGTGATCCGGATCGCGACATCATAGCCTTCCTCGACGAGATCGACGAACCGGTCCTCGGCGACGATTTCCAGTGACAGGTCCGGATGAGCGGCGGTGAAATCGAGCAGCGACCGGCCGACCGGGGCATCGATGAAGGTGCGGGGCACCGAAACCTTGAGCTTGCCGCGCAGGTCGGAATTGTTAGCCCGCACCGTATCGGAGAGGTTGTCGACGTCCTGGACGATGTCGATCACGCGGCGATGATAAAGCTGTCCAGCCTCCGTCAGCGAGAACTGCCGGGTGGTTCGGTTCAACAAGAGCACGCCGAGATCGTCCTCTAACTCACGGACATATTTCGAAAGCAGCGCCTTGGAACGGCCGGTCTTGCGGGCGGCGGCGGAAAAGCCTTCTGCCTCGACCACGTCGATGAAGGCCCGCATTCTCGTCAAAGTGTCCATTGCCGCTCCTTGAAAGGGCTTGCGAAAAAATTACTGAAGTTTTGTCAATCACATAGCATCTTCAACGGGATACAGGGGAAGATTTTGGGGTTGCCCCACTTGATTTTCAAGTCCGGTTTTAATATCTCTCCGCTTGCCCAAAGTCGCGCGTGCCTGTGGGTGTCCGCCGAACTCTCGAATGGTGAGGGTCACGGTAAGGTACCTGGAACTAACCCCTCCAGTCGCTTCCCGGCCAACCGGTCAAGCGAGGACATCTTGAAGCAACGACGGTGCGGGCCTTTCTGGTGTCTCCCGGATTTCCATCCCCGGGGTACTAAAGAGGCACATACCTTCATTGCCGGAAGTGCGGCGGGTCAATCCCCCAATCCAAGGCAGACAAAGCCGGATCATCCTTGTTTTTCAGGGCTGATTCAAACTTGAGCGTTCGCCGCAACCGTTCCCCGGGGTCTCCACCGGCCGGGTTCGTGCGCGGATCGATGCGCCCTTTGTCATCCGGAAAATTCCGGATCAGAATGCTTCAGAAGGGGTTAGAACAATGACCACCGAGCGTATCGCAGAATTCTTCCGCACCCGCCGTCCCGATGGCCCTTGCCTGGTCGTGGACCGCGAAGTCGTGCGCGACAACTACACCGCCTTCCGCCGCGCCCTGCCCAACAGCGACATCTTCTACGCGGTCAAGGCCAACCCGGCGCCGCAGATCCTCGAGCTGCTCGCAGGCCTCGGCTCCAACTTCGATTGCGCGTCCGTCGCCGAAATCGAAATGGCGCTGGAAGCCGGCGCCACCGCCGACCGCATCTCCTTCGGCAACACCATCAAGAAGGAGCGCGACATCGCCCGCGCCTATGCGCTCGGCGTCAACCTGTTCGCCGTCGATTGCCATGAGGAAGTCGAGAAGATTTCCCGTGCAGCCCCTGGCGCGCGTGTGTTCTGCCGCGTTCTGACCGATGGCGAAGGCGCCGAATGGCCGCTGTCGCGCAAGTTCGGCTGCGTCCCGGCCATGGCCGTCGACGTGCTGGTCTATGCCCATCAGCTGGGTCTCGCAAGCTACGGCGTATCCTTCCATGTCGGCTCGCAGATGACCAAGGTCGAAGCCTGGGACGCAGCGCTTTCCGATGCCAAGCGGGTGTTCGCGCAGCTTGCCAAGCAGGGCATCTACCTGCAGATGGTCAACATGGGTGGCGGTTTTCCGACCAAGTATCTGCGCGACGTGCCGACGGCGGAAGCCTATGGCCAGGCGATCTTCGCGGCGCTGTCCCGCCACTTCGGCAACCAGCTCCCGCGCACGATCATCGAGCCGGGTCGCGGCATGGTCGGCAATGCCGGCGTCATCAAGTCGGAAGTCGTGCTGATCTCGAAGAAGTCCGACGATGACAAGCATCGCTGGGTGTTCCTCGACATCGGCAAGTTCGGCGGTCTCGCCGAAACCATGGACGAGGCGATCCGTTACCCGATCCGCACCGAGCGTGACGGCGACGAGATGGAGCCTTGCGTTCTCGCCGGCCCGACCTGCGACAGCGCCGATGTGATGTACGAGAAGAACATGTATCCGCTGCCGATCTCGCTGACGATCGGCGACGAGGTTCTGATTGAAGGCACCGGCGCCTACACCACGACCTATGCGTCGGTGGCGTTCAACGGCTTCGAGCCGCTGAAATCCTACGTCATCTGAGGATTTCCCTTGCACATCGGTGCGGCTTGAGGAGAGCCGCACCGGGATAACCGACCGGGGCCACGCCCCGGCCATCCTGTTGCACTGTAATTTTGGGGGATAATCCGATGGCCCCGGTTCTCGCTGAAATTTCTGTCCAGTCCTTCGTTATTGCCGAAGAGGCCTCTTTCGACGTGCCCGCGCGCGAAGCGCTGCTTGATCGCGCCATGGGACCGATGCGCAAGAAGAAATCGTCGGAGAAAATCCGCCGCAACCGCCTGCCGGCCGACGGCCTGGCGTTGGTTGCCCGCGATGACGCCGGCATGCTGATCGGCACGGTGCGCCTGTGGCACGTGGATGCCGGCATTGCCGCTGACGGGCGCGGTCTGCCCGCGTTGCTCCTCGGCCCGCTCGCCGTCGAGCCCGGCCTTTCCGGCAAGGGCGTCGGCGGAGCGCTGATGCGCGCCGCGATCGCCGAAGCCGCAGCGCGCGGCCACGGTGCGATCCTGCTCGTTGGTGATCCGGAATATTACGCCCGCTTCGGCTTTTCCGCCGACAAGGCCGAGCTTCTGGTGATGCCCGGCCCGTTCGAGCGTCGCCGCTTTCTCGGGCTCGAGCTCCAGGCGGATTACCTGAGCGGCGCCACCGGCGTTCTCGTGGCCTCGGGCCGGAAACTCCCGTCCGCACGGGTCAAACCCTTCCGCCGCGCCGCCTGAACCTTCTTCACCGTACAAAGCTCCGCTGATTTCCGATCAGGCCTTGCAGCCCCTATTCCCCCTTGAGGGGGAGATGCCCCGACAGGGGCAGAGAGGGGTGAAACCTATCCGAGAATTCGGAGCATGCGGCTTCCGCCCATACCCCTCTCTGTCGCTTTCGCGACATCTCTCCCTCAAGGGGGGAGATCGGTTGGGGGCTATGCGGCGAGGTGTCACAAAAAACCCGGCCGCAGTGGCCGGGTTCGTTCATTCGATTCAGCGATCGCTCAGCCTGCGGCGCGGGTCTTCTCGAAGCGCTTGCGCTCGTTGGAGTCGAGATACATCTTGCGCAGGCGGATCGACTTCGGGGTGACTTCCATCAGTTCGTCGTCCTGGATCCAGGACAGCGCGCGATCGAGGGTCATGCGGATCGGGGGCGTCAGCTTCACCGCCTCGTCCTTGCCGGCCGAGCGGATATTGGTGAGCTGCTTGCCCTTCAGCACGTTGACCTCGAGGTCGTTGTCGCGGGTGTGGATGCCGACGATCATGCCGGCATAGACCTTGTCGCCCGGCTCGATGATCATCGGGCCGCGGTCCTCGAGGTTGAACATCGCGTAGGCCACGGCCTCGCCGGACTGGTTAGACAGCAGAACGCCCTGGCTGCGGCCGCCGATCTCGCCCTTGAAGGGCTGGTAGTCGTGGAACAGGCGGTTCATGATCGCCGTGCCGCGGGTGTCGGTCAGAAGCTCGGACTGGTAGCCGATCAGGCCACGGGTCGGGGCGAAGAAGCGCAGGCGCACGCGGTCGCCGCCCGAGGGGCGCAACTCGACCATCTCGCCCTTGCGCTCGGCCATCTTCTGCACGACGACGCCGGAATGCTCCTCATCGACGTCGATGACGACTTCCTCGATCGGCTCCATCAACTGGCCGGTTTCCGCGTCATTATGCATGACGACGCGCGGACGCGAGACGGCAATCTCGAAGCCTTCGCGGCGCATGGTCTCGATCAGGACTGCGAGCTGCAATTCGCCGCGGCCGGAGACGTAGAAACTGTCCTTGCCCTCGGCTTCCTCGATCTTCAGCGCGACATTGCCTTCGGCTTCCTTGAACAGGCGGTCGCGGATGACGCGGCTCGTCACCTTGTCGCCTTCCGTGCCGGCCAGCGGGCTGTCGTTGACGATGAAGGACATCGTGACGGTCGGCGGGTCGATCGGCTGGGCGGTCAGCGGCGTGGTGACCGACGGATCGCAGAACGTGTCGGCAACCGTGCCCTTGGAAAGGCCGGCGATCGCGACGATGTCGCCCGCCTGGGCTTCCTCGATCGGCTGACGCTCGATGCCGCGGAAGGCGAGGATCTTGGAGACGCGGCCGGTTTCGACGGTCTTGCCGTCCTGGCCCAGCACCTTGACCGCCTGGTTCGGCTTGATAGAGCCGGAATGGATGCGGCCGGTGATGATGCGGCCGAGATAGGGGTTGGCTTCCAGAAGCGTGCCGATCATCGAGAACGCGCCCTCGGCAACCTTCGGCGCCGGTACGTGGTCGACAACGAGATCGAGCAGCGGGCCGAGGCCCTGATCCTGCGGACCTTCCGGCGAGGTGTTCATCCAGCCGGCGCGGCCGGAGCCGTAGAGAATGTGGAAGTCGAGCTGCTCGTCGGTGGCGTCCAGCGCCGCGAACAGGTCGAAGACCTCGTTGACGACTTCATCGGCGCGGGCGTCCGGGCGGTCGATCTTGTTGATCGCGACGATCGGGCGCAGCCCCACTTTAAGTGCCTTGCCGACCACGAATTTGGTCTGCGGCATCGGGCCTTCGGCGGCGTCGACCAGAACGATCGCGCCATCCACCATCGACAGGATGCGCTCGACCTCGCCGCCGAAATCGGCGTGGCCGGGGGTGTCGACGATGTTGATGCGGGTGTCCTTCCAGACGACCGAGGTCGCCTTGGCGAGAATGGTGATGCCGCGCTCTTTTTCGAGGTCGTTTGAGTCCATCACGCGCTCGTCAACGCGCTGGTTTTCGCGGAATGCGCCGGACTGTTTCAGAAGCTCGTCGACAAGGGTCGTCTTGCCATGGTCAACGTGCGCGATGATCGCGATGTTGCGAAGTGCCATATTTTTAGATCTCTGGGGCTGGGGCGCAGTCAATGTTCTGGGGAGGAGCGCCCGGTACTCATGGGGGCGCTCTTACACATATTTTGACGAAAACGAAAGAGAATGTTTTGTGGCAGCCCCTTCGGCCCCGCCGTTATTTGCCGGAAAGGGGCGGTTTTGCATCAGGGCGGGGCGTGCTAGCCGGCGGCGACGGGCTCGCATTCGCCAAGCCGGCTCTCCAGAAGATCGAACAGCGCACCGCCGGTCTGCGGATGGCCGTCGCGGGATTTGAAGGGGATGCGGATGCCGTCTTTCGGCTTGAATACCGGGAGATGACCTTTGGGCGCATCGTCGGGCGAAAACGACATGGCGTTATAGGTGAGCCATTTTCCATCCTTGCGCCACCCGACGGCCTCACCGAACGCGACGAGCGTTTCCGGGGCCGACAACAGCAACACGTCATCCGGCGTGGTTTCCGGCAGCGCGTCCAGCACCTCACGCTGGGCGGAAAGACCGAACTTGCCGCCGGAGGCTTCGGCAAACAGCCGGTCCATATAGATGATATCGGCGCAGGGGAGCCTCTCGACGTCATCCTTGCCGAGCCAGCCGTCATTGGTGCGGTTGGCGAGGATCAGCGTGATTTCGGAGGCCTCGGTATTGGCGGCGCGGAAATCGCCTTTGGCAAGCGCGGCGCGCATCTGTTCGTAGCGGCGCGCCGGATCATGCGCGCCGGTGCTATCGAGAAAGGTCAGCGCGCTGACCACAATGGCCGCAATGGCGGCACAGACGGCAAGAAGGGTCTTGTTGCTGAAAAGCCTGTTCATCCTCCGCTCCTATTTCCAGCCCAGCAGAAGGGCGCCCTGATAGAAGGCGAAGGCGACGAGCCAGGCATAGACCAGCGACACGACCAGCGAGAACACCATGAACATCGTCGAGCGGCTTTCCGCGCGCACCGTGGCAACGGTGGTCAGGCAGGGCGTATAGAGCAGGCAGAACAGGCAGAAGGAATAGGCGGCCGCCGGCGACACGGTGGTCGCGATCTGATGGGCGACGAGGCCGGAAGACATGGCGTAGATGGTCGACAGCGAGCCGATGACCACTTCCTTGGCGATGAAGCCGAAGATCAGCGCCAGCGTCAGATAGGGATTGATGCCGATCGGGGCCATCACCGGTTGAAGCAATTCGCCGAGCTGTCCGCCCCAGGTATCAAGCCCGGTGGCATCGGTCGGAAAATTGGTGAGGAACCAGACGGCGACGGTTCCGATGATGATGAAGTTCGTCGCCCGGTGCAGAAATTCGCGCAGTTCGCCATAACCCCGAAGCCAGACCTGGCGGAGCGTCGGCACGCGATAGGGCGGCAGTTCCAGCACGAAAGGCTCGGTGTTTTTGAACTGCTTCGAGCGCGAGAAGATGGCCGCCGCGAGGAATGCCGCGACGAAGGAGATCACGTAGAAGGAGAACAGCACCAGCGGTCCCTGCGCCGGCGGAAACACGGCGGCGATGATGAACACGAACACCGCCAACCGCGCCGAGCAGAGCGAGAAGGGGATGATCAGCATGGTGAGCAGCCGGAGCGGCTGCGAGCGCATCACCCGCGTGCCCATCAGCGCCGGCACATTGCAGCCGAAGCCCATCATCTGCATCACGAAGGAGCGACCATCGAGGCCGATGCGGCGCATCCAGGTATCCATCAGATAGGCCGCACGTGAGAGGTAACCGCTGTCCTCGACGGCGGCCATGCAGAAGAAGAACAGCATGATCAGCGGCACGAAGGAGGCGACGGTGGCGACGCCGAGCCAGATGCCGTTGATGACGAAATTCTGCAGCCAGCTTGGGCCAAGGCCCAGCACCGGATCGAGGATCCGGTTCTGGATCCAGTCGGTGATCGCGCCGACCCAGTCCTGCGAGGGCAGGCCGATGGTCCAGACGATATAGAAGACAAACAGCATCACCGCGAAGAACAGCGGCAGGCCGAAGACGGGGTGCAGCAGGAAGCGGTCGAGCTTCTGCGTCATCGTCACCGGCGGGTTCTCGGGATAGACGACGGCGCCGGCCAGCGTTTCGGCCAGCGTCTCCTCGCTCATCAGCGTGGCGCGCAATTCTTCATAGTCTGCAAGAACAGGGGCCATGTCGACGCGCGCGGCGAGGGCGGCATCGACGCTGGCGATCGCTTCGGGATAGCCCTCGCCATATTTCGCGCTGATCAGGTGGACGGGCAGGCCGAGCCGCGCCGACAGCGCTTCGGTATCGATGACGATGCCGTTCTTGCGGGCCTCGTCCGCCATGTTCAGCATCACGACGGCCGGCAGGCCAAGCTGCCTCACCTGAAGCGGCATCAGTATCTGCCGGTCGATCTGGCTGGCATTGATGACGATGATGACAAGGTCGACCGGGTAGGTCTTCAGAAAGTCGGCGACGACCGTCTCGTCCTCGGAAAAGCCCTCGAGGTCGTAAATCCCGGGAAGGTCGACGAATTCCAGTTCGCGGCCGGAGAGCTTCACCCGGGCATTCGACAGCGAGACCGTGATCCCCGGCCAGTTGCCGACATAGGCGCTGGCGCCGGTGATGCGATTGTAGAGCATCGACTTGCCGGTATTTGGCTGGCCGATCATGGCGATGCGCGGAATGTCGTTGCGGTCGAAATTGGCGTCAGCGGGTGCGCAATGGCTCATCGAAAATCCCGTTCCCGATCGGGCAGGCGGAGGGCCTTGCCCGGCGTTTCATTTCAGCGACTGACCCCTGGGCCTCTGCGGCCTCTTTCTGTATCGAGGCCCGCGTCGATGGCGCGGGCCGGATTGCTTTCAGATCTTGCGAACCTTGACGAGTTCGGCCTCGGAACGACGAATGGCGATCTCGGTGGCCTTGCCGGCGCGCACAACCAGAGGGCCGCCGAACCAGCCGCGTCGCACCATGGAAACCTGATGGCTGCTGGAAAGCCCGAGCGCGCGCAGCCGCACCGAAAGCCCGTTCTCAAAACTGCCGGCTTCGACGATCTCGACAATGCCGCTTTCGCCGGGCTGAAGGCTTTCGAGAGAGACGATCCGCCCCTCAAGCGCCGTTTCCATGGTCGGATCGTCCATCTCTATTCGCTCCTGGCGGACCCGATTTCACGGTCGATGAAGTAATTGGCGTGGGGGCCGTCGCCGATCAGGTCGATCTTGTCGAGGATGTCGGAAAACAGGGTTTCCTCCTCACGCTGCTCGCGCACGAACCACTGCAGGAATTCGAAGGTGGCGTGGTCGCCTTCCTCTTCGGCGCGCGTGGTGGCGGCGTAGATGTTGCGGGTCACCTTCTTCTCGGTTTCGAGAATCGCCGCAAACAGTTCGCGCGGGGTTTGTGCCTCGATTTTCGGAGCCTGCATGTCGGCAATTTTCACCGCGAAGTCCAGGTCAAAGAGATAGGCCAGAAACCGGCGCATATGATCCAGCTCCTCGGTCGCCTGCGCCAGAAGAAAGGCCTGGCAGCCGGACATGTTGCGCTGGTTGCACCAGGCGGCGGCCTGAAAGTAGAAGCGCGCGGCTTCCATTTCGCCATTTAATAGCTCATTGAGCTGCGGCGCGAGCGCTCCCGAATTGGTGACTGTCATGAGGTGTCCTTTCCTGCAATGGGATATTTGTGGCACACGCGCAGCTTGTAATCAATATACCTGACTAAAATACGAAGCTTTTATTAAGAGTCTGTAATGTCGCCAGAAAGTGCATGACGCCGATAGACGCCGTTCGATTAAAGTGCGCCAAAAGTTACATTTATGCCGGGTTTGTGGCAGCGCCCGGCCGCGCCGGGCGGATAACGCTATCCTCCCAAACTGCGGATGAAAAAAGGCCGGGCGGAAAACGCGCCCGGCCGTTTACAAAGTGAACCTTGCCCGATGCTCTGGCTGAGGTCGGCAAAATCCCAACACACGCATAGTGGCGCAATGGGCAGACGGGAAACCGATTCAGCTTCCGTCCCGTCTGGCGTTAAAGCTTATAGGCGCGTTTGACCAGATTGTAGGTGAGATCGCGGGCGACTTCCGGCGCTTCGTCCTCGTCCAGCCGGCCGGTGGCCACCAGCGTCGCCAGATAGGCGCAGTCGACGCGGCGGGCGACATCATGGCGGGCGGGGATCGAGCAGAAGGCGCGGGTGTCGTCGTTGAAGCCGACTGTGTTGTAGAAGCCCGCCGTCTCGGTCGTCATCTCGCGGTAGCGACGCATGCCCTCCGGGCTGTCATGGAACCACCATGCCGGGCCAAGCTTCAGCGAAGGGTATGCGCCTGCAAGCGGCGCGAGCTCGCGCGTATAGGCGGTCTCGTCCAGCGTGAACAGGATGATGCTGAGCGCCGGGTCCATGCCGACGGCGTTCAGCAGCGGGCGCAGCGCCTCGACATAGCTGGTCTGGACCGGAATATCGAAGCCGACATTGCGTCCGTGCCGGGCCATCATCGCGCTGGAATGGTTGCGGAAGGAGCCGGGGTGGATCTGCAGAACCAGTCCATCCTCAATGCTCATCCGGGCCATCTCGGTCAGCATATGGCCGCGGAAGGCATCCGCCTCATCCGCGCTGCACGCGCCCTTCAGCGCCTTTTCAAACAGCGCGGCGGCTTCGGCCTTTGGCAGGTCCTCGGTGCGGGCGGTGGCGTGGCCGTGATCGGTGCTGGTCGCGCCGAATTCCCTGAAATAGGCCCGCCGCATGCGATGGGCGTCGAGATACTGGTCGTATCTGGTGGTATCGAGCCCAGTGATCGCGCCGAGTTTCTCGACATTTTCGGCAAAGCCCTCGAATTCGGGGTCAATCACCGGGTCGGGGCGATAGGCGGTGATCACGCGCCCGCCGGTCCAGCCGCTTTCGCGGATCTTCCGATGCCATTTCAGGTCATCCAGCGGGTCTTCGGTGGTCGCGATCACCTCGATGTTGAACCGCTCGAACAGGGCGCGCGGGCGAAACTCCGGTCGCTTCAGGCAATCGTCGATGCGATCGTAGAATTCATCCGCCGTGTCAGGCCCCAGCCGCTTGGTCAGGCCGAAGACATGCTCGAAGGCGTGTTCCAGCCAGCCCCGGCTTGGCGTGCCCCGGAACAGGTAGAAATTTTCCGAAAACAGCCGCCAGATTGCCCGGCTGTCGGTCTCGCTCGCGCCGCCATCGATGCGGGCAACCCCGAGCTTTTCCGGCGGAATGCCCTGCGAGCACAGCATGCGGAAAACATAATGGTCGGGCACCACGAACAGTTGCGCGGGATCCGGGAACGGTTCGTTTTCGGCATACCACCGCGGATCGGTATGGCCGTGCGGGCTGATGATCGGCAGCCTGCTCACGTCGCGATAAAGCGCGCGCGCCAGATCCCGCGCCTTCGGTTCAAGCGGGAAAAGCCGGTCAGTGTCGAGCATGTGCGGCTCCTTGGCCCATTGCAATTCGCCCTAAAACTAATATGTTAGTATGTAAGAGTTGTCAACGGAGGCCGCATGGTGGCCAGTATCGACCAGCCCCGGCAGACGGTGACCGACCTGATCTATGACAGGCTCTACCGCCAGGTCATCGAGAACGAGCTACCGCCCGACACGAAGCTTTCGGAAGCCGAGGTCGCGCGCAGGCTCGGCGTGTCGCGCCAGCCGGTGCGCGATGCCTTCTATCGGCTTTCGCAGCAGGGGTTTCTGCTGGTGCGGCCGCAGCGCGCCACGCTGGTCGCGCCGATATCGGTCCCGGCGGTGATGCAGGCGCTTTTCATTCGCACGGCGCTGGAGGTGGCCACCGTCGCGGCTGCGGCGGAAATGGGCGCGAATGCCGATCGCTACCGGCTCGACGCTCTGCTCGACGACCAGCAAAAGACAGTGGAAGCCGACGACCGCATGGGGTTTCACCGCCTCGATGATGAACTTCATCGCCGGATTTGCGCGCTGGCGGGGCATGATTATGCGTGGGCGCTGATCCGGGACCACAAGGCCCATATGGATCGCATCCGGCTGCTCTCATTGTCTTTCACCGCTCATGATGCGCTGGCCGAGCATCGCGATATCGTCAGCGCGATCAAGGCGCGGAACGTGGATGGCGCCGTTTCCGCCATTCGCGATCACCTTTCCCGGATCGCTGGCAGCATTGCGCGCATCCAAAAATCCAATCCCGGTTTCTTCGATCAGGAACAGATATGAAAAACATTCTCAGCATCGGCGAATGCATGGTCGAGATGGCCCCGCGCGCCGATGGGGCCTATACGCGCGGCTTTGCCGGCGACACGTTCAACGCCGCCTGGTATCTGGCGAAGCTTTTGCCCGAAGGCGCCACGGTCGACTATTTCACCGCCGTCGGCACGGATGCCGTCTCCGGCGAAATGCTCGATTTCATGGAGCGGTCGGGCGTTGGGACCGGCTGCATCCGCCGGATCGAGGAGCGCACGGTCGGCCTCTACATGATCGCGCTGAAGGATGGCGAACGCTCGTTTTCCTACTGGCGCGGCCAGTCCGCCGCCAAGCGGCTTGCTGCCGATCGCGAAGCGCTTGAGGCGGCGGTGCGGGGCAGGGACCTAATCCTGTTTTCCGGCATCACCATGGCGATTGTCGACGAGGCCGATCGTGGCACGCTGCTGGACGTGCTGGCCGAGGCCCGAAAGGCGGGCGCGGTGATCGCCTTCGATCCCAATATGCGCCTGAGGCTCTGGCCCTCGCGCGAGGTGATGGCGGAAACCATTATGAAGGCCGCCGAGGTCAGCGACATGGTGCTGCCCTCGTTTGACGAGGATGGCGCGATATTCGGCGATGACAATCCCGAGGCCACGATCGCCCGCTATCGCGCGCGCGGCGCGGAGACGGTGGTGGTCAAGAACGGCGTCGATATGATTCATGCCCGGTCCGGAGCAGAGGGCGCGATCACCTTCCAGCCGAAACCCGCCAGGGAGGTGGTCGACACCACGGCGGCGGGTGACAGTTTCAATGCCGGCTTGATCGCGGCGCTTGCGCGGGGCGAAAGTCTCTCCGACGCCATCAGCCGGGCCGCCGCTCTTTCCGCCCGCGTTATTGCCGCGCGCGGAGCGCTCGTGGCTGACGCGACTGCGTGAGGGGAATATCTGCGTTTCAGGTCTGACGGTAAGCCGTTTTTACGGAACCTTCGCCGCCGTCACCTCGACCTCGACCAGAAACTCGGCGCGGGTGAAGCCGGAGACGATCAGCAGCGTGGAGACGGGCAGGGGATCGGAAATGAACCGGTCCCGCACGTCCATATAGGCCGGGAAATCCTCGCGCATCGTCACATAGCCGTTGATGCGGATCACGTCCTCGAAGCCCATATCGGCTTCCGCGAGGATCTTGCCGATCGCCTCGAAACAGAGCTCGGCCTGTCCCTTGACCGAACGCGGGATCACCTCGTCCGCGCCGATGCCGAGTTGGCCGGAGGTGACCAGCAGCCCCGCGCCGGGCGGCACGTAAAGCCCGTGGCTGTAATTTCCGAAGGGTTTGCGCACGCCATTTGGGTTGATGCTCTTTTTCATGAAACCGCCTCCGAGACCTGCCATGAGCCGTTATTGTACTGATGCCCGACCGTCAGGCCGGGCATGCGATCTTTCGTCTTCCGCGCATCCGCAATTGCGGACGGCGATACGCTCCAATGTAGCGGTTTCGCGGGGAATTTTAAGCCGTGTAGCCGCGTATCCCCTTGATTTCCAGAAAATCCTCCATGCCCCAGTCGGCGAATTCGCGGCCATTGCCGGATTGCTTGTAGCCGCCGAAGGGAATGGCGGTGTCCCAGTCCGGATCGTTGATCGTGACATTGCCGGCGCGCAGGCGCGCCGCGACCTTGCGGGCATGGTCGAGATCGCTTGATTGCACATAGGCGGCAAGGCCATAGGGCGTGTCGTTGGCGATCGCGATCGCTTCTTCCTCGCTCTGATAGGACAGCACCGACAGCACCGGTCCGAAGACTTCCTCGCGGGCGATCGTCATGGTGTTGTCGACATGGCCGAAAACGGTGGGTTTTACGTAGTAGCCGTGATTGATGCCGTCCGGACGGCCGGGGCCGCCGACGGCAACGGTCGCGCCCTCGGATATCGCCGTTTCGATAAGCCCCTGGATCTTGTCATATTGCTGGCGGCTGACGACCGGGCCGAGATCGGTGTCTTCCGCGCGCGGGTCGCCGACCTTGAGCGTCAGCGCGGTTTTTCTGGCGATCTCCAGCGCCTCGTCATGCCTTGCGGCGGGTACCAGCATGCGCGTCGGCGCGTCGCAGGACTGGCCGGAGTTCTGGAAGCAGGAGCGCACACCGCCGGCCACCGCCTTTTCGAAGTCGGCATCCTCCAGCACGATGTTCGGCGACTTGCCGCCTAGCTCCTGGCAGACGCGCTTGACCGTGTCGGCGGCGGTCTTCGCGACGATGATGCCGGCGCGGGTGGAGCCGGTGAAGGAGACCATGTCGACGTCCTCGTGGCCGGCCATGACCTGGCCGACATCGGGGCCGGTGCCGTTGACGAGGTTGAAGACGCCGGGCGGAACGCCGGCTTCCTCCATGATCTCGGCGAAGATGATCGCCGAGAGCGGCGCGATTTCGGAAGGCTTCAGCACCACGGTGCAGCCGGTGGCGAGCGCCGGCGCGACCTTGGCCGCGATCTGGTTGAGTGGCCAGTTCCACGGCGTGATCAGGGCGCAGACGCCGATCGGCTCACGCACGATCAGCCCCTTGTTGCGCTCCTCGGAGAACTCGAAACTCTCCAGCGCCTTGCGGGTATTGCTGATATGGGAGGCGCCGACGGGAACCTGGGCGCTGCGCGCAAGCTTCAGCGGCGCGCCCATTTCGCTCATGACAGCCTCGACCAGATCGTCGGCGCGGGCCCGGTAGCATTCCAGCACGCGCTCCAGAAGCGCCAGGCGCTCCTCGCGCGTGGTAAGCGAGAAGCTCTCGAAGGCGCGGCGCGCGGCAGCCACCGCCTTGTCGACATCCGATGCCTGGCCGAGCGCGATCGCGGTGACGACCTCCTCGGTCGCCGGATTGATGACGTCGAGTGTGTCCTGCCCGTCCGGTTCGACCCAGGCGCCGTCGATGAAGAATTTTCTGTGGTGGGACATCGGTATCTCCGTAAATTGCATGCTGCGCCATCGCGCCGTCTATAGCGCATAAATGTGTTGAAGGTCACGGCTCGGCAAGCGCCGCCTCTTCAACTTTCTCCGGGATCTTTCGGCAATTGCCAGTCGATCGGCTCGATGCCCTGTTCGAGCAGGAACTGGTTGGCCTTGGAAAAATGCCGGCAGCCGAAAAAGCCGTTATGGGCCGAAAGCGGCGAGGGATGCGGGGATTTCAGCACCAGATGTCGGCTTCTATCAACAAAGCTCGCCTTCTTCTGCGCATAGGCGCCCCACAGGATGAACACGACATGCGGGCACTCATCGTTGACGATGCGGATCACGGCGTCGGTGAACTCCTCCCAGCCCTTGCCGCGATGGGAGGCGGCGGCGGCCTGGCGCACGGTCAGCACCGAGTTCAAGAGCAGGACGCCCTGCTTTGCCCAGTGCTCCAGAAAGCCGTGATCGACCTTCTGAAACCCGACATCGGCGGCAAGCTCCTTGTAGATATTGACCAGCGAGGGCGGCGTGCGCACGCCCGGACGCACCGAAAAGCAGAGTCCGTGCGCCTGTCCCGGCCCGTGATAGGGATCCTGCCCGAGGATGACGACCTTCACCCGGTCGAGCGGGGTCAGGTCGAGCGCGCGGAAATATTCCTCGCCTTTGGGAAAGACGACCTGCCCGTTTTTCTTCTCATCGACGAGAAAGGATCTGAGGCCGGCCATGTAGGCGCTTTCGAATTCCGGTTGAAGTTTCTCCTTCCAGCCCGGCTCGAGTCTGACTTCGCCCATGCTCCGCTACCTCCTGTTCGTTTCTCGCCCGGCGGCCGCAACCGCCTGCGACAATTGTCGCACTTGTATAGCAACGACGCCTCACCAATTCCAATAGAGGCAGAAGGAGGCCCCAACATGCAAACCACAGCTTTTGTTGCAACGATATTCGACGGCACGTCCAACCCGAACAAGGTGACCGTCGCCTTCACCATGGCGCTCAACGCGCTGGCGAAGGGGCATAGCGCCACGATCATCCTGATGGTCGAGGCCGTGGAACTCGGCAAGCCCGGCGCGACCGACGGCATCGATATCGGCGCGCCGTTCGAGCCGGTGTCAGACCTGCTTGAGAAATACCGAACAGCCGGCGGAAAGATCGCGATCTGCGGCGCCTGTATGAAGCATAACGGCATGAGCGCGGAAGAGATGGACCCCGCCTACGAGATCATCACCGCGCCCGATGTGATCGATCTTCTGATGAACGCCGAGGGTTCGCTGCAGATCACCTGACGGGCCACGGCATCGGCAAACGCGAGCCGGCGCGGCAGGGGACCCGCCGGCAGCGCCGGCAAATAAAGTCGCGGGCGGCGACGTTCCGGCGTTGACCGGCGCTTTGGCACAGGCCAAACTGCCGCGCGTGATCACATCGCGCTAAGAACAATCCTGACAGGGGGTTTCGAAATGCTCAACTTCAAGAAAACGGTGTTCGCCACCGCGGCGATCGCCGCTTTTGCCGGCTTTGCCGTGCCGGTCGTCGCGCAGGACACCAAGACCGTCGCCATCACCTATATCGTGGAACACCCCGCCCTTGACGCCGTGCGCGAAGGCATTGTCGAGAGCCTCGCCGAAAAGGGCTACAAGGAAGGCGAGAACCTGAAGGTCGTCGCCCGCTCCGCCCAGGGCAACATGACCACGCAGAGCCAGATCGCCGATGAATTCGCCGGCATCGCGCCGGACGTCGCGGTCGGCATTTCGACGCCATCGGCCCAGGCGCTGAAGAATTCCATGGGCGACACCCCCGTCGTTTTCGCCGCCGTCACCGACCCGGTCGCCGCCGGCCTGATCGAAAATCCGGAAAAGCCGGAAGCCAACATCACCGGCACCTCCGACAAGCAGCCGCCGAAGCCGGCGCTGGAGCTGATCCAGAAGCTGGTTCCGGGCGTGAAGACCATCGGCGTGATCTATAATCCGGGTGAAGCCAACTCGGTGGTGCAGGTCGATGACATCAAGGCCGGCGCCGCCGAACTCGGCCTGACCGTCGTCGAAAGCCCCGCCGCCCAGTCGACCATGGTGCCGGATGCGGCCCGCAACCTCGTGGGCAAGGCCGACGCCATCCTGCTGCCGACCGACAATTCGGTGATCTCGGTGCTGGAGGCGATCGTGACCGTCGGGGAGCGCGCCAAGCTGCCCGTCTTCACCACAGACACCGATTCCGTCGAACGCGGCGCGGTCGCGGCCCTTGGCTTCAACTATGCCGAAATGGGCACGGTCACCGGCGGCATGATCGCCCAGATCCTCGAAGGCACGGCGGTTGCCGATATTCCGGTCGTCGTTCCCGGCAATCAGGACCTGTTCCTGAACCTCAAGGCGGCCAAGGCCATGGGCATCGAGGTTCCGGCCGACGTCGTTGACAGCGCCAAGAAGGTCATCGAATAAACATGACGCTTTTCGCACTCGCCGGCGCGTTTGAGACCGGCCTGCTCTTCGCCCTCGTGGCGTTGAGCATTTTCATGTCATTCAGGGTTCTGGACTTTCCGGACCTGACGGTGGATGGGAGTTTTCCTCTCGGCGCGGCGGTTTCCGCCGCCGCCATCATTCACGGCATCGATCCCTTCATCGCGACGTTTTTCGGTCTGCTCGCTGGCGCGGCCGCCGGCTTCGTCACCGGCCTCCTGAATGTCCGCTTCGGCATCATGAACCTGCTCGCCGGCATCCTGTCGATGGTCGCGCTGTTTTCGATCAATCTTCGCATCATGGGACGGCCGAACCTGCCGGTCTACGGCCAGGACACGGTGTTTTCCCGCTTTGAAGATCTCGTGGGCGCGGGGCTGTGGAGTAACACGATCCTGCTGCTGATCATCGCCATCGGCGCCAAATTCATCATCGACTGGTTCCTGAAGACCGAGATCGGCCTCGGCCTTCGCGCCTCGGGCGAAAACCCGGCCATGGCGGAGGCGCAAGGCATCCGCAATGGCGCGATGACGCTGCTCGGCATGTCGATCGCCAATGCGCTCTGCGCGCTCGCGGGCTCGCTGTTTGCGCAGATGCAAGGGGTAGCGGACGTCACCATGGGCGTCGGCACCATCGTCACCGGTCTTGCGGCGCTGATCATCGGCGAGGCCATTCTCGGCCGGCGCACGGTGTTTCTGGCAACGCTTGGCTGCGTTATCGGCGCGGTCGTCTATCGCCTGTTCATCGCGTTTGCGCTGTCGGCCGGCTTCATCGGCATTCGCCCGCAGGATCTGAACCTGATCACCGCGATCGTGGTCGCCGTCGCCGTGGTGCTGTCGCAGAGCCGCGGCAAGAAGGGGCGCAAGTCGATGTTCAACTTCCGCCTCGTGCGCGGCGCGCAGCAACCGGACGAAGGGCAGGACTGATGCTGAAACTCTCCGATATCCACATCACCTTCAATGCCGGAACCGCGACTGAAGTGCGGGCGCTGCGCGGCATTTCGCTCGATATCGCGGAAGGCGAATTCGTCACCGTGATCGGCTCCAACGGGGCGGGCAAGTCGACGCTGCTTTCCACCGTCGTCGGCACGGCGAAGCCCGATACCGGCACGATCCATCTCGCCGGCAACGACGTCACCAACTGGCCAGCCGCCAAGCGTGCCCGCCTTGTCGGCCGGGTGTTTCAGGAGCCCCGGCTCGGCACCTGCTCGTCGCTGTCGATCGAGGAAAATCTGGCGCTCGCCGCCGCGCGCGGCAAGAAACGGGGTCTCGCCCTCGCGCTCGGCAAGCGCGGCCAGAAGCAGATGTTCGCCGAGCATCTCGAAAAGCTCGGCCTCGGCCTCGAGCACCGCATGGCAACGCCGATCGGCGCGCTTTCGGGCGGCCAGCGCCAGGCCGTCAGCCTGCTGATGGCGACGCTCTTGCCGATGAAGATCCTGGTGCTTGACGAACATACCGCAGCCCTCGACCCCTCGGCCGCTCACAAGGTGCTGACGCTTTCGGCCGAGATCGCCGGGGAAAGCCGGCTGACCACGCTGATGGTGACCCATTCGATGAAGGACGCGCTGGCCTATGGCTCCCGCACCCTGATGATGAATGCCGGTCAGATCGTGCTCGACATTTCCGGCGAGGAGCGCTCGAAGCTGAAGGTCTCCGACCTGCTGGAACGCTTCGGCCGCGCGGCCGGCACGGAGATCGACGACGATCAGCTGATGCTGGCGTAGCAAAAGCGCTCTCCGCCCATTCCTCAGAGCGCCAGCGCCCACACTTTCGCCGACCGGACGTCGCCGTGGCGCAGCCGCATCGAATGCACCGGATCGAAGCCGGCGATGCGCTTGGTGCCGGTCCAGCGGCCATTATCGGCAAAAACCTCGACCGAACCGATATCGAGGAACACCCGGATATGGCTCGGCTTTGCGCCGGGCGCGATATAGCGCGGCGTCGGCTTCTCGGCGTCATCGCGATAGACCAGGCTCAGGCCTTCCTCGTCCAGCGTGATCACGATCTCGATATTGTTGTGATAGAGGTCGAGTTCGAATGTCGGGCCGTCGAGATCGATCACGATCTCGGCCTGCCCGGTTTCGAGGCTCACCAGTTCTCCGGCCGCGAGCGCCGTTTCATCTATCAGATGGTCGCGGAGGCTTTCCACGCCCTCGATCGGCGGCGTCAGCAGCGTGTCGTCGGCCGCGTCGTAGACGAGGTTGCGCGGCAGCGTCATCGCCGTCGGGAAATCGATCTCGGGGGCGGCATCGGCCCAGTTGGCAAGCCAGCCGATGCCCACCGGCGTGCCCTGGTCGAGAAAGGCCTGGAAGGCGTAATTGTCGGTGACGAAGTCGAGTTCCTGCTCGAAATGCGGCGTGAATGTCGTACCGTCGAACTTGCCGACGGTCGCGGTCGTCAGGTTCCTGCGGCCGGTTTCCTCGTCATGGCTGTGCATCAGGCCGCAGATCAGCGCCCAATGGGTGGAAGGGTCGCCCGCCGGCCCGTCGAGCGGCAGCAGGCAGGGACATTCGATGACCTGCGTGTTGAACCGGCCCTCCGAATGCAGGACGGAGACGAACTCCCAGCCGCTCGCCGCCGTCACATCGGCGGTCTGATAGAGCAGCACGACGCCCTCCTCACCCATGCGGCTGCCAAGCAGCATCTTCCAATAGCCGTCCGGGCCGCGGAACACATAAGGATCGCGGAAATCGAGCGTCAGGCCCTCAAGCTCGGGCCGGGTGTCGATCAGCGGCTTGGCCGCGCCGGCGAAGATGAGCGATTGCGAGGTCGCCACCATCTGGATTTCGCGCTCGGGCGCGCGGTCGATCATGTGTTCGGTGAAGAACACTCGGACGCCGGCGGAGTTTTCCAGCGGGATCGCCGAGCCGGAGAACGCGCCGCCGCGCTTGTCGGGCTTGGCAACCAGTTCTTCGGAGGGGAACAGGAAGATCGGCAGATGCCGCCAGTGCAGGAAATCCTCCGAGACCGCATGGCCCCAATGCATCGTGTTCCATTTCAGCCCGTGCGAATAATGCTGATAAAACAGATGGGCCGAGCCGTTGAAGCGGCCAAAGCCGTTCGGATCGTTCATCCAGCCGAAGGGCGGACGGAAATGATAGGAGCCGGGCGCCGGCGCCGGCGCATTGGCGGCGTGGGTGCGCAAGACGGTGATGCCTTCTTCCAGCGCCTTGGCGTCGGTGAACCAGTAGGCGACCGAAATCGTGGTCGTTTCCGGGTCATAGGCGCATTCCAGCTCTCCGCCATGGGGCATGAAGAACATCCGGAATTCGTATTCCTCGGAATTCTGCACGAACACATTGCCGAAAACCCGGTCGTTCAGCGAAAGCCGCAACTCTGCTGGCGCATGCGGATGAACCGCTTTGAGCCAGACATGCAGCACTGCATTGACCGGCACATTGCCGCGCAGCTTGCGAAGGCGGGTTTCGTCGGCGGTGGTCAATTCGTGCATGCTCAATCGGCTCCGTTCAAGCGCTACCGGAATACCCAACGCTCTGCCGCGCGGAACAGCCCGGAATGACAGATATGCGCATCGTGACGAAAACCGGCTGCACGCATGCGCTATCCCGCAGGCCCGAAGCGCTGCAGGATAGCTTTAGACCTAATGCACTGAGACGGGATGTAAAGAGCGTGAGGGCTAGAAAGCCTCCATCTCGCTCTTCACCTTATCGAGAAACCGGGCGCGGGTTTCCTCGGTGCAGTTGTTCATGTCGTAATGGGCCATGAAGCGCACCGGCGCGCCGATCTTGATCTGGGCGCGCAGCACGCGCTTGATCATCTTTTTCGGTGGATTGCCGGCCAGGAAGGCCCGCATCGGCGTCGCGCCATAGGTGAAGACGGCGGCAGCCTTGGTGATGTGGCGCAGCGTCGGCTTCAGCTTGCCGTCTTCCAGCGCGAATGAAACGCCCGGCAGCCAGACGCGGTCGAAATAGCCCTTTAGCATGGCCGGATAGCCGAAATTCCAGATCGGCGTGACGATCACCAACGCTTCGGCCTTTTGCAGACGATGGACATAGGAGGCGACCGGCGCGGTGTTTTCCGGATAGTCGTGATAGCCGATCCGCTCCTCGCGGGTCAGCACCGGCTGGAAGTTTTCGGCGTAGAGATCGCAATCATCGACCACGTGGCCGGCCTTGGTCAGGCTTTCGACAACCTGTCTGTGGAGGGCCGCGCCATAGCTGGTTTCCACCGGGTGGGAAAAGAGCACGAGGACCCGCATCTCACTCCGCTCCCGTTTCTGCCAGCCCCTTGAACAGGAAGTTCTTGCCGGCCTTGAAGTCGAAATCCGGATTTTCCCAGGCGATCATCTTGCCGGGGTTCATCAGGCCCTTGGGGTCGGTTTCCTTCTTGAAGGCAAGCTGCAATTCGTCGGTCTGCTTCATGCCGCCTTCTTCCAGCGTGTAGCGGTGGGGGTTGAAGATCGGGCAGCCATGGGCCTCGTGGATTTTAATGATCTCCTCCAGCCGCTCCGGCGTGGTGTAGCGCACCAGCGGCAGGCCGGAACATTGGATTGCGCCGTCGAAGCGCAGGAATTCCAGATGGCCGATGACCTCGTCGCCGAAAAGCTCGGTCATCTCGCGCACCTTCTCGACATGGTCGGGGCCGGGATACTGCACCTGGAGATAGGTGAAGCTGTCGGGCTGCATCTTCAGCGCGCGCAGCGTGGTGTGGTTCCAGCCAAGCTCATAGGCGCGCGGAATGCCGCGCAGGCTCTCCACTTCATCGGATCGAAAGCGGATTTCGCCCTTCATCAGCTTCACCAGCGCCTCGAAGGGCGCGAGCGCGTGGGGGGCGACCATGACCACGGTGACCGCCTCGCCCTCCTTCAGCCACGGCTTGTGGCGGGTGAAATATTCGTAAGGGACGGGGGCTGCGATCGGCGCGATTTCCTTGACCAGAATGCCGGAGGATTTCGCCAGCCGGTCGGAAAACCGCACCGCATCCATGAAGCTCTCGTGGCCGACGATCACGTCCACCCAGTCATAGGCGGGTGCCAGCGGCATTTCGACCTCGGTGATGATGCCATTGGTGCCGTAGGCGTGGGAGACTTTCAGCAGGTCGCGCGCCGTCAGTTCCATTACGCGGGGCTCTTCTTCCAGCGTGACGATCTTGAGGCGGAGCACATTGCCGAGGTCGCGCAGCCCGCCCCAATGGACCGAGCCGACGCCGCCGGAACCGCCGGCGATGAAGCCGCCAAGGGTCGCCTGGCCGGTGGTGGAGGGGTGGAAGCGCAGTTCCTGGCCGGATTTTTCCTTCAGTTCCTTGTCGAGCTGGGCGCAGATGATGCCGGGCTCGGTGATGACGCGGCCGGGGTGGATTTCCTTGATCCGGTTCATCTTGGTCATGTCGAGCACGATGCCGCCCGACAGTGGCATGCACTGGCCGTAATTGCCGGTGCCGCCGCCGCGCGCGGTGACCGGAACATCATGGCGGAAGGCGATCTTCAGCACCTTGATCACCTCGTCCTCGCTTGCGGGCGAGACGATCAGGTCGCCGGTGACGTTTTCGAGCTGGGCCTTGAGGATCGGCGAGTACCAGTAGAAATCCCGGCTCTTGCGGGAGACGAGGTTGGGGTTGTCCTCGATGGCGATGCCGTCGAGTTCGGCCTTGATCTGTTGATAGTCCGGCATGTTCACTTATCCATCAGCGGGTCAAGTTCGCGATAATCCGGCAGGCTGCGGTCGATGCCCATGCCATTCCGCATCACGATGCGGTCAGCCTGCGGACGGGAAAGGAATTCGCTCCAGCGCCGCGCGCTGAAAAGCACCAGATCGGCGGGGCCGCCCTTTGCAATCACGCCGCGCTCCGGCCGGCCGAGGATTTCGGCGGGGGTGCGGGTGATGATGCGCGGCGTTTCATCCAGCGGATGATCGAGCTGTAGGATGCGTACCGCCTCGCGGATCACCTCGACGGGGTCGAGGTCGCCGTAAGCATAGAACGGGTCGCGGGTATTGTCGGAGGCGACGGCGGTCTTCACGCCGGCGGCCGCGAGCTCCTTGAACAGCGTCACGCCCCGCCAGCGCGGGGTGACGCCCGCGTGGCGGTCCTGAAGATACATGTTGCACATCGGCAGCGAGACGACCGCGATTTCTGCTTCGGCGACGCGGTCGATGGTGCGCTTGGCCGTGTCCTCATCCTGTCTGGCGAGCGAACAGCAATGGCCGACCGTGACCGCGCCTTCGAATCTGTTGCGAAGCTTGGCCTCCGCGATGCGGCCAAGGGTCAGCACCTCGCGGTCCTCGGTCTCGTCGACATGGAGGTCGATATCGAGCCCGGCGTCGCCTGCCGCCTGGAACAACCGGTCGAGCCTTGCGTCGAGATCGGGCAGCATCTGGGTGACGCCGCCGATCAGGCCGTTGCGGCGTTTCAGCAGGGCCACCAGATCATCAAAGAACGGCTCGAAGATCATGTCGATGGCGAACAACGCAACGGCCTGAAGCTCGATCCGGTCCGCCCATTTGTCGCGGATATCGGAAAACACCTCAAAGGAAATCTCGTGCTGCGGCGGCAGGCTGTCGATATGGGTGCGCAGCAGGCCGGTGCCATGGGCGTAGGCGCATTTCAGCGAGAATTCCATCCGGGCGGCGACATCGTCCGCCGACCAGTTGGCCTCGCGGTCGGCGCGGACGTTTTCAAGCGCTCCCATGAAGGTGCCGTCGGGATTGCGGCGGCGCTCCCAGATGTGGCCCTTGTCGATATGGGTGTGCATGTCGGTGAAGGTCGGCCAGACCATGCCGCCGCGAAGGTCGGTGGCGGGCAGGGCGGCGGGGGTCGCCCCGGGCGCGGTGATTGCGCCGATCCTACCGTTTTCGATGGTTATATCCGCAGAGATCAGCCCCTCGCGCGCATCAAGACCTGTCGCTTTGGCGAGGCAGATGGCGGGGAGGGTGGCGTTTGCGAGAACGAAGGACGGGGCCTCGGGAAGCGTAACGAAACCGGTCATCAATTCTCTCTCTTCAGGCTGCTTTCATGCCAGCGATGCAGGAACAGCCAGGCGATGAAGGAGGTGAGCGCGAAGATCGCGACGCCAAGGCAGGCGAGCATGAACAGGGCTGCGAACAGGCGCGGTATGTTGAGGCGGTACTGCGATTCTAGCAGCCGGAAGGCGAGGCCCGAGCCGGCCCCGGCGGAGCCCGCCGCGAATTCCGCGACTACGGCGGCAATCAGCGCCAACCCGCCGCCGATCCGGAGCCCCGTCATGAAATAGGGCAGCGAGGCCGGCAGTTTCAGGTGGATCAGCGTCTGCCAGCGGGAGGCGCCGTAAAGCTCGAACAGGTTCAGGAGATTGTGGTCGACGCTCTTCAGCCCCTGCGCCATGTTGGAAAGGATCGGGAAGAAGGCCACCAGAAAGGCGCAGATCAGCAGCGCGATTTGTGTTGTCGGCGTATAGATCAGGATCAGCGGCGCGATCGCGACGATCGGGGTCACCTGCAGGATCACGGTGATCGGGTAGAGCGCGGTCTCGATCCAGCGTGACTGCACCATGATCACGGCAAGCCCGACGCCGCCGACCAGCGCCAGCCCCAGCGAGATGAAGGTGATCTTGGTGGTGACCCACAAGGCAGGCGCAAGCGTGCCCCAGTCCTCGAAAAAGGCTTCCGCCACCAGCGCCGGGCCGGGCAGGATATAATGCGGGGTCTGGTAGATGATCACGATCGCCTGCCAGATCGCGATCAGCAGCACGATCACCGCGATCGGGATAACGATCCTGAGAATGGTCTCGCCATTGCGGGCGAAGAAGCCGGGGCGGGCGTAGGTCTGTTCCGTGTTTTCGTCGCTCATCAGTGATCGCCTCCCGCTGCCTGAATGGCGCCCTGAAGCGAGCGCGAGACCTTTTCGCAGGCGAGCCTGTATTCCTCTGATGTGCGGTAGCTCTCGTCGCGCTCCTGGCTGGTATCGAGCGGGAAATCGTCGAACACCTGTCCGGGGCGCGCGCGCATCACCACGATGCGGTTGGAGAGATAGGCGGATTCGAACACCGAATGGGTCACGAAGATCACGGTGATGCCGGTCGCATGCCAGAGCCGCAGCACATCGTCATTGAGCTTCTGCCGGGTGATCTCGTCGAGTGCGGCGAAGGGCTCGTCCATCAAAAGCAGTTTCGGCTTGGTCACCAGCGCGCGGGCGATCGAGACCCGCATCTTCATGCCGCCGGAGAGTTCGCGCGGATAGGCATTGGGGAAGTCCTGCAAGCCGACGGTGGCAAGCGCGGCCATGATCTCCTCGAGTGTGCCCGCCTTGGATTTGCCGCGCAGTTTCAGCGGCAGGAAGACGTTGTCGAACACCGTCGCCCACGGCATCAGCGTCGGTTCCTGAAACACGAAGCTGATATCGCCTTCCGGCTTGCCCTTGGCGGAGATGCGCGAGGTCGGCCAGTCGATCGTGCCTCGCGTGACGTCGCCGAGCGAGGCCATGATGCGCAAGGCCGTCGACTTGCCGCAGCCCGAAGGTCCGAGCAGGCTCACGAACTGGCCCTGACAGACGGTGAGACTCATATCCTTGAGCGCGATCGTGCCGTTGGAGAAGATCTTGGTGACATGCTCAAGCTTCACCAGCGGCTTTTGTAAGGTTGCCTCAGCGGGCGCCATGCGGTTTTCCTGAATGCGTAAACGGGCCGCCCCGCGCGGACGCGGGGCGAAGACTGCAGGCAGACTATTTCATCAGGTCCTTGCCAACGCCCTTGCAAACGAACTGCGTGGTGTAGGCCTTGGTGTAGTCGAGGTCGGCTTCATAGAGCCCGATATCGACCATGTCGTCGAAGAAGGTCTTGAAGTGTTCATCGGTCATGCAGCCGATGCCGCCTTCCTCGGCCTCGCCGGAAACGACGATGCCGTATTCCTTCATCTTGTCGATGGAGAAAGCGATCTGCTCATCCGTCATTTCCGGATTGTCTTTCTTGATCAGATCGTTGGCGGCCGTGTTGTCGCCGTAGAGGTAATTGTACCAGCCTTCGATCGAGGCATCGACGAAGCGCTGCACGAGGTCGGGGTTCTCATCGACCATCTTCTGCTGGGCGGTGATCATCGTCGAATAGGGCGAGTAGCCGCTGTCGGCGAGCAGGAAGACCTTCGGCGTCCAGCCCGCTTCCTTTTCCACCGAATAGGGCTCCGACGTCAGATAGCCCTGCTGGGCGGATTGCGGATCGGCGATGAACGGGGCCGGGTTGAAGGTGTAGGGCTTGTACTGCTCGTCGCTGAAGCCGTCGAAATTGGCCTTCATCCACTGGAAATAGGACAGGAACCCGTCCTTGCCCATGAAGATCGTCGGCAGTTTTGCGAGATCGGCGAATTCCTCGATGCCCTGATCGGGATGCGCCATCAGGATCTGCGGGTCCTTCTGGAAGATCGCCGCGACATCGATCAGCGGAATGTCCTCGACCACGGCGTCGAATTCGCCCTGCGGCGAGCCCATGTAGAAATCGACCTTGCCGGCGATCAACAGCGCGCGGTTGGCCGCCTGCGGCCCGCCCTGCACGATCGTGACGTCGAGCCCGTATTTCTCGTAGGTGCCGTCGGCAACCGCCTGGTAGAAGCCGCCATGCTCGGCCTGGGCCAGCCAGTTGGTGCCGTAGGAGACCTCGTCGAGCGCAAGCGCGGGCGCTGTGGCTGCAAGCGTCAGGCCGGCAAATGCTGCAAGCCCGGTCATGCTGGATTGAAGTGACATTTCTCGTTCCCCTTCGCGTTTTGCTGAAGCTTATGATTGGTATTTGAGCGGCTTAACCGCTGTTTGAGAAGTATCAATTTTCGTGCGCATCGATGCCTTTTTTGCACAAGGCTCGGGAATGATATAATTGTAGTCGCACTGCGTAAAAATTGGTCACTCCAGCCGAGTTTAACCCGATGCTGCACTCCCGCAAACTGCAATATATAGATGAAATCGCCCGTTGCGGATCGATCCGCAAGGCGGCGCAGCGGCTGAATGTCGCTTCCTCGGCGGTCAACCGGCAGATTCTCGCTCTGGAGGAGGAATTCGGCGCGCCGCTGTTCGAGCGGCTGCCGCGCGGCCTGCGGCTGACGGCGGCCGGCGAGATGTGCGTCGAGCATATCCGCGAGGTGCTGAAAAGCTATGACCGGCTGGAGGCGCGTATCCGGGCGCTGAAAATGCCGCAGGCCGGCAAGGTCACGCTGGTCACCACCGTCGGTCTTGCGGCCGGCCCGTTGCCGGAGATCATAGCCCGGTTCGTGGCGGAAAACCCGCGCATTCGCATTCACCTGCGCTCGGATATCGGTGACACCACCATTGCCTCCGTTGTCACCGGCGAGGTCGATCTCGGCCTCGGCTTCAATATTCCGCCGACGCCGGGCATCCGCACCGTCGCCACCTTCGACGTGCCGATCGGCGCGGTGCTGCCGCCCGGCCATCCGCTTGGCGAACAGGAGCGCGTCAATGTCGCCGATGTCGTGCAGGAGCCGCTGGTGCTGGCGCAGACGGGCACCAGCCTGCGCAATGTCATCAATCTCATGCTGTCGCCGCTGCCGCTGCCGATCGAGCCGGTGGTGGAGACCAATGCGTCGGAAATGCTGAAACAGCTGGTCAAGCGCGGCACGGGCCTGACCTTCCTCAACCCGCTCGATGTCTATGACGATTGCAGCCGGGGCGAACTGGTGTTCCGCCCGGTCGCCGACCCGCATGTGCGCCACCAGCCGATGAAACTCTTCGCCCGCGCCCGCGCCCCCCTCGACGCCGCCACCAGTCTTTTTGTGGACTATCTGCTGCGCGAACTGGCCGCGATGATCGCGACGCTGCAGGAGCGCCGGCATTTGCCGGAGACGGCGTCGTGATACCAAGGGGCGTTGACCAGGCGCGGAACGCGGATATTCGGTGAAAAAAGGAAAGTCATAGGCCTGCCACGGCCTAATCTGACGTTATCAAATCCAAGTTGGAAGCTGCGCGCTCGATCAGAGGCGGATACATTTCTGCAAAGGCGAAACTTTCACGCCCGCGCGCTTGAGCGGCGCCCAACTGCGTAATTACAGCATCCAAGTTCTCGCCGTAGATGATCATCAACTCTTTCCGATGGCTCGGCTCGAACAATTCGACGAAGCGAACATTCGCCATATAGGTCGGCAAACGATATCCCGCCTCGGCCACCAACTGGCGAAACATCGAGCCGTCCGAACCTTCGCGAATTTCTGGCGGGTTGGCCATCGTCATGCCTGGAAGCACATGCACCGTTCTACCATCCAGCTCCATCGTCTGCGGGTTGCTCTGCGGATAATCGAAGGTGTGATGATTGTCATCCAGATAGCTTTCGAACTGAATCCAGTAGAATCGCTCCACCAGACCATAATCGTCAGCTTCAACGAAAACATGCATTTCAGCATCTGTTACATTGTAAAGAGGCCAGCGCACAGACCCGATATATTCTGCGTCGTCGGGAACGACGACGCGAATGGCCGGATCTGTCGCACTCGTCAAGACGTTGCCTGATACGGATCTCTCGGGGGACGGCCAGTCCGTGGACGCATCGTCGGCCATGGCAGGAGTCTCCGACCTGACGGGAGAGTTGAGAGCCAGAAAGACGAACGGAATTACCAGAAAGCGTTTCATGGCTCTTTAGTGTGCCAATCCGCTGATATCGTCAACGCTCTTTTTTCTTTGGCGCGCCGTGTTCCCTGGCCTGGGCTGAGGTCAGATGGCGTTGCCCGCTTACGCAGGCGTGTAAAGTTTCTCCAGCGGATAACCCTTCAAATCCTCGATCAGTTCGATAAAGCCCGCAGCCTGATGCCGGGCGATCGCCTTGCCCTTCTCGGCGGTGCCTGCCGCCGCGTTGCCGACGGCGCCCTTGGGGTTGAGGTCGTGGGCGATCCAGGCGAGCGAATTGGGCGGGATCGGCTGCAGGTGGCGGGTGTTTTCCTTCTGCCATTTGGCGAGCGAGACGAAGTTTTCCGCATGCTCCATCTTTACCAGCTCGGGCCGGAAATGCAGCATCAGCGAGGTTTCGACCTCGCCGGCATGGATGCCGTAGGCGCGCTCCTCATCGCTGATCATGCCTTCGGGATGGCCGAACCGGCCCCACTGGGTGGAAACCACCGCCATCGCAAACCGCACCCGCATCTCGCGCGCGACGATGTGCATGACGTCGAGATTGCCGCCATGGCTGTTGACGATGATCATCTTCCTGAGGCCGGCTTCCGCGACCTTCTCGCCGATCGCGGTCCAGGCGGGAATCAGGATATCGGCGCCGAAGGACAGCGTGCCGGGGCCGTAGACGTGTTCGTTGGCCTTGCCAATTTCCTGCACCGGCAGCACCAGAACGTCGAGATCGTCGGGGATCATGTCCTGAAGCGTATCCAGCATTCCGCGCGCGATCGCGACATCGGTCGCGACCGGCAGGTGGGGGCCGTGCTGCTCGGTGGAGGCGATCGGCAGAATCGCGATCGTCTTTTCGGCATCAAGTGCTGAAAATTCCGGGCTCGTCAGTTCATTCCAGTAAAAGCGCTTGGCCATGTGTCACCTGTCTCATGTTCCCCGCCGCTTCTTCCAGCGGCGTCTCAGACAGGTTTAGGCAAAGGCGGTGTCCAGCAAAAGCATCGTTTTGCGTCCCGGCCGCTCTCTTTTTGCGCGCGGTCTCAGGCCGGCTTCGGTTTGCCCCACTGGGCAAGCGCAATCCCGCCGACCACGAGCACAAGGGCAATGGCATGGAAGCCCGAAAACTGCTCGCCGAGTACGACCACGGCGATAAACGTGCCGAACACCGGGATCAGATTGATGAAGATGCCGGCGCGGTTGGGGCCGATCACATCGACGCCGCGGATGAAGAAGACCTGGGAGATAAGCGAGGGAAACAGGCCTGCATAGAGCACCACGCCGAAGCCGATGGCGTCATGCGGGAAGATCGCGGCGCCTACGGCGATTTCGGCTGCCACCAAAGGTATTGAGGCGATCACCGCCCCGCAGCAGAACGAGATCACCATCACCCGCCAGTCGAGCGGGGGTTTCCAGCGCAGCGCCACGGTGTAGCCGGAATAGCTGAGCGCTGCGGCAAGCGCCAGCAGATCGCCGAGATTGAGATCGAGATGCAACAGCTTGCGCATCTCGCCCTGGGAAACAACGGTGGCAACGCCCGCCAGCGTCAGCATGAAACCGGTCATCTGCAGCACGGTCGAGCGGGTGCGAAACAGCGCGAAATTGATGGCGAGGATGCAAAACGGCAGGCTCGCCTGGATCATCGACACGTTGATCGCCGAGGTGAGCTGGAGCCCGGAATAGAGAAAGGCGTTATAGGCCGTATAGCCGACCGCGCCAAAGGCGAGGATCGCCGGCCAGTTACGCCTGACCACCGGCCAGTCCCGGCGCATCTGCGGCAGCGAAAACAGGCCGAGAACGATGGCGGCCAAGGTCCAGCGCAGGGAATTGAGAACCATGGGGGAAACGTGCCCCACGGCCAGCTTGCCCGCGGTCATGTTTCCGCCCCAAAGAAATGCCGTGATAGTGAGAAGCAGATAGGCCTGCCATTCGCTGGCGTGCGCGCCTGATTTCATGTCATTCGCCAATCCATTCGAGGGTAAGGACGCAATAGTCCGTCTGCCATGGGGCTGTCACGAGAAAATTTTGCGCTTGCGGGCGTGGGGGATCGCAATATGACAGCGAGATGGTTATAGATGCTGCGGCTTAACCGTGACTTAGGACTTCCAGGTAGGTGATATGACAAATGTTGTAGTGGTCGGCTCGCAATGGGGCGACGAGGGCAAGGGCAAGATCGTTGACTGGCTTTCCGAGCGCGCCGATATCGTGGTGCGCTATCAGGGCGGTCACAATGCCGGCCACACGCTGGTGATCGACGGCGTGAGCTACAAACTGTCGCTGCTGCCGTCGGGCGTGGTGCGCGAGGGCAAGCTTGCCGTCATCGGCAACGGCGTCGTCGTCGACCCGCATGCGCTGATCGCCGAGATCGGCCGGCTGGAAGCGCAAGGGGTGAAGATCACGCCCGAAAATCTCCGGATCGCCGATAACGCAACGCTGATCCTCTCGCTCCACCGCGAGCTTGACGGTATGCGCGAGGACGCAGCCTCCAATTCCGGCACCAAGATCGGCACCACGCGGCGCGGCATCGGCCCGGCCTATGAGGACAAGGTCGGCCGCCGTGCGATCCGGCTGATGGACCTTGCCAATCTGGAAACCTTGCCGGCCAAGGTCGACCGGCTGCTGACCCATCACAATGCGCTGCGCCGCGGCTTCGGCGCGCCCGAGATTTCCCATGATGCGATCATGGAGGAGCTCACCTCGGTCGCCGATCAGGTCCTGCCTTACCGCGAAACCGTGTGGCTGCTGCTCGACAAGAAGCGCCGCGCCGGCCAGCGCATCCTGTTTGAGGGCGCGCAGGGCACGCTGCTCGATATCGACCACGGCACCTATCCCTTCGTCACCTCGTCGAACACGGTTGCGGGGCAGGCGGCCGCCGGTTCCGGCATGGGACCGGGCTCGCTCGGCTATATTCTCGGCATCACCAAGGCCTATACCACCCGCGTCGGCGAAGGCCCGTTCCCGACGGAGCTCGACGACGAGATCGGCAATTTCCTCGGCGAGCGCGGCCATGAATTCGGTACGGTGACCGGGCGCAAGCGCCGCTGCGGCTGGTTCGATGCCGTGCTGGTGCGCCAGGCCGTTGCCACCAACGGCATCACCGGCATCGCGCTCACCAAGCTCGACGTGCTGGACGGGCTGGACGAGTTGAAGATCTGTGTCGCCTATGAGCTGGATGGCGAGCGGATCGAGGCGCTGCCGGCCAGCCAGGGCGCGCAGGCGCGCGTCAAACCGATCTATGTCACGCTGGAAGGCTGGAAGGAATCAACCGTGGGCGCGCGCAAATGGGCGGACCTCCCGGCCCAGGCGATCAAGTATGTACGCCAGGTTGAAGAGCTGATCGGGGCTCCCGTTGCGCTTCTATCCACAAGTCCTGAGCGCGATGATACCATTCTTGTGACCGATCCATTTGAAGATTAAGAAAAAATCGTAGTATTGTCGCGGCACTGTCCCGCACAATAGGGGTGATTCATGGCGGATTTCACAGCAGTCATTCGGCGCGCGGTCGAAGGCCTTCCGGAGCAATCTCCGGAATTGCGCGCCCGCGTCTATGAAAAGGCGCGCTCTGCTGTCATCCGGCAGATGGAAAACATGAACCCCCCGCCGCCGGAAGCGATGATCAAGCGGCAGATCGACAAGATCGATGCCGCAATCGCCGAAGTCGAGAGCGATTTCGCCGTCGCCCTGCCGCCCGACGAGGAGATTGTCGAGGAGGTCGACGGGTTTACCGACGAGGTGCCGGTCGAGGACGATGTTGCGCCGGAAACCCCGGTCGAGGAGCCTTATCGCGACGAAGAGCCGTATGAAGAGCCTCCGGTAGACGACGTTGCGCCGGAACCGGAGCATCACTTCGAGCCCGAGCCCGAGCCCGAGCTGGAACCAGAACCTGCGCAGCCGCGCCAAGCCACAGGCTTCCTGCAAGGCGCCACCTTCGAGGCGGTCAACCGGCCTGACAGGGTCGTCTACGAGCGCGCGCGCGATGCCGCGGAGTCCTATTCCTTCGACACGCCGGAGGAAGAAGAGGAAAGCGATGCCGGATCGGTGGTGGTCGAGCCGGATGAGGACGAACGCCGCGCCGCTGACGATTGGCGCTACGAGGCGGCGCCCGCTGCCGTGCCAACCGAACCTGTCGCGCCTGCGGGCGGGCGACCTGTTTCCGAAAAAGACTGGGCTCACGTCGACAACCTTCTGGGCCTTGAGCCGGAAGAGCCGGGTTACGATGATGATGAGCGGTCCTCCGGTTACGGTCGCGATGGCGACGAGACGGAGCGTGGAGGGCGCGGCGGGGCGAAGCGTATTGTGATTGCGGTTGCCGCCGTTGTCATTCTGGCGGTGGTCGCGGTCGGCGGCTATTTTGCCTGGCAGGGTCGCGACACGGTGACGGCGCTGGTTGACCCGGGGCAAGAGCAGGCTGCCGAAACGCCGGCAGAGCCCGAGGCGCCGCCGGCGACCGAACCTGAGGCTGAGACCGCTCAGGCGCCGGCTGAGGACGCTGCGGACGAGGGCGAAGCGGCAGGCGAAAAGCAATTCACCCAGCGGCTGCTACCGGATGGCACCGAGGTTGAGGAAGGCCTGCCCGCCGCCGGCGCCACCGCCGGACCGGCGCGCACCGTAGCCAACCAGACATCCGGCGCGCCGGCGACTTCCGGCTCCACGCAGGAAGCGGCCGCGCCCGCGCCGCCGGTCGGCTCCGCGCAGAAGATGTTCCTTTACGAGGAGCAGCTTGGCCAGTCGGTCCCGTCGGCCTATCAGGGCACGGTGACCTGGGAACTGAAGCAGGAGAACACCGGCACGGCGGTGTCCGAACCGGTGATCGAGGGCGTCATGAACGTGCCCGAGGCCGGGCTTTCCGGCGTGATTACCTTCCGTCGTAATGACGATTCCTCGCTGCCGGCAAGCCATCTCATCGATATTGCGTTCACGCTCGGCGATAATTTCCAGGGCGGCGCGGTCGACAATGTCCAGAGGATCTCGCTCAAGAACACCGAAGCCGCCAGGGGCGATCCGCTGATCGCGGTCTCGGCCAAGATCACCGACGATCTCTATATGCTGGCGCTCAATGATTTCGATCAGGCGCGCGGCCAGAACCTGGCGCTGCTGGCCGAGCGCAACTGGATCGATATCCCGATCACCTACCGCAACGGCCGCCGCGCGCTGCTGACGCTGGAAAAGGGCACGACCGGCATGGCAATCTTCGACCGCGCCGTCCAGGAATGGCAGGCGCTGGGCGATATCGGCGACAATTGAAGGCTTTCCGATAAAGCCTGCACGCTTGCCGAGGTGAAGCGAGGCTGGACAGATGGACATAACCCTTGCTCACGCGCTCACCCGGCGTCGCTCTGTCCGCGCGTTCGCGAAGCATGCGATACCGCTTCGCTCGCTGGAAAAAATCCTGTGGGCGGGCCAGGGCAAGTCGGGAGAGGATGACGGAAGGACCGTTCCTTCAGCCCACGCGCTCTACCCGCTTCGCCTGTTTGTCATGGCAAGCAGGGTCGACGGCCTTGACAGCGGATTGTATGCCGCTGAACCGGGCGGGCTTGACCTGAGGAACATCAATCATGCCGATTTGCGGCCGGCCCTTTGCAAGGCGGCCATTGGTCATCCGGAGTGGATTGCGAATGCGGCGTGCATTATTGCCATATGCGCTGACATGCTGACGCCGGTGCGGGCATTCGTTGAACAGCAGCCCTATGGCGCGCGCGGCGAGCGCTACATCTTTCTGGAGGCGGGCGCGGCGGCGCAAAATATCCAGCTCATGGCGGTGGCGGAGGGGCTCGGAAGCGTTCTGGTTGGTGGTTTCAATGATGAAGCCACGGCCAGTGTTCTCGGGCTTGCGCCGCCCCTCGCGCCTGTCGCGCTGATGTGCCTCGGGGCCCGGTTCCTGAGCGCGGACGAAGCGCGTCGACATCGTCGTCACACAACGCATAACGCCCTCACGCGGTGATGCGTGAGGGCCTGCTCATTTACATATGGTTTGTTCCCGGCTGGATTGGACGCTCAGGAACGCGGCGCCGCTTTTCGTTTGGGCCGGCGCCCTTGCCGGTCCGTCCGGACGGAGCAGGCCCGCAGAATCTCACTTCCCGCTTCGCATCCCGGCAAGCGCTGCTGCGCCCGTATCATCGCTGGTCTTCTCGCTCAGCGGGGCGCAGAGCAGCAGGAGGCGGCTCTTGAGCATGTCGATCTTGAATTTCGCGGCTGCTACTGAGGTTTTCGCCTTCTCGACATCGACACTCTCCCCGCAATGCGCCGCTTCATCGGCATTCTGCAACTGGTTTTCCGCCCGCACCAGCGCCGCGTTCGCCGCGGCGAGGTCGCTTTCGGCGGCGGCGATGCCGAGTTTCAGGGCGTTGAAGTCGTTCATGAAGTCGCGGCGGTTGTCGCGCGCGCTCAGGATCGTCTCCATGAGCGTCAGCCGGGCGTTCTGCGTCATGCGCAGCGCATCGCCTTCATCGATCAGCGGCAGGACATAGGACACCAGGAACTGGAGGTTCAGGCCGCCGGTCTGGGTCATGAAACTGGGGATCGAGGTCTTCAGCTTGGTGAAACGCGATTGCCGGGCGAGATCGAGTTGCGCGGCCGAGGCTTCGACGAGCAGATCCTCCAGGCGCTTCTTGCCGGAGCTTGCGAAACAGGCCTCCGCATCGTCGCTTTTTATCGACTCGAAGCCGGAAAGCGAGGACAGTACGGAGCGCTCCGGAGCCACGCGATAGCCGCCTTCGGCAAGGCCTGCAAGGCCCAACAGTTCGTCCCGTTTCGAGGCGAGCAATCGCGACACGGCGTCGGCTTCGTGGCGGGCGGCGGCGACCTGCGCCTTGAGCGCTTTCAGTTCCCGCGCTGTCGCGTCGCCGCTTGCGACGTCTTCACCCACATCGCCGGCCCGGCAGGCAAGCCCCTTTTCCTTCAGCACGGCGTTTTTATGCCTGAAATCGAGGGTCGTATATTCATTGTAGGTGTTGAGAAGGTTGGACGTCGCGGTGCGCTGGGCGATCTGGTATTGCACCGGGATCAGCCGGCCTGCGACCTCCACCGATGGCTGATCGAGGCGGAGCAGCGCCTTCGAGATGTCCCAGTTGACGCCGAGCACGATATTCGAAGTCCCGGCCACATCCCCGAGATCATCGCCGGTATAGGTGGCAATCTGGCGCGCCTCGGCGCTGATGCGCGGTAGGCGCGCGGATTTGACCTTGTCGAGCTCGAGCATGGCTCGCGCGCGGTTGATGCGGGCGCGCATGAAATCCTTGCCGGCGCCTTCCGCGCTCGCCAGAAGTTCAGAAGGTCCCAGCACTGCGCCATCGGCGGGCGGTTCGGGCGGCTGCGCGCTGAGTTCCTGCTCCATCAGGTCGATCTGCTGGGCGGTTTGCTGCAATTGCTGGGAGGCGCAGCCGGCAAGCGCCAGCCCGACGCCCGCAAGCGCGCCCATGCTGAGCCTGGCGGTCCCTCTGTTTCGCAAGTTTCGATCAGACACGGTCGGCATCACTCGGCTGGAGGCCGAAAGGCATGCCGTCGGCGCGGGCCTCACCCGTTGTGCGGCTGCGAACAATTGTTCCGCTCGGCGACGGGATGGCGACCGGGGATCGGCTGGATTTGCGCGCAAAGACGCTCGAGACCGCCGGCAAGGCCGGGGGAAATTGCGGATATCTCACGGCTGGGCTCTCCCTCAGAAACTGACGGGAAAATTGCAGTTCAGGCTTCGTAGAAACGGCTCGGGCGGGAAATTGTTTCCCGTGAGCCGACCTGCGAGCGATTCAATGCCTGTATATTAGCCGTAAAGCTTGGCAAAAATGGGATAACGCCTGCTGCGCTGCAAAAGAAAGCGGGAATCAGTGCTCAGGTCGCAGGCTTGGCTTCGAACACGACCTCGCCCTCATTGACCACGAATTCGATGGCCATGCCGGACTCCTCCGCCAGCAATGCCGTGTAATAGGGCTGGACATTATGCGAGGTGATCGGGTCGTCCATGACCCCGCCATAGATGCGGGCGAAATCGGCCGGCATCTGAACGTAATTGCCGCGAGTGCGGATGATGAAGGCGAAGATATCACCTGCGGCATCGAGACCGACATCGATGGTGCCGCCGCGCGGGATGGTGGTGAGGGCAACGAGGAAAAGGTTCAAAAGCAGCTTGACCCGGTTCTTCGGCGCGTTGATGCGCGGGCCGCTCCAGTTGAGCGTCACCCGTTTGCCAAGCCCGACCAGGTCGCGCGCCGCCGTCTCCGCCTCGCCGGTATCAAGCGGCGTTTCCAGCGTGCCGGAAGCGCCGAAGGCGATGCGGGCGAACTTCAGGTGAACCGTGGCCGAAGCCGTGCTCTGGCGGATGAGCTGCAGCGCGTCCTCGTCCATGCCGCCCTCGTCCAGCAGTTCCAGCCCGTTTCCGGCAGCCCCGATCGGATTGACGACATCGTGGCAGATGCGGCTTGCAAGCAGGGCCGCAAGATCTGCGCCGCTCAGGGTCAGGTTCGGGTTTTTCATCGCGTCCACCATCCTTCGGATCAGGCGGCCAGCGGCCGCCCCTGTCTTTTGCTGGTATCGCCGCGCCATGGCAAGCGATAATCGGCATCCGGCAAAATCCTCCCATTTGGTAAATCCATTGTTAAGGGGTATGGCCCACAATATCCGGCAAAAGTCCGCCGTCCGCCGGATTGCCGCCATCAAAACCGGCGGCGCTTGCGGACCAGACCAAAAAAGCAACAGGAATGGAACCGCCATGTTTGCCAGAAACGCCGTAAGGTTCATCAAGGCATTTGTCTTCGCCCTCTGGATGGTGGCTTTCGCCATCGTGCCGGCCGGCGCGCAACAGCAGACCCAGCAGCAAGCGCAGCAATCCGGCACATTCTCGCCCGACGAGATTGTCGACGCCGGCAACAATTTCTTCGGCGAGGCGAGTTCGGGCCTTGCCCAGACGCTGCAGAACGCGTTTTCCAAATACGGCCTGCCAAACGGCTATATTCTCGGGGCGGAAGGCTCCGGCGCCTTCATCGCCGGCCTGACCTATGGTGAGGGCGTGCTCAACACCAAGAATGTCGGCTCCCACAAGGTGTTCTGGCAGGGCCCCTCGCTCGGCATCGATTATGGCGGCGACGGCTCGCGGGTGATGATGCTGGTCTACAATCTGCCCTCGGTGCCCGACCTCTACCACCGCTATGGCGGCGTTTCGGGCTCGGCCTATATCGTCGCCGGCTTTTCGATGCAGGTCTACAAATACCGCGATGTCATCCTGGTTCCGGTGCGCTCGGGCATCGGCGCGCGTCTCGGCGTCAATGTCGGCTATCTGAAGCTGACCGAGCGGCCGACCTGGAACCCCTTCTGAGCGGAGCGCGGGATTGGGCGATCTGAAAACAGACATCGAAGCCCGCTATGCGGCGATCTGCAGCCAGGTGGATGCAGCCGCCGGCTCGGATCGCGAGGACGAGGCCCTGCGCGCGGCCTTTGCCGAGCTTGCCGCGATGATGATCGCCTATCGCTACCGCGAGGGCGGCGAGGGCGCGCGCGATGCGCTGGCGGCGGCGCTTTCGCGCGATCAAGGCCGCAGCGCGCACCGGATCAGCCTTGCCGAACGCGCCCGCGCCCTGCTTGCCGAAACGCGGTAGATCGACGCTTTAGCCGATGCGGCCTTTCGCAAGCGCAAGCTGATAAAGCGCGATCGCGGCCGCATTGCCGACATTGAGGCTGTCGAGCCCCGGTGCCTGCGGGATGCGCACGGTTCGAAACGCCTCCATGATATCGACCGGCAGCCCCTCGCCTTCCGTCCCAAGGACAAGCGCCACCCGCCGTCCCGGCACAAGATGATGCACGGCCTCGCTGCCTGAGGGCGAGAGGGCGACGACGTCGAAGCCGGCCCGCGCCAGCGCGGTCAGGATTTCCGACCCATTGCCGTCTCGTGTCCACGCCATCTTCAGCACGGAACCAACCGAAACGCGCAGCGCCTTGCGATAAAGCGGGTCACAACAGGTCTCGTCGAGCAAGACCGCATCGGCGCCAAGCGCCGTCGCATTGCGGAAGATCGCGCCGGCATTGTCGTGGTTTGAAAGGCCGATGCAGACCACCACGAGCGCGTCGCCAGGCAGCGTCGCGATAAGGCTTTCCGCCGTGGGACGACCGGCAATGCGGCCCAGCGCCAGAACCCCGCGATGCATGTCGAACCCGGCGATCGCGTTCATCACCGCAGCATTGCAGGTGAAAACCGGCACGCTGGCCGGATAGCTTTTCAGTACGTCCGCAATGCCCGCCATCCGGTTTTCCAGCACGAGGATGCGCTCGGCTTCGAACCTTGCGGCATCCGCCTCGGCCAGCACCCGCAGCACCACCGTGCCTTCGGCGATGAACAGGCCCTGCCGCCCGACCAGATCCTTCTCCCGGATCGCGCGGAACGGCGCGACCCGCGGATCGTCCGGATCGGTGATGGCAAATGCCGGTGCGGCCATCTCAGTCGAAGCGGATTTCGACATCGGCGGCCATGCGGCCGGTATTGATATCAAAGAGATAGAGCGTCTGCTCGCCGTTTTCCTTGGTGCCGTAGATCAGCGCCTGGCCGTCGCCATAGCTGATATCGGCGATCTCGAAGCCGCGCGGCAGGGTGGCCGTCAGCGCCCTTGGCGCATCCGCGGGCACGATCGCGCCGCCGCGCTCGGCGACCGGCGCTTCATCCGTTCGGCTCATCACCTTGTAGAGGATCGCGCCGAACACCGCCATCAGCGAGACGATCATGATCAGCGCGGAGACGACCTGCAAGCGCAGCATCCGCCGCCGCACCAGCTCGACCGCAGGGTCGAGCGGCTTGTCTTCTTCTTCGTCTTCAATGCGGTGTTGCGACATTGTCCATTGCTCCGGGGGCCGGTTTCGCTTAACAAGCGCGAACCGCACTTGCAAAGTTCAGATGACAGACGACCCGTTTAAACAAACCCAGGCCGATAGAAAAGACTTTCTCGTCCCCGAGGGCACGAAAGAGCGTCTGGACGCTTTCATCGCGCGCGAAATGGGCGACGGCGTATCGCGCACCCGCGTGAAGGCGCTGATCAATGCCGGCGCTGTATCGATCGACGGCAAGCCGGCGACCGAGCCGAGCCGCAAGGTCAAGCCGGGCGAGGCCATCAGCCTGATCATGCCCGAGGCGGAAGACGCCGAGCCGGAAGGCGAGGATATCCCCCTCGACATCCTGCACGAGGACGACGACATCATCGTCATCAACAAGCAGGCGGGCCTCGTCGTGCATCCGGGCGCCGGCAACTGGACCGGAACGCTGGTCAACGCGCTGATCCACCATTGCGGCGACACGCTTTCGGGCATTGGCGGGGTGAAGCGCCCCGGCATCGTCCACCGCCTCGACAAGGACACAACCGGCGTGATGGTGGTGGCCAAGAACGACGCCGCCCATCAGTCGCTTGCCGCGCAATTCGCCGATCACGGCCGCACCGGGCCGCTGCAGCGCGCCTACAAGGCGCTGATCTGGGGCCGGCCAAAAATGCTGCACGGCACGATCGACGCACCGCTCGGGCGCGCGCCCGACCGCATCCGCCGCGCCGTTAAACGGGCCGACAGCGCCGATGCCGATTTCGCCATCACCCATTACACGGTCGAGCGCCGTTTCGGCGAAAAGCCGGATGGCAGCGCGCTGGCAAGCCTTGTCGAATGCCGGCTGGAGACGGGCCGCACCCATCAGATCCGCGTGCATATGGCCCATATCGGCCACCCGCTGATCGGCGACAACATGTATGGCGGTGGCTTCAAGACCAAGGTCAATTTGCTGGAGGAGCCCGCCGCCTCGCTGGTGCGCGGCTTCCCGCGTCAGGCGCTCCATGCCGCGCTGCTTGTGATCGAACACCCGTCGACCGGCGAAGAGATGCGCTTCGAAGCGCCGCTGCCCGAAGATATGGCGGCCCTTTGCGCGGCCTTCGAGGGCTGAGCGATACCAGCGACCAAAAACATTCCAGTCAATGGAAAGTTTTTGGTTTCATTCCCTTGAAAGCCCTCCCTGCCATACTTAAATCGGGTTTTCCCTCCAGAAAATCGATGGTCGGATTGCGGGTTTATCCCGCCGATCGCCGCTGATTTGAAGAGGATTGCAACACCAAGGGGGTGAAAGCATGGCCAATACGCTTCCCAGCATCCGTGCCGGAGAAAACGGTCTCAACCGTTATCTCGAAGAAATCCGCAAATTCCCCATGCTCGAGCCGCAGCAGGAATACATGCTTGCCAAGCGGTATCAGGAGCATGACGACCGCAATGCGGCGCATCAGCTCGTCACCAGCCATCTGCGTCTCGTCGCCAAGATCGCGATGGGCTATCGCGGCTACGGGCTTCCGATCGGCGAGGTGGTTTCCGAAGGCAATGTGGGCCTGATGCAGGCCGTCAAGAAATTCGACCCCGAACGGGGTTTCCGTCTGGCCACCTATGCGATGTGGTGGATCAAGGCCTCGATCCAGGAATATATCCTGCGCTCGTGGTCGCTCGTCAAAATGGGCACCACCGCCAACCAGAAGCGGCTGTTCTTCAACCTGCGCCGCCTCAAGGGCAAGATCCAGGCGATCGAGGATGGCGACCTCAAGCCCGAACAGGTCACCGAAATCGCGACCAAGCTGAATGTCAGCGAGGAAGAAGTGATCTCGATGAACCGCCGTCTGGGCGGCGATGCCTCACTGAATGCGCCGATCCGCGCCACCGAGGGCGAATCCGGGCAGTGGCAGGACTGGCTCGTCGACGAGCATGACAGCCAGGAGGAGATGCTCGTCAATCAGGACGAACTCGAAAACCGCCGCGACATGCTGTCTTCAGCGATGGATGTGCTGAACGATCGCGAAAAGCGCATCTTCGTGGCCCGTCGCCTGTCGGAAGATCCGGAAACGCTGGAATCGCTCTCCGGCGAATTCAACATCTCGCGCGAGCGCGTGCGCCAGATCGAGGTCCGCGCCTTCGAAAAGGTGCAGGACGCTGTGCAGAAGCAGGTGACCGCCAACGCCAAGGCGGTCCGCGCCGTGCGCGAGGGCGCAGACGACTGATTATCCGAATTTGACGGAATGAGAATGAGGAAGCCGCGGTGGGAGCATCCCTGCCGCGGCTTTTTGTCGTCCTCGTTGCTGCTTGCGAAGTCCTTTGGGGCAAAGGTTAAGGAAAAGCGGTTTCAACAAAAAAAGCGGCGCCGGGGCGCCGCGCTTTCTTCAGCCTTGTGAATCGCGTCAGGCGCGTTTCATTTCCTGCTGCTCCTGTTCGCGCAGCACATAGCCGCGGCCCCAGACCGTCTCGATGAAATTGGTGCCGCCGGCAGCGTTGGCGAGCTTCTTTCGGAGCTTGCAGATGAAGACGTCGATGATCTTCAGTTCCGGCTCGTCCATGCCGCCATAAAGATGGTTGAGGAACATTTCCTTGGTCAGCGTCGTGCCCTTGCGCAGCGAGAGCAGCTCGAGCATCTGGTATTCCTTGCCGGTCAGATGAACCCGCTGGCCCGCGACTTCCACGGTCTTGGCATCGACATTGACGGCCAGATCGCCGGTGGAAATGATCGACTGCGCATGGCCCTTGGAGCGGCGCACGATGGCGTGGATGCGGGCGACCAGCTCTTCCTTGTGGAAGGGCTTCGTCAGATAGTCGTCGGCGCCGGAGCCGAAGCCGCGCACCTTGTCGTCCGTGCCGGACATGCCCGAGAGAATGAGGATTGGCGTTGCGATCTTCGAAACCCGAAGCGCCTTGAGCACTTCATAGCCGGACATATCCGGCAGGTTGAGATCGAGAAGGATGATGTCGTAATCGTAGATCTTGCCGAGGTCGACGCCTTCCTCGCCCAGATCCGTGGTGTACACGTTGAAGTTTTCGCTCTTCAGCATCAGCTCGATGCTTTGTGCTGTGGCGCCGTCGTCTTCGATTAAAAGAACCCGCATGTCTTTCCCCTTGAACCGCCGCTATGAAAGGTCTGTTGTCGCCCCCGACGCGATACGGACTCAGTGATGACCTGATTTGGAAGCTGCCATCTAATGGTTAACAAATTCTGATTCTTTTTGGCAAGACAGCCAGAAGATATTAATGAACATTAGAATGACATTGATTTCATTGTACTTTTTTCATCTCAAAAGCCGATAAAAAAGATTAACCAAAACCGCTAAGTGACTCATCTGACTCGCTAGTTTTTGTTTGAATCCGATGATGCGGTTTACCGACCCTTAAGCCCTGCCGGCTATGATCGGACATGACTGTAAACGAAAGGTTACCGCGATTTCGATTTCGTTAATCATTTTTGGCGCGAATCAGAAACCGAGGGGGGACCGATCCGCTATGCGTTCGTCAGCCGGGGAGTTTTGCGTATGAAGGCACGAAACAGTCTGTTGCGTCTGAAGGCGTTTCAGGTAAAGGAAAAGAAGCGGCAGTTGCAGCAACTGCAACTCATGATGGATGAATTCGCCCGCATGTCCGGCGAACTGATGCAGCAGATCGCCGCCGAGGAAAAGAAATCCGGGATCACCGACCCCGGCCATTTCGCATATTCGACATTCGCCAAATCGGCGCGCCAGCGAGCCGACAATCTGGCGGTCTCGGTGGCCGACCTGCGCGAGCAGCGCGACAAGGCCGAAGCCGAGCTCGCCGAGATGGAAATGGACTATGAGCGCGCCGCCGCCCTCGAGGAGCGCGATGCCGCGGGCCGCAAGCGCGCCTGAGGGCTAAGCCGAGGGGAACCGTTAACACCAAAGGCCGCATCGTGATGATGCGGCCTTTGGTTTTTGTGGGAAAGACGGGCGTGATTGGTATCGTTGGGTCTCGGAGGGCTTTCGCAGAAAGCCGCGGGGGCCGAAGTCGGGCGGCGGCGGCGTCGTTCTTTGCAGGATCGGCTTCGCGGATGACCGGTCTCCGCTCTTTCGCTCGCGGCCTGGCCGATCTCGGTTAAAAGCCGACATTGATGCGGCGACACTCCTGCCCTGCCGCGTCAAAAACGCCTTCGATGAGATGGACCGAAAAGAGACGCGCGGCTCGTCCGGCGCCAGCCGCTACCCGCGGCGCGATGCCGCGCCGGTCAGTTGCGATATTGCTGGATCCGCGTCGTGCGCAGGCCGGCAAGGCCGTGATCGTCGATCGATGCCTGCCAGGAGAGAAATTCCTCCACCGTCAGGCAGTATCGCTCGCACGCCTCTTCCAGGCTCAGCAGGCCGCCGCGCACGGCCGCCACGACTTCCGCCTTGCGCCGGATCACCCAGCGCCGCGTATTGGAAGGGGGCAGGTCGGCAACGGTCAGCGGACTGCCGTCGGGACCTATGACATATTTTGCGCGAACGCGGGCTAGCTCGGTCATCGTACTCTCTACAAAACTCACAACCTACGCTCACAACCTAGCGCCACACTTTTAAAATTTGCCTAAGGCAAGTGTAACGCTCTGGTAACCAGCTTTTTTGGCTTTTGGGCGGGCGATGTTGGGACGAGGGAGACTGCATGGCCAAGGGCTGGCCGATGCACCTATCGCGAGAGGCGGACAGCAAGATGCTGACAGAGCCACTTGCCGACTTCCTTCGGCGTGCCGGCCTTGCGCTGGCTCAGGGCGGCTGGGCGACATGGCTGAACATCGCCAATAGTGCCAGGCCTGACGGCGTTCACGAGCTCTAGTGTCTTGTATCTGTTTGGAAAACTGGAGCGGGCGAAGGGATTCGAACCCTCGACCCCAACCTTGGCAAGGTTGTGCTCTACCCCTGAGCTACACCCGCTCATAAAACCCGGCCGGGGGTAGGTCTGAGGCCGGATATGTCGTCTCGGCGACGACGAAGGCGTATATGGCCCAAGCGGATTTCAAATGCAACAGAGAAATTACGGGAACGTCGCATTTTTTTGCTCGGTCGGCAAAAGGTCTGTATTTCAGTATTTTAGCCGAATAGCGATACGCCTGCGAACATTGGCAAAGAGCATCGGCGCCTGCGGAATGAAGCGGGGAAGGCGGGCAAGTCGGGATGCCGGGCCATTGATGCGGCGGCCATTGCCGCGTCAACCCGTGCGACAGAGTTGCATTGGCCGACGATTGGTGTTGAAACAGGCGTCAATTCGAAACCGGAACGGCCCTGATGACCAAGACCTCCGACGACGTGTTCGCCTTTCTCGACGGACTCGGTATCTCCTACCAGAATCACGAGCATCGGCCGGTGTTCACCGTGGCCGAAGGCGATGACCTGCGCGAAAAGATACCCGGCGGCCACACCAAGAACCTGTTCGTGAAGGACAAGAAGAGCCGCTATTTCCTGCTGACGGTGGAAGAATACGCAACCGTCGACCTGAAGACGGTGCATACGCTGATCGGGGCGTCGGGACGGGTCTCATTCGGCAAGCCGGACGCGTTGATGGATTATCTCGGGGTCGAGCCCGGCTCGGTGACGGCGCTCGGCGCCATCAATGATGATGAAGGTCAGGTCACGTTCATTCTCGATGAGAGCCTGATGGAGAACGAGATCATCAACTGCCACCCCTTGCGCAACACCGCCACGACCTCGATCGGGCGCGATGATCTGTTAAGCTTCATCAGGGCAACCGGGCACGAGCCGGTTGTCTTGAAAGTAACGGTGTGACACACGATCTTAAATCCAACAGAGACGGGGCCTTAAAGGCCATACGGAGAGAGTGATGAGCGGATTTGACAACCCCTATGGCGGTTCCTTCGGCGGCCAGATGAATGTTTCGGCCGATGGCGCCGTCAATGGCGCAACGCCGCCCGGCGGGCTGATCAAGGACACGACCACCGCCGCATTCGGCAAGGATGTGATCGAGGAATCGAAGGCCCAACCGGTGCTGGTGGATTTCTGGGCGCCCTGGTGCGGCCCGTGCAAGCAGCTCGGTCCCGTGCTGGAAAAGGCGGTGAATGCCGCCGGCGGCAAGGTCAAGCTGGTGAAGATGAATATCGACGAGCACCCGTCGATCGCAGGCCAGCTCGGCATTCAGTCGATCCCCGCCGTCATCGCGTTTTCCGCGGGCCAGCCGGTGGATGGCTTCATGGGCGCGGTGCCGGAAAGCCAGGTCAATGAGTTCATCGCCAAGCTTTCCCAGAACAGCCCGTCCGAACAGGACCGCAAGGCCGAGATCGCCGAGGCGCTGGACCAGGCCGAGCAGATGCTCGCGGATGGCAAGCTGCAGGAGGCCGGCCAGCTTTTCGCCGCGGTGATGCAGGCCGACCCGGAAAACCCGAAGGCGCTTGCCGGGATAGGGCGCTGCATGGTGGCCGCCGGCCAGCTCGATCGCGCCCGCCAGGTGCTGGAACAGGTGCCGGAGGAACTGCGCGAGGATGACGCCATCAAGGCGCTCGTCACCAAGATCGAGCAGATCGAGGAGGCGCGCAAGTTCGGCGACCCGTCGGCCCTCGAACATGCTTTGGCCCAGAACCCGGACGATCATGAGGCCCGCATGAAGCTCGCCAAGGTGCTGAATGCCGAAGGCAAGCGCGAGGCGGCTGCCGAGCAGCTTCTGATCATCATGCGCCGGGACCGCGAATTCGACGATGATGGCGCGCGCCGCCAGTTGATCGCGTTTTTCGAGGCCTGGGGGCCGAAGGATCCGGCGACGATCGCCGCCCGCCGCAGGCTTTCGACCATTCTTTTCTCGTAAGGGACCAGACCACCATGCAGGTTGGCAATGCCCGTTATCTGACCGCCAAGGATCTGCCGGAGAGCGCTCCGGTGTTTCCGCTGACGGGCGGGCTGTTGCTGCCGCACGGGCAATTGCCGCTCAACATTTTCGAGCCGCGCTATATCGCTATGGTCGATCATGCGATCGCGGGCAACCGGCTGATCGTCATGGCCCAGCCCGCCCGTCATGACGAGACGCTTTCGGTGACCGAAGACACGCCGGTTTCCAATATCGGATGCCTCGGCCGGATCACCTCGTTCGCGGAGACCGGCGACGGGCGGTATCTGGTGGCGCTCGCCGGCATTTGCCGGGTGCGGTTGATCGATGAGGTGAAAACGACGCGGCCGTTCCGCAGCTTCACCATCGCGCCGTTCCTGGGCGATCTCAAAATCGAAGGGCAGGATGACGGCGTCGACCGGGCGGGCCTGATCCGGGCGTTTCGGGCCTATCTCGATTCCGAGGGGCTGGAAACCGAGTGGGATCATATCGAGCAGGCCAGCAATCTCACCCTCGTCAATTCGCTGTCGATGATGGCGCCCTTCGGCCCGGCGGAAAAACAGGCCTTGCTGGAAGCGCCCGATCTCAGGGCGCGGGCGGCGCTGTTCATCGCGATTATCGAATTCGCGCTTGCCGGCGATCCCGGCGACCGGCTGCAATAGGGACGAACGATGATTGCCAGGGAAGCCGGGATCGATCCCAAAATGCTCGAACTTCTGGTCTGCCCGCTGACCAAGGGACAGCTTTCCTATGATGACGAACGGCAGGAGCTCGTTTCGGAGAAGGCGAAGCTCGCTTATCCTATCCGCGATGGCGTGCCGATCATGCTGGCCTCCGAGGCGCGTCCGCTTGAGGACTGACGCCGCCCGATCTTGCCCACTTGCTGGCGGCAATCCGCTGATCTAGTCTTCGCTTTATTAGCTGAATTTGCACGGCAAACCGGAAATGGTTTCATTCCGTAAAGATTTGCGGATTAACGTGCATCAAAGGCGCGCCGGCGCAGGCCTTGCGCGGGAGCAGACAAGGAGCATGGCGCGGGGTGCCGGACTATGCTCCGGAAGCATCGAATTGCCCCCGTGGCGCGGCCGGGCGGGCGGTTCAGGACGGAGAACGGATGTCGCGTGTCATCATGCAATCGCCTGCCGGAGACGAGTTTTATCCGGTCCGGGTCGAGCGGTCCTATTTCAAGCGCGGCGACGCAATCGTGGAGGGCGATCCGCTCTACGATCTGGCGACCGCCAATGGACGGCAGTTGCGGATTCGCGCAACCCATGGCGGCCGTGCGGTTTCGCCGCCCTTCGAGGCAGGCGATTTTCTGAACGCGCCGGAAAGCCTTCTCGAGATCGAAACCGGCCTGCATCAGCGCGCGCGGCCAGACCCGCAACCGGTCAAGGCGCCCGCGGTTCCCGCGTGGGATGATGATGTCGACGACAAGGTCTGGGATGAAGCCGCGCGGCAAAGGCCGAAGCGGGATCGGCGCAAGGTTCTGCTATGGCTCGGCGGGGGCGTCATCGCCGTTCTGCTTGTCTGCGTGGCGGGCTGGTTCGCGCTATCCTATATGCCGCTTGCCACAGACAGCGCGGAGACCGGCGGCTATTACGGCGCGCGCGCCGGGCTTCAGCCGCTCGGGGGCAAGCGCCGGCTTTTCGTCTCCGATGAACAGCAGGAAAGGTTCGAGCTATGGCTCGGTTCTTGACGTCTTTTCTCCTGGGATGGCTTGCGCTGTTTCTGCCGGCCGCTGCCGGCGCTGACGGCAACCGTCTGGTGGAGGCGCGGGGGCAGAGCTATAGCGCCAGCTTTACCGCGCCCACGGCGGATGAGCCTTCGACAAGCGTTCTCATCTGGGACGCGGACCTGCATATGGCACTGGAGAACGACGCGCCGGTGCTGACCGCGCGCTTTCGCTATGAAATCGAAGACTGGCGCTATCTGTTGCCGACATTCGGGCCGGGTGATGTGCAGGTGTGGTCGCCAACAGGTGAGGCCGGGGCGCGATTGCCCGGGGAGGCGCCACGCATCCGGCCCTCGGATGTCGAGATGATGTTCCGGTTTTATGCGCCCGCGCAGAATTCCTATGTCGGCGTATCGCAGCGGATCGCGACCCCCGGCGCACCGGGCGAATGGGTTGAGAACCCGCCGTCGCGGTCCGGCTGGGACCGGACGTTTATCTGGCTGAGCGGCATCAACAAGGATGCGTGGCTGTCGCCGGAAACGGCGCGCTCTGTCTGGCAGGGCGAGCTTCGCCCCGAAGGGGTGGAGATCGTGCAAGCGGCGTGGTCGGCGGACGAGCTGACGACGTTTCTGGCTGTAAACAATATGCGCAACCGCGCCGTGGCGGCCGCAGAAGCCGTCAACCGGCTGCTCGATGGGGTCGCGCGCAGTTTCGGTTATGAGGTGGCGGCGATGCGCGAGGACCCGCAACGCTATCTGGAACCGGCCTTTCGCCGGGGCGTGCCGATCGCGCTTCTGCGCAAGCTCGAGCGGCTGCAAAACCTGCCGAACGGATTGAAGCAGGGTGATGCCGCCGCCTATGAACAGGCCCGCCGGGAGGCCGGCGCGATCATGGCTGCCATGGAAAGGGCGACCGATGCCGGCGAGAGGCGGGGCGCAGGGGCGGGCGGAAACGGACAGCCGGCCGGGGAGGGCGTCGATGAGTAGGCAGACATTGCGGCAGTGCGGGTTTCTGTTCCTGAACGCGCTTCTTGCGGGCTGTTTTCTGGCGTCTGCTGCCGCCGCCGCAACCCATGTCGAGGCGGTGGATGGCAGCGAGGGGCGGGATCGCAGCCTGGTGGCCATCGTCAGCGGCATCGATCAGGTGGTCTGCTCGGGCACGGTCATCGGTCCGCGCCATGTTCTGACGGCGGCGACCTGTGTGATCGATCCCGAAACAGGCGCGCCGTTCGAAGACCGCCAGATCATGCCGCGCATAGATCTCGATGACGGGTATATTCCCGCCGGGCGGCGCTTCGTTCAACGCGTCTATCTGCCCGCCGCCGATGCGCCGTTCGGTCCGGGCGCTTCACTGAATGATCAGCCTGCCATTGTCGAAGTGAGGGAGGCGGACGGGCAGCCGGCCTTTTCCGAGGTCACCGCGAAGGCGGGCTTTCACTATGGCCATGCCGGCAATGACGAGGGGCTGAGCGTGGACTTCTATGACGCCGCGACCGGCGGCCAGATGATGAGCGCCGGTTGCGCGGCGCTTGCGATTGAGGCCGGGGATCTCATGCCGTTGAACTGCGCGCTGCCGGACGGCGCTGCCGGCGCCGCTATCCGTTCGGCCTCGGGCATTGTCGGGATCTATCTCGGTCCCGGTCGCGGCCGCTATATCGGCAAGGCGGAGCAGGAGGGGATCGGCCGGATCCTAACGGGGCTTCAACCCGGCCAGTTCCGCGTGATGGAAGCCGGTTACGCGCCGTTCATCTCGTTCGTGCTGATGAATGGCTGCAATCAGCCGGTCAGCTATATCGCCCGCTATCGCGCGATCGAAGCGCGCAAGGACCTGCCATTCTCCACAGTATCCGGAGAGATCGAAGGCGGGCGAAGCGCGATCCTGCCGCTCAAGACCGAAAACGGCGTGATTTATCTGCGCGGAACGGCCGATGGCGGCCGGCTGGTCTGGGGTGGTGACCATCGCTTCGAAGGAGAAGGGTATTTCAAGGTGGCGATCGCCGCCTGGGGCGACCATTTCCACACGCTGAGCTGCGGCGAATGAGGCGTCTCACGCGTCGTCCTTGCCGCTGAAATAGTGCCGATCGGGCGAGAAGAAGAAGACATAGGCCATATAGGCGGCGGCGGCGCCGAACGGGATCGCCCAGAAGGGCGAGCCGATAAACAGCTCGGCCACAGCCCAGCCGGCGGAGAGCGCCACGGCCAGGATGCGCACCCAGAGCGGTTTCAGCGAAGGGTGTTTGAGATCGAAACTCTTCCGCCAGTCCATGCCCGCCATGATCGCCCTTTCTCCTGCGAATGCCCCTCCCGCAAAAAGGGGGCTCCGCTCTTATTGCCTGTCTCGCGCATGTCGCGGCGATTTCACCCGTCCGCGACATGCGGGTCTACAATGGATAGCCCTGATCGCGGCACGCATTCAAGCCGTTCGCCGAAATCAGGTCAGAAGCGCGATCACCTCGGTGGCGCCATATCCCAGATTGTAGGTCGCTGCTCCGGTGAAGGAAAGCTGCGCATCGTCGCCGGCCGCAAAATAGGCGATGGCGGTGGACGAGAGCGTGACCTCGTCTCCCCCCGTCGCGCCGCCGCGCACGATCACCACGTTTTCCGAGGCGTTTTTTTGCAGAGTGACCGTGAATGGGCCGCTCGCGGTTGCCGAGATATTGAGGGTGACCACGTAAAAGCCGCTCACCGGAAAGGACAGCTTTTCGCCGCCGCCGGCAACCGCCGCGCCGAGAGAGAACCCACCCTCGCCGGTGTAAAGCGTGTCGAAGCCGAGCACGGTCGGCGTGTCGATCAGCGTCGCGCCGACGGCTCGTGCGGCGCGCGTGAGCGGGCGTTCCGGCATGACGACCGCGCCGAAGGGGGAAACGCGCAGCGCCTCGAACCAGCTTGCGCCGTCCGGGCTGACCTTGATGGCAAAGCCGTCGGTGCCAGCAAGACCCATTTCGGCGCGGCCGGACCAGCCGGTCTGGAACAGCAGCGAGGCGGTGTCGCCGGGCGTCGCCTTGTTGATCTTGAGCTGGTGACCGGCACCTGCATTGTTCAGCAGCGTTGCCGGAGAGGACACCGACAGACGATTGGTGGCATCCGCCGCGGCATTGATGCCGACGGAGGCGAAAGTTGCCTCGTCGGGAACCGGCGGCGTGACCCAGGCCGCGCCGTCGAAGACGCGCCATGTCGCATCGCTGCCGAACCAGGCGGTCCAGCCGGCGGCCGGGGCTGCGAACTGCCAGAAACCATCCTGATAGATTGCGATCTCCCCGGCATGGCCGGAAAAGAGGCCGGTCGGGCTTTCGCCGACCAGATGGCAGACGCCGTCCTCGGGCGTTTCCGGCGGGCTGTCGTCTTCGCCCGCCAGCGCGAGATGAACGACCGCGTCGAGACGCTGCAGCGCCTCGTTATGGGTGACGTGCTTTTGCGCCTGGGCGGGCAGGATAAAGGGGAGGCCCAGCTTCGATGTTGCATCCGACATGAAAATCTCCTTCGCGGGCTGCGTTGTCACAAGCCTAGTCCCGCGCGGGAGGCCGGGGAAAATAGTTGGTGCAGGGACGGTTAGGGAGAATGCTTCTTGAGCCGGGAGCCGGGAGCCGGGAGCCGGGAGCCGGGAGCCGGGAGCCGGGAGCCGGGAGCCTCGTTCGCGTGGGTGTTTGACAAGCCCGCATGGCTCGGGGACGCGGTCGAGCGCTGCGCCGGCGCGTCAGGCGATGGCGCCGGTCCTTTCGGCCGTTGCGACGCGATAGGCGATGGCCTCGCCGATATGCATGCGGCCAACCTGGGCCTTGCCGTCGAGATCGGCGATCGTGCGGGCGACCTTGAGGACGCGGTGATAGCCGCGGGCGGAGAACCGCATCTTCTCGGCCGCCTCGCGCAACAGAGCAAGCCCCGCGGCATCGGGTTCCGCGAGTTTCTCGATCAGGTTTGCCGCGCAGCGGGCGTTGACCGTGACCGCCTTCTCATCGAGCCCGGCAAAGCGTTCGCGCTGGGCATTGCGGGCGCGTTCCACCCTGCGCGCCACCGCGCTGCTCGCTTCGCCCGTCGATTTCGCGCCGATCAGGTCGATCGCGCTGACGGCGGGCACATCGATGCGGATATCGATCCGGTCCATCAGCGGGCCGGAAATGCGGGCCTGATAATCGGCGGCGCAGCGCGGGCCGCGCGCGCAGGAATGGCCGGGCTCGCCCGCCATGCCGCAGCGACACGGGTTCATCGCCGCCACGAGCTGGAAGGCTGCGGGGTAGGAGACGCGGTGATTGGCGCGCGCGATCACGCATTCGCCGGTCTCCAGCGGCTGGCGCAAGGCGTCGAGCACCTGCGGCGAGAATTCCGGGAGTTCGTCGAGGAACAGCACGCCGTGATGGGCAAGCGAGGCCTCGCCCGGCCGCGCCTTGATGCCGCCGCCCACCAGTGAGGCCATGCTGGCGGAATGATGCGGTGCGCGGAAGGGGCGGCGATCCGACAATTTGCCGCCGGCAAGCTTGCCGGCGATCGAGTGGACCATCGACATGTCGAGCAGTTCCTGCGGCAGAAGCGGCGGCAGGATCGAGGGCAGGCGGGCGGCGAGCATGGACTTTCCGGCACCCGGAGGGCCAACCATCAACAGATTGTGCCCGCCGGCGGCTGCCACTTCGAGCGCGCGCTTGGCGCTCTCCTGCCCCTTGATATCGGCAAGGTCCGGCAGGTCGTGCGGTGCCGCGCGCACGGCCGGGTTTGGGCGCGACAGAATCTGCGTGCCCTTGAAGTGATTGGCGATGCCGATCAGGCTCTTGGGCGCGAGAATATCGATATCAGCGCTCGCCCAGGCCGCCTCCGGCCCGCAATCGGCCGGGCAGATCAGGCCCTTGTCGAGCGCGTTTGCGGCAATGGCCGCTGGCAGCGCGCCGGCGACGCTTGCGATGGTTCCGTCGAGGTTCAGCTCGCCGATCACCATATAACCGGCGAGCGCATCCGCCGGCACCGCCCCGAGTGCCGCCATCAGCCCGAGCGCGATCGCGAGGTCGAAATGTGAGCCCTCTTTCGGCAGGTCGGCGGGCGCAAGGTTGACCGTCACCCGCTTCGGCGGCAGCGCCAGGCCCGTGGCATGCAGCGCCGCTTGCACCCGCTCGCGGCTTTCGGCGACCGCCTTGTCCGGCAGGCCGACGATCTGCATGCCGATCTTGCCCGGCGCGACCATGACCTGCACATCGACCGGAACGCCCTCGATCCCCTGGAATGCAACCGTATGAACACGTGAAACCATGGCTGTCCCGCCCGCTTGCCTGTGTCTTCAGGTTGCAAGGATTCCATAACTCGCGCTTACTTGCAAGAACAAAAAGAGAACTTTTATTTCTCCTTCGTGTTCAACGGGATAGACAGATCGCCAGCGCCGCAGTAAACCTTGGGTCGCAAGCAAAGAGGGTGCCATGGGACTGACGACCGAAGAGCGGATACTGATCGAGCAGCACGTGACCAACAGCGCCAAATCGCCGGCGGCTGCCTATCTGCTGTGGTTTTTCCTCGGCTGGGCCGGCATTCACCGGTTTTATCTCGGCCGCATGGGGTCGGGCCTTGCCATGCTCCTGCTCAACGTCATCGGCGGACTGACCGTCGTCTTTATCGTCGGCTTTTTCCTGCTTGGCATCTGGGCGCTATGGTGGATCGTCGACCTGTTCCTCATCCCGGGTATGATCGACGCCCAGAAGAACGAGATCCGCGCGCGCCTCACGCAGCAGGCGCTGGCGGGCGAAAACAGATCATAGACCGCTGCGCTTCTTCTCGATCGCGTCCCACATCAGGCTGGCGATATCCGCGCCGCCGAATTTCTTGACCTCGCGGATACCGGTCGGCGAGGTGACGTTGATTTCCGTCATGTAGTCGCCGATCACATCGATGCCGACGAGGATGAAGCCGCGCTCTTTCAGCGCAGGGCCGATGCGGGCGCAGATTTCCTTTTCGCGCTCGGTCAGACCGGCGGCTTCGGCGCGGCCGCCGACATGCATGTTGGAGCGGCTGTCGGTCTCGGCCGGCACGCGGTTGATCGCCCCGGCAAATTCGCCGTCGACCAGGATGATGCGCTTGTCGCCCTTGCGCACGGCCGGCAGATAGGCCTGGGCGATATAGGGCTCGCGGAACATCTGCGCGAACATTTCCAGAAGCGAGGTGAAATTGCGGTCGTCGCGGGTGGAGTGGAACACGCCCGCGCCGCCATTGCCGTAGAGCGGCTTCAGAATGATATCGCCCATTTCCTCGCGGAAACGGCGGATTTCGCCGACATCCTTGGTGATCAGGGTCGGCGGCATCAGGTCCGTGAACTCGGTGACGAAGATCTTTTCCGGCGAGTTGCGCACCCATGCCGGGTCGTTGACCACCAGCGTATTCGGATGGATGCGCTCCAGCAGGTGGGTGGAGGTGATATAGGCCATGTCGAAGGGCGGGTCCTGGCGCAACAGCACCACGTCCATGGTCGAAAGGTCGATCCGCTCCGGCGCGCCGAGCGTGTAGTGGTCGCCTTCCTCGTCGCGCAGCGTCATCGGCTCGATGGTCGCAAACACCTTGCCGTCGCGCAGGCTGAGGCGATCGGGCGTGTAGTGGAACAGATTATAGCCCCGGTTCTGCGCCTCGATGCTCATGGCAAAAGTCGAATCGCCGCCGATCTTGACGGTGGAGATATGGTCCATCTGGACGGCGACGTTCTTGATTGCGGCCATGAAAAGCGAGTCCCGGTTGGTTTGAGGCGACACGATATTTAGTCATCGCGCCGCCCCTTGGCAATCGCGGGCGTCGCTCAGGCGGTCGAAAGCCGCTTTCCGCTGGCGTGGTCGTAGAAATGCACCTTTTCCGGCAACACCGCGAAGGTGAGTTCGTCGGCAAGCGGTATCTCGGGGGAGAGCGCTGCCGTCAGCCGCTCACCGCCGGTCAGGCAATGGGCAAGCCGCGTGGCGCCGAGTTCCTCGACATAATCGAGCCGGGCCTTCAGGCCATCGCCCGCCGTTGGCTGCAGGTCTTCCGGGCGGATGCCGACGGTGACTGGACCATCGGCGGGCGGAGCGCTTGAAAATTGCATGCTGTTGTCGCCGATCGTGAGTTGGCCTTGCGTCAGCTTTCCCGCGACCAGATTCATCGCCGGCGAGCCGATGAAATTGGCGACGAAGGTGGAGGCCGGCTTGTGGTAGACGTCGAGCGGCGTGCCGATCTGCTCGATCCTGCCGCCATTCAGCACCACCAGCCGGTCGGCCAGCGTCATGGCTTCCAATTGGTCGTGGGTGACGTAGATCGAGGTGGTGCCGAGCCGCTTCTGCAGATGCTTGATCTCGCCGCGCATGGAAACGCGCAGCTTGGCGTCGAGGTTGGAGAGCGGCTCGTCGAACAGGAAGGCGGCCGGCTTGCGCACGATCGCGCGACCCATGGCGACGCGCTGGCGCTGGCCGCCAGAAAGGGCGCGGGGCTTGCGTTCGAGATAGGGTTCAAGCTCCAGCATGCGGGCGGCTTCCGCGACCCGCTCCGCGATCTCGGCCTTCGGCGTGCCGCGGTTTTTCAGGCCGTAGGCAAGGTTGTTGTAGACCGTCATATGCGGATAGAGCGCGTAATTCTGGAACACCATGGCGATATCGCGCTCGGCCGGGTCCATCCTGTTGACCACCTTGCCGGCGATCTTCACTTCGCCCTCGGTGATGGTCTCAAGCCCCGCCACCATGCGCAGAAGCGTGGACTTGCCGCAGCCGGACGGGCCGACAAGCACGATGAACTCGCCATCGGCGATCGCGATGTCGACGCTGTCGACCGCGCGCTGATCGCCGGAATAGATCTTGGAAACCTTCGAGATTTCGATTGCGGACATCGTTGTTGTTCCTATTTGTCGCTTTCGGTCAGGCCCTTGATGAACCAGCTCTGGAAAATCACCACCATCAGCACGGGCGGCAGCATGGCGAGCACGGCAAGGGCGAAGGCCTGATTGTATTCGGGGATCTGGGAGCCGACCCAGACGAGCAGGATCTGCTTGATGCCGCGCACCAGCGTGTAGAAGCTCTCGTCATTGGTCATGATCATCGGCCACAGATACTGGTTCCAGCCATAGACGAACATGATGATGAAGATCGCGGCGATCATTGTCTTCGACAGCGGCACCAGAATATCGATGAAGAACTTGAACGGCCCGGCGCCGTCAATGCGGGCCGCCTCCAGCAGTTCGTCCGGCACCGATTTGAAGAACTGACGGAAGAAGAACGTGCCGGTGGCCGATGCCAGAAGCGGCACGATCAGGCCGGTATAGGTGTTGATCAGCCCAAGCTTGGTCATCACGTCGTAGGAGGGCAAGATGCGCACTTCCAGCGGCAAGAGCAGCGTGGTGAAGATCATCCAGAAGAACAGCGTCGAAAACCGCGAACGGAAATAGACCAGCCCATAGGCGGCCAGCATCGACAGCACGATCTTGCCGACGGCGAAGCCGACGCCGAGGATGAAGGAATTCATCACCATGCGCGCGCCGGTCACTTCACCGGTGAAGCCGCCCTTGCGGGTCAGCAACTCCTTGTAGGTCTCGACGAAATCGCCGCCCCAGCTCACCTGCAGGCCGTTGATATGGACATCGATCGCCGTGTGGGTGGAGGTCATGAAGGCCACGAAGACCGGGCCGATCATGAAGAATACGCCGAACAGCAGGATGATGTGATCGATCAGTTTGGTTCTGTGCATGGCGCTTTCCTCAATTGTAGTGGACGCGCCGCTCGATGAAGCGGAACTGGAAGAAGGTAAGCGCGAGGACGATGATCATCAGGATGACCGATTGCGCCGCCGAGCCGCCGATGTCATTGCCGCGGAAGCCGTCCATATAGACCTTGTAGACCAGCGTGATCGGGTTGTTGGCGGCCTTGTCCTTCACGATCACGTCGATGATGCCGAAGGTGTCGAACAGCGAATAGGTCATGTTGATGATCAGCAGGAAGAAGGCGGTGGGCGCGAGAAGCGGCAGCGTCACGGTCCAGAACCGGCCGAGGCGCGAGCGGTTGTCGATCGCCGCCGCCTCGCGGACGGACACCGGGATCGACTGCAGGCCCGACAGGAAGAAGATGAAATTATACGGGATCTGCTTCCACACGGCGACGGTGATCATCGCGAAGGCGGTGTCGAAATAGTTGATCCCGACCTTCATGTCCCAGCCGAACCAGGACGCCATTTTGACGAACGGTCCGATATGCTGGTCGAAGAACATCATGCCCAAGAGGCCCGCAACCGGCGGGGCGATCGCATAGACCGAGATCAGCAGCGTCTTGTAGCTGCTCGACCCGCGGATCACGTCATCGGCCTTGGAGGCGAGCAGCAGCCCGAGGGTCAGCGACAGGAAGGTGACGATGATGGTGAAGATCACCGTGAACCGCGCGACCTGCAGATAATAGGAGGATGTCAGAGCGACGACGTAATTGTCGAAGCCGACGAAGGTCTCGCCGAAACCGAACGGGTCCTCCAGAAAGAAGGACGAACGGATCGCCTGCGCCGACGGCCAGTAGAAGAAGATCACGATGATCGCCATCTGCGGCAGCACGAAAAGATAGGGCAGCAGGGCCGAATTGAACTGGACGCGCTTCATTTTCTGTTTCCTGTTGCGGTCGGGGCGACGAACCCGCCTATGCCGCATAGCCCCCAAGTCTTCTCGCCCCGGAGGGGAGAGATGTCGCGACAGCGACAGTGAGGGGGAGACCCACCCCGCGAACGCCCTCACGATTGGAAAGGCTGCATCACCCTCACTGCCCCTTTCGGGGCATCTCTCCCGCAAGCGGGAGAGAGTCTTGGGAGCAAGTTCCATCACTCGGAGCAAACGCAGCCGCCGTTTGCGGCGGTATTACATTTTCCAACATGCCAAAATCCGGGGGCGTTAGCCCCCGGATCGGCAATTCTCGAATGCAGTGCCTTAGTTGCCGGCGGTCTTGGCGAAGCGGGCGAGAAGGGCGTTGCCTTCCTGCTCGATCGTCGCCATCGCGTCCTGAACCGAGGTCTCGCCCGCGAAGATCTTGTTGTATTCGCGTTCCATCACTTCGCGGATCTGCGGGTAGAAGCCCATGCGGTAGCCCTTGGACCATTCGCCGCCCGGCAGCGAAAGCTGCTGGATGCCGACTTCGGCAACCGGCTGCTCTTCATACCAGCCGTCTTCCTTGGCCAGTTCATAGGCCGCGGTGGTGACCGGAACATAGCCGGTGGACTTGTGATAGAAGTACTGGATTTCCGGCGAGGTCAGGAACTGGAAGAAGTCGGCCGTGCACTTGTTCTCGTCGTCGGACTTGCCGGAAAGCGCGAAGAGCGCCGCGCCGCCGATGAAGGAATTGGTGCCGGCGCCGTCGATCGAGCCCCAATAGGGCAGGAAGGTCGCCGAGAAGGGCATCTGGGCCGTGCTCTGCAGGCCACCGAACGAACCGGAGGAGCCGATCCACAGCGCAACCTTGTTTTCCTCGAACGGTTTCTGGTTATCGGACCAGCCGGCGCCGTAATAGCCGAAATAGCCGTTGTCGTACCAATCCTTGAGCTTCTCATACATCATGACATGCTCGGGCGTGTTCACCAGGATCTCGGTGCCCTCGACGCTGTCATAGCCGTTGTTGTTGGTCGCGAACTGGAGATTGTTGCGCGAGAAGAAGTTCTCGGTCATTTCCCAGGTGAGCTGCGACTGGACGAGCGGCACGTAACCGGCATCCTTCAGGGCAGGCGCGATTTCCTCGAACTCTTCCCAGGTCTTCGGCGGCTCGACGCCGGCCTTTTCGAAGGCTTCGGTGTTGATGTACATGATCGGCGCCGACGAGTTGAACGGCATGCCGACGAACTTGCCTTCGCTGTCGGCGTAGAAGTAGCGCACGCCTTCGATGAAGTCTTCGCGGTTGAACTCGTAGCCGGCGTCGTTGATCAGGTCTTCGGCCGGAACGGCCGCGCCCTTGGCGTTGATGATGGTGGCGGCACCTGCGTCAAACACCTGGAGGATGTTGGGCTGCTCGCCCGAACGGAAGGCGGCGATGCCGGCGGCGAGCGCTTCTTCATAAGTGCCCTTGGAAACCGGCGTCAGCGTGCAGGCGTCCTGCGAGGCGTTGAACTTCTCGGCGATCTGGTTGATGACTTCCTGGTTCTTGCCGCCCATGCCGTGCCACCAGGTGATGTCGGTGGCGGCGAAAGCGGTCGACGTGGAAAGGCCGGCGGCAAGCGCGGCCAGAACAAATTTCTTCATGGTCAAATTCCCCGGTTCTGAAAATCATCGATAGCGATGATTACCGGGGAGGTAGCCTTGCTGCGTGACGGGCAGACGACGGTTTTGTTGCAGAATTGTAAAAGCGCAAGCCTGGACGTCAGAACGCGTCGGGAAAATGGCGCGGAAGGCGACCCGGCAGGCAGGCGACGATGTCGTAGCGGTGCGACAGGCGGGAAAAATCGGGCTGGCGCGCCAGCCAGATATCCGAGGCCGCGCGGATGCGGCGCATGGCGGACGACGTCACGGCGTCGATCGCCACCTGCGTCTCGCGCCGCGCCTTGACTTCGATGAACACGGCGAGATCGCCCTTGCGGGCAATGATGTCGATCTCGCCGGCATGGGTCTTGTAGCGGGTGGCGACGACGCGGTAGCCCTTGAGGCGCAGATAGAGCACGGCCAGCCACTCGGCGCGGTGCCCGCGCCGTTCGGCCTTGCGGCGGGCTGTCGGCGCGTCAGCCATCCTTCAGCGCCAGAAGCTGCTGGTAGAGCTCCTTGCGGGGCAGACCGGTTTCCTTCGCGGCCTGTGCCGCCGCTTTCGCCGCCGGCATTTCGGCCGCGAGCTTTTTCAGGAGCGCGGTCACATCGCCTGCATCCGGAGCGGCCCCGGCAAGCGGCGGCCCGATCAGCAGCACGATTTCGCCCTTGACCGTCTCGTCGCGATAAAGGTCCGCCAGTTCGGAAAGCGTGCCGCGGCGGAAGGTCTCGTGGGTCTTGGTCAGCTCGCGGCAGACGGCGGCCGGCCGCTCGCCGCCGAGTACCTCTGCGGCTGCTTCCAGCGTGGCGGCGATGCGGTGCGGGGATTCGAAGAAGGCGAGCGTTGCCGGCACGTCGGAAAGCTCCGTCAGGCGGTCGCGCCGCGCCTTGTCCTTGCCCGGCAGGAAGCCCGCGAACAGGAAGGCATCGCTCGGCAGGCCGGCGCCGACGAGGGCGGCAAGCGGCGCGGATGCGCCGGGGATCGGCACCACCTTGATATCGGCGGCGATCGCCTGCTGCGCCAGCCGGTAGCCGGGGTCGGAGACCAGCGGCGTGCCGGCATCGGAGACCAGCGCCACCGTCTTGCCTGCGCCGAGCGCCTCCATCAGCTTCTCGCCCGCCTTTTCGGCATTGTGCTCGTGATAGGCATAGGGGCGCTTGCGGATCGCGAAGCGATCGAGCAGCTTGCGTGTCACACGGGTGTCCTCGCAGGCGAGAATGTCGCAGCCGGCAATTGTCTCGAGCGCGCGGATGGTGATGTCTCCGAGATTGCCGATCGGCGTCGCCACCAGATAAAGGCCCGGCGAAAGAGGCCGCGCCTCGATCGAATGGCCCGCGATTTCGAACCGATTGCTGTTGTCTTCCATCACCATTGTCCCGGCATTTTCATTGTCCGTTTGACCACGGCATGGGAGCGCTCGCAAGGGGCGTGGGGTCAAAGCCTGCGATCAATGGGGAGTAAGGGGTCTCACCCCTTGCAATCCGGACGGATTTGCTGTCATTTTGTCACCCCGCCTGCGCCCCTGCGGCGCATGCCCGTCGCCGTCCGCGCAATAAGAGTGAAAGCGAAAGTCATGCGTATCACGCTTGAGAGATCAAACCTGCTGAAGTCCCTGAACCATGTGCATCGCGTGGTCGAGCGGCGCAACACCATACCGATTCTCTCCAATGTGCTGTTGAAGGCCGAAGGGAACGATCTCGAGATGAAGGCGACCGACCTCGATCTCGAAATCACCGAAAAGACGGCGTCGATGGTCGAACAGGCGGGCGCGACCACCGTGCCGGCGCATCTGCTTTACGAAATCGTGCGCAAGCTCGCCGATGGCGCGGAAGTATCGCTGGCGACAGCCACCGACGGCCAGACCATCTCGGTCGCCTCCGGCAAGTCAAAATTTTCGCTGCAATGCCTGCCGCAGGAGGATTTTCCCGATCTGACGGCCGGTTCCTTCAGCCACGCCTTCAAGCTGAAGGCGAGCGATCTGAAAATGCTGATCGACCGCACCCAGTTCGCGATCTCGACCGAGGAAACCCGCTATTACCTGAACGGCATCTATTTCCACGCCATGGCCGAGGGCAAGGCGCTGAAGCTGCGCGCCGTCGCCACCGACGGCCACCGTCTGGCGCGCGCCGAAATCGACGCGCCGTCGGGCTGCGAGAACATGCCGGGCGTCATCATACCGCGCAAGACGGTCGGCGAGCTGCAGAAGCTGCTCGATGATCCGGAGATTATTGTCGCGGTCGAGGTGTCCGATGCCAAGATCCGCTTCACCATCGGTTCGGTGGTGATCACCTCCAAGCTGATCGACGGCACCTTCCCGGATTACCAGCGCGTGATTCCCGCCAATAACGACCGCGAGATGCGGATCGACTGCGCCGATTTCACCAAGGCCGTCGATCGCGTCTCCACCGTGTCGTCGGAACGCGGGCGCGCGGTCAAGCTGTCGCTTGCCGAGGGCCAGCTCACGCTCACCGTCAACAACCCCGATTCGGGCAGCGCCACGGATGAACTCGCCGTCGGCTATGACAGCGAGCCGATGGATATCGGCTTCAACGCCAAATATCTGCTCGACATCACCGGCCAGCTCACCGGCGACGAGGCGATCTTCCTGTTCGCCGATGCCGGTTCGCCGACGCTGGTGCGCGACACCGACAACGAGAACGCGCTCTACGTGCTGATGCCGATGCGGGTCTAGCGCGACCGGCATAGCCGAGGGCTTTTTCGCTTTTCGCGCGGGTGTTTTTATGCCACTGGCATCGCGGTGAAACGAGATGAAGGAGCCGATGACATGCTTGCACGCGACCGCCTGATTGTGGGTCTGGACGTTCCGACCGTGGCCCAAGCGGAAGCCATGGTCGAGACGCTTGGCGACACCGTTTCCTTCTACAAGATCGGCTACCAGCTTGCCTTCGCCGGCGGGCTTTCCCTTGCGCGCGAACTGGCGGAAGACGGCAAGCAGGTCTTCCTCGACATGAAGCTGCTCGACATCGACAACACGGTGGCCAAGGGCGTCGAGAACATCGCGAAGATGGGCGTGACCATGCTGACGCTGCATGCCTATCCGAAGGCGATGCGCGCGGCGGTCGCGGCGGCGGCCGGCTCGCCGCTCTGCCTGCTCGGCGTCAGCGTGCTCACCTCGATGGACGACGAAGACCTGATCGAAGCCGGCTATGCCGAAACCGCGGAAGCCCTTGTCGAAAAACGCGCCCGCCAGGCGGCCGAGGCCGGCATGGGCGGAGTGGTGTGTTCGGCGGCCGAGGCGCGCACGGTGCGCAGCGTGATCGGACCCGAGATGGCGGTGGTGACCCCGGGCATCCGTCCGGCCGGTTCCGTTGCCGACGACCAGAAGCGGGTGATGACGCCGCGCGATGCCATTGCCGCCGGCGCGAGCCATCTCGTCGTCGGCCGTCCGATCGTCAAGGCAGACGACCCGAAAGCCGCCGCCCGGCGGATTGTCGATGACATCGAGACTGAGATGCTTGGGGCGGCGAACGGCTGAGACACCCCGCGCGCCGCGGCCTGTGTCGCCGGTGCCACGGCGGCCCGCCGAGGCTGTGCGATATTAACCGCCGCGACCTCTTGTCCCTTCACCTTCGCGGTCAATTGGGCTAAGGGGGAGCTATCATCCAAACGAGAGGCTTGTCATGACGCTATCGAACATTCCCCCGCTGGTTACGGTCTTCGGCGGTTCCGGTTTTGTCGGTCGCTATGTCGTCCGGGCGCTGGCCAAACGGGGCTATCGCATCCGCGTTGCCGTTCGCCGTCCCGACCTCGCCCTGTTTCTGCAGCCGCTCGGCAATGTCGGCCAGATCACCTTCATGCAGGCCAATCTGCGCTACGAGGATTCGGTGCGCCGCGCCATCCACGGCGCCGACCATGTCGTCAATTGCGTCGGCATCCTGTTCGAGAGCGGCAAGAACGGCTTCGACGCGGTGCAGACCGAAGGCGCGCGTCTGGTGGCCGAAGTCACCCGCTCCGAAGGCGCGAAGCTCACGCACGTGTCCGCCATCGGGGCCGATGCCGACAGCCCGTCACACTACGCCCGCTCCAAGGGCGTGGCCGAAGCCTCGATCCGCGAAATCTGTCCCGACGCCGTGATCGTGCGGCCCTCGATCATCTTCGGCCCTGAGGACGACTTCTTCAACAAGTTCGGAAAGATGTCGCTGATCTCGCCGATCCTGCCGCTGATCGGCGGCGGCGAGACCAAGTTCCAGCCGGTCTATGTCGGCGACGTCGCCGAGGTGATCGCGCGTTCCGTCGAAGGCAAGCTAGAGGGCGGCAAGGTTTACGAACTCGGCGGTCGCGACGTGCTGACCTTCCGCGAATGTCTCGAACTGCTGCTCTCGGTGACCGGCCGCAAGCGTGCGCTCGTTTCCATGCCGTTCGGCCTCGCCTCGCTGTTCGGCAGCATTGCCAGCCTCATTCCGTTCATCGCGCCGCCGTTGACGTCCGACCAGGTCAAGCTTCTGAAAGCGGACAATGTTGTCTCCGAAGAAGCGCAGGCAGAGGGGCGCACGCTCGATGGCCTCGGCATCCGTCCGGCACAGCTTGAGGTCGTGTTGCGCACTTACCTCGTTCAGTACCGTCAGCACGGCCAGTTCGGAAAAACCGCTTGACGGAATAAGGGGGCGAGTGCATATCCTGCCCACAATTTCGCAAAAATTTTGCCACATTCTGGAACCTGTCACAGTAGTTGCGCCTTTACTGTTTATTGGAAAGTCATCGCTAAGATGATCAAGCGGGTTCGTATCAAAAGGGTTTCTGGAACGATGGGTAAGTCTATCGCTGTTTTGTTCGCAGGCGCAGCATTGATGATCATGGCGGCGTCGCTCGCCGCTCCCGGCAGCATTGCCGCGGGCAAACCCGGCTGCGCGCCCGCTTATGGGGTCGACCCCTGCGCGCTTGCCGCCGTCAACTGATTCCATTCGTTGGGCAATTTCCGTTTGAGCCCGCTCAAACCTTTGTGACGGGCTGACGCTAATTTAATCTTGACAATCAGCCTCGCCTTTTGCAAAACAGCTCTCATCAGAGACTTATGTCAATGGTGGAAGCATGCTGGTTTGCAGTTGCAATTTCATTACCGAAAAGGAAATTGAACAGACCATCGTCGAGCTGCTCGACGAGGACTGTTGGCAGCTTATTGTTCCCGCCAAGGTTTACCACCGCATGGCCAAGCGCGGCCGCTGCTGTGGATGCTTCCCGAATGTCGCCGATATCATTGTCCGCACGACCGAGGCCTATCATAAAAATAGTGACTCGACCGAAGCTGAGATATGTGATTTTTTGAGCCGCCTCAAAGAGTTCCACCAAAAGAACAGGAGAGCGGACATTGAAAGGCGACAAAAAGGTTATCGAACGGCTGAACGAAGCTCTGTTTCTTGAGCTCGGCGCCGTCAATCAGTACTGGCTGCATTACCGTCTCACGAAAGACTGGGGTCTGACGAAGCTTGCCGAAAAAGAGCGGGCCGAATCGATCGAGGAAATGCATCACGCCGACAAGCTGATCGACCGCATCATCTTCCTCGAAGGCCATCCCAACCTTCAGACCGTGGCGCCGCTGCGCATCGGCCAGACCGTCAAGGAAGTGCTTGAATCCGATCTGGCCGGCGAATACGAAGCGCGCAATTCCTACAAGGAATCCCGTGACATCTGTCACGAGGCTGGCGATTACGTCAGCATGAAGCTCTTCGAAGAACTGATGATCGACGAGGAAGGCCATATCGACTTTCTCGAGACCCAGCTCGAACTGCTGGATTCGATCGGCGAGCAGAAATATGCCCAGCTCAACGCCGCATCGAGCGAGAGTGCCGAATAACCGCTCCCTGGCATTTTCGTTAGTTTTTGAAGGCCCGGATTTTCCGGGCCTTTTTTATGGCGCGCGCCCTTGATCACACCGTCAGGTGCCGGAATTCGTCGACGACCCTTTCATACACCGCGCGCTTGAACGTGACGATCAGACCGGGGAGCGTTTCGATATCGGCCCATTGCCAGGCGTCGAACTCGCGTTCATGGCCGTCCGGCGGCGGATCGATCGCGATTTCGCTGTCGTCGCCGAGAAAGCGGAAGGCGAACCATTTTTGGGTCTGGCCGCGGAACCTGCCGCGCAGGCCGATGCCGATCAGGTGGTCGGGCAGGTCGTAATTGATCCAGCCGGGCGACTCTCCGATGAGCTCCACCGATTTCATGCCGGTTTCCTCGTAAAGCTCGCGGGTTGCGGCCTCGAGCGGCGTTTCGCCGGGATCGATGCCGCCCTGCGGCATCTGCCAGAGCTGCGGCGAGCCGTCGGATTCCGAATTGTTTTCAGAAAGCCTTCGCCCCAGCCAGATCTTGCCTTCAGGGTTCAGGATCATCACGCCGACATTCGGCCGGTAGGGCAGTTCATGGGCTTTGCGCATGGGGGAGGTCTCGTTCGATGGATTTCGTCGCATCATGCCTAACGCAAAGCACGGCAAAGGTGAATTCCTTCATTCCCGGCAAGCGCCGCCGCTTGATGCGGTGCGGAAAATGTCCGGAGGCCGTCCAGGGGTTGCTTGCAGGCGTTTGAAAAGCCTGCCATGTCTTGTGTCGCATTGCAGAGGGGGAATTCAGATGATGGCACTACCGTTTTTCATCGGCGCGGGCGCGGTTTATATGGCGCTGAAGGATCGCAAGGGGGCCGCGGTGGCGCTCACGATTGCCGGCTTGCTGCTGCTTGTCGTGCTCTACCGGCTCCATGCCACCGATACGCTCGATCTGTCGCTTTAGGAGGGGAACGCCATGAGTGAAAAACTGGCCGCGACACTGAACGCGCTTGCCCTGCTGGCGATTTCCATCGTGCTGCTGTTTGCCTTCTATGCACAGTTTGCCTATGGCGAACTGCCGTGTCCGCTTTGCCTGCTGCAGCGCGCGGGCTTTGTCATGGTGGGCGTGGGACTGGCTTTGAACGTCATTTTCGGGGTGGCGCCGCGCCATTACGGGCTGATGATCCTGGGCGCGCTTTCCGGTGCGGTGCCGGCGCTCCGGCAGGTGGCGCTGCATGTGGTGCCGGGCACCGGGGCCTATGGCGATCCCTTCCTCGGCCTGCATTTCTATACCTGGGCTTTTCTGGTGTTCGCGCTTGTCATTCTCGGTTCGGCAGCCATGCTGGTGCTTGGCGGCTTTGCCACCGCCCCGGCGCGCCGGCTTTCGGGGCTGGGGCTTGTGGCGGTCGTGTTCTTCGCGCTGATGACGCTTGGCAACGGCGTTTCGACGCTGGCCGAATGCGGGCTCGGCCTTTGCCCGGACAACCCGACGAGCTACGAGGCGCTGGACTCGCTCTCCGGGCGGTGAGGGTTGCGGGCAACCGCTGCACCGCTTTCGTACCAGCCCTTGCTGCGATTGACGATGTAAACCACCGACAGCATCACCGGCACCTCGATCAGCACGCCGACAACGGTGGCGAGCGCCGCCCCGGACTGGAAGCCGAACAGGCTGATGGCGGCGGCGACGGCCAGCTCGAAGAAGTTCGAGGCGCCGATCAGGGCCGAGGGTCCGGCAACGCAATGCTGCTCGCCCGCCGCCCGGTTGAGCAGATAGGCAAGGCCGGAGTTGAAATAGACCTGGATCAGGATCGGCACGGCCAGCAGCGCGATGATCATCGGCTGGGCGATGATCTGTTCGCCCTGAAAGCCGAACAGCAGCACCAGCGTGGCCAGCAGCGCCACCAGCGAGGCCGGCTGCAGGCGCGCAAGGAGGGCATCCAGCCGCGCCGTTGAACCGCCCGCCAGCAGCGAGCGGCGGATAATCTGCGAAATGATCACCGGGATCACGATGTAGAGCGCGACCGACAGCACCAGCGTGTCCCACGGCACCGTAATCGCCGACAGGCCGAGGAGCAGCGCCACGATCGGCGCGAAGGCGACGATCATGATCGCGTCGTTGAGGGCGACCTGTGACAGCGTGAAATGCGGCTCACCCTTCGTCAGGTTCGACCAGACGAACACCATGGCGGTGCAGGGCGCGGCTGCCAGAATGATCAGCCCGGCGATATAGGAATCGATCTGGTCGGCGGGCAGATAGGGCCGGAACAGCCAGCCGATGAACAGCCAGCCGAGCAGTGCCATGGAGAACGGCTTCACGGCCCAGTTGACGAACAGCGTGACGGAGATGCCGCGCCAATGGCGGCCGACTTGCGCCAACGCGGCAAAGTCGATGCGCAGCAGCATCGGTATGATCATCAGCCAGATCAGCACGGCGACGGGAAGGTTGACCCGCGCCACCTCGATGGCGCCGACGGCATGGAACGCCGTGGGGAAGAAATGGCCGAGGGCAACGCCCGCGACGATGCAGAGTGCCACCCAGACGGTCAGGTAGCGTTCAAAGGTGGACATGTCAGATGGCCTTCGTGCTTTTCTCGGTTGCGCCGTCCATGGCGCCGATCTGCTTCATATGCGTGTCGATTCCCGCGGAATCGATGGTTTCCTGGGCCAGATTGAGGAAGGCCATGATCCGGCTTTTCAGGAATGTCGCGGTCTGGGCGAAGGCGCGCAGCTTTTGTTCTTCCGTGCCGGAAACGCCTGCCGGGTCTTCCACGCCCCAATGGGCGCGCCTGCCGCTGCCGCGCATGATCGGGCAGCTCTCGCCGGCGGCGTTGTCGCAGACGGTGATGATGAAATCGATCTCGGGGGCATCGGGTCCGGTGAATTCATCCCAGCTCTTGGAGCGGAAGCCCTCCGTGGGGTAGTCCATGGTCTCAAGTGTCTTCAAGGCCAGCGGGTGAACCTCGCCCTTCGGCCGGCTGCCGGCGGAAAAGGCATGGAAACGGCCAGCGCCTTCCGTGTTCAGGATCGCCTCCGCCATGATGGAACGGGCGGAATTTCCGGTGCAGAGAAACAGAACATTAATGGTTCGGTCGGTCATTTCGGGTGTCCTCTTGGGTGGGGCCGGCATTGGCGCAACAGGGTGCAAGTCCTTCGATCAGCGGCGCGCAGAGGTCCGCATTGCCGCCGCAGCAATCCTGCAGGAGATAGAGCATGACGGCGCGGAAGCGCTCCAGATCGGCCCGGTAGATGATCGAACGCCCCTGACGCTCATTGACGACGATGCCGGCACGGGCAAGCGTCGAAAGATGCGCCGACATGGTGTTTTGCGGAACGTCGAGCCTGCGGGCGAGTTCGCCCGCGGCAATGCCGTCCGGTTCGCTTTCCACAAGCAGCCGAAAGGTTTGAAGCCTTGTCGGCTGCGCCAGTGCGGCCAGCGCCGCGATTGTTTGATTCTCATCCATATATCCAGAATAATGGATATATAATCTTTGTCAAGCGCCGACCTTGGCCTTCGCGATCGGGAAAGGTATGACGGGCCGGAAGCTTGCGGAGTGAGCGACATGACCAAGTGCCTGATGCTGGATGTCGACGGCGTCATCATCAGCGGTCCGGACGGCCAGTCCTGGGCCCGCGATATCGAGCGCGATCTCGGCATTGATCCGGACATGCTCGAAACCCATTTCTTCATTCCGCACTGGCCGGAGATCGTTGCCGGCAGGAAGGCGCTGCGCGAGGTGCTGGAGGGATGCCTGCCGGTTCTGGCATCGCCGGTTACGCCGGATGATTTCATGACCTACTGGTTCGAGCGCGATTCGACGATCGACCATGACGTGCTTGCGGCCTGCGACCGGCTGCGCGCGCGGGGAACCCGCATCTTTCTCGCCACCAACCAGGAACACTTACGGGCGGAATACCTGATGGCGCAGCTCAAGCTGTCCGATCGCGTCGACGGGATCGTCTATTCGGCGGCGGTGGGCGCGAAGAAGCCGGACCCGGCGTTCTTCGAGGCAGCCGAGGCAAAGAGTGGCTTTACCGGAGCGGAACACATTCTGGTCGATGACCAGTTCAAGAATATCGAGGCGGCCCGGGCCTTTGGCTGGCGCGCGCTCCATTGGACTGGCGGCGAAGACCTTGAGGCGCTGGTGGATGCCGCGCGAGGATAGGCGCCGAGGATGAGGTGATGAGACGGTGTGCCTGATCGCTGATGTCACCTTTCGATGATGCGCAATGTTGGCTAGAACGACGGCATGCAGATGGCGCCCTATCAACATGAACAGATACAGTCGGCCTTGGCTCTCCTGCGCCGCGTTCTGGGCGATGCGCTGCTCGGTGCTTATCTGCATGGGTCTGCGGTGTCAGGCGGGCTCCGGCCGCAGAGCGACATTGATCTGCTGGCGGTTGTCGACGCCGCGCTGACCGCGAGCCAGCGCAAAGCTCTGCTGATGGACCTGCTACGCCTCTCCGGTCGTCACCCTGCCGCAGCCGGCGCCCCCCGTTGCCTTGAGGTCATGGTATTTTGCAAGGCTGACCTTGCGGGCGGTGACTACCCGGCGCAGGTTGAATTCCTCTACGGAGAGTGGTTGCGGGGCGCCTTCGAGGCCGGTGAGATCCCGACACCCGAACGTGATCCCGAATATTCCCTGATTATCGCACAGGCTCGTCAGCAGGCCATTTCCCTGCTCGGGCCACCTGTGAAGGAACTGCTGCCGGATATCTCGATAGAGCATGTCCGGCAGGCGATGCGCGATGTCCTTCCCGGTCTGCTGAGCGGGCTGCGCGGCGACGAGCGGAATGTCCTGCTGACGCTTGCGCGGATGTGGTACACGGCCAGTACGGGGAAGTTCCTCACGAAGGACGCCGCCGCCAGTTGGGCGATTCCACGCCTCCCGAACCCGGATGCCATGATGCTCGACCATGCGCGCCGTGCCTATCTTGGCGAGGTCGCAGACGACTGGGCGAACCAGGGCGATGCCGCCCGGCAGTTGGCGGAGCGTCTCGGCGAATTCGTCAGCGATGCGCTGAGATCAGGATAGGCTTCCGGCTGGACGAACCATAGTCCGGCGGCTGGTCAGTTCAGGAATGTCGAAGCGCTAAAGGCTCGTGCGGGCCCTGAGCGCCGCAACCAGTGTGCCCTCATCGAGATAGTCGAGTTCGCCGCCCACCGGCACACCATGGGCAAGCCGGGTGACCTTGATGTCGAGGCCTTCGAGCTGATCGGTGATGTAGTGGGCGGTCGCCTGGCCCTCGACCGTGGCGTTGACGGCGATGATCAGTTCGCGCACCTCGCCGGCCTTCACACGGTCGATGAGGGCGGCGATGGTGAGATCGTCCGGGCCGATGCCGTCGAGCGGCGACAGCGTGCCGCCGAGCACGTGATAGGCGGCGTTGAGTGCCGCCGCGCGCTCCAGCGCCCACAGATCGCCGACATCCTCCACCACGATGACGAGACCCTGATCGCGGGTCGGATCGGTGCAGATCGTGCAGGGATCGGATGTATCGACATTGCCGCAGGTGGAGCAGATCTTCACCTTGTCATAGGCATCCTGCATCGCGCCGGAAAGCGGCCCCATCAACTGGTCGCGCTTCTTGATCAGATGCAGCGCCGCGCGTCTCGCCGACCGCGGCCCAAGCCCCGGCACCTTCGCCAGAAGCTGGATCAGTTTTTCGATTTCGGGACCGGTGACTCGCTTTGCCATGAGTGCGCTTTATCCGATTGCGGCGGGCAATGGAAACATTATCCGGCGTGGGAGAAAGGACTGTCGTCAATTCCACACCTGCTTTGATGGTCCGGTCGTGTTGCGGACCTTACCCGCTCACCCCCGAGAACAAGGCGAAGATCGGGGGCTGACGGCAGGCGCCGCTCCCTCACCCGGCGCATTCGCGCCACCCTCTCCCCACGGGGAGAGGGGGAGCGTGTGGGATGCTCTGAGTGACCGACGATTACCAGCATAAAACGCGGAGCGTCGCCCCTTCTCCCCTGAGGGGAGAAGGTGGCCGAAGGCCGGATGAGGGGGGGCTCACGCAAACCGAAAGGGCTCAGCCATTTCCCGCTTTACCGCGTCGCGATCGCCACGGCGGCGCCGCCGATCATGCCGGCGCTGAGGCGGTTGGCGATCTTCATGGCGCGGGGGCTTTTCAGCAGGCGGCGGGCCCTGGCGGCCAAGAACACCCATGCGAGATCGATGACGGCGAGCACCAGCAGCAGGGTGACGGTGAGTTCCAGCCAGCCGACAAGGGTGACGCTTGCGAGATCGAGGATCGTCGGCAGCAGCGCCACATAGAACATCATGATCTTGGGATTGCCGATGGTGATGCTGATGCCGGTGAGAAACATCTTCCAGCCGGAGCTTGCCTGCGGCAATTCCTCGCCGGCGGTCTCTGTCTTTGCGAACCACATCTTCCAGGCAAGCCACACAAGATAGGCTACGCCCGCCCATTTGATCGCCACGAACACGCCGTGGAATGCGGTTGCCACGGCCGCCAGCCCGAACACCGCCAACGTCAGCCACAGCGCCTCGCCCAGCCACATCGCCGCCAGAAACGGCAGCACGTCGCGGTGCCCGCGCGACAAGACGCGGGCGACGAGGGCTGCCACGCTCGGCCCTGGAGAGCCGGCGGCGACGAACAGCGTGATGGCGAACAGGGCGAGCGCGCCGAGCGTCATGGCGCTGTCCTCAGAACGGCAGCTTCATGCCGGGCGGGATCGGCAGGCCGGCGGTCAGTTCCTTGGTCATTTCCTCCGCCTTCTCGCTGGCGCGGTCCTTGGCGTCGCGGTGGGCGGCGACGATCAGGTCTTCCAGCATCTCGGCCTCGTCGCCGTTAAGCAGGCTCGGATCGATCTTGATCGACAGCATGTCGCCCTTGCCGGTCATTTCGATCTGCACCATGCCGCCGCCGGAAACGCCTTCCACGCGGGCGGCCGCGATCTCTTCCTGCAGCTGCTCCATCTTGGCCTGCATTTCCTTGACCTTGCCCATCATGCCCATCAGATCGCGCATGTCATCTCCTTGAATGTTGTTTCTATTCGTCGATATCGTCTTCCGGCAGCACGTCGCCGTCTTCGTTCATGGCGGCGTCGGGCGCGTCGCTCTCCGCCGTGTCGGCCGTTTCCGTTTCGGCGCGCACCCGGACATCGCGGATTTCCGCGCCGGGGAAGAATTTCAGGATCGCGGCGATCTCCGGGTCCTCGCGGGCATCGCGGAAGCGCTGCTCGCGCTCGGCCTCCTCGGCCTCCAGCAGCGTCGGCGCGCCGGCCTCCTTGCTGAGGCTGACGAACCAGCTTTCGCCGGTCCATTCCCGAAGCTTCGCGCCGAGATCGTTGAGGAAGGTCGCGGATGTGCCGGGCAGAAGGTTGACCTCCAGCCGGCCGGGCTCAAGCCGCACCAGCCGCACGAAATTGCGGATTTCCGAGCGCATCTTGATCGCGCGGTTCTTCGAGCAAAGGTCTGTAATGTCCTGCAGCGACTTGATCGCCGAGGTCTTCTGTGGTTCGGGGGCGGGCTCCGGTTCGGGCTCCACGGTTTCCGGCTGCGGCGCGATCTCCGGTTGGCGGGCCTCGGCGCTTTGCGGATGCAGCATGGTAACGGTCGCGGATTGACGGGGCGCTTCGCCGGTCTGGCGGGCGGAAACGGCATTGGCGCTTCCGGAGCCGCCGGCCTGCGGGCGACCTGCCGGCGGCGCGGATGATGGGGCCGCAGCAGCGCCGCCTTCCTCCAGCGCCAGCAGCCTGCGGGCGGCGTCTTCCGGCGAGGGCAGGCTTGCGGCGTGCGCCAACCGGATCAGCACCATTTCGGCTGCGCCCAGCGGGCGGGCGGCGTTTTCGGTCTCGGGAATGCCCTTCAGCAGCATCTGCCAGATTCGCGACAGCGCGGAGACCGCGACCTTTTCGGCAAAGCCGGTGCCCGCGGTGCGTTCGATCTCGCTCAGCGACACGTCTTCCGCGCCCTCCGGCACATATTTCAGCCGCGTGACCAGATGGGTGAAATCGGCCAGATCATTGAGCACGACCACGGGATTGGCCCCGGCCTCGTACTGCGACTGGAATTCGGCCAGCGCCGCGGCGACGTCGCCGGTCACGATATGGCCGAACAGGTCAACGATTCTGGCGCGGTCGGCAAGGCCCAGCATGGCGCGCACGGCGGATGCTTCCACATGGCCGCTGCCATGCGAAATCGCCTGGTCGAGCAGCGACAGCCCGTCGCGGGCCGAGCCCTCGGCGGCGCGGGCGATCATCTGCACCGCCTCGTCCTCGATCTCGACGCCTTCCTTGGCGGCAATCGTGGAAAACAGCCGCACCAGATCGGCGGCCGGAATGCGGCGCAGGTCGAAGCGCTGGCAGCGCGACAGCACCGTGATCGGCACTTTCCGGATTTCGGTGGTGGCGAAGATGAATTTCACATGCTCGGGCGGCTCTTCCAGCGTCTTCAGCAGGCCGTTGAAGGCCTGGTTGGAGAGCATGTGCACCTCGTCGATGATGTAGACCTTGTAGCGCGCGGTCGAGGGCCGGTAGCGCACCTGGTCGATGATCTCGCGGATATCGTCGATGCCGGTATGGGAGGCGGCGTCCATCTCGATCACGTCGACATGACGGCCTTCCATGATCGCCTGGCAGTGCTCGCCGATTTCCTTCAGCTCGATCGTCGGCTTGTCGACGGTATCTGTCTTGTAATTGAGGCCGCGAGCGAGAATCCGGGCGGTGGTGGTCTTGCCGACGCCGCGCACCCCGGTCAGCATATAGGCCTGGGCAATGCGGCCGGTCTCGAAGGCGTTGGTCAGCGTGCGCACCATCGCCTCCTGGCCGACCATCAGGTCGGAGAAATCCTTCGGACGGTACTTGCGCGCCAGAACGCGGTATCCGGCGTCTTTTTCGCGCTGCTGTTCGTTCTCGGCCATTGCCACCTTTCCTGTCCGGTTTTCGACCGGGATTTCAACAATAGCCCAAGCCGTGCGGCCCTGTCACAGAGTGCGGCTCAGTCTGGCAGAGCTTTCGGCGAAATGCACAGAATTTCTGAAGCCGAAGTCAGGCTGCGGGCCCGGCACAGACATCGACCCAGTCCGCGCCGGTGATTTCGGCAAGCCTGTCGGGCGCAATCCGGATCGCCGCATTGCGGGAGCCCGCCGCCGGCACCACCTCGTCGAACGCCTTCAGGCTTTCGTCGCAGTAAACCCGGATCGGGCTTGCGAGGCCGAAGGGACAGACGCCGCCGACCGGGTGGCCGGTGATTGCCTCGACGTCTTCGAGCGGCAGCATTTTCACCTTGCCGCCAAAGGCTGTCTTGGCCTTCTTGTTGTCGATTCGCGCGTCGCCGCGCGCGACCAGCAGAAACACGTCATCCTTCACGCTGAAGGAGAGCGTCTTGGCAATCTGGGCGGGGGCGACGTTATGGGCGTTTGCTGCCTCTTCCACCGTGGCGCTGGAGGCTTCGGTCTCGATGATGTCGATGTCGGGGGCTGCCGTGTCGAGATGGGCGCGCACGCTTTCAAGGCTCATGGCGTCTCCGGAACGATCCGTCGATAAGGTGGGAGGCCGGCACGATGACCCGTACACAGCTCGTTGGGGCTGCTTCCTTCCGGACCTGACCCGGTTGGCGAGTGGCACGTCCACCACCAGCCTCCCGTCCGGACATATCGTCAATTCGGCCGGTGAATGCAAGCTTGCCGGCGAAAAAATCTGGCTTAAGGATTGCAGTGCGCCTCGGCGCTGCGGATTGGCATTTGCCGTCTTCGTCCCATTTGATACAGATGGAGCGAGTCATTGCGAAGGAACGACATGCAGGAATTTCAGATCGATCCGCGTCTTGAGCGCGACAGCATGGCGATCGCCGATCTCGGGCTTTGCCAGTTGCGGCTGATGCGCGACGCGCGCTGGCCCTGGCTGCTGGCGGTGCCGCAGCGCGCCGGGATCGAGGAGATGTTCGATCTGGCGCCGCTCGACCAGACCATGCTGACCTTCGAGGTCAACGAGGCGGCAAAGGCGCTGAAAACCGTCACCGGCGCGACCAAGATCAATATCGCGGCGATCGGCAACATGGTGCGCCAGCTTCATGTCCATGTCGTCGCCCGGTTCGAGGGCGATGCCAACTGGCCGGGGCCGATCTGGGGCTACGGCACGCGGGAGCCGCGCTCCGATGACGACTGCGCGGCCCTGGCGCGCAAGATTGCAGAGGCAATGGCATGACATCACTGTTCTTCAAGGCCGGCCCGCACGAGGATCCGAGCGCGCTGACCGCCTTTGCCGGCTGCCGGATCATCCGCGACAGCGAACACCGCGATGAGGAGACGCTGGAAAAAGCCGCCGCCGAACCCAATGCCCGTTTTTTCGGCTTTGCCGGCGGCAAGGGGATCGTCAAGCATGAGCGTCAGGTGCTCGATCCCTATTTCGCCCGCTATGAGCTGGCGTCTTATTCTCCCGATCCCGAAAGCGCGATCCTGCTCGGCCGCGAGCCCTCCGGCGCGCCGCTAATCTCGATCAAGCTCGGTCTCGACCCCGAAGCCCTGCCGGGGCATCTGAAGGCGCTCACCACCCGTGCCGCCTACAGCGAAAGCATGCTCGATCGCGCCACGCTCGGCGCCTTCGCGCTCGCCGTCAGCCTCAACGCCTGGATCGACAATCACCGCTTTTGCGGGCGCTGCGGTTCGCCGTCGAAGTCGGCCGCCGGCGGCTTCCGCCGCGAATGCACGGCCTGCGGCAACATGATGTTTCCGCGCACCGATCCGGTGGTGATCATGCTGATCGTGGATGAGGCCGGCGACCGTGTGCTGCTGGGGCGCAGCCCGCATTTCCCGGCCGGCCGCTATTCCTGCCTCGCCGGCTTTCTGGAGCCCGGCGAGACCGTCGAGGACGCGGTGCGGCGCGAGACGCTGGAGGAATCCGGCATCCGCGTCGGTGCGGTACGTTATCACGCCTCCCAACCCTGGCCGATGCCGCATTCGCTGATGCTCGGTTGCTACGGCAGGGCGGAAAACTTCGATATCAGCCCGGATGACGCCGAGCTTGAAGACTGTCGCTGGTTTTCGCGCGACGAGCTTGCGGCAATCGTTGACGGCACGCATCCCGACGGCATCAACGCGCCGGCGGAAGGCGCGATCGCATTCCGCTTGGTGCGCGATTTCCTCGACTGGAAATAGCGGTGGCCGGCTCGCGTTCGGAACGGCTGCTGGCGCTCTTGCAGGTTCTGCGCGGCCATCGCTATCCGGTTTCAGGCAGCAGCCTTGCCGATGAACTCGGCATCAGCCTTCGAACGCTTTACCGCGATATCGCGAGCCTGAGGGCGCAGGGCGCCGCGATCGAGGGCGAGGCGGGCGTCGGCTATGTGCTGCGTCCGGGCTTCCTGTTGCCGCCGATGATGTTCTCGCAGGAGGAGATCGAGGCGCTGGTGCTCGGCAGCCGCTGGGTGGCAAGATCCACCGATGCCAAGCTTTCCGAAGCCGCCGCGGCCGCCCTTGCCAAGATCACAGCCGTGCTGCCGCCCGCGCTCTGCGATGCGGTGGATGAAACGGCGCTGATCATCGGTCCGCGCCCGCTTGTCGAGGAGAAGACCGATATCCCGGCGCTTCGAAGCGCGATCCGCCATGAGCGAAAGCTCGAGATCGGCTACAGCGATGAGGCCGGCGCGATCACCCGCAGGATCATCTGGCCTTTCGGCCTGGCCTATTTCGAGAGCGTGCGTGTGGTTCTCGGCTGGTGCGAGTTGCGTCAGGATTTCCGGCATTTCCGCACCGACCGGATCGCAAGCATGACGGAGCCCGGCGAGCGCTACCCGAAACGCCGCGCGGCGCTGCTGGCCGAATGGCGGCGGACGATGAATTATACGTGAAGGCTGCTGACAGAACCTGTCACCGGCAGGCCTTAAGGCTCTCCTCGTTCCCGCAAACGAAGGAGAAACCCAATGACCGCACTGCCTCTCAACCTTGTCGTTCTCTATGTCGAAGATCCGAAGGCGAGCGCGCAATTTTACGCCGATTTTCTCGGATTGAAGCCGATGGCGCTTTCCGACGGCTTTTCATCGCTCACTACCGATGCCGGCATGACACTCGGCCTGTGGCGCAAGTCGACGGCGCATCCGCCGGCGGAGGGCGGGCCGGGATCGGCCGAAATCGGCATCATGGCGGCCGGCGAGGGCGGCGTCGAGGCGTTGTATGACCGTGTGAAACTGGACGGGATGACCATCCTCCAGCCATTGGTGACCGCCGCGTTCGGCCCGACATTCGTGATCGCCGATCCAGACGGCCACCGCATCCGCGTCTGCCAGCCGGATAATTGAGGCCAAAAGCCCCGGGCGGCAGCCGTCCGGGGCCTGGCGCCTACGAAATGTCGTCCAGCGACTGCAGGTGACGGCGCATCGGGTGGCCTTCATAGACGCCCAGGATGCGCACCTTCTCGGTGAAGAATTCGAGTTCCTCCAGCGCCCGCGCCACGGCCGGGTCATCGGGATGGCCCTCGATATCGGCATAGAACTGGGTGGCGATGAACTTGCCGCCGATCTGGTAGCTTTCCAGCTTGGTCATGTTGATGCCGTTGGTGGCAAAACCGCCAAGCGCCTTGTAGAGCGCGGCTGGAATATTGCGGACGTTGAAGATGAAGGTGGTCACGATCGTGCGGTTTTCGCCGTTGCGTTCCGCCCGCTTCGCCTTGTCGGACAGAATCACGAACCGCGTGATGTTGCTCTCACTGTCCTCGACATTCTCGGCCAGGATATCGAGCCCGTAGAGCGAGGCGGCAAGGCGCGGGGCCAGCGCCGCCATGGTGCGGTCGCCCTTTTCCTGCACCAGCATGGCAGCCCCCGCCGTATCGCCGGCGATCACCGCATTCCATTTGTTGCGGCGAATGATCTTTCGGCACTGGCCGAGGGCGTGAATGTGGCTGTGAACGGTCTTGATATCATCGAGCTTCACACCCGGCAGCGCCATTAGCTGGAAGCGGATCGGCATGAAATATTCGCCGATGATCGACAGGTGCGAATCGGGAAGCTGGTAATGGATATCGGCGACGCGGCCGGCGAGCGTGTTCTCGATCGGGATCATCGCCAGATCGGCATCGCCGTTTTCCACCGCCAGGAAGGCATCCTCGAAGGTCTTGCACGGCAGCGGCTCCATGTCGGGATACATGTCCCTGCAGGCCATGTCGGAATTGGCGCCGTATTCGCCCTGGAACGAGATGCGGTTGGTTTTCATGATCATGAGGTGACACCTTCCAGAATGCGGCGCGCCTTTGCGAGGTCCTCGGCGGTATCGACGCCGAGCGGCACGGTTTTGACGATCTCGGCATCGATGCGCATGCCGGCTTCAAGGGCGCGCAATTGCTCCAGCTTTTCGCGCCCTTCCAGCGGCGAGACCGGCAGCGAGACGAAGCGCTCGAGCGCCGAACGCCGATAGGTATAAAGTCCTATGTGATGGTAGAGCGGGCCTTCGCCCCATGGCGCGGTCGCGCGGGTAAAGTAAAGCGCGCGCATCCTTGTCGGCCCGACCGGTGAGCCGACGAGCTTGACCACCTGCGAGGCGGTCTTTTCGGCCTCGTCGGTGATCTCGACGGTGAGCGTCGCGATGTCGACGGCGGGATCGGCAAGCGGGGCCAGCGAAGCCTTGATCAGCGCCGGGTCGAGGGTCGGCAGGTCGCCCTGGACGTTGACGACCAGTTGGGCGCGCCCCTCCGGATCCACCTTGCCGAGCGCCTCGTGAATGCGGTCAGAGCCGGACTGGTGCGCCATGCCGGTCATCACCGCCTCGAAGCCGGCGGCCTCGACCGCCTTGAACACGGCCTCGTCATCGACGGCCACGACGACGCGGCCCATGCCTGATTCGCGCGCGCGTTCGGCGACATGGACGATCATCGGCCGGCCGGCGATCTCGGCCAGCGGCTTGCCGGGAAGGCGGCTGGAGGCCATCCGGGCGGGAATAAGAATGATCGTTTCATCGGATTTGTCGATCGCCACTTGCAAGCTCTCCGTTAATTTGCCACTGACAGTCTGACGGGCCGGTGTGCATGCCGATGCGGCGTTGCATCGCGGCATCAAAAGACATAGGTTCTGCAAGAATGCAAGGTGTCCGGTAGAGAGGCTGGACGGAAGGGGAGCGGCAACGCAATGAAATTCAATCTCAATATGGTCCTTGCGGCCCTGTTGGGGACGGTCTTCGTCCTGATGACGGTATCTTTCATCTCAGAAGCGATCTTCGACCCGCACCATCCCGAAAAGGAAGGTTTTGTCATCGAGGTTGCGGAGACCCCGGGCGGCGGCGCCCCGGCCGTCGAGGAAGAAACGCCGATCGCCGTTCTGCTCGTCGATGCCAATGCCGAAGCCGGCGAGCGCGTTTTCAAGCGCTGTCAGGCCTGTCACACCGACACCGAGGGCGGGCCCAACAAGGTGGGTCCGAACCTCTGGGACATCGTTGACCGCCCGATCGCCAGCCATGAGGGTTTCTCCTATTCCGCCGCGATGCAGGATTTTTCCGAGGGCGGCAGCAAGCTGTGGACCTATGAGAATCTCGACGCCTTCATCAAGGCCCCGAAGAAGGATATCCCGGGCACGGCCATGGGCTTTGCCGGCCTTTCCTCCGACAAGGACCGCGCAGACCTGATCGCCTATCTCAGCACCATGTCGAACGATCCGGTGCCGTTCCCCGAGCCGCCGGCCGAAGACGATGCCGCCGCGGCCGAAGATGGCGCTGCGACCGACGACGGTGCCGCAACCGGCGACGGATCAGTCGAGGCGACCGAAGGCAACGAAGCGCCGCCGTCACAGGGTCACGAACCGGCTCCGGCGGCAACGGACGAGGCGGCTGGCGATGCCGATGCGGGCCCTGCCAATCCGCAGAGCGAGACGGCCGAACCCACCGACACCCCCGAGGCCACCCCGCCCGGCGCGGCTGAGGTCGAGCAGTCTCAATAAGACGAATGGACGAAACGGGGCTTCGGGCCCCGTTTTCAGTTTGGGGACAAACGTCTCCCACGTTCTGCGTCATCAACTCTGTTTGATGGTTTGGTCTCTGATCCT
>NZ_JAINWJ010000032.1 GCF_021021415.1 Martelella mediterranea | reverse complement strand
CAGAGACCAAACCATCAAACAGAGTTGATGACGCCGAGTTTAAGGACAGCTCTGTCTACAAACTGACGGACGCGCTGAGGAAACTCTGAGCGCGACCGCGACCCGGCCGTTCAGTCCTCGACCGGCTCCGGTTCCGGCCTGGGCTTCCTCTTGCGCGGCCCCAGATAGACGATCGAAACCACCGAGAGCGCCAAGAGCACGAGCGCGATTGGATGCTGGAACACGACCATCGGGTCGCCGCGGCTGATCAGGATGGACTGGACCATCTTCGATTCCAGCTCCGGCGTCAGCACATAGCCGATGATGAAGGCGACCACCGAAAAGCCGAAACGCTGCATGAAATAGCCGAGCACGCCGAAGGCGAGCATGATGTAGACGCCGAACATCGAACCGGCGGTGACATAGGCCCCGGTGATGCACAGAAGCAGCGCCGCCGGATAGACCACCGAATTGGGCGCGGCGATCGCCATCGACCAGATTCGCATGCCGACCTGGCCGACGCCGAGATTGCAGAAATTGGCAATCAGCATCGCCCCGAACAGGCCGTAGATCAGCCGTCCCTGCTCCTCGAACAGCAGCGGTCCGGGCTGTACGCCGTGGATGATGAAGGCGCTGACCAGAAGGGCGGCCGCGATATTGCCGGGAATGCCGAGCGTCAGGAGCGGGATCAGATTTGCGCCGACCACCGCCGAATTGGCGGCCTCCGACGCCGCGATGCCGCGCGGATCGCCCTTGCCGAAGCTTTCCGGGTCCTTCGCCGCCTGTTTGGTGACCGAATAGGACAGAAATCCTGCCGTCGCGGAGCCGAGCCCCGGGATCGCGCCGATCACGGTCCCGATCACGAAGGCGCGGATCGCGACATATTTGTTGGCGAGCAGCTCGGTCAGGGTGACGCCCCTGTCCTCCGGATCATCGGAACGCACCCGGATCGGCGAGGCCGTGCTGGTCGCCCGCGTGGTCGCGGCGATCTGACGGAAGATCTCGGAAACGGCAAGCAGCCCGATCGACATCGCCGTCAGCGGCAGGCCATCATAGAGATCGAGCGAGCCGAAGGTGAAGCGCGGCGTGCCGAGCCCCGGATCGATACCGACCGAGGCGAACAGAAAGCCGAGCGCCGCCGCCATCAACCCCTTCACCATCGAATTGCCGACAAGGCCGGTGATCACCGTGAAGGCGAGGATCATCAGCGCGGTGATCTCGATAGGTCCCATGCGGAGCGCCACCAAAGCGAGTGGCGCGGAGATGGTGATCAGCACGATGTCGCTCGAAATGTCGCCGAAGACCGAGTAATAGAGCGAATATTTCATCGCCTTCATCGGCCGGCCCTTTTTGGCCATCGGATGCCCGTCCAGCGCGGTCGCCGCCGATTCCGGCGTGCCGGGCGTATTGATCAGGATCGCCGGGATCGCGCCGCCGACCGTGCCGCCCTTGTTGACGGAAATCAGGAAGGCCAGCGCCGTCAGCGTGTCGAGCGTATAGGTAAGCGGGATGGCGATAGCGAGCGCCATCAGGAGCGTCATGCCGGGAATCGCGCCGACGATCTGGCCGACGGCGACGCCGAGGATGATATAGAGAATATTGGTGAGCGTGAGCGCGTCCGTCAGCCCGCCGATAATGGTTGCGAAATCAGGCATCAGAGCGCTCTCAGAACGGAATTGCGGGCAGCGGGCGGCCCATGACGATGACGAAGACGAACCATGTGCCGACCGGCACGGCGGCGATGGTTGCCGCAAGCCAGGCATAGCGCCGCTCGAACATGAAGGCGCAGATCACCGCCATCAGCGCCACCGCCGACGGCAGGAAGCCGATCCGCGGCATGGCGAGCGCCGCCACAAGCACGGCGACGGTGAGACCGACGAGACGGGCAAACTCGTAACCGTCGAACCCGGCCGCCTCGCGCGGCTTCATGACGAGCTGCACCGCGCCGAGCAGGATGAACAGCCAGGCCGCGATCCTTGGAAACAGCGACGGGTCGATCGGCCCGGCGCTGGCGGTCACCTGATCGGGGATCAGGTAAAAGAGAAGGAAACCGCCGAAGATGATGGCGGCTCCCCCGATCAGACGTTCAAACTGCATGCTGCCGGACCTTTCCCGCGTCACTTGCCGAGATAGGTCTTGTAGAACTGAGCGTTCTTGGCAATCCGCTCGGTGGTTGCCTCCGGCCCGAGGTTGAGCGGCTCGTTTTCAAGCCTCGTCATCAACTCGCCATAGCTTTCGGAATCGACCGCCTCGTCGAGCGCTTCCTCCAGGCAGGTCCGGATCGCCGGGTCGACGCCCTTGGGGATCATGAAGATCGTCTGCCCCTCGATCGTGGCATCGAGCCCGACCTCCACCAGCGAGGGCGAATCCGGTGCGTAGGGCACGCGCGCATCGGTGAGCGAGGCGAGCTGGTTCATCGCGCCGGCCTTGATCTGCTGCACATGCTGGGTGCCCTGCGTGGTCGCGTCCACATGGCCGCCAAGGGTCGATTGCAGCGCGTCGGCAGCGCCCTTGCTCGGCACCGCGATCAGGTTGACATCGTAATGCTTGGCCATCTGGTCGACGAGGATTTCCTGGCTCTTGCCGCCGACCGCAATGGTCGCGCCATTGTTTTCCTTGGCATAGGCAATGAATTCCTCGAGGTTCTGGTAGGGCCGGTCGACCAGGGCGACGAGGCCGTAATTGATCTGCATTGCCGTGCCCAGATAGTCGAAGCTTTCATAGGTATAAGGCGTGTCGTCATTCTCGTAGGGGTTCAGCGCCACCGTCCCGGTCGCGCCGACGCCGATCGCATAACCGTCGGGCTTCATGTTCATCAGCATGGCCGACATCACGCCGCCGCCGGCCCCCGGCTTGTTGTCGACGACGACCGTCCAGCCCTGGCTCTCCTCGATTTCGGCCGCGATCGCCCGCGCGATTGCATCCGTGCCGCCGCCGGCGCCATAGCCCACCAGCATCTGGATCGGCTTTTCCGGAAAGCCATCCGGGCAGCTTGCCGCATAGGCCCCGCTTGCCGTCATTGCGGAAATGCCAAGCACGATCGTGCTGAAAATTCTGGTTTTCATGATTTTCTCCTCCATTGCGGACGGCTGGGCTCCATCCCCGAAGCCCGCGCCGCCCTTCACCTGTTCCTGCCTAACAAGCCGCCCTGTTCAGGCATACCGCGAGAGACAAGCGTTTCGCCAGACGAAATATCTCAGCATTCCAGAAAGGCTTCCATTGCGCCGAGCATCGCATCGCGCCCGCGTTCCGGCCGGTCGAACAGAATGTAGTGCGTGGTGTTTTCCGGCTGCCAGTACAACACTTCCTCGGCGTTGATCAGGTCCGCCGCCAGCGCATCCATATCATCCTTCTGGCTCAGCGTATCGAATTCCGGACGCACGATCATGACGCGCGCATAGACCTGGCTGGCGTCGACCAGCTTGTGGCCGATGCCCATCAGGAACAGGTCTTCCAGCATGCCGTTGGGGCTGCGATAAGTCGGCGGATCGCGGTCCTTCGCGGTCGGATCACCGTCGATCAGCGCCTGTTCGAAGGCCTTGACGATCGCCGGGTCGCGCCAGGCGGTCTTGTCCGCGATCGGGATCTGACGGTCCCATTCGCGCGTCAGCATGCCGACGGCGTTGAAGGTGTAATTGCCGAAATGCGCCCGGTTGAAATGCCCGGGCCGCGACGGATCCTCCCATTGCGAGCCATGGCAGAACTTCGGGTGGTTGCCGGCCGCGCCATACATCATCACGTAGAGCACGAGATGGCTGACCTTTTCCGGGTTGAGCGCCGCATAGGCCATGACGCAGGTGCCGCCGACGCCCCAGCCGAACATGCCGACCCTGTCGTGCCCGCTCGTGTCACACAGATGGTCGACGGCGGCGTCGAGATCGCGCGTCAGTTCCAGCGTGCGGTAAAGCGGCCTCGTCTTTGCCGGCGGCGCCTCCATTTCGGGCGGGCGCTCGGACCGGCCGAAACCGCGGCCATCGACGATGTAGCAGCGATGCCCTCTTCTGGCGAGGTCTTCGGCAAGCGACCCGTTCGGCACATCAAGATCATATTCCGAAAGCCCGGGAATGCGGGTGCCATGCATCAGGATCATCGGCACGGCCCGGTCGGGGGCGCCCTCGTCCGCCACCTCGCGGATCGCGATCCTCACGCCGTCGCGCGTCGTTACGAAAAAATCCCTGCGGCTGATCTCGCCCACCATGCATCCTCCCTTGTTGCTGCGTCGTTCATAGGCGAGGAAGGCGCCGGGCGCATCCCCTGCCGCCATCGCGTTTCGTCAGCCGGAAAGCGGCGCCCTACCCGGCATTGCGCGCGGGCACCTGACCGAGGGAGGTATAGGTCATCACCGTCTCGCCATCCTGGTTGGTCATCGTCACTTTGGTGCGGATGCGGCCATATTCCGGGCGTTTCTCATGCCTTGAGGTTTCCACGACCTCTCGGGTTACGGTCAGTTGATCGCCGGGCTTCACCGGCCTGCGCCAGCGCAACTCGTCGATGCCGAGGCCGACCATCGGGGTCTCGCCATATCCGCCCGCCTCGACGAACAGGCGCATGGTAAGGGCCGCAAGCTGCCAGCCGCTGGCGATCAGCGAACCGAACCGGCCCTTGGCCGCAGCTTCCGGATCGGTATGCATCGGCTGCGGATCATATTCGCCGGCAAAGCGGATGATATCGGCCTCCGACAGGGAAATGGTCTTGCTGGTCCAGGTCTCGCCGACCTCGAAATCCTCGAAATAGCGCCGCATGCGGTCCTCCTTTTTTGCGATGATGTTCTAGATAGCCTCGCGACGCCAGGCAAAACAGCGCGCCCCTCATTTCGGCAGACGAAATACGACAGCGCCCCGATTGCGGCCCGGACGGTTGCGGCTACAGTCGCTGCTGCCGACTGAGGGAGGAAATCATGGACGCGCTGGAAATCTACATCGACGGACACTGGGTGAAGCCTGACGGCGCGCGCGAGATGGCGATCATCAACCCGGCCGACGAGCGCCAGATCGGCCGTGTGGCGCTCGGCTCCGCCGCCGATGTCGATCGCGCGGTCACCGCCGCGCGCCGCGCCTTCGACGCCTGGTCCGCGACCACCCGCGCGGAACGGCTGGAAGCGTTGCGCCGCGTCGTCGATGGTTTTCGGGCGCGGCTGCCGGAACTCGCCCGGCTGATGACGATGGAAATGGGCGTGCCGATCACGTTTTCCACCGAACGGCAGGCGACGGTGGCTCTGTTTCACTTCGAGGAGGCGATCCGGGTTCTTGAGACCTATGCATTCGAGCGCCCCGAGCCGACCGGCATCATCCGGCGCGAGCCGATCGGCGTCTGCGGCATGATCACGCCGTGGAACTGGCCGCTGAACCAGATGGCCTCCAAGATCGCGCCGGCACTCGCCACCGGCTGCACCATGGTGCTGAAGCCGAGCGAGATCGCGCCGCTGAGCGCAAGGGCGCTCGCCGAGATCATCGACGCGGCCGGCGTGCCCGCAGGCGTCTTCAATCTCGTCCAGGGCGACGGACCGACCGTCGGCGAGGCGATCGCAAGCCATCCGGAGGTCGACATGGTCTCGATCACCGGTTCGGCCGGCGCGGGCATCCGCGTCGCAAAGCTTGCCGCCGACACGATCAAGCGCGTGGCGCAGGAGCTTGGCGGCAAGTCCGCCAACATCATCCTGCCCGATGCCGACATGGCGAAGGCCGTCGCCGCCGGCGTCCATGCCTGCAACACCAATGCCGGCCAGAACTGCCAGTCGCCGACCCGCATGCTGGTGCCGCGCGTAAACCGCGACGAGGCGATCGCGGCCGCCCGCGGCGCGATCGATACGATCGTGCTCGGCGATCCGATGGACCCGAAGACCACGATGGGCCCTCTGGTGAGCCAGTCCCAGTTCGACAAGGTGCAGGCGCTGATCGCCTCCGGCATCGATGAGGGCGCGACGCTGGTCGCAGGCGGGCCCGGCCGCCCGGCCACCGCCAATGCCGGCTATTTCGTGCGCCCGACGGTGTTCGCCGACGTGACGCCGGAGATGCGGATCGCGCGCGAGGAGATTTTCGGCCCGGTGCTGTCGATGATGTTCTACGACAGCGAGGACGAGGCGGTCGCGATCGCCAACGACACGCCCTTCGGCCTCGCCGGCTTCGTGCAGTCGCCCGATCCCGAACGCGCGCGCAAGATCGCCAACCGCATCCGCGCCGGCCGGGTCTATTATAATGGCGCGCCGTTCGACCGGTCGCTGCCCTTCGGCGGCTACAAACAATCCGGCAATGGTCGTGAATTCGGCCTTGCCGGCTTCGAGGAATATCTGGAAACCAAGGCGCTGGTCGGCTTTACGGCCTGACCGATGCGCTAACGCGGAGGACAACATGCAGCCCGAAACCGAACGACGCCTGATGGAGATGCTGGAGCGCGAGGAACTTTTCGATCTCGTCCGCCGGGAACGTTTCGCCCGTGATCAGGGGCGGTTCGACGTGATGCGCGAATGCTTTCACGATGACGCCTATGTGCGCACCAGCTGGTATGACGGCAAGGGCGGGGCCGCCTATGTCGATTCCAGCCGCGCCTTCATGCAGAAGGTGCGCGGCGGCAAGCACTGGGTGTTTCCAGCCTATGCCCGCATCAACGGCGACAGGGCGACCGTGGAAAGCCCGGCGATGATCTTCAACCGCGCGAAACTTGAGGACATCGCGGTCGATTTCCACGTGTTCTGCCGCTTCTTCTCGCGCTGCGTGCGCGAGGACGGACGCTGGAAGATCATGAGTTTCGAAGTCCTGTTCGAGCGCGACGTCATGAGCGCGATGAACCCGCGCGAGGCGCTGCCGATCGACTGGGACAGACTGGAGAGCTATCGCCCGAGCTACTGTTTCCTCTCCTATCTCCAGGGCAGCCGCGGCATCACCGTCAACCAGAACCTGCTCGGCGACGACCGCCCCGAGGAGCTGGCCGCCTTTCACGAGGGCGAGGAGGCGTGGCTTGCATCAAAGTGATTGGAGCTGATGCAGATATGATGTAAAATTGCATCATATTTGCATCAACCGGAGATCAATCGCATGGCGACCCGCGCGAGCCTTTCCATTACGGAGCCTAATGAGAAATGGATTCAGGAGCAGATTAACAGCCGCGAATTCTCAAGCCGCAGCGAGGTGATCAATGATCTCATCCGCAAGGCGCGCGAAGTGGAAGCAATTCGGGCACGGCTTATTGAATCCGAACTATCAGCCGCCGCCAAGGGCTGGGTGACAACTTCACGCGATACGATGCTGGAGCAGTTCAAGGCGCGCAGCGATGGGGAGCTTTAGGCTCGCTCCCCATGCGGAGTAAGACCTATACCGGCTCTGGCGCTACGGCGTGACCCAATGGGGACAGCGCGCCGCCGATAAATATCATGCTGAACTGTTTGCGCGATTTGAAGCGATCGCAGCCAGTCCTCTCGCCCATCCCTCTGTCGACTTCATCCGCGAGGGATATCGCCGGGCGATCCATAAATCAGACAGCATCTACTATCGGACCAGAGGAGAAGACGTCGAGATCATGGCAATCATAGGAAGGCAGGATCTCGACAACTGGCTTTAACGGGCTCCGAATGATGCGGACGCTTCTGCAACAATCCTCCTGCACTTAATCTCAATAATCCAACGATCAGCGGCTCTTCGGGCCGCTTTTTTGGTGCGACCGCATCATCGTCATCTCCGGCAAAGGGCGATGCTCCCATTTCGGCAGACGAAACGCCTTTGGATTGAAATATCCCCGAAACACAAGTCATCCTAATTTCAGCGCGGGACGGCAGACGGGCCGCGATGCGCTGGTCGTGCCGAGGAGTCAGCCAGAATGTTGAGGAGGAAAGACCAATGAGATTATTTGCGCGCATGGCGCTCGGCGCACTCTGCCTGGTGGCTGGCGGTGCTGTCGCCGCCGATGACACCGTGACCCTGCCGAAGACGCTGGTCTGGACCAGTTTCGACACCGGCAGTCTTGGCTACAACCAGTCGATCGCGGTCGGCAAGGCGCTGGAAGATGCCTATGGCATTTCGCTGCGCGTGCTGCCGGCCTCCACCGACCTTTCACGCATCGCGCCGGCGCGCGAGGGCCGGGTGCCGTTCGCGCTGGCCGGGAGCGATGCCTTCTATGCCTTCGAGGGTGTGTTGAGCTATGCCACGCCCGGTCTCGGCCCGCAGAAACTGACGGCCGTCGATCTGGCGGGCGCCGATAACGGCGTCGCCATGGGGGTTGCCGAGAATGGCGACATCAACTCGATCCAGGACCTGAAGGGCAAGAAGATCGGCTGGGTGGTGAGCTCGCCCTCGCTTCAGTCCAATGTCCGGGCGTTTCTGGCCTTCGGCGGCCTTACCGTCGATGATGTCGAGCTTGTCGATCAGCCGAGCTATGGCGGCGCCTGGCAGGCATTCACCAGCGGCCAGATCGACGCGATGACGGCCGTGACCTCCGGCAGCGGCGTTCTGGAACAGGCGGCGGCCTCGCCGCAGGGCCTCAAATGGCTGGCGATGCCGTTCTCCGACAAGGAAGGGTGGGAGCGCCTGCAGGCCGTCAACCCGCACTTCACCCAGCGCAAGGCAACCGTCGGCGTTCATATCGACGAGGAGCATCCGCTGGAATGCGCGGGCGTGCCCTATCCGGCGCTGATCACCTACACAGCCCCTGAAGACCTGGTCTACAACGTCACCAAGGCGATCGACCTGCAGGCTCCGGTCTATTCCAAGATGCAGTCGGGAACGTCCGGCTGGGCTGCGGACCGGCAGGTGTTCGACTGGGTCGTGCCGTATAATGCGGGCGCCATCGAATACTACAAGGAAGCCGGCGTCTGGACCGACGAAATCCAGAAGCACAATGACGACCTCGTTGCCCGCGGCAAGGTGCTTCAGGATGCCTGGGCGACCATGGAAGGCGAAAGCGGCGACGGTTTTGCCGAGAAGTGGATGCAGGTGCGCGCCGATGCGCTGGAAGCAGCGGGCTTCCCGGCCTATTTCAGGTAAGAGAAGGCAATGTCCGAACCGGAAAAGATCTATCATGACGGCGAGTCGACGCCCACTCGCCAGCTTCCCGGTCCGGCGCGATGGACGGTCAGGGTCTTCACCCTGATCCTCCTCGTGCTCGGCACCAACCAGACGTTCAATCTCGGATCGCATTTCGGTTTCACGATCCTCGAAAACCAGTATTTCTATCTCGTGCTGGCGCTTGCCATCCCGATGGTGTTTCTGTTGATCCCCGGCTTCGGCGGCAACACCGCCAAGGGTCCGGGGGTCATCGACTGGGCGCTTGCCGCCATCACAGTGGTCACGCTCGCCTATTTCGTCATCCATGCCTATGACATCGTGCTGCTCGGCTGGGAAATGTCTCCGCCTCAAACGGCGGTGATCTTCAGCGCGATCCTGTGGGCGCTCATGCTCGACGCCGGCAGGCGCGCGGGCGGGCTGATCCTCGGCCTGATCGTGCTGTTCTTTTCGGCCTATCCGCTATTTGCCGACCGCATGCCGGGGCCGATCTCGGCGTTTTCCTCGCCGTTCTCCTATGTCGCCGCCTATCATGCGATGAGCCTTGAAAGCATGCTCGGCATTCCGCTGAAGGCGTTCGCCAATCTCGTGTTCGGCTTCGTCGTGTTCGGCGCGGCGCTGGAACATACCGGCGCGGGCCGGTTCTTCATCAATCTCGCCTTCGCGCTTCTCGGTCATGTCCGCGGCGGACCGGCCAAGGTCGCGATCCTTTCGAGCGGGCTGATGGGCTCGCTTTCGGGCAGCGTCGTCACCAATGTGCTGACCACCGGCGTCATGACCATTCCGGCCATGCGCAGGGTCGGAATGAAGGGCACGACGGCGGCCGGGATCGAGACCTGCGCCTCGACGGGCGGCGTGCTCATGCCGCCCGTCATGGGGGCCGCCGCCTTCGTCATGGCGGATTTCCTGCAGGTGCCCTATGCCACGATCGCGGTTTCGGCCGCGATCCCCGCCTTCCTCTATTTCATGGGCCTGTTCATCCAGATCGACGCGCGGGCCGCGCGTGACGGGCTGAAGGGCATTCCGGTCGAGGAACTGCCGAAGCTGAAGCAGACGCTGAAGGAAGGCTGGCACCATGTCTTCGCCTTCGGGCTTTTGACCTTCATGCTGCTGGTGATGCAGAACGAGCAATATGCGCCGTTCTATGCCACCGCCGCGCTGCTGGTGATCAACCAGATCGTATCGAAGACCGATCGCTGGGGCAGGAAGGAAGTGCTGCACTTCATCGACTCGCTTGCCCGGCTGTTCGCGACGCTCGCCGCCACCCTTGCCGCCGTCGGCATGATCGTCGGCGGGCTCTCGATGACGGGTCTCGCGGCGACGCTGGTCAACGATCTGCTGTCGATCGCCGGCGACAGCCCGCTGCTGCTCCTGATCATGGGCGCGCTGACGAGCCTCGTGCTCGGCACCGGCATGACGGCGACGGCCTGCTACATCTTCCTCGCGGTGATGCTGGCGCCGGCGCTGATCCAGGTCGGGCTCGATCCGCTGGCCTCGCATCTGTTCATCTTCTACTGGGGCATGCTGTCCTTCATCACGCCGCCGGTGGCGCTCGGCGCGTTCGCCGCCGCATCGGTCGCCAACACCCCGCCGATGCGCACCGGCTTCGAGGCCATGAAGATCGGCAGCATCGTCTATTTCATCCCGTTCTTCTTCGTGTTCGATCCGGCGCTGATCGGGCATGGAAGCTGGGGCAATATCGTGCTCTCGCTGATGCTGGCGCTGTTCGGGGTGTGGATGTTCGCGGGCGGCATCCAGGGCTATATCATGGGCATCGGCCCGGTGTTCCGCGACAGCCACTATGCCTGGATCCTGCGGCTGCCGCTCCTGATCGGCGCGATCCTGATCGCGCTGCCGGGCGAGGCGATCGCCGGGATCGGCGATCTCGAACTGCTGGCGATCGGCCTTGCGGTGATGTCGCCGGTGGTGATCGCGGCGCTCATCCAGAACCGACGAGGGTTAAGCCCGACGGGCGCGATGTGAACACAACCTCCCAAGGCGCGCCGGCGCGCGTGGTCTTGCCGGCTGGTTGTTCACAAACCCGCCTGCCTATCCTGTGTCATCCTCGGGCTTGACCCGAGGATCCAGGCCGGATCGCCCGACCTTAATAAAATACCCTTCTGATCAATGGCTTGCGCAGTATGGATGCTCGGGTCAAGCCCGAGCATGACCCCTTGGGGGGAGTGCAGCGAGGGTCGGAAACTCTGAATCCGAGACTTGCTCGATCGCCTGAGTTCAGCAGCACCGCAGCCCAACCTCCACACACCTTGCGGCGGCTACGTCGTCACCCTTCGCAGCGTCAGGTTGATCCGGCCGCCATTCTTCAAAAGCGTCGAGGTGCCCGGATAGGTGCGGGTGACGCCGTGGAAGGCGAGGCGGCTTTGGCCTGCAAGCAGAACGATATCGCCGCTCTTGAGCTTCAGCGACACCGCCTTGTCGGTCCGCTCGGTCCCGCCGACGCGGAACAGGCAGGTATCGCCGAGCGAGACCGAAAGCACCGGGGCGTTGAAATCGGCCTCGTCGCTGTCCTGATGCAGGCCCATCTTGGCGGTATCGTCATAGAAATTGACGAGGCAGGCCTCGGGCGGGCGCTCGTAATCGGCGAGCATATCCCAGAGGTTCAGAAGGCTTGCCGGCATGGGCGGCCACGGCCTGCCGGTCACCGGATGGGTTGCCTGATAGCGATAGCCGCGTTGCTTGTCGGTGACCCAGCCGAGCGCGCCGCAATTGGTCATCCTGACCGACATCGGCTTGCCGGTGCGCGGCATGGTCGGCACGTAAAGCGGGGCCTCGGCGACGACGGCGCGGATTTCGCCGACCAGCGCCTCCTGGGCGGCGCGGTCGAGATAATCCGGCAGGTAGCGGAAACCCTCGGGCAGGTCGTTCATGGCGGTTACTCGTCGGCTGCGGGTTTGCCGCGCATCTTCTTGATGGCGCCGCGTCCGGTCTTTGCCTTCAGCCGGCGTTCGATCGAGCCCTTGGTGGGCCTTGTCTTGCGGCGTCTCGGCGGCGGCGGGGCGGCGGCGGCGAGGATCAGTTCCTTCAGCCGCTCGCGGGCATCCTCGCGGTTGCGCTCCTGGGAGCGAAACCGGTTGGCCTCGATCATCAGCACGCCTTCCTTGGAGAGCTTGCGGCCGGCGATGCGCGCGGCATTGCGCTTGACGGTGTCGGAGAGTGACGGCGAAGCCGTGAGCGGAAAGAACAGTTGCACGGCGGTCGCGACCTTGTTGACGTTCTGCCCGCCGGGCCCGCCCGACAGCACGAACTGCTCGGTCAGCTCCCAGCCGAAAATGGTGATCCGGTCGTTGATGATGAGATCGCTTGAGGCCATGGCTGGCGTTATCTCACGCCGTCCTCTGCCCTTCAAGGTCGCAATCCCGGTCGGACGGACTTTGCTTGACGCGGACGGAAAAGCGGCGTACCGAGCCATAACGGCAAGGGACGCCGGCCGCCCGCAAGCACGCTGTGCTCTGGTGAAGTTCCCTTCGAACCGATGAGCGAGTTTTTCAAACCTTGCGCATTCGCGTTTCAGGCAATGCGGGCACCGGAACACCATAAAAGCGAATGCGAAGGAAAGACTTCGCAATGCCCCATACACCACTCCCCGCCCTTGAGACGCTCAAGGATCAGGCGAAACGCCTGCGCGCCCGGCTGGCGCAGGAAGACCAGACCATCAGCCATTCCCGCGCGCTGGAACTGGTTGCCGCGCAATACGGTTTTCGCGACTGGAACACGCTCCACGCCAAGGTCGGCAACCGGCCGCCGCTCAACCCATGGATGCTTGGCGCGCGCGTCAGCGGCACCTATCTCGGCCATCCTTTCACCGCAGAGGTGATCTCGGTGCAGGCGATCCAGAACAGATCGGGCTACTACCGGCTGACGATGAAGTTCGACGAGGCGATCGATGTGGTCACCTTCGAGAGCTTTTCGGCCTTTCGCCGCCGGATCAACTGCACCATCGACGAAACCGGACGCTCGCCATCGAAGACCTCGGATGGACGGCCGCATGTCGAACTGTCCTGGTAGCAGAGCGGCGCCGAACGCAAAAATACCCGGACGACCTGAGCCGCCCGGGTATTCCATGCACTCCTCCTGCGGAGCTGAAGCTGTTTTCAGGCTGCGGCAAGCATGCCCGGGGAAGCCGCCTTCACGCCGGCATCCACATGGTCTTCGAACTTGGCGAAGTTTGCGACGAACATGTCGACCAGCTTCTTGGCCTGCGCATCATAGGCGGCAGCATCCGCCCAGGTGCCGCGCGGATTGAGGATCGCTGCATCGACGCCGGGCACCGCGACCGGCACCTCGAAACCGAAATTGGCATCGGTGCGGAATTCGACCTCGGCCAGACGGCCCGACAGCGCTTCGGCCAGCATGGCGCGGGTCTGGCGGATCGGCATGCGGCTGCCGGTGCCATAGGCGCCGCCGGTCCAGCCGGTGTTGACCAGCCAGCACTGGACGCCATGCTTGGCGATCAGCGCTTTTAAGAGATTGCCGTATTCGGTCGGGTGGCGCGGCATGAACGGCGCGCCGAAACAGGTCGAAAACGTCGCTTCCGGCTCGGTCACGCCCTTTTCGGTGCCGGCGACCTTGGCGGTGTAGCCCGACAGGAAGTGGTACATCGCCTGTTCGGGGCTGAGTTTCGCGATCGGCGGCAGCACGCCGAAGGCATCCGCCGTCAGCATGATCACGGTCTTGGGATGCGGCGCGAGCCCGGTGCGCGAGGCGTTGGGGATGTAATCCAGCGGATAGGCGCAGCGGGTGTTCTCGGTCAGCGAGCCGTCGTCGAAATCGGGCTGGCGATCGGCATCGAGCACGACGTTTTCCAGAACCGTGCCAAAACGCTGGGTCGTGGCGTAGATCTCCGGCTCGGCTTCCGCCGAAAGCCGGATGGTCTTGGCGTAGCAGCCGCCCTCGAAGTTGAACAGGCCATCCTTGCCCCAGCCATGCTCGTCATCGCCGATCAGCGTGCGCGCCGGATCGGCCGAAAGCGTGGTCTTGCCGGTGCCCGACAGGCCGAAGAACACCGCGGCATCACCATCCGGGCCGACATTGGCCGAGCAGTGCATCGGCATCACGCCGCGTTCCGGCAGCAGATAGTTGAGCACGGTGAACACCGACTTCTTCATCTCGCCGGCATAGGAGGTGCCGCCGATCAGCACCAGACCGTTGACGAGATCGCAGGCGATCACGGTTTCGGTGCGGCAGCCATAGCGTTTCGGATCGGCCACGAAGGACGGCAGGTTGATGATCGTCAGCTTCGCCTCGAAATCCTCGACCTGATCACGATCCGGGCGGATCAGCAGGTTGCGGATGAACTGGGCGTGCCAGGCATATTCGGTGATCACCCGCGTCGGCAGGCGGTTGGCCTCGTCGGCGCCGCCGATCAGATCCTGGACGAACAGATCCTTGCCCGCTGCATGAGCCAGCATGTCGGCCTTCAGAAGCGCGAAATGCTCCGGCGACATCGGCTTGTTGTTATCCCACCAGATCTGGTCGCGGGTGGTGTCGTCGCAAACGACGAACTTGTCCTTGGCCGACCGTCCGGTGTGCTGGCCGGTGAGCGCGCGCAACGCGCCGCCGGCGGTCAGAACGGCCTCTCCACGACGGATCGATTCCTCGCAGAGCTCGGCCGGAAGGAGGTTGTAATAGACCGATTTCAGGTCTTTCAGACCCGCGCTCTCGACCGGAAAGCCGCGATTGTAGATTCCATGCTCCGCCATGTTCTCGCCTTTCAAGAGAAATTCAATTTTTTAAAAACATATTAAATTTATTCGCACCCGACAACCGGGGAGGTCGCAAAATCTAATGAAATCAGTTATTTAATCGATTAAAGAAAATCCATGCATGACAGTGTTGTGAAATTTATCCTGCTTTCTCATGATCTTAACTGCTCGTCCAAGTTGGGCCGCGGCTCGATTTAAAAGGCGGTGTCAGCGCCGTGCGGGCGGCCTTGCCACAATTTGTTCCAGTTTTTTTCCAAGAAATGCTAGAAACAGGGAGTTGGTCCGCTTTGAGGCGGCCCTTCCAAAAACAGATGCTGACAGGGAGTTCCCATGCAGACGATCGCTCTGGTCGATGACGACCGCAACATTTTGACCTCGGTGTCGATCGCGCTCGAATCGGAGGGGTACCGCGTCGACACCTATACCGACGGCGCGACCGCGCTGACCGGGCTTCAGGCCAACCCCCCGCAGCTTGCGATTTTCGATATCAAGATGCCGCGTATGGACGGGATGGAACTATTGCGCCGCCTGCGCCAGAAATCCGATATGCCGGTGATCTTCCTCACCTCCAAGGATGAAGAGATCGACGAGCTGTTCGGCCTGAAGATGGGTGCCGACGATTTCATCACCAAGCCGTTCTCGCAGCGCCTGCTGGTGGAGCGCGTGCGCGCCGTGCTGCGCCGCGTCGCCGCCCGCGAGGCCGCCGCCAATGGCGTCAAGCCCGCCGATGGCGAGGCCAACCGTCCGCTGGAACGCGGGCCGCTGGTGATGGACCGCGAGCGCCACACCTGCACCTGGAAAGGCGGCCCGGTGACGCTGACCGTCACCGAATTCCTGATCCTGCAATCGCTCGCCCAGCGCCCGGGCGTGGTCAAGAGCCGCGATGCGCTGATGGATGCCGCCTATGACGATCAGGTCTATGTCGACGACCGCACCATCGACAGCCACATCAAGCGCCTGCGCAAGAAGTTCAAGATGGTCGATAACGACTTCGATATGATAGAGACGCTCTACGGCGTCGGCTATCGCTTCCGCGAGGCGGCCTGATTTTCAAGACGACGACCGGCGCGCCACCAAGAGCGTCCGCGCCGGGTAGCCAGGACGTAGCGTGACGGACACAGCCAAGAAAACAGCCAAACCGGCCCGGCGCTGGCGAAAGCCCTTCGCCGTCATGCGCTGGGTGTTGGCCTCGACGGTGTTTTCGAGCCTCAACTGGCGCATCCTGTTCTTCAACCTTCTGGCGCTGTTTTTCCTGGTCGGCGGCATTCTCTACCTCAACCAGTTCCGCGAGGGACTGATCGACGCGCGCGTCGAAAGTCTGCTGACCCAGGGCGAGATCATCGCCGGCGCGATCGCCTCCTCGGCCTCGGTCGAAACCGACACGATGACGATCGACCCGCAGAAGCTTCTGGAACTGCAGGCCGGCGAAAGCGCCCGGCCGACCGCCAGCGACGAGGATCTGCGCTTTCCGCTCAACCCCGAAAAAGTGGCGCCGATCCTCAGACGGCTGATTTCGCCGACAAGGACGCGGGCGCGGATCTTCGATCCCGACGCCAATCTGATCCTCGATTCGCGCTATCTCTATTCGCGCGGTCAGGTGCTGCGCTATGACCTGCCCGCCGCCAGCCAGAATGACACCGAAAGTATCGGCGACAGGCTCGGCAATCTCATGAACCGGTTCCTGCAGCCCGGCAACCTGCCGCGCTACGAGGAGGCGCCAGGCGGGGACGGCTCGATCTATCCGGAGGTCATCAAGGCGCTAGACGCCCAGCGTTCGGCCGTGGTGCGGGTCACCGACAAGGGCAAGCTGATCGTCTCCGTGGCCGTGCCGATCCAGCGGTTCCGCGCGGTGCTGGGCGTGCTGCTGCTATCCACCCAGGCCGGCGATATCGACGAGATCGTCCATGCCGAGCGGATCGCGATCATCCGCGTCTTCGGGGTCACCGCGCTTGTGACGATGATCCTCTCCTTCATGCTGTCCTCGACGATCGCAAGCCCGCTGCGCCGGCTGTCGGAAGCGGCCGTGAGGGTGCGACGCGGCGGCCCGCGCGAGCGCGAGGAAATCCCGGATTTCTCGGCCCGCCAGGACGAGATCGGCCATCTGTCGACCGCGCTTCGCGAGATGACCACGGCGCTCTACGACCGGATCGACGCGATCGACAGCTTCGCCGCCGACGTCGCCCATGAGCTGAAGAACCCGCTGACTTCGCTGCGCAGCGCGGTGGAAACCCTGCCACTGGCGAAGACCGAGGAATCCAAGGCCCGGCTGACGGAGATCATCCAGCACGATGTCCGCCGTCTCGACCGGCTGATCAGCGATATCTCGGACGCCTCCAGGCTTGATGCCGAGCTTGCCCGCGAGGATGCCAAGCGCTTCGACGTCGAGGCTTTGCTCACCGACCTGGTGAATATCTCGCGCGAAACCAGCAAGCGCCACAAGAAGGTTCAGATCGGCTTTACCGCCCATCCCGGCAATCACGGCAAGACCGCGTTCGAGACCTATGGCCATGACCTGCGCATCGGCCAGATCGTCACCAATCTGATCGAGAATGCCCGTTCCTTCGTGCCGGAAAAGACCGGCCGCGTTGACGTGGCGCTGACCCGCACACGGGCGCAGATCATCGTCACCGTCACCGATAACGGGCCCGGCATCCGTCCCGACGCGCTGGAGCGGGTTTTCGAGCGGTTCTACACCGACCGGCCCGACGGCGAAGCCTTCGGCCAGAATTCCGGGCTCGGCCTGTCGATCTCGCGCCAGATCGCCGAAGCCCATGGCGGCACGCTGATGGCGGAAAATGTCACCGATGCGGAGACCGGCGCGGTCAAGGGCGCGCGCTTCACCCTCACCCTGCCGGCCGCCACCGGCAAGGCGTCATGACCGGCGCGGTCAATGTTCATGCAACCGCAATCGTGCTCGGCGCGACCGGCATCCTGATCACCGGACCGTCCGGGGCGGGCAAGAGCGCGCTGGCGCTTTCGCTGATCCGGGCGGGTCGGCTGCACGGCCTTTACGCAAGCCTCGTCGCCGATGACCAGGTCCTGGTCTCGGCGCTGAACGGCAGGGCGGTGGCGGCCGCGCCGCCGGCGACCGCCGGCCTGATCGAAATCCGCGGGACGGGCCTTGTGCCGATCGAGCATCTGCCGGAGGCGGTGCTCGATTTCGCGCTTCTGCCCATCGATCCGGCCAAGGCTGAGCGTCTGCCGGCGACCGGCGAGCGCTTCGACCTTGTTGCCGGTCTGACGCTGCCGCTCGCCCGCCTCGTTTGGCCGTCGCCCGATCCGTTTTCGGCGCTTGCGGCACTTTGTCCTGGCCTTGACCAGGGCCTTGCCGCGCGCCCGCGCCTGGCGGAATACTGATCGCGCCGCTTCGAGCGCGACTGTTTTCATGTGTGATTTCGCCGTTTTGGCTTGCACTTCGCGCTCGCTTCGACAAGATGCGAACGTTATCGCCCCGAGAAGGAGCTTGGTGAATGATCGGACTGGTTCTTGTGACCCATGGCGGCCTTGCGGAGGAATTCCGTCTGGCGGTCGAACATGTTGTTGGGCCCCAGGATGCCATCGAGACGATTTCGATCGGCCCGGAAGACGACATGGACCGCCGCCGCGACGATATCGTTGCCGCCGTCGGCAAGGTCGATGCCGGCAACGGCGTCATCATCCTGACCGACATGTTCGGCGGAACCCCCTCTAACCTCGCGATTTCCGTCATGAACAGCGGCACAACGGAGGTGATCGCCGGCGTCAACCTGCCAATGCTGATCAAGCTTGTGGCCGTGCGCCAGGAAAACGACATGGCAAAGGCGCTTGCCGAGGCGGAGGATGCCGGCCGGCGCTATATCAATGTCGCAAGCCGTGTGCTGAGCGGGAACTGACAGGCCATATGGAAACCGTTACACGCCGCCTGACCATTCTCAACAAAAGGGGGCTGCATGCGCGCGCTTCGGCGAAATTCGTCCAGACCGTCGAAAAATTCGATGCCTCCGTCGCCGTCGCCAAGGATGGCATGCGCGTGGGCGGCACGTCGATTATGGGGCTGATGATGCTTGCCGCCGGCATCAACAGCACTATTGTTGTCTCAGCCGCGGGCGCGGAGGCGGAAGCGGCGCTCGATGCCATCGAGGCGCTTGTTGCCGACCGTTTCGGCGAAGAAGGCTAAGCCCGACCGAAACGCGTCCCGCGCCGCGCCAATCCGGAAAAAATGGATATCAGACATGACCATCAGAACCCTTGTTTGGGGCGAAAACGTCCACGAGCAGACCAACGAGACCGTGGCCGAAATCTATCCCCGCGGCATGCATGCCGCCATCGCCGAAAGCCTGAACCGCAATGACGGCATCAAGGCGGACACCGCCGTTCTCCAGGACCCCGAGCACGGCCTGACGGCCGAGCGGCTCGCTGCGACCGACGTCCTGCTGTGGTGGGGCCATGCCGCCCATGGCGACGTGTCCGACGCGGTTGCCGAGCGTGTCTGCGAGGCGGTCTGGAGCGGGATGGGCATGATCTTCCTGCATTCGGCGCATTTTTCCAAACCGTTCAAGCGGCTGATGGGCACGGCCTGCAATCTCACCTGGCGCGAAGCCGGCGAGCGCGAGCGGCTGTGGGTGACCTCGGCCAACCACCCGATCGCCGAAGGCGTCGGCCCGAGTTTCGACCTTGAGAACGAGGAGATGTATGGCGAGCCCTTCGGCGTGCCGGAACCGCTGGAGACCGTGTTCGTGAGCTGGTTCCAGGGCGGCGAGGTGTTCCGCTCCGGCCTCACCTACAAGCGCGGCGCCGGCAATGTGTTCTACTTCCGCCCCGGCCACGAGACCTATCCGACCTATCACGACGCCAATGTCCAGCGCGTGATCGCCAATGCCGTGCGCTGGGCCCATAACCCGGCCCGCCGTATCGCCGATCCCACCGCGGCGCCCAACGTGCCCGTCGACAAGGCGCCCGAAAAGATCACCGAGCGCGGTGCCCGCCTGCACAATCCCGGCGAAGACGGTTTTCGCTGACCACGGAGACAGCCCCATGAACAAGACGAAGAAACCGGTACGAGTGCTGATCGTCGGCACCGGCGGCATGGCGCGCGTTCATGCCGAAGCCTTTGCCGAAATAGACGGCGTCAGCGTGGTGGCGGGCGTCGATCCGCGCGCCGAGGTGCTCGCCGCGTTCTGCGACAAACACGGGATCGAAGGCCGCTACGCCACGCTTGCCGAGGCGATCGAGCAGTGCGATTTCGACGCCGCCTCGGTGGTGACGCCCGACGGCCTGCATTATGCCACGACCATGCCGCTGATCGCGGCCGGCAAGCATGTTCTGTGCGAAAAGCCGCTGAGCACCGACTACGCCTTCGCCTCCGAGATGGCCTCTGCCGCCGAGGCAGCGGGCGTCGTCAACATGATCAATCTCAGCTACCGCAATGTCGCCGCGCTGCAGAAGGCCGCCGACATGATCGCCGCAGGCGAGATCGGCGCGGTGCGCCATTTCGAGGCCTCCTACCTGCAGAGCTGGCTGACGCAGTCCGTCTGGGGCGACTGGCGCACCGAGCCCGGCTGGCTCTGGCGGCTTTCCACCGCGCATGGCTCCAAGGGCGCGCTCGGCGATGTCGGCATCCATATCGTCGATTTCGCCACCTTTGCCGCCGGCTCCGCGCCGCATTCGGTCTCCTGCCGCACCGCCGTGTTCCACAAGGCCCCTGACGACAGGATCGGCGAATATGTCCTTGATGCCAATGACAGCTTCGTCATGCATATGGACCTTGCCAATGGCGCGATCGGCACGATCACCGCATCGCGTTTCGCCTCTGGCCACCACAATGACCTCCGCCTCCGGATTTACGGCGACAAGGGCGGGCTGCAGGTGCTGTTCGAGCGCAATGAGAGCCGTTTGCGCGCGGCCATCGGCCCGGATGCGCTTGCCAAGGAGGAGTGGAGCGATATCGACTGCCCGCCGGTCGCCACGATCTACCAGCGCTTCATCGCCGCGATCCGCGGCGAGGCGCCGGCCGAGCCGACCTTCCTGCGCGGCGCGGAACTGCAGCAGGTCCTCGACCTCGCCGGCCGCTCCCAGGAGATGGGAAGCCGTTCGCTGACGCTCGAGGCGGTCGCGGAACCCTCATGAAACCGTTGCGCCCAGGTAAAATTAACTGGATTTCAGTTTATTTAAACTAACAGGCTGAAAACAAAGAGATTTGACATATTCAAGCCTCGACGGGCGTTCCGTCGGGAAACCAGGATGTGTCGAGCTTGGTATGGCGGTCGGAGAAGTCGCAGATGCGCTTCATCCGGTCCTCCTCGAGGATTTCCACCGAGCCGTTGGAGCGGCGGATCAGGCCGTCCTTTTCGAGCGCGGTGAAGCTGCGGCTAACATAGACATTGGTGAGCCCCAGTACATCGGAAATCTCGGTCTGGTTGAGCGGCAGCCGGAAGGTCGTCGTCATCGTCGTGTTGGTGATGCGCAGCCGGGCCTGGAGGTCGAGCAGCAGATAGGCGATCCGCTCGCGTGCGCTCATGCGGCCGATGGCGCGCAGGAAATCGATCATGATCACCTGGTTGCGCACCGCAAGCGCAAACAGCAGCGCGGCAAGCTGCGGCGCACGCTTGAACACCTCGTCGAGATCCTTTTTCGGAAACGGGCAGAGCCGGACGTCTTCGGCGGCCCTCAGCACCGTCGTGCGTTCGGTAAAGGCGATATCGGGAAAACCGACGATATCGCCCGGATGGTGGATCTCCACGATCTGCCGGCGGCCATCCTTCAGGTCGGCATAGCTGTAGAGCCAGCCCTTCTTAACCACATAGAGGTGAATATTGTGGTCGCCCTCCTGATAGACCTCGTCATTCCTGGCGAAATCCTTTTCCTCGCGTTCGAAGCGGGCGATGCTCTCAAGCGAGGCCTCGTCGAGTTCGGCATAATGCGAGAGCTTCTGGGCCAGACAGCTTTTCGTGTGCGCGTTCATCTTTCCAAAACCTTCCGGCGGAGCGACAGTGGTGACATGCTCGCTGCCACTGCAATTATGGCCGAATGATGGCAGCCTCTGCAATCATCATGCTCGGTTGAGGCGATACTTTATGCGCGCCGTCCTCGTTTTCAACGTAATTTTAGGCGATTTGAAACCAGTTTAATGCGCGCCTTTTCGAAACAGTACAGGTACATGACAAACAAGGAGGGCCTGATGTCGGAACTGCCATCGGGTCACAAGAAGCACTTCGCGGCCGGGCGGGTCCTGTTGATCGCGAAAATCCTTCAAAACGAACAAAGAAAGGAGGCACTCTCATGTCCTCCGCCATTGCTGTTATAGACCCTTATTGCCTTACGCCCTATACGCTCGGCTCGCTGGAAGCCGGGGCACTCAGCGGCGCGGAATCGATCGCCATGCGCGTTGCGAAAGCCCATGGCAGAAATTTCCGGTTTCACTTCTACCAGAACGGCCGCATCGATATCGACCGCGATGCCTGCGGCTTCTACCGGCCGCTCGGTTCGCTGAAGGCGGACGATCTCGGCGGCGTTCAGGCGATCGCGGTGATCAGCTCATGGAAATCGGCGTTGAAGGCGCGCAAGCTCAATGCGCACGCCCCGATCTTCCTCCGACTTCATTCGAACCCGGGACGGCATAACCGCCGCATGGGCGAAGCGCTTGCCGACGCCGACATCGAGATCGTCTGCGTCTCTCATGCGCATGCGCGCCATGTGAGCGAATTTCTGAGCGCGGAAAACGACAGGCTGCCGAAGATCACCACGGTCTACAACCCGGTCGATGATCATCTAGCACCCGATAACACGCGGCGCGACGTGAACCGGCTGTTCTTTCCCGGCGCGCCGCTCAGGGGAATTTCGGAGGTTCTCGCCAAATTTGAATTGGTTCGCCAGCAACGCCCCGAGCTGAAGCTCGATATCGCCGAAGACGGCAACAAGATCTGGCCTGATGGCGCGCCGCCGGTGGGCGTAACCTTTTTGGGGCGGCTCGATCATGGCGAGATGATTGACCGGATGCGTCGATCGCTTTGCGTCTTCTATCCCCAGACACGGTTTTTCGAGCCCTTCGGCCTACCGCTTGCCGAGGCCAATGCGGTCGGCACGCCGGTGCTCGCGGATGAGGGGCTGGCGGTCAATCACGAAATTCTGGGCGGCGACGGCCAATGCGTCGACACCGGCGACATCGCCGCGATTGTAAGCCGGCTCGACGCCTGGCGCGAGACGCCGCCGAAGGTTACGGCCGCGCCGCATTACCGCATTTCCCATATCGCCGAGTTGTGGCGACAGAAGCTGACCGGGTCGCTTCAGTCGCCGCAGGGCGGCCCCGTGCCCATGGATGCCGCGGCTGCAGCACCCGCTTCGCGGTAACTTCAGCCGCCGCCGGTGTTACCCGGTATGCCGCAAATCCTCCGGCAGCAGCGCCGTCGGCATGTTCTGATAGCAGACCGGCCGCAGGAAGCGGCGTATCGCCATGGTGCCGACCGAGGTGCCGCCGAAAATTGTGGTCGCCGGGTAGGGCCCGCCATGGACCATGGCATCGGCAACGGCGACCCCGGTCGAGAATCCGTTGGCGAGCAGCCGGCCGGCCTTGCGCTCCAGCACCGGCAGCAGCGAGCCGGCGAACTCGGCATCATCATGATCCATATGCAGCGTGCAGGTCAGCTGGCCCTCCAGCCGCTCGGCGACAGCCCGCATCTCCTGGGCGTTCGATGCCACGACAATGATGCCGAGCGGGCCGAAAACCTCATGGGCGAGCGCCGGGTTTTCGATGAATGCCGCGGCTGAAACCTTGTAGAGCGCGGGCGCGGCCTTGCGCTGATCCGCCTCCAACTTGACCAGCGTTTCGACCCCGGATGCATGGGCAACAGCATCGCTGCCCTTGCGGAAGGCCTCGGCTATGCCGTCGGTCAACATCGTGGCCGCGCCGACCCTGCCAAGCTCCTCTGCCGCCTCTTCGGCGAACCGGTCGGCCTCGGGACCGGCCAGCGTCACCATCAGGCCCGGATTGGTGCAGAACTGGCCGACGCCCATGGTCAGCGATCCGGCCCAGCCTTTGGCGATCTCGCTCCCGCGATTGGCGAGCGCGTCCGGCAACAGGAAGTTGGGGTTGACCGAGCCAAGCTCGCCGAAGAACGGGATCGGCTCGTCGCGACGGGCGCAAAGATCGAACAGCGCCTTGCCGCCGGCAAGCGAGCCGGTGAAGCCGACCGCCTTGATCAACGGATGGGTGACAAGCATCGTGCCGGCCTCGTGCGAGGCGCCCTGAAGCAGGGAGAACACGCCCGGATGAATGCCGCATTTCTCCGCCGCCGCGGCAATCGCCTCGGCCACGATCTCGCCCGTTCCGGGGTGGGCGGGGTGGCCCTTGACCACCACGGGGCAACCGGCGGCGAGGGCGGAAGCGGTGTCGCCGCCGGCCGTTGAAAACGCCAGCGGGAAATTCGACGCGCCGAACACAGCCACGGGGCCGATCGGGCGCTGGATCATCTTCAGGTCCGGCGTGGGCGGGGTCGCCTCGGGATTGGCGGCGTCATGCCTGCGGTCGAGATAGTCGCCGTCCATGATATGGCGCGCGAACATGCGGAGCTGGCCCGTCGTGCGGCCGCGCTCGCCCTCAAGCCGCGCCTCCGGCAGGCCGGTTTCCGCCATGGCGATCGCGGTGATGTCGCTGCCGCGCTTTTCGATCTCGTCGGCGATCTTGTTCAGGAATTCGGCGCGGGTTCGGCGCGAAGTGTAACCATAGTCCCAGAACGCGGCCTCGGCGGCCTTTGCCGCCTCGTCCACCAGCGCCTCATCGGCTTCGAAGTATTCGAGCGGCTTTCCGGTCACCGGCTGTGAGGTAAAGCGTTTGGCGGTTTCTTTCCATTCGCCGCCGACCAGGTGCCGGCCATGTGGTTCGAAAGTCATAGATGTCTCCATTCAGATGAGGTCGCGTTCGCTAAGATTCGTCATCAGCGCGCGAATGCCAAAAGTCCACGGCGGGCATGCCGTCGAAAGGCGTACGGTATTGGTGAGCCGGCCAAGCCCCTGGGCTTCGATCGTAACCCTGTCGCCGATCTTGTGTGTGAAGCCCTCGCCCTTCACGTCTCGGTCCTCGGTGGGCGCAAACAGCGTGCCGAGGTAAAGCATGAAGCCGTCGGGATATTGATGATGCGTGCCGATGGTCTGGGCGACGAGCAGTTCCGGGTCGCGGCTGATTTCCGACATCGATGAATGTCCCGTCATGGTGTAGCCGTCCTCGCCCTCTACCGTCAGCCTCAATTCCGCCCGGCGCACATCGTCGAGCTTGAAGCGGTCATCGAACAGCCGGATCATCGGCCCGATCGCCGCCGAGGCATTATTGTCCTTCGCCTTGCCCAGCAGCAGGGCCGAGCGGCCCTCAACATCGCGCAGATTGACGTCATTGCCGAGCGCGGCGCCGACGATGCGGCCCGTCGAAGATACAGCGAGAACAATCTCGGGCTCCGGATTGTTCCATTGCGAGACCGGATGAAGGCCCACATCCGCGCCGGGACCGACCGAGGACAAAACCTGCGCTTTCGAGAACACCTCCGCATCCGGGCCGATGCCGACCTCGAGATACTGGCTCCACAATCCTTCCTCGATCAGAGCCTCCTTGACCCGGGCGGCAGCCGGGGAGCCGGCCTCCAGGTTTTTCAGGCTGTCGCCGATCTTCTCGCCGATGCGGGCGCGGATGGTTTCCGCCTTTTTCGGATCGCCGGCGGCCTTCTCTTCGATCACGCGCTCGACCATGGAGCGCGCAAAGGTAACGCCGCACGCCTTGATCGCCTGCAGGTCACAGGGGCTCAGCAGATGGACCGGGTCGCCGGGACGCGCCGCTGCGATGTCATCGAGCGGACCGAGAAACCGGCCTTCTGCGTTGCGGACATAAGCAACGGGGTCCGCCATCTCGCAAATGTCGCGCACCGTTGGCGCCGCTCTGTCGGTTATGTCGAAGAGCGCGCCGTCGCGCAACGTTACGATTGCGGGTCCATTGGCCTCCGCAAGCCAGACGCGGCCGATGTAGACGCCGGTTGGGTCGTCGATAATGCTCATCCCTGCCTCCCTTGGGTATGGCCTGCAAGAATGCGCAAAATCTTAACTGACGCAAGCACCCTCCCCGGTAGTTACGCCTGGCCGGCTGCAGGAAAGCCTTACTTGCGCATGAACTGCGCGGGCCAGTCGACGATGCGGTCTTCAAGCGCGGTAAGCCATGCGCGCGCATTTTGGTCATCCGCAAGATGGGCATCGAGGAAGGCGAGGGTCAGCATGGAGACCGCTTCGCGCTGGTCGGGGTGGCCGGGGGTCGGGTCGTTATCGGTCATGCCGCCGAGAAAATGATCGGCCTCATGCAGCACGGCGAGGTATTTTTCGCCTTCCGGAGCGTGATGAAACGGTTCGGTCTTCCAGTTCCAGTCCTGCCCCTTGGCGCCGCCATCGAGGGTTCCGGTCACCGTCAGCACGGGCCCGTCCATCGCGGCCCAGGAGCCCTCGCGCAGGCCCTGCTGGCCGCGACCCTGGCCGCTCAGCAGCACGGCGGCCGCAAACCTTGGATCCCGAAAGCTGCGCGGGCCTTCGCCCGGCATGTCGATTTCCGCGCCGGCGAGCAGCTGCGAGGTATAGGCGCCGAAGGAATGGCCGGCGATGGCGGTGGGCAGGGTCGTGGACGACGCGCCGATGGTTTTTTCCCGGATTTCCGCCAGATTGTCCATGATGGCGGTGACGATCCGGATCCGCTCCATCCAGTAATGCGGCGTGAGCAGAATCTGGAACATCCGGTCTCTCAGCGGCGGAAAGATGATCCACTTTGAAACTTCCGGCCCGTCGGGCGCGAAGCCGAGCTCGCGCGCCACAGCTTCGAGCGCGGCCACGCCATCGGCAAAGGTCGGATGGATGACGAGATAGCCATGGCTTGCCAGAAACGTGGAAAGTTCGACATGATCGCCGCCGTGGCCGCCGAGCCCGTGGCAGAAAATGACGATGCCCTTCGCCTGCCCTTCGGCGGGAAAACGGCAGACGAGCGGAAGGCGCGCGTCCCGGTCCTTTATGTCAAACCGGACGGTGTTGACGGCGCCGTCCCGGCCCGGCCAATCCTTTGCATCCATTGTCTTTCCTCACTCTCACCTCAGATCGCCCCGGCGCCGCGCAATGCGTCGATCTCGCCGTCCGAAAGGCCGATTCCCTTTAGCACGCCCGCGGTGTCGGCGCCGAGTTCGGGGGGCGGCGCATGCGCGGTCACCGCCTCGCCATTGGCGCGGAAACTCATCGACGGCACATGGATCGGCCCGTCATGGCCTTCGATCCGGAATTCGGAGAGCAGGCCGCGCGCGGCAATATGCGCTTCCGAAAGGGTTTCGTCGAGACTGCGCACCCTGGCGGCGGGAACATCGACTTTTGCCAGCAGGGCCTCCCATTCATCCGCCCTACGCGTGAGGAAGGTGGCGTTCAGCGTTTCGCGCAATGAGGCCGCGTTCTCCTTGACGGCGGTGGGCGTATTCCAGCGCTCGTCGGCGAGAATGTCGTCGCGGTCGATTGCCTTGCAGAGCCTAATGAACTGCGGCGCGTTGTTGGCCGCAAGCATGAGTACCCCGTCCCTTGTCTCGAACGCGCCCGAGGAGGGGCTGGCGCTCCAGGCCTCGTTGCCGCTCTGGGTCGGCATCCATCCGGCGGTCATGTGCTGGGTCATCAGCGAGGCCATCAGCATCAGCGCGGTATCGAGCATGGCGACGTCGACCTCGACCGCCTTGCCGGTGCGGGCGACCTCCAGCAGCCCGGCCATAATCGCCTGCGCGGCATTCATGCCGGTTGCGAAATCGATATAGGGCGCGCCGACCTTGGTCGGGCCATCGCCGGGCTTGCCGGTGGTCAGCATGATGCCGCACATGCCCTGGATGACGTGATCATAGGCGGGCCTGGCGCTCCACGGTCCGTTCTGGCCATAGGCGGAGATCGAGCAATAGACGATATCCGGCTTGATCGCCTTCACGACCTCGAAGCCGAGGCCCAGCCGCTCGGCGACGCCGGGCTTGAAATTTTCCACGAAGACATCCGCGTCCGCGATCAGCTTCTTGGCGATTTCGAGACCCTTCGGATTTTTCAGATCGAGCGTCACGGATTTCTTGTCGGCGTTCTGGGTCAGGTAGCTCGAGGCCATGCGCCGCTCGGTCAGCTCCGGCAGCAGGCCGCCGATGCGGGTCCAGTCGCCCTCGCCCGGCTTTTCGATCTTGATCACTTCCGCGCCCATCAGGGCCAGTTGATAGGTGGCATAGGGGCCGGCCAGAACCTGGCTCAAATCGATCACCCTGACGCCCTTGAGTGGCTGAAACATAACGGATTTCCGGTCTTGGGAGAGGAGCGCCGCGCGATCGCGCGACGCGATTTCGTTTGGCAGGCGGCCTGCTATTGCGCCGCCTGCTTGGCGGTCTCGATGATCTGCCTGTTCTTGTCGTAGGAAGAGTGTATTTCCTGATACGCCTCGTCGACACCCAGGAACTTGATCGGGATATCGGCAGCAGCGGTGATCTTCTGGAAGCTCTCATCGGTTTCGGCGAAGGAAAGCGCTTCGGCAAGGCGGTCGAGGATCGCCCGGGGCGTTCCCTTGGGCAGAAACAGCGTAGTGCGCGAATCCATCGCCATCGGATAGCCCTCCTCATCGATGGTCGGAACATCCGGCGCGGACGGGTGGCGGAAAGTTGTCAGCGCCGAGATCGTCTTCAGCTCTTCCGGATAACGATAGTGAATGCCGCCGGAAAACGCCGCCGCCACCTGGTTGCCGAGCAGTGCATTGATCATCTCGCTGCCGCTCTGCAGCGGAACGATATTGACGTCGATATCATTCTGCTTGCTCAGCGCCTCGATGTAGAGCCGCGCTTCGGGGCTCAGCGCGCCGAAGCTGGAGCCCGGATTCTCCTTGGCCCATGCCAGATATTCGGTGAGGTTGCTGTAGGGGCTGTCCTTACGGGCGGCCATGCCGACCTGATAGGCGGTGATCATGCCGGCATATTCGAAATCGTCCGCGGTGAAGTTGATGCCCTCCATGATGAAGGGCGACGTATTCACCACCGAATTCGACTGGAACAGCATGGTATAGCCGTCCGGCTTGGCCTTGGTCAGCTCGCGCGCGGCGACAGCTCCGCCGGCGCCCGGCTTGTTGGCGATATTGATCGGCTGGCCGAGATGATCGGACATGACCTGAGCGGCCGCGCGAGCGACCAGATCGGTCTGGCCACCGGCGCCGTAGCCCACCAGCATGGTGATCGGCCGGTCGGGATAGGCATCATCGGCGAAAGCCGCGCCGGAGAGACTGGCAAGGCCGATGGCCGCGCCGCTGATAAGGCCGAGCAGGCCCCGTTTGGTAATCGATTTCATCGCTCATCCTCCCTTTTGATTGCGAGAAATTCCTCGTCCTCCCGGTCTTCGCGACCGGTAAAATCATGCGCGTCGTGCCTGCCGACTGACGCCGCCATCTTGCTGCCATGGCCGATCCACCAGGCGACCACCACGGTCAGCACCAGGAACACGACCGCGATCGGGTGCTGCAGCAGATTGAGCGCTTTGTGATCGAGCAGTTGCAGCGACTGGCGGAAGCTCAGCTCCAGATTGGGGCCGATGACGAAGCCGATCAGGAAGGTCACGAAGGAAAAATCGAGCTTGCGCGCGAAGAACCCCACAACCGCGAAGGCGAGCATCACATAGATCGAGAAAATGCTGCCGGTTTCCATATAGGCGCCGATGCTGCACAACAGCAGCACGCCCGGAATGATCAGCCGCATCGGCGCCTTGATGATCTGGGCGAAGACGCGCTGGCCAAGATAGCCGATCGCCAGCATGATCACGCTGGCGCACAGCATCGCGGCATAGACATCGGCAACGAGCCGCGGCTGCTGCTGGAACATCAGCGGGCCGGGCGTCAGCCCGTGCAGGATGAAGGCGGCGATCAGGATCGCGGCGATGACGCTGCCGGGAATGCCGAGCGCGAACAGCGGGATCAGGCTTGCCGGCACGACCGCGTTGTCCGCGCTTTCGGCGGCCGCCACGCCCTCGATCATGCCCTTGCCAAATTTCTCCGGCGTCTTGGAGGCCTTGCGGGTGGCGCCATAGGACATGAACGAGCCGACGCTGGCGCCAAGACCCGGCAGGATGCCGACGACCGAGCCGATCAGCGTGCCGCGCGCGATCGCGGGAAAGCAGCGACGCCACTCCGACCACAGGATCACGCGGTCTTCGCGCCTGTCGCTGTCGCGGATCTGGTCCGTCGCGGAATCGAGCGCCTTGAGATTGCCCGCCTGCACCACCATTTCGGCAACCGCCAGCATGCCGATTGCCATCGGCACCAGCTTGATGCCGTCATCGAGTTCCAGCAGACCGAAGCTCATGCGCGGCACGAAGGTCTCGGTCTCGAACCCGATCGTTGCGAAGAAGATGCCGAGCGCGCCGGCAATCAGCCCCTTGGTCATCGAGGTGCCGGAAAGCCCGCCGATAAAGGTGAGCGAGAACAGCAGGATCGCGCAGAGCTCCACCGGACCGATCAGAAGCGCATAGCGCGCCAGCGGAGCGGCCAGCAGGATCAGGATGATGGTCGAGAGAAAATCGCCGATCACCGAGGCGAACAGCCCCATTTTCAGCGCCTTCTGCGCCTTGCCCTGGCGCGCCAGCGGATAGCCGTCCAGCGCGGTCGGCGCCGAGGACGGTTCGCCGGGCGTGTTGAGCAGGATGGCGGAGACCGCGCTGCCCGCGCCGCTGCCCTTGGCGATGCCGATCAGCATGCCGATCGCAGCCGGCGGCGTAAGATAGAAGGTCAGCGGAATGGCGACCGCCACGCCGGTGCCCTTGCCGAGCCCCGGCAGCGCGCCGACGACATAGCCGATGAACACGCCGAGCGCGACCCAGACCAGCGTGGCCGGGTGCAGGACATCCTGAAAACCGAGAAGGATATGGCTCATAGAATGCCCGTCCCAAGCAGCTTGTAAAACAGCAGCCAGACCGCAATCAGCAGCCCGGCGGTCATGCCGATGATCACCAGCGGTCGCCGCTCGCCCAGAAGCAGCAGGCTCGCCGCCACCAGGAAGATACCGCCGGCAAGCGGGGCGAGAAGCAGGTAAAGCGCGATCGAGATCAGGAACACCGCGCCGATCTTGACCAGCGCCAGCGCTTCCCCGCGCGTGATCGTCGGCTCGGCGTCCTCCGGCGTGGGTTTGGCGCGCAGATTGGAAAACGCCAGAAAGGCCGACAGCACGACCACGACGATCATCATCATGTTCGGCACGAGACGGGGCGACATCATGCCGTCAGGCCCCTCGCCGATCCCTTTCGGAATGATGAAGACAAGCGCAAACAGGCCCAGAAGAGCCAGAACAACGCCGGAAACGATATTGGCGCGTCTCAATTTTTCCTCCCGATCGGTGACGCGTCGGCGACAAACGCCTGCCGTCACTCTCCTCGGTTGCACTATTTGCCGATTTAGCCAAAAGAAATAGTAGAAACTTTCTTCAATATGATAAGTTGTGCTTATGGCTAGTGCATCACACCGACTCGATGGCCTGCGTTTCAGGCATCTGCGCCTCCTCGAACTGATCGACGAGCATCGCTCCCTGCGCGCCGTCGGTCAGGTCCTCAACCGGACCCAGCCCGCCGTTTCGCAAATGGTGAAGGATCTGGAATATGCCTTCGGCGTCGAGCTGGTGGCGCGGTCGGTGCGCGGCGTCGAGCTGACGCCTGCCGGTCGCGTCGCCCTGGAACGAGCCCGTTCGGGCCTCTCCTCCCTCGACCATCTCATGGCCGAACTGAAGACCAGCCCCTCGCCGATCGTCAGGATCGGCGCCAATCCGGCGCTGAACTTCAACCTCCTGCCTGCGGCGCTCAAAATTCTCGATGCCGAAAGGAGCGCCGTCCGCTACCGCATATCGGTCGGCGTCGTCGGCGATGTGTTGCGCGAGCTCTGGGACGGCCGGCTCGACTGCTATGTCGGGAGGATCGACTGGAACCATATCCCGAAAAAGGTGGTGCCGGTGTTGCGCCACGACCCACTGACGCGCTCCGATCTTGTGATTGCCTGTTCGAAGAACCATCCGCTGGCGGGACGAACCGATATCGACATCGCCGAACTGGCAGCGTGGCCGTGGTTGCTGCCGCCCGAAGAGAGCAATAATCGCGTCGAGCTCGAAACGGAACTGCGCAACCACGGCGTGATCCTTCCACAGCCGATGCTGGAGCTCAACGCCGGCCCTGGTTCGCTGCTCACGCTGACCCATGAAATGCAGGTGCTGACGCTCACGCCCCGTTTCATGCTCGAAAGCCGGCTCGCCGGCGGCGAGGTCGTTGCGCTCGATATTCCCGGTTGCACGCTGCCGCAGATTCAGGTCGGCTTCCTTACGCTCGCCGAACACGAAACCATGGCCTCCGTCAGGGCCTTCCGCGAGGCCCTGCGTCAGGCCGCCAGGGCGCTTACGGGCGAATAGAGCCGGCCCTGAAAACCCGCCAATAGCGACCCGTTTTAATCTGGTTTAAAGCCCGCCCCTGCCTGTCTCCCTCATAATCGCAAACGTCTGGCGCGGCCCGCATTATTCGTCTAAAGGTCACGTTTCCCGTATATTAAATTCTTCTAAAGTGGCGAATGGAACTGCTTGCCGAACTGCGAAACAATACCAGCGACCTGCATCAGCGCCTCGATCGCGCGGTCAGCCGCACCCCGTTCGCCTCGCCCGAAGGCTATCAGCGTTTCCTGCTGATGCATGCCCGCGTGCTGCCTCAAGCCGAGCGCTGGCTTGCCGCCCAGCCGCTCTATGCGACGCTTCCCGGCGACAGGCTGCGCACGGCGGCGCTCGCCCGCGATCTTGAGGCGCTCGCGCTTTCAATGCCGGCAGGCGCTTGCGTTGCGGGCAACAGCAGCTCGGTCGCGGGTCTGGCCTATGTGCTGGAAGGCTCGCGGCTTGGCGCGCGTTATCTGCTTGGCCAGTTGGCGAAGGCCGGCGCGTCCTATCCCGTCGCCTTCCTGCGCCATGGCGAGGGCGAGAATCACTGGACGTCTTTTCGGGCCTGGCTTGCCGCCCAACCCGCCAACCAAAGCGCCGTCGCAACGGCCGTAACGTCAGCCAGGGCGCTTTTCGATGCCTATCTGGAGGCCGTTTGCCATCTTGAAGGAGAACAGGCGCAATGAACGACCGGGTCGATCTGACCAATTGCGATCGCGAGCCGATCCATCTTCTCGGCCGCGTGCAGGAATTCGGCTTTCTGGTCGCCGTCGCGCCCGACTGGACGATCTCGCATGTCTCCGAAAACATCGGCAATTTTCTCGCCGTCGCGGCAGCGCCGTTGCTTGGCCGGCAGGCAGAGGCGCTGTTGCCGGCGGAGACGATCCACACCATCCGCAACCGCCTGCAATTCCTCAACCCGCATCGCGGCGTCGAGGTGATCTATGACCTCAGCATCGCCGGTTCCGAGAGCCGGTTCGACGCCTCGGTGCACCGGTTCGAGGACACCATCATCATCGAGTTCGAGCCCGCCACCCCGGTGGAGGGTGCTGCCACCGACATGGCCAATGTGCGCAACGCCATCGACCGCATGGCCGAGCTTCCGTCCTTCGCCGCAGTTTACAGCCACACCGTCCGTTTCGTGAAGCTGATCACCGGTTTCGACCGGGTGATGCTCTACAAGTTCGGCGCGGATGATACCGGCGAAGTGGTGGCGGAAGCCAAAAGGCACGATCTCGAACCATTCCTGAACCTGCGTTATCCGGCCACCGACATTCCCAAACAGGCGCGCGCGCTCTATGTCGAAAACCCGATCCGGCTGATCGCCTCGGTCGCCGACGAGGGCGCGCCGATCCTTGCCCTTGACGGCGAGGTGCTGGACCTTTCGGGAAGCCGGCTCAGAAGCGTGTCGACCATCCATCTCGAATATCTGCGCAACATGAATGTCGGCGCCTCGATGTCGATCTCGGTGATCGTCAACGGCGCGCTGTGGGGGCTGATCGCCTGCCACCACGGCAAGACCCATGTGCCCTCGATGCGCCTTCGAAACGCCGCGCTGCTGTTCGGCCACATGCTGTCTCTGATCCTGCAGACCCGGCTTTCAGCCGAAGAGCGCGCCAATGACGAGGTGGTGCACCGGCTGACGACGCATATTTCCCGCACGCTTTCGAAAGACGCCACCACGCCGGAACTGCTGCATTCTTCCGCCGAATCCTTCGCCGACATTCTCAAGGCCGATGGCTACGCCGTGGTGCAGGAGGAGAGGGTCGTGACCGGCGGCGACGCGCCGGAGCCGGCCAATATCCTCGCGCTCTGCGACCATCTGAACGCGCTGCCCGGCAACGCCGTCTACGCCAATCACGAGATCGGCACATTCATGCCAGACGCGGAGCGCCTTGTCGAAAAGGCGGCCGGCGTGCTGTCGATCCCGATCTCGCGCTCGCCGCGCGACTATCTGCTGTTCTTCCGGGCCGAACTGGTGCAGCAGGTCAACTGGGCCGGCAATCCGGAAAAGCCGGTGAGCTACGGCCCGAACGGCGCCCGGCTGACGCCGCGCAAGAGTTTCGAGACCTGGCAAACGACGGTGCGCGGCCAGAGCGCGCCGTGGTCCGCCGCCGATATCCGCGCCGCCTCGCAATTGCGGATCATGCTGCTGGAAGTCGTGCTGCGGCTGACGGAGGAGGCCGGGCGCGAGCGCAAGCTTGCCAATGAGAAGCAGGAACTGCTGATCGCCGAACTCAACCACCGGGTCCGCAACATTCTGGGCCTGGTGCGCGGCCTGATATCGCAGACCAGCGTCGGCGCGATCTCCACCAGCGAACTGGTCGCCAAGCTCGATGGCCGGGTGCAGACGCTGGCGCGCGCCCACGACCAGATCACGCGCCACCACTGGGCCCCGGCCGCGCTGACGGAACTGATCGAGGCGGAGGCAGAAAGCTACCTCCTCGACAGAAAGACGCGGCTGGAAACCACCGGCCCCAACGTGCTTCTGACGTCGAAAGCCTATACCGCGATGGCGCTGGTGATCCACGAGATGATGACCAACTCCGCCAAATACGGCGCGCTGTCATCGGCGCGCGGCACGGTCAGGGTCGACTGGAGCCTCGGCCCGGACGAAAGTCTCCAGATCGACTGGCGCGAGATCGGCGGACCGCCGGTGAAAGCGCCAAAACGCCGGGGCTTCGGTTCGACGATCATTGAGCGCACCATACCGTTCGAGCTTTCCGGCCGGGCCGATATTTCCTATCGTCTGGAAGGCGTGACGGCCGCGTTCTGGCTGCCAGCCGAACATGTGGTTGCCGAGGAGCCGGAACCGGCGCCCGCCGCCGTTGAACAGGTCTCCGCGCCGAGCGCCTTCACGCCGCCGAAATCGGTTTTAGTGGTCGAGGACAATCTGATGATTGCGCTGGATGCCGAGATGATCTTCGAAAGGCTCGGCAGTCTGGAGACCGTTATCGCGCCGACGGTGGAAGCCGCGGTGGGCATGCTTGACCGGCGTGACAGCCCCTTCGACTTCGGCCTTCTCGACATCAATCTCGGCAACGAGACCAGCTTCGAGGTGGCGCGCCGGCTGCAACGGGATGGCGTGCCCTTCGTGTTCGCCTCCGGCTATGGCGACAGCCTGACGCTTCCCGAAGGCCTCGAGGATATCCGCATCCTGTCCAAGCCCTACGACAAGGACATGATCAGGGGGCTGTTCGGTTAATCGAGACCGGCAACGCCTCAGCGTTTCAGGCGCTTTTGAAGAACGGCTTCCAGTTCCGCCACTGCATCCTCATCCAGCCGGCCGATACTGCGCGACAGATGGTTGGCGAAGGCGGTGTGGGCGGAGGGCAGGCCGATCGTGTCGATCACGACGCGCGGATCGGACTGATCGGCGATTTCGAAGAACGCCTCGGCATCGTCCCAGATGATGTGGAAATAGCCGGCGACCCGCTGCAGGAAATCGAAGCTCGGCTTGCCGCGCCGTCCGTGCTCGAGCGCGGATAGATAGGCGGGCGAAACGCCGATCGCCTCGGCCATCTGCTTTTGCGTCACGCCGCGCTGTGCCCGCAATGCGCGCACGGCATCGCCGAAGGGGGTCATGCCGCCCCTCCCTTCCGACGGGCAAGACGCACATAAAGCGCGCCTTCGCCGCCATGCTGGCGGGCGGCGGTCTCATAGGAGGAAATCAGCGGCCGAAAATCCGGTAGCGAGAACCACAGCGGCACGGTGCGCTTCAGCACGCCATCGCTGCCAAGCGACGCGCCCTTGCCGGTGATCACCAGGATATGGCGATGGCCGCGCTCATGGGCGCGGCGCAGAAAGGAGAGTAGCAGCGCATGGGCCTCGTCCTGAAACAGGCCGTGAAGATCGATGCGGGCATCGATGCCGATGCGCCCGCTGGCGAGCTTTCTCTTCACCGGCCGCTCCAGCGGATGGTGGCGCGGTTCCTTTGGCTGCCGGAGCGCAAGCGGCGAGACGCCGGCGCGCGGCGGTTCGGCCTTTATGGGTGCGGGCGCCTTCGGGCTCATCATTTCCGCGAAACTCTCGGCGGCCGCCTCGGGCCTTTCCGCCTTGCGGCCGGGAAGCGGCCGCGCCGTGCGGGCCACCTTGTTCCACAATTCGCGTTCCTCGGACGAGAGCTTGCGCCGGCTCATCAGTCGAACTCCCGTCAGGCGGCAGGCGCCGCCGGATCAATCGCCTATTCGGAGGCCGTGGCGATCAGCTTCCAGTTCGGATCGCGCGCCTTGGTGTCGCGGGCGAAGGTCCAGAGATCCCGGATTTCCGCGATTTCCTCGGGGTCGCCGTCGACCACCTCGCCATCCCGGCCATAGGTGGCGGAGATCATCTGGCTGACAATACGGAGCGTGATCCGGGCTTCGGTCTTTTCGACCTCGGCCTCGGTAATCTCCGCCTTTTCGATGCCGACGAAATTCGCCCTGACGGTCTCACCCTTGGCCTCGCGCTCGCTGATGGCGGCGTTGAAGCCATCATAGACTTCCTTCGACAAAAGATTCTTGAGGCTGCGGCGATCGCCTTCGGCAAAGGCCATCACGATCATCTCGTAGGCCGAGCGCGCGCCCTTGAGGAAGGCGTCGGGATCGAATTGCGGATCGGCCGCGGCAATCGCCTGGAGGCCGGAATTGACGTCGCTTCCCGCTGGCGCGATCCTGTCGATCGCGGCCTTGCGTGCGGCTTCCTGTTCTTTCTCGACGCCCGGCAGCGTGATCACTTTGCCCTCGCCGCGCGCCGCCTCCGACGCATCGGCGCGCGAACGCACGGGCGTCTGCTCGTAGCGCGGCTTTTCATTGCCGGTGCGGCGGCCGAGAACGTTGCGAAGCTGGAAGAAAATCACCACAGCCGCAATCAGGAAGAAGAGGGTTATCAGATCGCTTGTGCCCATTTCGTCGTACCCGCGGCTTTCCTTGTTGTTTTCCTATCCCCATATAGACTTCACAGGGCCATGATTCAAATGTAACACATCGGATTATCAAGCGCATTTCCCATGGGCCGCGAAAAGGGAAAGAAAGCCAGAAAAAACAAGCTGGAAAAGACAAGCCAGACAGGAAAACGACTTGCCGCTTCTTATTGCCATCATTCTCTACCCGTTCATTGAAATCGCGGGCTTCATCATCGTCGGTCGCGCGATCGGCCTGTTTCCGACGCTCGGCCTGATCATGCTGACCGCCGTGATCGGCGCGATCCTGTTGCGCATCCAGGGTTTCAGCGTTTTGCAGAGGCTCAACCAGGATGTCCGCGACGGCGGCAATCCGGGCCGCGACCTCGTCCATGGCGGCATGATCGTGCTCGCCGGCATCCTGCTGCTGATCCCCGGTTTCGTCAGCGATATCTGCGGTTTCCTGCTGTTTGTCCCGCCGTTTCGCGATTTCGTGTGGAAGCGGATGAGCCGCAACATGGTGGTGGTTTCCGAGCGCTCCGCCGGGTTCAGCTACACGACGCGCGAGCCACCCCGCCGCGAAGGTCCGCGCGAGGGGCCGAAAGTGGTCGATCTCGATGCCGATGATTTCTCCCACGATCCGGATCCGAACTCGCCCTGGGCGGGCAAGGACAAGCCCGACGACAACGACAAGCCCAAATAGGCTGAAATGCAGGCCTTCACGGCCCGAACCGCCGGCACGAAGGGTTGTACGCCCGCCGGCGAGATGCTAATTCGCACACAACGACATTACTCGAAAGGACGCGCAATGGCCGAGGAAAACGGAGCGGCGGAGAAGAAGCCGAGCCCTGCACTGAGCATTCTCACCCAGTACATCAAGGATCTTTCCTTTGAAAATCCGGGAGCTCCCGCCTCGCTGCAGAAGCGCGACGGCCAGCCGGCAATCAATATCTCGGTCAATGTCAACGCCAATCCGCTCGGCGACGACACCTACGACGTGCTGCTGTCGCTGAAGGCGGAAGCCAAGTCGAACGACAAGCCTATGTTTCTGTGCGAACTGGTCTATGGCGGCGTGTTCCGCGTGGCCGACTTCCCGAAGGAGCATGTGCTGCCGATGCTGTTCATCGAATGCCCGCGTCTGCTGTTCCCCTTCGCCCGCCAGATCGTCGCCGACGCCACCCGCAATGGCGGCTTCCCGCCGCTGCTGGTCGACCCGATCGACTTCGCGCAGATGTTCCAGAAGCGCATGGCCGAGGAACAGGCCCGCGCCAAGGTGCAGCAGCCGGCCAACTGAGCCGCGCAGGTTTTTCCGAATTGAAAAACCCGGTCGCGAGGCCGGGTTTTTTGTTGGGTACGCTCCTTGGCGGCGATGGTGGCCGAGGAGCGTCGGCCCGGCTACGACGACCAGCCCGAGACCGATTTCACGGTCATGTATTCCTCCAGCCCCCAGATGCCGCCCTCGCGCGCGCCGCCCGAATGGCCGACGCCGCCAAAGGGCGAGCCGGCGCCGCGCGGCTGGCCATTCATCTCGACCATGCCGGAGCGCAGGCGTCGCGCCAGCCGGTTGCGCCGCGCGCCATCGCCGCTCTGGACATAATTGGTGAGGCCGTAGCGCGTGTCGTTTGCGATCGCCACCGCCTCGTCCTCATCGGAAAAGGGAATGATGCTGAGAACGGGGCCGAAAATCTCCTCGCGCGCGATGGTCATTTCGTTGTCGACATCGGTGAACACCGTCGGCTGGACGAAATAGCCGCGGTTAAAGCCGGCCGGCAGGCCGGTCCCGCCCGCCACCAGCCGCGCGCCCTCGCGAATGCCGGTCTCGATCAGGTCCTGGATCTTGTCGAACTGTCCCTTTGAGATCACCGGTCCCATATGCTTCCCCTCTGCCGATGAGGGGCCGACCGCGATGGCGTTGGCCGCCGCGCGCGCCTTGTCCACGGCGGTCTCGTAGACCGAACGCTCGACCAGCATACGGGTCGGGGCGTTGCAGTTCTGGCCGCTGTTGATGAAGCATTGCCGGACGCCGCGCGCGACGGCATCCTCATCGGCATCGGCGAAGATGAGGTTGGCGCCCTTGCCGCCCAGTTCCAGCGCGACGCGTTTGAAACTGTCGGCTGCGCCGCGCATGATGCTGGCTCCTGCGCGCGTCGACCCGGTAAAGCTAATCATGGCGACATCGGGATGTTCGACGAGCCGCGCGCCGGCGGTCGCGCCGTCGCCCTGAACGAGATTGAAGACGCCGGCGGGCGCGCCCGCCTCGTGAATGATCTCGGCCAGCAGGTTGGATGACAGCGGCGCGAGCTCCGACGGCTTCAGCACCATGGTGCAGCCGGCAAGAAGCGCCGGTATGACCTTCAGCGCGACCTGGCTCATCGGCCAGTTCCACGGCGTGATCAGGCCGACGACGCCGATCGGCTGCATCAGGATGCGATCGTCCGGCGCATGCGGCCCGAGCGGCCTTACGAAATCGAAATGCTCCATGGCGGTGAGAAAACTGGTCATGTGGCGCAGGCCGGCCGCCGCCTGTCGGGTGCGGGCAAGCTCGATCGGCGCACCCATTTCCTGAGAGATGACGCGCGCCATCTCTTCGACGCGGCCGGCATAGATGTCGTGGATGCGCCTGACGAGCGCGATCCGGGCTTCGGGATCGCTCTCCGCCCATGCCGGCAAGGCGCGTTTGGCGGCCATCACCGCGGCATCAACCTCGTCTGTTCCGGCAAGCGCGATCGTGCCGAAGGGCTGTTCGGTGGTGGCGTCCACCAGCGTGTGGCTTGCTGTCGAAGTCACTGGCGTCCAGCGACCGTCGATATAGAAATTGCTGAGTTCAAGCATGGATCTCGCTCCCTTTCTTTTCGTGCGGTCAAACCGGATCTTCCAGCGCCAGTTCCGGCACCGGGGCGGCGTCGAAGAAATGTATCGCATCCGGCGCGACCTGAAGATGGATCGTATCGCCCGGCTCCGCATCCGTGCGTCCGCGCACCAGGATGCGGATCACCTCGTCGGCAAGCCGGGCCGTGATCTGGGTTTCCGAACCCGTCGGCTCGACAATCGTGACGATCGCCGGCCAGCCGCTTTCGGCAAGCACGAAATGCTCGGGCCGGACGCCGACGGTGACGCGCTGCCGGGCCTTCGGATCGGCGGCGGGCAGCGGCAATATCCGCCCGTCGGCAAGCTTCAACCCGTTCCTGGCGACGATATCGCCCTGCAGGAAGTTCATCGGCGGCGAGCCGATGAAGGCCGCGACGAACAGGCTGGCCGGCTTGTCATAGAGTTCGAGCGGCGGGCCTTCCTGCTCGATCACGCCGCCGTTCAGAACGACGACCCGATCGGCAAGCGTCATCGCCTCGATCTGGTCGTGGGTCACGTAAATGGTCGTGGTCTTCAGCCGCTGATGCAGCTCCTTGATCTCGGAGCGCATCTGCACGCGGAGCTTGGCATCGAGATTGGAGAGCGGCTCGTCGAACAGGAAGACATTGGGATCGCGCACGATGGCGCGGCCCATGGCGACGCGCTGGCGCTGGCCGCCGGACAATTGCCGCGGCTTGCGGTCCAGCAGGGGCTCAAGCCCGAGAATGCGCGCGGCATCGCCGACGCGCCGCTCGATCTCCGCTTTCGGCACACGCCGCTGTTTCAGCGCGAAGCCCATATTGTCGCGGACATTCTTGTGCGGATAGAGCGCGTAGTTCTGGAATACCATGGCGATGTCGCGATCCTTCGGCGCGACATGGTTGACCACGCGGTCGCCGATCACGATGTCGCCGCCGGTAATGCCTTCAAGGCCGGCGATCATTCTGAGCAGGGTCGATTTTCCGCACCCGGAGGGACCGACCAGCGCGACGAATTCGCCATCCTCGATATCGATCGAGACGCCGTGCAGCACCTCGACGGCACCGTAGGATTTGCGCACATTGCGGATTTGAACCGTACCCATTCCAAAACTCCTCCCTTTACCGCCCCTTCCGGCACGGCTGATTTATGGCGCGGACGCGCGGCGGCCTTCCGACCGTCGGTTCACACCCTTGGCCGGCGCGGCCTCGATCAGGTCGATCAGGAAATCGCCGGTGTTCTTTTCGTGCTGATTCACCAGCGCGGACGCAGCGGTGAAATCGCCCTCGCGCAGCCGGTCGCGGATGGCCTTATGCTCCTCCAGGGCATCGGCGAGCCGCCCCGGCTGCGGCGGAATGCCGTGGCGCTGCGCCGACATCAGCCCGTGCATGTTCTCAAGCAGCCTGCGGCACCAGGGCGATTCCGGATTGTCGCAGAGCAGCAGGTGAAACTCGTAGTTCTTGGCCCCGAACAGGTCGAAATCCTCGGCTTCCAGCGCCGTGGCCGAGATCGCGATATTCTCGTCGATCTTCGCCAGCCGGTCGGCGTTGAAGTTTCCAGCGCCGAGTTCGACCGCGAGCCCGCAGATCAGACCGCGCAAGGCGCTGATCTCGCGGATCTGCTCGGCGCGCAGGCCCTGCACCACGGCGCCGATATGGTTCTGCACCTCCAGCCAACCATCGGAGGCGAGGCTGCGGATCGCCTCGCGGATCGGCGTCTCGCTGATGCCGAGCGCGAGCGACACTTCCCGCGTTGTGATCCTGTCGCCCGGCCCGACCGTTCCGGAAAGCACCATCTCCTGGATATGCTGCCGGGCATGTTCGGCCTTGGTCATGTAGGTCTTGGGGTGGTCCATGGTTTCCGTCCAGTTCCGGTTTTGAGGCTCCGGCGCAATTATCCCTTGGTCGCGCCGTCCGCCAAGCCCTTGATCAACCACTTCTGCACCAGAAGGGCGAAGATCACCACCGGAACGACGGTGATCGTGCCGACGGCGGTGAGCGCGCCCCAGTTCGCGCCGTTGACGGTGTCGCCCGCAATGCCGGCGATCGCCACCGGTATGGTCGAGGCGTTGCGGTTGGTGAGCACGAGCGCGAACAGCAGTTCCTCCCAGGCGAGGATCATGCTGAAGATCAGGGTCGACAGCAGGCCGGGCAGCGAGATCGGCAGGATGATCTTGAAGAAGGCGCCATAGCGCGAGCATCCGTCGATCATGGCGGATTCCTCAAGCTCCTTCGGCAGGGAGAGGAAAAAGCTGCGCATCAGCCACATCACATAGGGGATCAGGAAGGTGCTGTAGGCGAGGATCAGGGTGATGTGCTTGTCGGTCAGGCCGAACTTGCGCGCGACCAGGAACATCGGCACCGCCAGCGCGATCGGCGGCACGCCGCGCGACAGCAGGATCAGCAGCCCGATCGTGCCGGCCCCGCGCAGCCGGATGCGGGCGAGCGCGTAACCCGCCATGGTGCCGACCACGATCGACAGCAGCCCGGAGCCGGTGGCGACGATGACGGTGTTGATCAGCCGCCGGACGATATCAGCCCGCGCGATATATTCGGTGTAGGTCGCAAGCGTCGGCGTGAAGAAGAAGGTCGGCGGATTGGTGAAGATGTCCACCTGCTGCTTGAACGAGGTCAGCACCATCCAGTAGATCGGAAACAGGAAGAACAGGCTGACGATGATGGCGGCGGCGATCCGCAGCCTGTGCCCGAAGGCGCTTGCGGGCGCTGACGATGGGACGGGGGCGCTCAAAACAGTTCCTCCAGTTTGCGGCTGCCGCGGAGGAAGATGCCGGTCAGAACCATGGTCAGGATCAGCACGATGACGGCCATTGCCGCGGATTCGGCAAAGCGCAGCGAGCGGAACGCCTCCTCGTAGATGAACAGGTTGATCACATTGGTGGCCTTGCCCGGCCCGCCATAGGTGGCGGCCAGCACGATGTCGAACATCTTCACCGCGCCGAGCCAGCGGATGACGAAGGTGGCCGCGATCACCGGCACCAGAAGCGGCACGGCGACGGACCAGAGCGTGGACCACCAGCCGGCGCCGTCGATCTTGGCGGCCTCGAACACATCCTTCGGCAGGGCAAGCAGCGCGGCGGTGGCGATCAGCACGATGAACGGGGTCCAGCGCCATGTGTCGATGATGATGATCGAGGCCATCGCCAATCGCGCATCGCCGAACCAGTCGAGCGGGCCGAGGCCGACAAGGCCGAGCCAGTAATTGGCGATGCCCCAGAGCGGATCGAGGATCATCCGCCACATGCCGCCGGCGACCACGGGGGCGACCACCATGGGAATGATGAACAGCGCGCGCAATATGCCCCGGCCCCACCATTCGGCATTGATCAGATAGGCGATGCCGAAGCCGAGCACGACCTGCAGTGGCAGGGCGATCACCAGATAGATCAGCGTGACCTTCAGCGATTCCCAGAACCGGTAGTCGCCGATCACCTCGCGGTAATTCTCCCAGCCGACCCATTGATCGGCGCTGAAGCTCGCAAGATCGAAGGAGGAAAAGCTGATCTCGATCGTGTAGAAGATCGGATAGGCGAGCATGACGATCAGCACCAGCATGCTCGGCATCAGGAACGACCAGCGGCTCAGAAGGTCGGCCAGCGCATGCCGCCGGGCATGGCGCGCTGCCTCGCCGCCTGCGGCATCGCGGCGCGATACGGTCTCTGTCGTCATCCCGGTCTCCTCCCTCATGCTTCCTCGTCCTCTCCGCCCCTTATCTGTCGGGGCCTTTCTCGCGGTCGGCGCGGCGCGCTTCGTTCAGGGCGCACGCCAGATCGGGCCGCGCGCCCGCACGGGATCAAGCAGCGACAAGTCCCCTTCCTCGACCGCATAGCCTTCCGGAAACGGCGGACGGACCTCTATGCCGATCGACGCCATGACCCGGTCATCGCGATAATAGCAACGCGCAGTGACGGCCTCTATCACGCCGGCAAGCGCCGGCTCATCGGCGCGGAATTCCCGCAGGATCGTGGCCTGCTCCTCGCGCGAAAGCGCCGCGAAGCCTGCTCCGGCGCGCGTCTCGACCGCTGCGAGCGCCTCGGCGAGCGCCTGCCGGTCGCGGCCGACCGAGCGTAGGATATCGGCATAGATCGCCGGATCATCGGCGCCGGGCACGCCGTGGCGCGCGCTTGCCGGGATCATGTGCCCGACGATTGCGAACAAGATCTTTTCGTTATCTTCGAAGGGCGGCGGTTCCGCCCGGTCTGTCATCGTCTGTGTCATGGCCGGTTCAATCGAAAAGCTCGTAGAGGCGGGTCTTGATCTGATCGGCGACATAGAGCGCCACCGCCTGGATCGTCGAGGTCGGGTTGACCCCGCCGGAGGTGACGAAAACACTGCCGTCGACGATGAACAGGTTCTTCACATCGTGGCTGCGGCCCCATTCATTGACGACGGAGCGCTCGGGGTCCGTGCCCATGCGGGCGGTCCCCATCAGATGCCAGCCGGCATAGGGCAGCGGCACGCGGGTGGTGATATCGCGCGCGCCGGCGGCCTTCAGGATTTCGACGCCGCGTTCCACCGAATGGTCGAGCATCAGGCGCGAATTCTCGCTCAGCCGGTAGCTGATCTTCGGCGCGGGAATGCCGTTTGCGTCCTTGAGCTCCGGATCGAGCGTGACGCGATTGTGCTCCTCTGGCAGATCCTCGCAGATCGCCAGCATGCCGGCGCTGTGGCCGAACAGCCGGCGGAAGGCATCGTGATGATCCTCGCCCCAGGGCAGCAGCCCATCCGCCATGCCGGTCATCGCGGTGCGAACCGGGCCCATGCCGCGCGAAAACTGATAGCAATAGCCGCGCACGAAGCCGCGCGCCGCTTCGGTCTCGTAGAACTCATGGCTCCAGATGCAGATCGGCGAGCCGCGATGGCCATCCATCGGCTGGTCGAAATGGCCGCGTATCTGGGCATAGGGGTGGAGCATCAGGTTGCGCCCGACGAGGCCGCTGGAATTGGCGAGACCATGGGGAAAGCGGCCGGAGGCCGAGTTGAGCAACAGGCGCGGCGTGCCGATGCCGTTGCAGGCAAGGATCACGATTTCGGCCGGCTGGAACTGCTCCTTGCCGTCCGCGTCGAAATAATGAGCGCCCGTCGCCATGCCGTCCGGACCGGTTTCGACCCGGCTGACGCGACAGCGCGGCCGTATCTCGACGCGGGCGCGCTGCGCCTCCGGCCAGTAGGTCAGATCGGTCGTGCCCTTGGCGCCCTGGGCGCAGCCGGAGCCGCATTGGCCGAGATTGATGCAGGGCGCCCGGCCCTCATATTCGCGCGTCGCGATCGCCGCATCCGACGGCCACCAGTGCCAGCCGAGATCGTTCATGGCCTTGCCGAGCACCTGACCCGTGCGGCCAAGCGGGATCGGCCCCATGACCTGATCTTTCTCGGGATAGGCCGGATCGCCCGCCAGGCTGGCAACGCCCATCATCCGGTCGTTGAGGGCGAAGAAAGGTTCCAGCGTCTCGTAGTCGATCGGCCAGTCATCGGCGACGCCGTCCAGGCTGCGGACCCTGAAATCGGAGGGGTGGAGCCGGGGATAATGCCCAGCATAGAGGATGGTGCCGCCGCCGACGCCATTGAAATTGGAGATCTTGATCGGCGAATCATCGTCATTGACCGGATAGTCGGCGGCGAGCCGCCGACGGTTGGGGCTGAGGGCGAAGTCCTCCGTCAGGCGCGCTTCCCAGTCCCGCCCGTTGCTGGGGAAGTCGGAGGTGTTCTGCCAGTCTCCCTGATCCAGGCACAGGATATGCATCCTGGTATCGGCCAGGCTCCAGGCCATGGCCGCGCCGGAAGCGCCCGCGCCGATGATCAGGACATCCACTTTCTCATTCATGATCGAAGCCCGGGCCTCCCCTCATCCGCCATTATACCGAAAGCTTCGAGGCTTCGGTGCGCTGCCACATGCCGGCGCCTGGAACCGGCGGATGGTCGGCAAGCGCCGCCTCGATCGGCTCGGTGCCCCAGCCCGGCCTGTCGGGAAGGATGAGATAGCCATCCTGGAATTCCGGCAGGTGGGTGAAGATTTCCGCATCCCAGCCGATCCGGTCGATATCGGTTTCCATGATCGTCAGGTTCGGCACCGCCGCGCAGAAATGCGCGTTCATCATCGTGCAGAGATGGCCGTAGAAATTGTGGCAGGCGACATTGGTCTCGTAGGCTTCCGCTGCGGCGGCGATCTTCATCGACTGCCAGACGCCGTTCCAGGGCGTATCAATGATCGCGACATCGACGGCCTGGGCGCGGAAGAAGGGCAGGAACTGCTGGAGCCCGATCAGGGTCTCGCACGAGGCGATCGGGTGCCGGCTCTGCGAGCGGATATAGGCGAGCGCCTCGGGGTCGAGCGTATCGAGTTCGACCCAGAACAGGTCAAGGTCGTCGATTTCGCGCAGGATTTTCAGATAGCCGTCGGTCTTGGCGTTGAAATTGAGATCGAGCAGCATGTCGATGTCGGGACCGGCCTCGGTGCGCATGACCTCAAGGTGACGGCGAAGGCCCTCAAGCGTCTTGCGCTCGACATTGCGGCCGGTCTCGTAGGGACGGCCGAAGCCGGGCGACCAGGGCTCGATCCTATCCTCGGCGTCGTAGCGGAAGATATTGGTCTTGAGTGCCGAGAATCCCTTTTCGCCGACTTCGCGGGCGATCTGCTTCACGCCCTCGATATCGGTGATGCCGGGCGAGAAGTGCTGGGTGCGGGTGCGATAGGAAACGCAATGCGACCAGTAGACCCGGATCCTGTCGCGCACCTTGCCGCCAAGCAGAACATGGCAGGGCACGTCCAGCGTCTTGGCCTTGATGTCGAGAAGCGCATTTTCGATCGCCCCCAGCGCCTGGCCGACGACGCCGCCGGAGCCGGGCCGCGTGACATTGCGCAAATCCTCGCGGATATGCTCGTGATGCATCGCGCTCTTGCCGATCATGCGCGGCGCGATCTGGTTGATCGCCGCGCCGACGCCGGGCGAGCCGAAATACTCGTCGAACTCGCTCCAGCCGACGATCCCGTCCTCGGTGGTGATCTTCAGGAAATTGTAGTTGCGCCAGGAATTGCTGCAGGACAGCGTCTTGACGTCACTGATTATGGCCTTCGTTGGCATCATGGTCCTCAGTCGGTATGGGCGCGGATATCTCCGACCCAGGCATTCGATGCCGAAAGCATCGACACGATCGCGATTGCGCCGCGTCTCCGCCGGCAAAAGCTGTTGTAAAATTCTGGAAGGTTGGCGGCGGATGCGGGAAGGCCCGCATCCGTCTTGTCTGCCTGGTTGAACGGCCTAGTTCAGCACCCTGGAGATCTTCTTGGAGGCGGTATCGAGCGCCTCTTGCGCGGACGCCTGGCCGGCAAGCGCGCGGGCGACCTCATCGGCGAGCACCTGCTGGGCGGCGTCCGATTTCGGGCTGCGGATGCGCCACATCTTACCCTCTTCGGCAACTTCATAGGCGTTCTGCAGCGTGGCATAGACCGGCGCCAGCCATGGTTCGCTCGGCTCTCCGGAAAGCGTCGACTTGCGGGCCGGGAACGAGCCGACCAGCGCGGCATTGACGCTTTCGCCCTCCTTCGAGGTCAGCCACTGGAGGAAGGCCCAGGCCGCCTCGGGATGTTCCGTCTTGCTGCTGATGCCGGCAATCCAGATGCCGCGATGGGTGCCGGCGCGGACATCGCCGACGGGAAGCACCTGAATGCCGACCTCATCGGTGGTGAGCGTCGTCGACTGCGGGTCGACGGCGGTCGACTTGTAGACGCTGCCCCAGGTGATCATGTTGGCGACCGCGCCCTGGCGGAAGGCCTGGAGCGATTCCGAGAAGCCGTGGCTGAGACCGCCGGGCGGCGCGTAGTCGAGCAGGCGCTTGTGGGTTTCCAGCGAAGCAACGCCGACATCGTCGGCAAATGCGGGATTGCCATCGTCATCGAGCAGGCTGCCGCCATTGGCGTTGAGGATCGACTGCCAGATGGTCGGCGTCAGCGGATCGCGCACGAAATAGGTATCGATCGCCCAGGCATCGACCTTGCCGTCGCCATCGGTATCCTGAACCAACTTCGGCGCATTTTCGAAGAATTGCTCCCAGGTGAGTTCCGGCGTCGGCTCGGGCACACCCGCCTTGTCGTAGAGCGAGCGATTGTAGAACATCAAAAGCATGTTGGAGCGGACCGGGACCGCATACTGGACGCCCTGCCATTCGCCGGCGGCAAGCGGCGCGGCATTGAAGTCGTCCCAGTCGTAATCCGCGTCGGTGATCGCGGCGATCTCATCTCCCTTGAGATCCATCAGCGCGCCGATCGAGGCAAGCTGCGGCACCCACGGATCGTCGGCCAGCAGGATATCATATTCCGGATCGGGACTGGTGGCATCGAGCATCATCTTGGCGAGCAGTTCCGTATAGGGAACGCCATCGATCCGGACCTCGACATTCGGGAACTTCTTGTTGAACTCCGGAACCAGAATGGTCTGCCAGGTGTTGGCGAATGCCTCATTGGCCATGATCTTGATTTCGACCGGGTCACCCGGCGAGCCGAGGCCCTCCTGCGCATCAGCCGCTGCAAGCGGCATTGCCGCCAGCACCAGAGACGTGGCCATCCCCTTGAGCACGCGCCTTCTTGCGGCACCCTTTCCTCCAATCATGCTTTTCACGACTTGCTCCTCCTCCGCGTTGCGTGTTCTATATTCTATAGAATATTGAAATTACGTTCGTCAAGCGCTCGCGGAACGGGTTTTCACGATCGATGAATCGCCGCATCGCGGCGGAACCGGCGCGCAGAGAGGTCCGAGCCGAACGCCCGGGGCGTCAGCGTTCGGATATCATCCATAAAATCAGTAGGTAAGCGGCGGTGCTGGCCTAGCGATCCGACGTTTGCCGGCGCGGGTTCATCCACGGCTCGGCGTTTTCGGGCGCAAGCGGGTGGCGGCCGAGGATGTGGTCGCTGGCTTTTTCGCCGACCATGATTGAGGGTGCGTTGAGATTGCCGTTGGTGATGCGGGGGAAGATCGAACTGTCGGCAACCCGCAGTCCCTCAACGCCGATGACCCGGCATTCGGGATCGACCACCGCCATCGGATCGCTTGCGGCCCCCATCTTCGCCGTGCCGCAGGGGTGGTAGGCGCTTTCGGCGTGCTCGCGGATGAAACCGTCGATCTCGTCGTCGCTCTGGACGTCGGCGCCGGGCTGAATTTCCTTGCCGCGATAGGGATCGAAGGCGGGTTGCGCGAAGATTTCGCGCGTTAGCCGCACACAGCGCCGGAAATCGGCCCAGTCCTTGTCGTGGCTCATATAGTTGAACACGATCTTCGGGTCTTCCGCCGGATCAGCGCTCTTCAGCGTGATTTCACCGCGGGACGGCGAGCGCATCGGCCCGACATGGGCCTGGAAGCCGTGGCCTTCCGCCGCCGCCTTGCCGTCATAGCGCACCGCCATCGGCAGGAAATGATACTGGATATCCGGATAGTCGACGCCGGCCGCCGAGCGCAGGAAGGCGGCGCTTTCGAACTGGTTCGAGGCGCCGATGCCGTTCTTGAAGAACAGCCACTGCGCGCCCGCCAGCGCCTTGCCGAACAGGTTCCAGTGCTTGTAGAGCGTGATCGGCTGGGTGCTCGCCTGCTGGATATAGACCTCCAGATGGTCCTGCAGGTTCTTGCCGACGCCGGGACGATCGGCGACCACCGGGATATCGTGCTCGGCAAGCTCCGCCGCCGGGCCGATGCCGGACAGAAGCAGCAGTTTCGGCGTGTTGATCGATGAGGCGGCGAGGATCACCTCGCGGCGCGCCCTGACCGTTTCAACCCTGCCGCCGCGCTCGATCTCGACGCCGACGGCGCGGCCGTTCTCGATGATCACCTTGCGGGCGAAACAGCGGATGATATCGAGGTTTTCGCGCTTCAGCGCCGGTTTCAGATAGGCGTTCGCCGCCGACCAGCGCCGCCCCTTCCACACCGTCTGCTCCATCGGTCCGAAGCCTTCCTGCTTCTCGCCGTTATAGTCCTCGGTCAGTTCGAAACCGGCCTGACGGCCCGCCTCGACGAAGGCGTGAAACAGCGGGTTCTTGCGCGGCCCGCGGGTAACATGCAGCGGGCCGGCATTGCCGCGCCAGGACGGATCGCCGCCATGGCCGCTGTCATGCCAGTTTTCCATGCGCTTGAAATAGGGCAGCACGTCGGCAAAGCCCCAGCCGGCAGCGCCGGTCTCGGCCCAGTGATCGAAGTCCATCGCGTGGCCGCGCACATAGACCATGCCGTTGATCGAGGACGAGCCGCCGATCACCTTGCCGCGCGGGGTGGCGAGCCGCCGGTTGCCGAGGTTAGGCTCCGGCTCGGAGGCAAAGCCCCAGTCATAGCGCTTCATGTTCATCGGATAGGAAAGGGCTGCCGGCATCTGGATGAACGGTCCGATATCCGTGCCGCCATATTCCAGCACCAGCACCGAATACTTCCCGTCCTCCGACAGACGATAGGCCATGGCCGCGCCCGCGGAACCCGAACCCACGATGACAAAATCTGCTTCAGCCAATTTAGACCCTTTCATTGTCGCGGTGGGCAAGTGTTCTATGAGACGCCGCTTGCGGCCCTTAACCGGCCCCTCGCTAGCCGGCACCCTCCCCCCCTCTCTGCGTCATCCTCGGGCTTGACCCGAGGATCTAATCACCTTTCCACACGAGACGCGTACCGGCTGTCCCCCCAGGGTATTTCAGGGCAAGACCCGCCTGCTCCGCTCGCGACCGACGTGGTTGGGTCCTCGGGTCAAGCCCGAGGATGACGCCGAAGGAGAAGGAGGGCCTGTTGTGAAAAAGCACCCTTCACACTCTGCCCCTGTCGGGGCATCTCCCCCTCAAGGGGGGAGATTGATTGGTGCGGAGGCACCGCCCGGGCAAACTCAATACGGGCTATCCACCCTGCCCAATGCCACATGCACCGTCTTCACCTGCGAATAAAATTCCATCGCCACCCTGCCGTTCTCACGACCAAAGCCCGAATGCTTCACGCCGCCGAAGGGGATTTCGACGGGGGTCAGGTTATAGGTGTTGATCCAGCAGATGCCGGCCGCGAGCCTGCCCGCCACCCGGTGGGCGCGGGAGATGTCCTTGGTGAACAGACCGGCGGCCAGCCCGAATTCCGTGCCGTTGGCGCGAGCAATCACCTCGTCCTCGGTCTCGAAGGCGAGCACGCTCATCACCGGGCCGAAAATTTCCTCGCGCGCGATGGTCATGTCGTCGGTCACGTCGGCGAACACGGTCGGCTCTATATAGCTGCCCTTGGCGAAGGCATCGCCCGAAGGAACGCCGCCGCCGATGACGAGCCGCGCGCCTTCGGCCTTGCCCTTTTCGATATAGCTCATCACCTTGTCGCGTTGACCTTCGGAGATCAGCGGGCCGAGATGGGTGTCGGGATCAAGCGGATCGCCGAGGCAGATCGCCTTCGTGCGCTCCGCAAGCCGCGACAGGAATTTGTCCAGGATCGATTTCTGCACGAACACGCGGGTGCCGTTGGAGCAGATCTGGCCGGTGGAATAGAAATTGCCGAGCATCGCGCCGCCGATCGCGTCTTCGATATCGGCATCCTCGAACACCACCAGCGGCGACTTGCCGCCGAGTTCCATCGTCACGTGGCGCATGCCGGAAGCGGCCGCGGCATAGACCTTGCCGCCGGTCGGCACCGAGCCGGTGAGCGAAACCTTGGCGGTATCCTTGTGCGTGGCAAGCGCCGCCCCGACATCGCCGAAGCCCTGCACCACGTTGAACAGCCCCTTCGGCGCGCCGGCCTCGATAAAGATCTCGGCGAGTTTCAGGGCGCAAAGCGGCGTCATTTCGGAGGGTTTGAACACCATGGCATTGCCGCAGGCAAGCGCGGGCGCCGCCTTCCAGCAGGCGATCTGGGTCGGATAGTTCCACGCCCCGATGCCGACGCACACGCCAAGCGGTTCGCGCACCGTATAGGCGAAGGCATCGCCCAGCGGCACGCTCTCGCCGGAAAGCGAGGCGGCCTGCGCGGAAAACCATTCGAGGCTGTCCGCACCGGAAGTCGCATCGGCCACCAGCGTTTCCTGTATCGCCTTGCCGGTGTCGAGCGTTTCGAGCTCGGAGAGCGCCTCGTTTCGCTCGCGAATGATGTCGGCCGCGCGGCGCAGCACCCGGGCCCGCTCGACCGGGAGCCATGACGTCCATTCCTGCTGCGCACGGACGGCGGATTCCATGGCTTTGTCGATGATCGCAGGCGTTGCGCTGTGGAGGTTCGCGATCACCTCGCCGGTCGCGGCATAGACGCTCTCGAACGCCTTGCCGGCCGGGTCTTCCACGTATTCGCCGTCGATGAAATGGCTTGCTTTCGGCTGAGCCCGCATAACTTACTCCCCTCGCGGCCAGCGCTGGCTGGCCTCGAGTATGTTGAGATCCATGTGATTGCGCATGAAGCGCTCGGAGGCATCCTTGAACGGCTGGAAATCCCAGGGCCGGTAGTGCCCGGCCCTGAGCGCCTCATAGACGACATGGCGGCGTGCCTGGCTTTCACGCACCTCGTCGTCATAGGCCTTCATGTCCCAGAATTCCCGCACCTTCGCGGCGAAATCCGCGGCCGTTTCGGCATGGGCCGGATCATCGGCGAGGTTGTTCAACTCGTGCGGATCGGCCTCAAGGTCGAAGAGCTGGGGCGGGTCGAGCTCGCAGTGGTTATATTTGAACCGACCCTCGCGGATCGAGACCAGCGGGGCCTGCGAGGCTTCGGCGGCATATTCCATCCGAACCGGCAGCTTGCGCGCCGCCCCGGCGGCGATCGGCAACAGGCTTTCGCCATCGACCCAGGGTTCGATCTCGCCCAGATCAACGCCGGCGATATCGGCGAGCGTCGGTGTAATGTCGACCGAGGAGGCCGGCGTCTTGACGAGGCCGGGTTCGACGCCGGGGGCTGCCACCATCAGCGGTACGCGGGCCGAGCCCTCGTAGAAGCTCATCTTGTACCACAGCCCGCGCTCGCCCAGCATGTCGCCATGGTCGGAGACGAACACGATCGCGGTATCCTCGCTGAAACCGACGCTGTCGAGCGCTTCGAGGATTTCGCCGATCTTGTCGTCGATATAGGAGACATTGGCGAAATAGGCGCGCCGCGCATTGCGGATATCCTGCTTGTCGATCGTGGCCTTGTGCCAGTCATTGGCGTCCAGAATCCGCTTCGAATGGCCGTCCTGCGCGTCGTAATCAAGCGTGCCGATCTCGGGATCGAGATGGTCGCAATCCTCATAAAGGTCCCAGTATTTCCTGCGCGCCACATAGGGGTCGTGCGGATGGGTGAAGGACACGGTCAGCATGAATGGCCGGTCCTCCTTGCGGCGGCCGAGATCGTAGATCTTGCGCACCGCCTCATAGGCGACCTCGTCGTCATATTCGAGCTGGTTGGTGATCTCGCCAATGCCCGCGCCCGTGACCGATCCCATATTGTGATACCACCAGTCGATCCGCTCGCCGGGTTTGCGGTAATCCGGTGTCCAGCCGTAATCGGCCGGGTAGACATCGGTGGTCAGCCGCTCCTCGAAACCGTGCAGCTGGTCGGGTCCAACGAAATGCATCTTGCCGGACAGCGCGGTCTGGTAGCCGGCGCGGCGCAGGTGATGGGCATAGGTCGGGATATCGGGCGCAAACTCCGCGGCATTATCATAGACGCGGGTGCGGCGGGGAAGCTGGCCGGCCATGAATGAAGCCCGCGCCGGCGCGCAGAGCGGCGAGCCGGTATAGGCATTCTGGAACCGCGCCGAGCGGGCGGCGAGCTTCTTCAGGTTGGGGGTGTGCAGAAAATCGGCCGGGCCGTCGGGAAACAGCGTGCCGGCAAGCTGGTCAACCATCAAAACGAGAATGTTCGGTCGCGCACTCATGAGGACATCTCCTTGGCGAGTGTGAGTTCGAGATATTCGAGGGTCATAGCGACGGCATCGCTCCGGCTCATGCCGAAATCCTTCAGCGCGGCGCGCAGGTAAAAGCCGTCGATCAGGGAGCCGAGCCCGGTGGCGATCCGCCGGGCGGCTTCGAGGGGCACAAGCTGGCGCAGGGCATAGACGAGGTTGGAGCGCAGCCGCGCCTCGTAGATCGAGAGCAGCCGGCTGGCATCGCCCTTGCGCTGGGCCTGGACGTAAAAGGCGAGCCATGCAGCGACGACGGCGGGATCGAACTGATCCGGCCCGAACGAGGCCTCGATGATCGCCTCGAGACGCTCTCTGGGCGTGGCCGCATCCTTGTAGCGGGCCTTGACCGAGCTGCCGAACTCGTCAAGGATACGGCGCATGGCCGCAAACAGGATCTTTTCTTTGGAGCCGAAATAGTGATGCGCGAGCGCAGGCGAAACGCCCGCCCGCTTGGCGATCTTGGCGACCGTAACCTCGACCATGCCGACCTCGCCGACTTCGGTGATAGCCGCACGTACAAGCGCTTCGCGACGTATGGCTTCCATTCCGATCTTAGGCATTGGCTGAACCCGCTGAAAAAATGCTCACTGGCGCTGTCTGGCGAATTTCTGGGCAACCCGCCGTTTACATGACTTAGCATATGTTATATTGATTGACCGATCAATCAAGGAAGCCGCCAGTTTATTTTGACACGCCGAACGATCCACTACGGCCTTCGACAAACGAACCGAAAGGAAACGCTGACATGTCTTATAACTTGAAACTGTCCCTCGCCGCGCTTGCCGCCGCGACCGCCCTTTCCGCCGGCGCCGCCAAGGCGCAGGAAGCAACCGCCTGCGATAGCGTCAGCTTCTCTGATGTCGGCTGGACCGATATCACCACCACTACGGCAACCGCCAAGCACCTGCTGGAAGGCCTCGGTTATACGGTCGACGTCAAGGTCCTGTCCGTTCCGGTCACCTTCGCGTCGCTGAAGAGCGACGATGTCGATGTCTTCCTCGGCAACTGGATGCCGGCCCAGACCAGCGCCATCACGCCTTATCTCGATGAGGGCGAAATCGATGTTATCGCCACCAATCTCGAAGGTACCAAGTACACGCTCGCTGTCCCGACCTATACCTATGAGAAGGGTCTGAAGACCTATGGCGACATCGCCAAGTTCGCCGATGAGCTCGATCACAAGATCTACGGCATCGAGCCCGGCAATGAAGGCAATGCCTATCTGGTTTCGCTGATCGAGGAGAACAAGCACGGGCTTGAGGGCTTCGAGGTTGTCGAAAGCTCCGAGCAGGGCATGCTCGCCATGGTCGGCCGCAAGTACCGCCAGGAACAGCCGATCGTGTTCCTCGGCTGGGAACCGCATCCGATGAACGCCAGCTATTCGCTGAAATACCTCACCGGCGGCGAGGATTTCTTCGGCGGCGAGGGCATCGTGCGCACCGTCACCCGCAAGGGCTATGCCGAAGAGTGCCCGAATGTCGCCAAGCTGCTTGAAAACCTGAAGTTCACCCTGCCGATGGAAAATGAAGTCATGGGCAAGATCCTGAACGACGGCGAAAACGAGGGCGATGCCACCGCCGAATGGATCAAGGCCAATCCGGATGCCCTTGACGCCTGGCTTGAGGGCGTGACCACCACCTCCGGTGAGCCGGGGCTGCCGGCGGTCAAGAAATCGCTCGGTCTCTAAAATACTCCAAGCCCGGCAAGCCAACGCTTTCCGGGCTTTCCTTTTTCGATGATGATATTTTGGCCGCGGACATCGCGGCGCGGGCCCGAGGCAGAATGCCGGGGCCGGACCGCATTGCGTCGCCTTGGCCGGCCGCGCGGTTCGACACGCTGAATTTGGGGAACAAAGGAGCAGTCTCTTGCACTGGCTGACGGATTACAAAATCCCGCTGGGACGATGGGCCCAGGATATTTTCGACTGGCTGCAAATGCATGGCGGCTGGTTTTTCGATGGTCTGGCGGAGGTCATGGGCTGGCTGATCGACCAGCTCTTGTGGATCCTGCAGGCGCCGGGACCGATCGTGATCGCGGTGATCGTGACTGCCGCCTCCTACTGGATGCAGCGCAACTGGAAGGTGTCGCTGTTCGTCTTTCTCGGCTTCCTGTTCATCGTCAATCAGGGCTATTGGGAGGAAACCACCGAAAGCCTGGCGCTGGTGATCTCGTCCTGCATCATCTGCATGGCGATCGGCGTTCCGATCGGCATCTTCGCGGCCCACCGGCCCCGCCTCTATCAGGTCCTGCAGCCGATCCTGGACCTGATGCAGACGCTGCCGCCCTTCGTCTACCTGATCCCGGCGATCGTGTTCTTCGGCATCGGCATGGTGCCCGGCCTGCTGGCAACGGTCATCTTCGTCGTTCCCGCCTCGATCAGGCTCACCTATCTCGGCGTCTCCTCCGTGCCCAAGCCCCTGCTTGAGGCCGCGGACGCCTTCGGCGGCACCGGTTGGCAGAAGCTGACCAAGGTCGAACTCCACTATGCCCTGCCGCAGATCATGGCTGGCCTGAACCAGACCATCATGCTGTCGCTGTCGATGGTGGTTGTCGCGGCGCTCGTCGGCGCCGACGGGCTCGGCGTGCCGGTCGTGCGCGCGCTCAACCAGGTCAATCCGGCGCTCGGGTTCGAAAGCGGCTTCGTCATCGTCGTCGTCGCGATCATCCTTGACCGCGTTCTCAAGATCGAGAGGAAAAGGTAATGGCCGATTCAGTCGTTTTTGAAGATGTAAACATCGTGTTCGGCGACCGGCCGCAATCAGCCCTGCCGATGATGGACGAGGGCAAGAGCCGCGCCGAGGTGCAGGAGGAAACCGGCCAGGTGCTCGGCGTCCACAATTGCTCGCTTTCCGTCGGCGAGGGCGAGCTTCTGGTGCTGATGGGCCTGTCCGGCTCCGGCAAGTCGACCCTGCTGCGCGCCGTCAACCGGCTGAACCCGGTCTGCCGCGGCCGCGTGCTGGTCAATGACGGCAACGGCATGACCGACGTGACGGCTGCGGACGCCAAGACGCTCCGCAACATCCGCCTGTCACGGGTTTCCATGGTGTTCCAGCAATTCGGCCTGCTGCCATGGCGCACCGTCGTGGAAAATGTCGCGCTCGGGCTGGAATTCGCCGGCATGAGCCAGAAGGAGCGGCTTGAAAAGGCCAGGGCCCAGCTTGAGCTGGTCGGCCTGCAGGACTGGGGCGACAAGCTTGTCGGCGAATTGTCGGGCGGCATGCAGCAGCGCGTCGGCCTTGCCCGCGCGTTTGCCACCGAGGCGCCGATCCTACTGATGGACGAGCCGTTCTCCGCGCTCGACCCGCTGATCCGCACGCGGCTTCAGGATGAGCTGATCGAGCTGCAGAGGAACCTGAAGCGCACCATCATCTTCGTCAGTCACGACCTCGACGAGGCCTTCAAGATCGGCGACCGGATCGCGATCATGGAAGGCGGCCGGATCGTCCAGTGCGGCACGCCGTCGGAAATCGTGCGCAAGCCGGCCGACGCCTATGTCGCCGACTTCGTCGCCAATGTGAACCCGCTGGGCGTATTGCGCGCGCAGGACGTGATGAGCGAGGACGAGGCGCTTGCGGATTCGCCCACCGTCGAGGCCGAAACCAAGCTTGCGGCGATGATGGATGCGCTCGGCGATGGCAAGGTGCTGCGCGTGGTGAGCAAGGATGGCAAGACGCTCGGCAGCATCCGCCCCTCCGACGTGGTCACCGCGCTCAATCCGGAAAGCAACCAGGAATCGGCGTGACGCCTTCCTGACCCTCCAGACCGCGTGCCCCGGCCTTGCGCCGGGAGCGCGGTCGCCTCAGCGCGGCAGCAGGAAAAACTCCAGCACGCCGGTGCGGATTTTCCGGCGGCGGACCTTGCTCTTGAATGGCAGCGAGATGACGTTGCCGATCAGACGACAGATTTTGTAGGGCTTGTAGAACTTTTCAATCCGCTCGCGCTCGGGGTCTTCGGCCGGAACCGGCGTGCTGGCGTCGACATGCTTGCGGTAAAGCCCGATCCACTCATTATGGGTGTAGCAGGTCATGAACGAGTTCGGATGCACCTTCATCACGAAGGTCGGCTTGGAGGGCATCAGGTCGAACTGGTCGAAGGTGAGGAAGACGAAATTCGAGGCGAAATATTTCTCGGTTTCGAGGATCGCCTGCGGATTGGCGTCCTTGTAAAACGCGCAGGGCACATGCCGGCCGTCGCGGCGCAGCGCGTTGACGAAAATATGCTGCTCGGGCGTATAGCGGTTATAGCGCTGGCCGCCGGTATCCCAGTTCGCCTCCTCCTCGGTCATCAGCGGCACGTCGAACATCTTGCGGATGTCGTCGGTGTAGCCGAAAAAGGCAAGGTCCGAGGGGTGGAACGGAAAGCTTACCCGCGAGCGCGGATTGCGCGAAAAATAGCAGGCCGCCAGCAGCTTGTGCGAAAACACCTGATAGGCATCGACGCTGTCCGGATAGGCATCGAAAAACCGCAGGAACCCGTCGCCCGTCAGCCTGAAATCGGTGCGCATGCGGAAGCAGAAACGGGTATCGACCTTCTCCAGCCCGGCGCGGGTGCCGACAATCTGGCGGTTGACATTATTGGGTTTTTCGCCGGCGCGCGGGGAATAATAGAAAAAGCCCGGATCCTCGCACAGCACCACTTCATCACAGTCGAGACCCGACGTATCGGTCCCGACCCAGGTCGACAGAATGATCCTGGAGGAGGGAAAGAAGCGTCTGACCGCGGCGAAGCTGCCGCGCAGAAAAGACTTGTCCACCACGCCCTGGAACAGAAATGTGATTTCGCCTTTGTCCATCTTCTCACACCCTACGATCAGCGTGCCCCAGCTTGATAAACTCATACATTACACGGAACCCAAACGGATGTAGAGCTACGAAATATAACGCCGTTACGGAGCACCCGAGAACTATTTCCCGCGCAGTTCGCCGGACTTTCAGTCCCGATACACGTCAATCCTGCCGGGCAATTCCCATATATTTGTCGTCCGTTGCGCCCGGAAGCTTCACCACGACATTGATACTGTCATTCTCCAGACATTCGAAATCAGTCGCCTCTCCCGGCTCCATCACGATGATGTCGCCAGCGCCATACTCGATCCCGTTCATCCGGATCCGCCCCTGCACCACGACGGTGTATTCGGTGGCGACCTTGTGAAAATGCATGGCCTCGCTGTCGCCGCGATCATAACGCTTGACCGCGACCTCCACATCCTCGGTCTTTGCAAGGCTGGGGTCGAAATTGCCGATGAACCAGCCCTTCACCATGTCGTCAAGGCGCGCGGTCTTCAATGCAGCAGTCCCTCCTTGTGGTCGTTGAGCTGGGAGATGTACTGCGCAAGCTGCATCTCCGTCTTCAACGGATGAAACCTGTCATTGCTGATGAACTCGATGCCGACCTTGGCGTGACGCAGGATCATCTCGTTGATGGTCTGGCTGATATAGAAGGCATTGTTGATCTTGCGATCCTTGCGCACGACGTTGAGCGCCGCGCGCACGAAATCCTTGCCGCTGCGGAAATAATAGAAGCTCACCAGCGCATGCTTGCTGATCGGCCGCTTTTCGGCGACCTCGCAGACATCGCCGTCCTCACCAAGCAACGCGAAGGAATAGCGCGGATGCACCGAGCGGAAGGCCAGCACGCCGGCATCGCAATCACCCGCGCGGAAGGCTTTGACGATACCGTCAAGATCGGCCTCGACCAGTTCGTCGGCGGCGACCAGCACGATCTCCTCGTTCTCGTCGATATGTTCAGCCGCCAGAAGCGCGGTGCAGACCGAGCCCGCCGTCGGGCCAGCGACCTCGACGCAGAGGCCGTTATCGGTGGTCTGGCGGATCACGTCGTCGACATTGAACTTGCGGATATCGGCGGACCTGACGCAGAAGATAATCTCGCGCGGGGAAAGCTTCTGGAGGCCGGCGATCTGGCGCTCCAGAACCAGCTCCTCGTTGAACTCCGTCATGTAGAGCGGATAGAACTCGCTCTTGATGTCGAGGTTTTCACCGCCCATCAGCACAACGATCTTCATGCCGCCGACCCCACTGACTTGGCTGCCTGATCGATCTCGGCGATCCGCGCCTTGATCCCGGCATAATTGACTTCGTCCACTTCCTTCACCACCATCACATGCGCGCCGGAAGCGGTCGCGGCCTGGATGCCGTTGGGATTATCCTCGACGATCAGGCATTCCTTGGGGGAAAGCCCCATGCGCTCGATCGCCTTCAGATAGATTTCCGGGTCCGGCTTGCTCTTGGTGACGTCCTGGTTGGAAAGCTTGAAATCGAGATAGGGCGCTAGGCTCGCCTTTTCCATCATCAGCATCACGGTATCGCGGGTGGAATTGGAAGCGACGGCGAGGTGATAGCCTTCCATCCTCAGGCGCGACAGCGCGTATTCGTGATCAAAGCGCGGCCGGCAGCGCTCATAGATGATCTCCATCGTGTAGCGCTGCTTCATTTCGTTGATGAAGCCGTGCAGATAGGGCGGCAGCTTCTTCTCCACGCTCAAACGCTGCAGCTTGGTGCGCGTCGGCAGGCCGTCATAGACGGTGCGATGCTCGTGGCGCTCGATGGTGAAGCCGAACAGGCCGAGCGCCCGGTTGAGCGCGTCATAGTGCCATTCCTTGGCCTCGATCAGCACGCCGTCCATGTCGAAAATGACTGCCTTGATCGCCATCTTCACTCTCCCGAAAAATAATCCCGCGCCGCCTCGGGCGCGTCGGTGCACAAATAGAGCCGGCTGCTATCGATGCATTTGGCCGATTTTATGATCGACCATTGCAGCGCCGTATCGCGCCGGTGCAAGTCGCTCGACACCACACAGACCCGTTTCCCCTGGCCAATCAACCCCTCGATAAGGCCCGGCCCGAACCAGTCGGAACGGAAACAGTCGAGCCAGACCCCGTCGCATTCCTCCAGCAACGGCGCATTGGGCTGAAGATCGCTCAAACCCGTGAACGCGGTCAACCCGTCCGCCACCTGCCGCACCAGATCGGGCAGCGACATGTCGAACACGAAATAATTGGTGTGACCATAGGCCGCCAGTATTTCCTTGACCTTGCCGCTCAACCCGTCCGCCTTGATGTTCAGCGCCAGCATCAGATTGCGGCCGGCCATGACATCCAGAACGTCCGTAAGCCGCGGCTCGTTCCCTGTCGGCATGTCATGGGCGATGACAATCTCGCCCGCATGGTCGCGCAGGTCCGTTTCCGTGCCGAAACCGCGATCGAAGGAGCGGGCGAAGGCCGTCATGGCGTTCTTTTCCGCGACGCTCTCCCAAAGCCCCCTGTGCGAGAGAACTTCCATCAGCGCACCTTTTCCGAAACGGGATGGGCCAGAAACAGATCCAGATCCGCGGGTATGCCGAGGCCATACATGCCGTCGGCCTCGTTGCCGATCGAATAATGACCGATCCTGCGGCCCTGCCGGATCAGGTAATTATAGGCCGGACAGATGTAGAACTCGCCATTGACGCGTTCGTCGTCGCCGATCATCGCCTTCGTCGCCGCCATCAGATCGCGTCCGGTCTTGAAGTTATAGACGCCGACCGTGGCGTCGTTGGAGATTACCCGCTTTTCCGCGGTCTCAACAACCCGGCCATTTTCCTCACGCACGAACGACCATTTCGGGTCGTCCGCCTTCATCGTCATGATCATCCCGTCATAGCCGCCGTCATCCATGAAACGGAGATAATCATTGATGTCGATGTCGATATACTGGTCCGAATTGGCGGTCATCACCGGATCGTCATTGTCGATCAGATGTTCGGCAAGCATAACGGTCGAGGCCTGGCCTTCGGTGATATGATCTATGCCGATGATCTCGACATTTCCGGCAAGCGCTTTCAGCTTTTCCTCAAGCCCGTAATCGCGGATATGGCTGGACTGGCAGATGAAGATGAAGCGGTGATCGACGGCCGGCGTCAGATTTTCGACGACCACCTGGATCATCGGCTTGCCATGCACCGGAATAAGCGGCTTCGGGTCGCTATAGCCCGCATCGGCAAAACGGCTGCCGCGACCGGCCATCGGTATCACAATATTCAGCACTCAATCATCCCTGCCGGCTTGTTTGCCGCCTATGCCTCTGCCGCCACAAAAGCATGTTCCTGATCATAACAGATCAGCTCAACCCATGTTCTCAACAAAGCTTACCTGTAGTCGCACAATATGAACAGTGATTGCGTTACCGCGCGGTCTTGTGGCCTGAGAACATGGCTTCCCCAGATTTTAGGTAGTCCATGCGAAAGACACGGGCAACCATGCATGGCTCCTTCGCCCGATTATCCCAAACTATACTAAATTTTCGGGCACGGATTGACGTGGCGCAACCGATGGCATAGAAATCGGAAAAATTTGGAACGTGCCAAATCGGGAGGAAGAGCATGCAGTGGGGGCTTATCGGCGCCAGCACGATCGCGGCAGAATATGTCATCGCCGCAATCAGGGCGCAGTCCGGCAACAGCGTCAACGCCGTGCTCTCGTCCAGCCGCGCGCGCGCCGATGCCTATGCCGCCGCCCATGACATCCCCAACGCCGACACGGATCTCTCCGCCCTTCTGGCGCGTCCGAAGATCGACGCGGTCTATATCTCGACCACCAATGAAAAGCATCGCGACCAGGCGCTGGCCGCCATTGCCGCCGGCAAACATGTTCTGTGCGAGAAGCCGCTGGCGATGAGCGTCGCGGACGCAAGGACGATGGTGGAGGCCGCGCGCGCGGCCGGTCTCGTGTTTGCCACCAACCATCATTTGCGCTGCGCCGGCGCCCATCGCGCCGCCAAGGCGCTGATTGCCGCAGGCCGGATCGGCAAGGTGCTGTCGATGCGGGTATTCCACGCCGTCATGCTGCCGGAGCACCTGCGCGGCTGGCGCATCGACAATCCGGCGGCCGGCGGCGGCGTGATCCCGGACATCACGGTGCATGACGCCGATACCGTGCGCTTCTACCTTGATGAGGACCCGCAGCGGGTCGTGGCCCAGGCCGTCAGCTCCGGTCTCGGGCAGGGCGTCGAGGACAGCGTGATGTCGGTCTGGACCATGCCGTCCGGCATCATGGTGCAGAGCCATGAGAGCTTCACGCATCCGTTTGCCGGTTCCGGCCTCGAAGTTCATGGCAGCAAGGGCTCGATCTTCGCCCGCAACGTCATGTCGCAGCGACCGACCGGAACCGTCACGCTGGTGACGGAGGCCGGCGAAACTGATGTGCCTTACGAAAGCGAAGGCCTCTACGAATACGCGATCGCGGCCTTCAACCGCGCCGTTGCCGGCGAAGACCGTCCGGCCGCGGACGGGGTCGACGGCGTGAAATCGCTCGCCATCGCCATGGCCGTGCGGCAGTCGGCGCTAGAAGGCCGGGCCATCGACGTCAATTACGAAGGATACTGAAATGCCGGGCAAAATCGTCACCGCCGAGGCCGCCGTCAGCCATATCGCCGACAATGCCGTCGTCTCGGTCTCCTCCTCCTCGGGTCTGGGCTGCCCGGACAAGGTGCTGGAAGCGCTGGGCGCGCGGTTTGCTGCAACCGGCCAGCCGCGCCGGCTCACCACGATCCACCCGATCGCCGCCGGCGACATGTATGGCATCAAGGGCATCGACCATATCGCGCAGGACGGTCTGCTCGACACCGTGATCGCCGGCTCCTATCCGAGCGGCGCCTCGTCGCTGCCGATGCCGGAAATCTGGAAGATGGTCGTCGAAAACCGGATCGCCGCCTATAACGTGCCCTCCGGCATTCTGTTCGACATGCAGCGCGATGTCGCGGCCAAACGCCCCGGCGTGTTGACAAAGGTCGGCCTCGACACCTTCGTCGATCCCGAGCGGCAGGGCTGCGCCATGAATGACCGCGCGGCGGAAAGCCCGATCGTCTCCCGCGTCGACTTTGCCGGCGACACCTGGCTGCACTTTAAAAATTTCGCCCCCGACGTGACCATCCTGCGCGCCACCACGGCCGATGAACACGGCAACCTCACCTATGAGCATGAGGGCGCCTATCTCGGCGGGCTCGATCAGGCGATCGCCGCGCGCAACAATCGCGGCATCGTGATTGCCCAGGTCAAGCGCGTGACGGCGGCCGGCACGTTGCGGCCGCATGATGTGCGGGTTCCCGGCCATCTCGTCGATTTCATCGTGGTCGATCCCGGCCAGTACCAGACCACCGAGACCTTCTACGACCCGGCGATCTCCGGCGAGATCATCCATCCGCTTGAGGATTTCGAGCTTGCCGAACACGGCGTCGAAAAGGTCATTGCGCGCCGCGCCGCGATGGAACTCGGCGCGGGCGAGACCGCCAATCTCGGCTTCGGCATCTGCGCGCTGGTGCCGCGCATTCTGCTTGAGGAAGGCCATGCCGGCAAGGTGACCTGGGCGATCGAGCAGGGCGCCGTCGGCGGCGTGCCGCTGACGGGCTTCGCCTTCGGCTGCGCCTCCAATGCCGATGCCTTCATGCCGTCCCCCAATCAGTTCACCTATTTCCAGGGCGGCGGCTTCGATGTTTCCTTCCTGTCCTTCCTCGAGGTCGACCGCGAGGGCAATGTCAATGTCTCCAAGCTTGGCAAGAAGCCCTACCTGACTGCCGGTTGCGGCGGTTTCGTCGATATTACCGCCAACGCCCGCAGGATCGTTTTTGCCGGGCTTTTCGAAGCCGCGGCGGCGCTTGTCCTCTCCGCCGACGGCCTGAAGGTCGAAAAGCCCGGCAAATTCTCCAAGATGGTCGACGAGGTCGAGCATGTCACCTTTTCCGGCCGCCGCGCCCGCGAAACCGGCCAGGACGTGCTCTACGTCACCGAACGCTGCGTGATGCGGATCACCGATGACGGTCTTGTCGCCACCGAAATCATGCCGGGCATCGACCCCGAGCGCGACATTGTAGCGGCCTCCGGCGGCAGGGTGCGGGTTGCGGAGAACGCAACCATGATGCCGCTGTCGCTGCTGGATGAAAAGCCGATGGGGCTGGTGCTGTGAGCGCCATGGCAAAAAATGGCGTAAAGCCGTCCCCGGCCGCCCTCCATTTTTATTTTAAACCTAAACTATTATGGCCAATCACTCCGGAAGGCGGCATAGTCGCGTCTGTCAATAACATTGCCCGTTGCGGCGCCGGCGCGGTTTGCGCGCCGCCCCTGCAACTGGCCACAGGCCCGGAGTATACAATATGAGCGCCCTTCATCTCATCCGCCACGATGCCATTGCCGAACTCAGGCTCGACAATCCGGCCAAGCTCAATGCGTTCACGCCGGACATGCTGACAGCGCTCGAGGCTCACCTCGACGCGATCGATGCCGACCCCGAAATCCGCTTCGTGATCCTCACTGCCGAGGGCGACCGTGCGTTCTGCGCCGGCGCGGACATTCAGGCCTGGGGCGATCTGCCGCCGGCCGAATTCGCCCGCCACTGGGTGCGCGATGGCCATCGCCGGTTCGACCGGCTGGCGCGGCTGTCGAAGCCGACGATTGCGGCGCTTAACGGCCATACGCTGGGCGGTGGGCTGGAGCTTGCGGCAGCCTGCGATATCCGGGTCATGACCCCCAATGCCACGATCGCGATGCCCGAGCCGAAGATCGGCATGGTGCCGGGATGGTCGGGCACGCAGCGGCTGGCGCGGCTTCTCCCGGAGCCGGTGATCAAGGAAATGGCGCTGTTCGGGCGCAGGCTCGATGCGACACGCGCGGTTGCGCTCGGCTTCGCCGCCGAAATCGCCGAAGACGCGCGCGCCGCCGCCTTCGATATCGCCGATGGCGCGCTCGCCGCCTCGGCCTACGCCACCGAAATCGCCAAATACATGCTCCATGCCGGCTTCGGCGAGGACAGCGCCGCCATGATTGAAACGCTCGGCAGCGGCATGATCGCCGCCTCCGCCGACAAGGCCGAGGGCGTCGCCGCCTTCCGCGAAAAACGCAAACCCGCATTCAAGGGCAGATAGGCATGACCGATCTTACCATTATCCCCGCTGTCAAAAGCCTCGACGAGCCCGTCTTCGAGGCCAGACACCTGATCAACGGCACGTGGCAGACCTCTGCCGATGGCGCAAGTTTCGAGCGTCAGTCGCCGGCCCATCTCGTGACCGTAACCCATGCCGCAAAGGGCGGCGTTGCCGAGACCGAGGCCGCGATCGCCAGCGCCCGAACCGCCTTCGACGACGGCCGCTGGTCGCGTATTTCCGGCAAGGAGCGCGCCGGCGTGCTGCTCAAGGTCGCCGACCTGATCGAGCGCGATCTGGAGCGGATCGCGCTGCGCGACACGCTGGAAAGCGGCAAGCCGATCGCCCAGGCGCGTGACGAGATCACGGGCGCCGCCGATCTCTGGCGCCACGCCGCGGCCCTTGCCCGCACGCTTTCCGGCGACAGCCACAACACGCTTGGCGACGACATGCTGGGCGTGGTGCTCAAGGAGCCGGTCGGCGTCGCCGCGCTGATCGCACCGTGGAACTTCCCGTTCCTGATCGTATCGCAGAAACTGCCCTATGCGCTGGCCGCCGGCTGCACCGCCGTGATCAAGCCCTCCGAAATGACGCCGTCCTCGACCGTCATCCTCGGCGAACTGCTGATCGAGGCCGGCATTCCCGATGGCGTCGTCAATATCGTTCTGGGCTATGGCGACCCCGTCGGCACGACGATGTGCGAGAGCCCCGATGTCGACATGGTGTCGTTCACCGGCTCCACCGGCGTCGGCAAGGCGATCGTGCGCGCCAGCGCCGGCACGCTGAAAAAGGTCTCGCTCGAACTCGGCGGCAAGAACCCGCAGGTCGTGTTTCCCGATTGCGATCTCGACGATGCCGCCGACGCGATCGTCTTCGGCGTCTACTTCAATGCCGGCGAATGCTGCAATTCCGGCTCGCGCATCATCGTTCATGAGGATGTCGCCGAGGCGCTGACCGAGAAGGTGGTCGCGCTTTCGCGGAAGGTCGCCTTCGGCGATCCGCTCGACTCTAAGACTAAAGTAGGGGCTATCATTTCCGAGGCGCATTTTGCAAAAATCGATAGCTATGTGGAGGCCGCGCGCGAGGCCGGAGCGGAGATCCCGCTCGGCGGCGGAGCGCTTGAAATCCCGGGGTTGTCAGGCCGTTTCTATGGGCCTACAGTTGTAACAAATATCAGTTCAGGCATGGCGATCGCACGGGAGGAGGTCTTCGGACCGGTGCTGTCGGTCCTGACCTTTAAATCGATTGAGGAGGCAATCGCACTGGCCAATGACGCAAGCTACGGGCTGTCGGCCGGCGTCTGGAGCAGGGATGTTTCGACCTGCCTCGCCTTCGCCCGCCGCGTTCAGGCCGGCACCGTGTGGACCAATACCTGGATGGATGGATATTCCGAGTTGCCGTTCGGCGGCGTTAAGCAGTCCGGCCTCGGCCGCGAGCTGGGTCGCTACGGGCTTGAGGAATACCTGGAGGTGAAAACCGTGACGATGCGCATCGGTCGCTCGCGCGCGCCCTGGGTGGAATGAACTGTTCCCTTCCAAGGGGAACATGAGGAGGAAATGCCTGCCGGGCCCCGTGGAGCAATGCTCCCCCGGCGGGATTGTAAACGCAGACAGGAGGACACTATGCGTTTGAATTTTGCGAAAAGTGCAGCCGTTATCGCGATCGTCGCGGCCTCGGCTTCGGCGACTTCCGTAAAGGCAGAGGATGTGGAAGTCCTGCACTGGTGGACGTCCGGCGGTGAAGCCTCGGCGCTCAACGTGCTGAAGGAAAACCTGCAGGATCAGGGCATCGGCTGGCAGGATATGCCGGTTGCAGGCGGCGGCGGCGAACAGGCCATGACCGTGCTGCGCGCCCGGGTGACCGCCGGCAATCCGCCGGCCGCCGTGCAGATGCTCGGCTTCGACATCACCGACTGGGCCGAGGAAGGCGCGCTTGCCAACCTGAACGACATCGCGGCCGAGGAAAACTGGGACGAGGTCGTTCCGGAAGCGCTGCAGAAGTTCTCGAAGAATGACGGTAACTGGGTCGCAGCGCCCGTCAACGTCCATTCCACCAACTGGGTCTGGGCCAACAAGTCGATCCTCGACGAGCTTGGCATCGAACAGCCCCAGACCTGGGATGAGCTGGTCGCGGCGCTCGACAAGGTCAAGGAATCCGGCAAGGTGGCGATCGCCCATGGCGGCCAGCCCTGGCAGGATGCCACCATCTTCGACGCCGTGGTGATGGCGACCGGCGGACCGGAATTCTACCAGGCCTCGATGATCGATCTCGATCCGGAAGCCCTCGGCTCCGACACGATGAAGGAAGTCTTCGACCGCATGACCGTTCTGCGCGGCTATGTCGACGACAACTTCTCCGGTCGCGACTGGAACCTGGCATCGGCCATGGTCATCAACGATGAAGCCGCCTTCCAGTTCATGGGCGACTGGGCCAAGGGCGAGTTTCTCAAGGCCGGCCTGACGCCGGGCGAGGATTTCCTGTGCTTCCGCTTCCCCGGCACGCAGGATCAGGTGACCTTCAACTCCGACCAGTTCGCCTTCTTCAACCAGGGCGACGAACCGACGGCACAGCAGGTGGCGCTCGCCAAGGCGATCATGTCGCCGGAATTCCAGTCGGCCTTCAATGTCGTCAAGGGCTCGGTTCCGGCGCGCACGGATGTTTCCGACGCCGATTTCGACGCCTGCGGCAAGCAGGGCATGAAGGATCTGGCGGCGGCTTCGTCGTCGGGTAACCTGTTCGGCTCCATGGCCCACGGCCACGCCAACCCGGCCTCGGTCAAGAACGCGATGTACGACGTGATCACCGCCCAGTTCAACGGCGAATATGATTCCGAAACGGCAACGGACGAGCTGGTGACGGCGGTTCAGATCGCGCAGTAAGCGGGTGATCTTACCGGGCGACGCAATAGCGCCGCCCGGTAAGCAAAACGACGCTTCATCCTCAGGCGACGTTGGTTGGGCGCGATGATCCCGCCGCGCGCCGATCTCCCCCCTTGAGGGGGAGATGCCCGGCAGGGCAGAGAGGGGTGCAGCGCCAGCCCGAAACTCTGAACAAGCGGTGAGGGTTTACCCCTCTCTGTCGCTTTCGCGACATCTCTCCCTTAAGGGGAGAGATTGATTGGTGCACGTCGCACCGTCTCGAATAACACCGGCGGCAAAGCCGCCAATCCGGAGGGTTTGAATGGCTTCGTCCGCGCAAAGAAGCGGGAGAGCGGGGGATTTTCTACGCGATGCCCTGCCGAAGATCGTGCTCAGTCCGTCGCTGGCGATGGTGCTGATCTTCGTCTACGGCTTCATCGCATTCACCGTCTATCTCTCCTTTACCGACAGCCGCATCCTGCCGAGCTTCGATCTCGTCGGCTGGAAGAACTATATCAACCTGTTCCGGCTCAGGGCCTGGACGATCGCGATCAAGAACGTCGCGATCTTCGGCTCGCTTTACATCATCTTCTGTTGCGCGATCGGCCTGATGCTGGCGATCTTTCTCGACCAGAAGATCCGGGCGGAAGGCTTCATCCGCTCGATCTATCTCTATCCGATGGCGCTGTCCTTCATCGTCACCGGCACCGCCTGGAAATGGTTTCTGGACCCCGGCATCGGGCTTGAGGCGGTGATGCATTCCTGGGGCTGGACCAGCTTCCAGTTCAACTGGATCAAGTCCAACCAGATGGCGATCTACACGATCGTGATCGCGGCTGTCTGGCAGACCTCCGGCTTCGTCATGGCGATGTTCCTCGCAGGCCTGCGCGGTATTGACGGCGAGGTGCTGAAGGCCGCCCAGATCGACGGCGCGTCCAACTTCTCGCTCTATCGCCGGATCGTGATCCCGCAGCTTCGCCCGGCCTTCATGTCGGCGATCGTGGTGCTCGCCCATATGGCGATCAAATCCTACGACCTCGTGATCGCGCTGACCGGCGGCGGGCCGGGGAGGGCGACCGAACTGCCGGCGACCTTCATGTATTCCTACACCTTCACCCGCAACCAGATGGGCATCGGCGCTGCCTCCGCGGTGATCATGCTGATGTCGGTTGCTGCCATCATGGTGCCGTATCTGTGGTCGGAACTGAGGGAGAAGAAGCAATGAGCAGCAATGCTTCCACTCAAGTTGTCTCGACGGGCCGCACCGCACGGTTCTTCATCTACACCGTGCTCCTGATCTTCTGCCTCTATTACCTGCTGCCGCTCTATGTGATGCTGGTCAACTCGCTCAAGCCGCTCCGCGAAATCCAGGCCGGCGGGATGATGAACCTGCCGGAGGCGCTGACCTTCGAGCCGTGGAAAAGCGCATGGTCGACCGCCCAGATCGGCGTGCAGGCGACAGGCCTCAAGCCCTATTTCTGGAACTCGATCCAGATGGTGGTGCCGGCGGTGGCGATCTCCACCGTGCTCGGCGCGCTCAACGGCTACGTGCTGACCAAGTGGCAGTTCCGCGGCCACAACATCATTTTCGGCCTGCTGCTGTTTGCCTGCTTCATCCCGTTCCAGATCGTGCTGATTCCGATGGCGCGCATTCTCGGCATCATCGGCCTCGCTGGCTCGGTGCCGGGGCTGATCTTCGTGCATCTGGTCTACGGCATCGGCTTTTCGACGCTCTATTTCCGCAATTACTACGCCCAGTTTCCAAGCGAACTGGTGCGCGCGGCGATGATCGACGGCGCCGGTTTCTTCACGATCTTCCGCCGCATCCTGCTGCCGTCCTCCGGGCCGATCGCGGTGGTCTGCATCATCTGGCAGTTCACCAATATCTGGAACGACTTCCTGTTCGGCGCCTCGTTCTCCGATTTCAACAGCCAGCCGATGACGGTGGCGCTCAACAATCTCGTCCAGTCGTCGACCGGGGTGAAGGAATACAACGTCCATTTCGCCGGCGCGATCATGGCGGCGATGCCGACATTGCTCGTCTATATCGTCGCCGGACGCTATTTCGTACGCGGCCTGATGGCCGGCAGCGTTAAGGGTTAAGGCCAATGGGTTTTCTGAAAATTGACAAGGTCACCAAGAGCTTCGGTTCCCTGACCGTCCTGCACCAGACCGATATCGAGGTCGAGGAAGGCGAGTTCCTCGTGCTCGTCGGCCCGTCGGGCTGCGGCAAGTCCACGCTTTTGAACATGATCGCCGGTCTCGAGCCGGTCTCCTCCGGCGATATCGTGATCAACGGCCGCTCGATGAACGGCGTGCGCCCGGCGGACCGCAACATCGCCATGGTGTTCCAGTCCTACGCGCTCTATCCGAACATGAATGTCGGCGAGAACATTTCCTTCGGGCTCGAAATGCACGGCGTGCCGAAGGAGGAGCGGGAGAAGGCGATCGACAGCGTCGCCGACCTCCTGCAGATCAAGCACCTTTTGAAGCGCAAGCCCGGCCAGCTTTCCGGCGGCCAGCGCCAGCGCGTTGCCATGGGCCGGGCGCTGGTGCGCGATCCGGACGTGTTTCTGTTCGACGAGCCGCTCTCCAACCTCGACGCGAAACTCCGCGTCGACATGCGCACCGAGATCAAGAAACTGCACCAGAAACTCGGCACCACCATCGTCTACGTCACCCATGACCAGATCGAGGCGCTGACGCTGTCGACCCGGATCGCAGTGATGTTCGGCGGCCATGTGCAGCAGCTCGGCACGCCGAAGGAGATCTACGACAATCCGGCCAACATGTTCGTGGCCGGTTTCATGGGCTCGCCCTCGATGAACCTGTTTCCGGCGAAGGTCACGGTCGAAAACGGCAAGGCGGTGGCGAAATTCGCGCTTGCCGATGGCAGTGACGCCGAGCTGCCCTTCCCCGAAGGGGCGATGACCGATCATGGCGGACGCGACATCATTCTCGGCATCCGGCCGGAGGCGATCACCGACGAGTTGGGGGCCGACCGCTCGTCGAATGCCGTGCATATGATCAAGGCCAGGGTCGAGGTGACGGAACCCGCAGGCTCCGATACCTTTGCGGTCGCCGAAATGGGCGGCAAGGAGGTCACGGCCCGGTTCCGCGCCGATGTCGAGGTCAAGCCGGGCGATGTCTTCCCCTTCGCCGTCAATATGGACAAGGCCGTCGCCTTCGACCCCAAGACCGAAGAGCGGCTTCGATAGAAATGCGGGTTTCGCCTGATGTGGTCATCATCGGCTCCGGCATGGGCGGGGCGACGCTTGCCGCAAGCCTCGCCCCCACCGGGGCCGAGATCCTGATCCTGGAACGCGGGCAGCAGATCCCCGACGATGCGCCGGCGCGCGATCCGGACCGGATCTACAGAAACAGCGCCTTCCGCTCGGATGAGACCTGGCTGGACGCGGACAGCAAGCCGTTCTCGCCCGGCAATTATTACAATGTCGGCGGCAATACCAAGCTTTACGGCGCGGTGCTCTACCGCTACCGCTGGCAGGATTTCCAGGCGATGGAGCATCTCGGCGGCATCTCTCCCGCCTGGCCGTTTCCCTATGAGACGCTCGCGCCCTATTATGATGCCGCCGAAGCGCTCTATCAGGTGCGCGGCGATTTCACCGAGGACCCGACCGAGCCGCCCCATGCCGGGCCATACCCTTATCCCGCCGTACCGGACGAGCCGGCGCTCGCGGCCGTTCGCCGCCGGCTGGAAAAGGCGGGGCTGCACCCGGCGGCGCTGCCGCTCGGCGTCGATCTCGACCGCTGGCTTTCCCACGGCAATGACGGCTGGGACGGCTATCCCGATACCCGCTCCGGCAAGATGGATGCGGAAACCTGCGCCCTCGCCGCCGCATTGTCTCATAACAATGTGCGCATGGAAACGGGCGCCCGCGTGACCCACCTGACGGCCGAGCCCGATGGCCGCCGGATCGCCAGCATCACCTATGAGCAGGCCGGCGAAACCATCACGGTGACGCCGAAGATCGTGGCGCTCGCGGCGGGCGCGGTGCAGACCGCCGCGCTTCTTCTGAAGTCCGGGCTTGCCAATTCCTCCGGCGCGGTCGGCCGCCACTTCATGAACCACAATGCCACGGCGATGATTGCCTACGATCCGCGCTTCGTGAACGATGCCGTCTACCAGAAGACCTTCGCAATCAATGACTGGTATCTCGCCGACGGCCATAACGGCCCGCCACTCGGCAATGTGCAGTTGCTCGGCCGCGTGGTGCCGAGAATCCTGAAGGCGACGACGCCCTCCATGCCGATGGCGCTCGCAACGCATCTTTCGCGCCATTCGGTTGATTTCTACGCAATCTCTGAGGACCTGCCGGACCCGGAAAGCCGGGTTGTGCTGAAGGGCAACGACATCCAGCTCCTGTGGCGGCGCTCCAACATGGAGGCGCACAACCGGCTGGTAAAGCGGATGAAACAGGCGCTGCGGCGCGCCGGCTTTCCCGTCGTGCTGTCGCGCCTGTTCGATGGCCGCGTGCCCTCGCACCAGTGCGGCACGGCGCGGCTCGGCGATGATCCGGCGACCGCCGTGCTCGATCCCGATTGCCGCAGTTTCGACCATGACAACCTCTATGTCACCGATGCATCGGCGCTGCCGACATCCGCCGCCGTCAACCCGTCGCTGACGGTTGCGGCCCTTGCGCTGAAGGCCGGCGACGCCATCAAAAGGGAGCTTGCATCATGAAAACCGCGCTGATCACCGGCGGCCAGCAGGGCATCGGCCTCGGCATCGCCAGGGCCCTGGCCGGTGCAGGCTATGCGGTCGCGATCGCCGCCGAGGCCGATCCCGACAGCCCCGCCGTGCTTGAGGCACTCTCCGTTCTTGGCGACAGGGCCCGCTACTATCGCCACGACGTGCGCGATATCGCCGCGATCCCGGCCCTTCTGGACCGGGTGGAGGACGATCTCGGCCCGCTCACCACCTTCGTCTCCAATGCCGGCGTCGGCGCGCCGATCCGCGGCGATATGCTCGACCTGTCGCCCGAAAACTTCGACTTCGTGATGGATGTGAACCTGAAGGGTGCATTCTTCCTAGCGCAGGGGGCCGCAAAGCGCATGCTCGGCCATGACCGGGGCTATCGCGCAATCATCTTCATCACCTCGGTCAGCGCCGAAATGGTCTCTATCGAGCGCGCCGAGTACTGCATCTCCAAATCCGCCGCCGCCATGGCCGCAAAACTGTTCGCGGCGCGTCTTGCGCCGGAAAATATCGGCGTCTTCGACATCCGCCCCGGCATCATCGAAACCGGCATGACGGCGGGCGTGAAGGACAAGTACACCGCCCGCATTGAAGCCGGCCTCGTCCCCGCCGCCCGCTGGGGTACGCCCGAGGATGTCGCGAGCGCCGTGTTGCCGCTCGCCGAAGGCCGCTTCGCCTTCGCCACCGGCTCGGTGATCGCGGCGGATGGCGGGCTTTCGATTTCGCGTTTGTGAGGTATCACAGCCGACTGCATTCCCTGCATCTCAAGCACCCCGATCTTGATATGTGGAATTTATTTGGAACGTTCCTAAAGATATGCTAAGCCCCGTCCCGGGAGGATCATTGCATGGCCTATGATTTCATCATTGTTGGCGGCGGTTCGGCCGGGTGCGTGCTCGCAGCAAGGCTTTCCGAGAACCCGGAGGTCAAGGTTCTGCTCTTGGAAGCGGGCGGCGCGGATCGGCATCCGTTCTATACGCTGCCGGCCGGATTCGCCAAGATGACCAAGGGCATCGGCAGTTGGGGCTGGCACACCGTGCCGCAGCGACACATGAACAACATGTCGATCCGCTTCACCCAGGCCAAGGTCATCGGCGGCGGCTCGACCATCAACGCCCAGATCTATACCCGCGGCAACCGGCTCGATTACGACGAATGGCGGCAAATGGGCTGCGCCGGCTGGGGCTATGACGATGTGCTGCCGTTCTTCCGCGAGGCCGAGGACAACGACACCTGGGACAACGACTATCACGGCAAGGGCGGGCCGCTTGGCGTTTCCAAGCCTTCGGCACCGCTGCCGATCTGCGAGGCCTATTTCCGCGCGGCCGGCGAACTCGGCATACCCTTCAACCCGGACATGACCGGCGAGAAGCAGGACGGCGTCGGCTATTACCAGTTGACCCAGAAGCATGCGCGACGCTCCTCCGCCTCCAAGGCCTATCTTGGCCAGGCGCGCCATCGCGCAAACCTCACCATCCGCACCGGCGTCGAGACCCGCCGCATCCGGATCGAGAACGGCCGGGCGACCGGCGTGGAAACCGCCGCCGGCGAGGTGCTGACGGCGGGCCGCGAGGTGCTGCTGTCCTCGGGCGCGATCGGCTCGCCGCGTCTGCTGATGCTCTCCGGCATCGGCCCGGCCGCCCATCTGCGCGCGGCCGGCATCGAGACGGTCTTCAACCATCCGGAGGTCGGCGAGAACCTGCAGGATCATCTTGATCTCTTCACCATTCTCGAATGCGCCGGCGATTTCACCTATGACAAATATGCCCGCCCCTTCTGGTCCGCGGTGGCCGGCCTGCAATATCTGCTCACCCGCAAGGGCCCCGTCGCCTCCAGCCTGTTCGAGACCGGGGGCTTCTGGTATGCGGAACAGGACGCGCGCTCACCGGATATCCAGTTTCATCTGGGCCTCGGCTCCGGCATCGAGGCGGGCGTGGAGAAGATGGTCAATCCCGGCGTCACGCTGAATTCCGCCTATCTCCGTCCCCGCTCGCGCGGTTCGGTGCGGCTGAAGTCCGCCAATCCCGCCGATGCGCCGCTGATCGACCCGAATTACTGGGCCGATCCCCACGACCGGGACATGTCGATCCGCGGGCTAAAGCTTGCGCAGGAGATCATGCATCAGGATGCGCTGAAACCGTTCATCAAGCGCGAGATGCTGCCGGGGCCGGCGGTGAAGACGGATGACGATTATTTCGCCTATGCCTGTCGCCACGCCAAGACCGACCACCACCCCGCCGGCACCTGCCGCATGGGCGCGGACGAGCGCGCCGTGGTCGATCCCGAGCTGAAATTCAACGGCATCAACGGCCTGCGCGTGGTCGACGCCTCGATCATGCCGACGCTGATTTCGTCCAACACCAACGCCGCCGCCATCATGATCGGCGAAAAGGCCGCCGACATGATTGCACGTGAGCATGGGTTGTGAGGGCTTGCGGAGAATACGGAAAGGCGTCATGACGGGCTAAAGCCAGTCAATGGCTACCGTCTTTCATGGCCTTTCCTTTCGGAAAGCCTTGCCGCC
>NZ_JAINWJ010000031.1 GCF_021021415.1 Martelella mediterranea | reverse complement strand
AAGCCAGTCAATGGCTACCGTCTTTCATGGCCTTTCCTTTCGGAAAGCCTTGCCGCCACCAATCTCCCCCCTTGAGGGGGAGATGTCGCGAAAGCGACAGAGAGGGGTAAAGGGCATAAGCAGCAAGCGCTGTGCTCTCGGAGAGGGTTCACCCCTCTCTGCCCCTGTCGGGGCATCTCTCCCTCAGGGGGAGAGATTACTTGTGCCGGGACGGAAGCCGATTGCGACAAAGGGAACAGGAAGTGGCGAAACGACCGACGATCATCGATGTGGCCCGCCATGCGGGCGTGTCCAAATCGACGGTATCGCTCGTGCTGCAGAATTCGCCGCTGGTGAAGAAGGCGACCCGGACCCGCGTCGAACAATCGATGCAGGCGCTGAACTATGTCTATAACCGCACCGCCGCCAACCTGCGCGGGGCGGAGGCCGGTCTGATCGGCCTCGTCATCAACGATCTGCGCAACCCGTTCTTCGCCGAATTCGCGGCGAGCGCCCAGATGACCTTCGCCGAGCATGGCTTTGCCACTGTGATCGCCAATACCGACGAGGATATCGGCATCCAGGCGCAGGTGATCGCCTCCATGGTCGAGCACGGCGTGTCCGCGCTGATCATCTCGCCGGCCTATGGCGATGAGGGCGCGGTGTTCGAACGGATCGGCCGCGCCGGGCTGCCGGCACTGCAGGTGCTGCGCATGGCATCTGCCGATACCGCCCGCTTTCCCTTTGCCTCGCTTGACTACGAGGCCGGAAGCCTCGAGGCTGCGCGGCATCTCGTTTCAAGCGGCGCGCAGAAGATCGCCTTTGTCGGCGGCCTGCCGGACCGGGCGGTGACGCAGGAGCGTATGGCGGGCTACCGCGCCGTTCTCGGCGATCGCCAGCCCATAACCCTCCTTGGCCGCCCGACCCGCGCCTTCGGCCGCGAGGCCGCGCTGAGGCTTTCCGCCGACCGTCAGGGCATCGATGCCGTGCTCTGCTTCAACGATCTGGTGGCGCTCGGCATGATGGCCGGCTTTGCCGAGGCCGGGGTCACGGTCGGCCGCGATATCGCGTTGATCGGCTTCGACGATATCGAGGAATGCGCGCTGGCCTTTCCCAAACTCTCCTCCGTCCATTGCGATATCGGCGCCTTCGGCCGCGATGCGGCAGCCACCATGCTCGCCTGGCTGGAAACCGGCGACCGCCCGCCGGAACGGCATCTGTCGCCGGTGACGCTGATGGTGCGGGAGACGAGTGGGCGTCGGTAAGGTGGGAGAAGCGTTGCACCTCCAATAATCTCCCCCCTTGAGGGGGAGATGTCGCGAAAGCGACAGAGAGGGGTATGGGCATGAGCCGCCGACACCGTGCTCTCGGAGAGGGTTCACCCCTCTCTGCCCCTGTCGGGGCATCTCTCCCTCAAGGGGAGAGATTGTGGTTGAGAGGCTTCCCGTCACGCGACAGGAATGGGCACCGGATTACGGTCATGTTCCGGATGTTCCGGCACCAAATAGCAGCGCCTCGTCTGCTATTCAGCCGCCTGCTTGCCCGCGCCGAAACGCTGCTCGATATAATCGGCGACCATCGCCTCGAAATCGGCGGCGATGTTGGGGCCGCGCAGCGTCTTCGCCTTCTTGCCGTCCACGAAGACGGGGGCGGCGGGGGTCTCGCCGGTGCCCGGCAGCGAGATGCCGATATCGGCATGCTTGCTTTCGCCCGGACCGTTGACGATGCAGCCCATCACCGCGACGTTGAGCGCTTCGACCCCCGGATATTTCTCGCGCCAGACCGGCATGTTCTTGCGCAGATCCGACTGGATCTTGGAGGCCAGCTCCTGAAACACCGTCGAGGTGGTGCGGCCGCAGCCGGGACAGGCGGCGACCACCGGCACGAACTGGCGGAAGCCCATGACCTGCAGCAGTTCCTGCGCCACCTGCACCTCGCGGGTGCGGTCACCGCCGGGCTCCGGCGTCAGCGACACGCGGATGGTGTCGCCGATGCCGTGCTGCAGCACATAGCCCATCGAGGCTGCGGAGGCGACGATGCCCTTGGTGCCCATGCCGGCCTCGGTGAGGCCGAGATGAAGCGCGTGGTCGGAACGCTCGGCAATCATCGAATAGACCGCGATCAGATCCTGCACTTGGCTAACCTTGGCCGAGAGAATGATGCGGTTCCTCGGCAGGCCGATCTCCTCGGCAAGCTCGGCGGACAGCAGCGCCGACTGGACGATCGCCTCGCGGGTGACGTCGCGCGCCGAAAGCGGCGAGCCGGCCTCGGCGTTTTCGTCCATCAGCCGGGTCAGCAGTTCCTGGTCGAGCGAGCCCCAGTTGACGCCAATGCGCACGGGCTTGTCGTAGCGGATCGCCATCTCGATGATATCGGCGAACTGCTTGTCGCGCTTGTCCTTGAAGCCGACATTGCCGGGATTGATGCGGTATTTCGCCAGCGCCTCGGCGCAGGCCGGGTGATCGGCCAGCAGCTTGTGGCCGATATAGTGAAAATCGCCGACGAGCGGCACGTCGAGGCCGAGATGCTCCAGCCGGTCACGGATCTTTGGCACGGCGGCGGCTGCCTCGTCACGGTCGACGGTAATGCGCACCAGTTCGGAGCCGGCCTTGGAGAGGGCGGCGACCTGCGCCACCGTCGCGTCGATATCGGCGGTGTCGGTATTGGTCATCGACTGGACCACCACCGGCGCGCCGCCGCCGACAATCACACCGCCGACATCGACGGCCACGGAAGCGCGGCGCGGCAGCGGGTCGTAATTCGGACGGGCGAGCGACATGGTCTTCTCCGGATATTCCATTGCCCTTCAGGTGGTACAATGCCGCGCGCTTGTCAACTCTCGCGCTCGCGCTCGGCATAGCGCGCCAGGGGCGCCATGAAGAACACGATGACATGCAGCAATGACAGGCCGGTGAAGATCGGCGCGAAGCCGATATGCTCGGCGATGAAGCCGATCAGCGACGGGGCGGCCAGAATGCCGGAATAGCCGAGCATTGTGGTGACCGAAAGGCCGATGCCGGGCTGCAGCCCCGGCAGGTTGCCCGCCGCCGAGAATGCCACCGGCACCAGATTGGAAATCCCCGCGCCCGTAATCGCAAAGCCGATGATGACCACGGCCAGGTTGGGCGCAAGCCCGACGCACAGAAGACCGGCGACCGAGGCGGCGGAGCAGAAGCGCACCGTGTTGACCGGGCCGAAACGGTCGCGCACATGGTCGCCGGCAAAGCGCATGATCGTCATGGCGAGCTGGAAGGCGGCATAGCCGAAACCGGAGGCGAACAGGGTGATGCCGAGTTCGTCGCGCAGATAGACCGCGCTCCAGTCCAGCACCGCGCCTTCCGGGATCATCGAAAACAGCGCCATGATGCCGATCAGCCAGGGCAGCGGCGTCATCGGCAGACGCACCTTCTGCCGGCGCACGCTTTCCTCCGGCGCATCGGCGAGAATCCTCGGAAAGGCAAAGGCAAGCATGCCGGCCCCGATGACGGTGACGGCCAGCGCGTGTCCGAGCGGGCCGACAACCGAGATCAGCAGACCGCCGAGGCCCGCGCCGGTCAGTCCGCCAAGGCTCCAGAACGCATGGCAGGATGACATGATTGCCCGGCCCTCGGCCTTTTCGACAGCCACGGCATTGCCGTTCATCGCCACATCCATCGCGGCCATCAGGCCACCGAACACGAACAGCGCCAGCACGGCCAGCGGGATCGTGCCGGCCAGGCTGACGAGCAGCAGCATCGGGGTGAAGATCGCGGCAACGGCCTTGACGACTTGGGCGGAGCCGAATTTCGCGATCATCACGCCGGTGAACGGCATCGCCAGCATCGACCCGACGCCGAAAGTCAGGATCATCAGGCCGAGGCCGCTTTCGGAGAGGCCGAGCCTTTCGGCGAAGACCGGAATTTTCGGCGCCCACGAGCCCATCACGAAGCCGTTCATCAGGAACAGAAGCGAGGTCGCAAGCCGCGGCTTCGACATGTAGCGCGGGCGCGGCGCGATGGTGGAAATGGTCATCTGGCGGCAATTCCGTCTGTCGTTTCAATCAGGTTCACGCCGGCCTGCAGCAGCGCGGCGCGGCTTTCGGGCTTCAGGCCCGGGCTTGTGACAAGGCCATCCAGCGCTTCCAGAGCGATCACGCTGCAGGGCGCGCGGGTTTCAAGCTTGTCGGCGGTCACCGCGGTGATCACCCGGCGCGCATGCAATGCGATCTCGCGCTTGAACAGCGCGTCGTCATAGTGAAAGCAGGTCAATCCCGCCTCGATATCGAGGCCGCAGGCGCCGATCAGGCAGAGATCGAAGTGGAAGCGCTCCAGCTCGGCGATCGCCCTGGCCCCGATCGCGCCGCCGACCTCGGGATGGATCATGCCGCCGATCATGATCACCGTCTGGCTTTCGCGCCCATCGAAGACGGTCGCGATCGCCGGCGCATTGGTGACGACCGTCACCGCGCGGTCTTCGGCGAGCGCGCGGGCGGCGGCGATATTGGTGCTGGAGGCATCGAAAAACACCGTCATGCCGTCTTCGATCTGAGCGGCCAGCATCCGTCCGAGCATCTCCTTCTCGCCGGCATCGCGGCTCTTGCGATGGCCGAGCGTTCCGCGCGCCGGCGCAATCGGCAGGGCCCCGCCATAGACCCGCTCGCAAAGGCCGCGGGCGGCGAGATCGCGCAGATCGCGCCGGATCGTGTCTTCCGAGACTTTGAATTCCGCCGCCAGATCGGCGGCCAGCACCCGCCCGGAAGCCTTGAGGCGTCCGAGGATAATGTCCTGCCGCTCGCGAATGAGATAGTCGTTCATGCGTCACCCAAATCGTGCAGAAACGTGCATAATATGGATTAAACGTGCGCGCAAGGAGAAAGGGAGAGAGTGCGATTTTCCCTGAAATCAAGGGGTCTTATTCGAACGCGGCCAACCATCGGGCCAGGAGGGTGTCGAGCGCCGTGCGCTCGGCCGGGTCGAGCGCCGCGATTAGCTTGTGCTGATTTTCGACATGGGCGGTCACAGCTTCGTCGATCAGCGAGAAACCCTTGTCGGTGAGCGCCACGGAGAAGCCGCGACCGTCTTCCGGATTGCGCCGACGCGCGATGAAGCCGGCCGCTTCCAGCCTGTCGAGGCGGTTGGTCATGGTGCCCGAGGTCACCATGGTCCGGTCCATCAGCGCCGAGGGCGAAAGCGCATAGGGCGGGCCGGAACGCCTGAGCGTGGCCAGCACGTCGAAGCTGGCGGCGTTCAGCCCGTAGCGGGCGAAAACCGTTTCCAGATTGCGCGCGAGATGCACCTGCAGCCGCTTCAGCCGGCCCATGACGCCCATTGGCATGGCGTCGAGGTCCGGGCGCTCGGCCTGCCACTCGGCCAGAATACTGTCGACATGATCCATGGCGGAAGCCTGTCGGAAAAATAGCTTGACGTCAAACTAATTCGATATAGTTTGACGTCAAGATAAATGGAGGCGATCATGCCGAAACCATCCGATTTCCTGCTGACCGCGCTGGCGCCGGCCATCTGGGGCACGACCTATATCGTCACCACCCAATTGCTGCCGGATGGCTACCCGCTGACCGTCAGCCTGCTGCGCGCCCTGCCGGCGGGTCTCATCCTGCTCTTGCTTGTCCGGCAATGGCCGAAGCCCGAATGGCTGCCGAAGCTCTTCATCCTCGGCTTTTTGAATTTCACTCTGTTCTGGGGCCTGCTGTTCGTGGCCGCCTACCGCCTGCCGGGCGGGGTGGCCGCGACGCTCGGCGCGACACAGCCGCTGATCGTGCTGTTCCTGGCGCGGGGTCTCATCGGCGCGCCGATCCGGCCGCTGGCCGTCGTCGCCGCGCTCGGCGGGTTTGTCGGCGTGGCCCTGCTGCTTTTGTCATCGATGGTCACACTCGATTCGCTGGGCATCGCCGCCGCTTTCGGCGGCGCGCTGTCGATGGCGCTCGGCACCGTGCTCACCCGCCGGTGGCAGTTCCCGGTCGCGCCGCTGACGCTGACCGCCTGGCAATTGACCACCGGCGGTCTTCTGCTGCTGCCGCTGGCGCTTGCCATGGAGCCGGGCTTTCCGATGCCTAACGCCAAAGCCGTGGCAGGCCTCGTCTGGCTGGGCCTGATCGGAGCCGCGCTGACCTATTTCTTCTGGTTTCGCGGCATCGCCAGGATCGGACCGGGACCGGCGGCCCTGCTCGGTTTCCTGAGCCCGCTCAGCGCCGTTTTGCTCGGCTGGATAATCCTCGGACAGGCGCTGTCGCCGCTGCAGGTCGCCGGCGCCGTTCTGGTCCTCGCCAGCCTCTGGATCGGCCGTTCCACCAGCCGCGCCGTAGCGCCCGCAAAAGAAAAGATCCCGGCCGAATGACCGGGATCTCGGGCTCTTTGAGCGGCATACGAGTTTATCACCCCTCGTAAACCACCAGCAGATCCTTGGCGTCGATCTGGTCGCCGGCCTTGACGTGGACTTCCTTGATCACGCCGTCGCGGTCGGCGTGGAGCGCGGTTTCCATTTTCATCGCCTCGATCGAGACCAGAACGTCGCCGACGGAGACCTGCTGGCCGGCGGAGACGCCGACGGTGGAGATCACGCCCGGCATCGGCGCGCCGATCTGATTGGCGTTGGTGGGATCCACCTTCTGGTTGACGCCCGCGCCCGCGCCATGAGCGCGATCGGGCACCTTGATCGAGCGCGGCGCGCCGTTCAGCTCGAAGAACACGGTGACCATGCCCTTCTCGTCGGCGCTGGTGATCGCCTGGTTCTGGATCACCAGCGTCTTGCCGCGTTCCAGATCGGCGAACAGCTCGTCGCCCTCGTCAAGCCCGTAGAAATAGGCGGGCGTCGGCAGAACCGAGACCGGACCATAGGTCTCGCTCGCCATGGCGTAGTCGACGAACACCTTCGGATACATCAGGTAGGAGGCAAGCTCGAAATCGTCGATCTCGCGGCCGATCTTTTCTTCTGCCTCCTTGCGCAACGCCTCGAGATCGGCGTCCGCCAGCAGCGAGCCGGGGCGCACGGTATAGGGCTTTTCGTTCTTCAGAGCCTTCTTCTGCAACCCTTCCGGCCAGCCCGCCGGCGGCTGGCCGAGGTCGCCCTTCAGCATGGAGATCACCGATTCCGGGAAGGAGATGTCCTTCGCCGGGTTCTCGACATCGGGAACGGAGAGGTCCTGGCTCACCATCATCAGCGCCATGTCGCCGACCACCTTGGAGGACGGCGTCACCTTGACGATGTCGCCGAACATCTGGTTGGCGTCGGCATAGGCCTGGGCCACCTCGTGCCAGCGGGCCTCAAGACCGAGCGAGCGCGCCTGCTCCTTGAGATTGGTGAACTGGCCGCCCGGCATTTCATGCAGATAGACTTCCGAGGCCGGCCCCTTGAGGTCGCTTTCAAACGCGGCATACTGGTGGCGCACCGCCTCCCAGTAGAACGAGATGCGGCGGATATGGCCGGTGTCCAGCCCCGGATCGCGCTCATGACCCTTCAGCGCCTCGACGATCGAGCCGAGGCAGGGCTGCGAGGTATTGCCGGAAAACGCGTCCATGGCGGCATCGACCGCGTCGACGCCGGCATCGATCGCCGACAGCACGGTGGCCGCCGAAATGCCGGAGGTGTCGTGGGTGTGGAAATGGATCGGCAGTTCGGTGGCATCGCGCAGCGCGGTGAAGAGCTGCTTCGCCGCCGCCGGCTTCAGGAGCCCGGCCATGTCCTTGACCGCGATGATGTGCGCGCCGGCGGCTTCCAGTTCCTTTGCCAGATCGGTATAGTATTTCAGATCATATTGCGGCCGCTTGGCGTTCATGATGTCGCCGGTGTAGCAGATCGCCGCCTCGCAGAGCTTGCCTTCCTCGGCCACCGCGTCCATCGACACGCGCATGTTTTCCACCCAGTTCAGGCAGTCGAACACGCGGAACAGGTCGATCCCGCCCTTGGCCGCCTGACGGACGAAATATTTCACCACATTGTCGGGATAATTGGTGTAGCCGACGCCATTGGCCCCGCGCAGCAGCATCTGCAGGAGCAGGTTGGGTGCTGCCTCGCGCACCAGCGCCAGCCGCTCCCACGGGTCTTCGGTCAGGAACCGCATTGACACGTCAAAGGTCGCGCCGCCCCAGCATTCCAGCGACAGCAGTTCCGGCAGCGCGCGGGCATAGGTCCCGGCGATCGACGCAATGTCGTGGGTGCGCATGCGGGTCGCCAGCAACGACTGGTGGCCGTCGCGCATGGTGGTGTCGGTCATCAGGACGCGCTTTTCGTGGCGCATCCACTTGGCGAATTTCTCCGGCCCCATCTCGTCGAGAAGCTGCTTGGTGCCGGGCTTCGGATCGCCCTCGATATAGGGCACCACCGGTTTGGCGATATCCTCGGCGGGCTTCGGTCGGCCCTTGGCTTCCGGATGGCCGTTGACGGTGACGTCGGCGAGATAGGTCAGAAGCTTGGTCGCGCGGTCGGCGCGCTTGACCTGGTCGAACAGCTCCGGCGTTTCGTCGATGAAACGCGTGGTGTAGCTGTAATCCATGAACTGTGGATGGGTGATGATCGCTTCGAGGAAGGTCAGGTTGGTGGCCACCCCGCGAATGCGGAATTCCCTGAGCGCGCGGTCCATGCGGCGCGCGGCCTCCTGCGGCGTCGGCGCCCAGGCGGTGACCTTTTCCAGAAGCGGATCGTAATAGCGGGTGATCACAGCGCCGGAATAGGCAGTGCCGCCATCAAGCCGGATGCCGAAGCCGGTCGCCCCGCGATAGGCGGTGATGCGGCCGTAATCGGGAATGAAATTATGCTCCGGGTCCTCGGTGGTGATCCGGCACTGCAGCGCATGGCCGCGCAGCCTTATCTCTTCCTGCGGCGGAACGCCGGAGGCAGCCTCGTCACCGATTGGATTGCCGTCGAGGATGTGGATCTGCGCCTTGACGATGTCGATGCCGGTGACGACCTCGGTCACGGTATGCTCGACCTGGATGCGCGGGTTGACCTCGATGAAATAGAACTTGCCGGTATCGGCATCCATCAGATATTCGATCGTGCCGGCGCCGATGTAATTGGTGGCCCGGCCGATCTTCAGCGAATACTCGGCCAGTTCCTTACGCTGTTCTTCGGAGAGATAGGGCGCCGGCGCGCGCTCGACGACCTTCTGGTTGCGGCGCTGGATCGAGCAGTCGCGCTCGTAAAGGTGCACAACATTGCCGTGGGTATCGCCGAGGATCTGGCTTTCGACGTGGCGGGCGCGCTCCACCAGCTTTTCGAGATAGACCTCGTCTTTGCCGAAGGCGGCCTTGGCCTCACGCTTGGCCTCCGTCACCTCGCGGGCGAGGTCTTCCTTGGCGCGGATCACGCGCATACCGCGACCGCCGCCGCCCCAGGACGCCTTGAGCATCACCGGATAGCCGACTTCCTCGGCCATTCGTGCGACCTCGTCCATGTCGTCGGGCAGCGGCGCGGTGGCGGGCACGACCGGCACGCCGACTTCGATGGCGAGATTGCGCGCGGCGACCTTGTTGCCGAGCCGGCGCATGGTCTCGGCCTTGGGGCCGATGAAGGTCAGGCCCGCGGCCTCGCAAGCATCGACGAATTCGGGGCTTTCGGAGAGCAGGCCGTAGCCCGGATGGATCGCGTCCGCGCCGGAAAGCTTGGCAACGCGGATCACCTCCTCGATCGACAGATAGCTTTCGATCGGGCCCATATCGTGGTCGAGATGCGGCCCGCGGCCGACCTGATAGCTCTCATCCGCCTTGAAGCGGTGAAGCGCCAGCTTGTCTTCCTCCGCCCAGATTGCAACTGTCTTGATATCCAGTTCGTTTGCAGCGCGAAAAACGCGAATGGCGATTTCGGAACGATTGGCGACAAGAATTTTCGAGATCGGCAAGGGAGGGCCTCCAGGGGACATCTGCGGGAAAATCGCGATACTGAATTCATACCCAAACTCCGGCACGAGCGCAAACCCGGCCGTGCATTCCCTGCAAGCGGAATTGACGATCTGACAGGTTCCCGCGCTACGCGTCCCCGGCGGTTGCCCGGAGCCCGTTCAGTCGCGGGCGGTTTTGCCGGAAGGCAGAACGTTGGACAGGAAGATCGCCACCGTCGCAAGCCCCGCGAACAGCGCCAGCAGGAAGCCGGGCGCCAGCATGAAGCCGGTCTGCTGGATGATGAAGGTCGCCGTCAGCGGCGTCAGCCCGCCGACAATCGCAAAGCCGATATTGTAGACGAAGGCAACGCCGGTGTAGCGCACATCCGTCGGGAAGATCGCCGTCAGCAGCACCGGTCCGACGCCCCAGGCGAAGGCCGCGATCAGCGAGATCACGATCATGGCCGGCAGCAGTTCCGAAACGCCCTGATGCATCCAGACATAGGCCGGGATCGCCGCCACCGCCAGGATCAACGAGGCGATGAAGGCTGGAACCTTGATGCCGACGAAATCCGAGATCAGGCCGGCAACCGGCATCGGCAGCGAGAACAGCACGATGCCGATGAGAACGGCGGTCGCCACCTGATCGGGATCGTATTTCAGGAAATCGGTCAGATAGGAGTTCATGTAGAGATAGAGCAGCGGCACGGTCGCCGCCCCGAGCCCGGTGATGAACAGGCCGAGCCAGACGGCGCGGGCATTGTCGCGGAACAGCGCGGCGAGCGGCACCTTGTGGGCATGGGCTTCCATCTCGGCGAAGGCCGGGCTTTCGGAAAGCCGCGCGCGCAGGAAGAAGCCCGCGATTGCCACCAGCCCGCCGACGAAGAAGCCGATGCGCCAGCCATAGGACAGCACGGCGGTCTCCGACATCAGATGGGTGATCGCCCATTGCACGGCCTGGGCGGCCAGCATGCCGACATTGATGATCATGAACAGGAAGCCGCAGGCAAGCCCGCGCCGCTTCGGCATGGTTTCGGTGATCAGCGTCATCGCGCCGGGGATCTCCCCGCCAAGGCAGAGGCCCTGCACCATGCGCAGCACCACGAGCAACACGGTGGCGGCAATGCCCCAACTGGCATAGCCGGGCATGAAGGCGATCAGGAATGTCGCGCCCGCCATGCCGGCGATCGAGACCCTGAGCATGGCCTTGCGGCCATGTTTGTCGCCGAAATGGGAAAACAGGATGCCGCCGATCGGGCGCACGAGATAGCCGACGGCGAAGATCGCGAAGGCTGCCAGCAGCCGCGCGGCGGGCGCCTCGTCCGGAAAGAAGGTCTTGCCGATCTGCGAGGCGAAGGAGGCATAGATCACGAAGTCATAGAATTCGAGCCCGCCGCCCATGCTCCCCAGAAAGAGTGCGCGTCTGCGCTCGCTGGCCGTCACCGTCATCCCGTTTCTCCACGCTTACACCTGAGCGACGTTCGCCGATGCATGCCGGAAAGGCAAGGTGGAAAACGCTCACCTCAGTCGAATGCGGTCGCAAGGCCTGCAAGCGCCGCCTCGACGATCGCCTCCAGCGATTGATCGATGTCGACGACGACCACGCCGGGCTCGCCGTCCGGCCGCTCCAGCGTTGCGAGCTGGCTCCGAAGCAGCGAAACCGGCATGAAATGGCCGGTGCGATGGCCCATGCGGGCGCTCAGCAAGGCTTCGCTGCCGTCCAGAAACACGAAGGCCAGCGGGCCGCCGGCGGCCTCGCGAAGACGGTCGCGATAGGCTTTCTTCAGCGCCGAGCAGGTGATCACGACGCCCTCTCGCCGGTGGCGCGCGATCTCCGCGCCGATCAGCGCCAGCCAGGGCCAGCGGTCCTCGTCCTGAAGCGGAATGCCGCGCGACATTTTTTCGACATTGGAAGCGGGATGAAGGTCGTCGCCCTCGATGAAATCATGGCCCGCGCGCTCGGCAAGACGCCGCGCGACCGAGGATTTGCCCGAGCCGCTGACGCCCATAACGATGATGGCGTCGGGGATCGCGCCCGGTTTTTCAATGTCATGATTGTTCATTCTGGTCCCGCTCCGCAAGTATGAGGGCATGGTCTAGAATGGTTCGCGCCGGATTGGAAGCGCGCAGGCCATTTCGAAGGCGCGGGTCTGATACCAAGGATGGCCTGCCGCCGCTCCGGTGACGGTTTTGTGACGCGCAAGGGGTTTACCCCCGCCGCCCCCGGAGGCATAAGGGTTGAGGCATTACTTTCAGGCCCAATGAAATGAACGCATTGCAGACCCCCGACCCGAATGATGACCTCGCCGGCCTTGGCGACGACCGCAGCCTTCTGCTTGTCGATGACGACGCGCCGTTCCTGCGCCGGCTGGCGCGCGCCATGGAAACGCGCGGCTTTGACATCGAAACGGCGGGCTCGGTTGCCGAAGGGATCGCGCTTGCCAAGGCGCGGCCGCCGGCCTTCGCCGTGGTGGATCTGAGGCTTGAGGATGGCAGCGGGCTCGACGTGGTCGCCGCCATCCGCGAGGCGCGGGCCGATACCCGGATCGTGATGCTGACCGGATACGGCAATCTCGCCACCGCCGTCACCGCCGTGAAGCTCGGCGCGCTCGATTACCTCGCCAAGCCCGCCGATGCCGATGATATCGTCCATGCGCTGACCCAGCAGCCCGGCGAAAAGATCGACCTTCCGGAAAATCCGATGTCGGCCGATCGGGTGCGCTGGGAGCATATCCAGCGGGTCTACGAGATGTGCGACCGCAACGTCTCCGAAACCGCCCGCCGCCTCAACATGCACCGCCGCACGCTGCAGCGCATCCTAGCCAAACGCGCGCCGCGCTAGAGCTGCCCCGTTGGCCGCCGCTTGGATTGAAACCGGCGGCCGCTGCCCAAAAATTACCCTTTCGAAACAAGCATATTGCGGCATTCGCCCAAAGTATGAGCATTCGCCCACTTGACAGAGTACGTCATTCTGGTGAGTAATTGCCCACATCGTAAGCTATTGCTCAATTCTGAGGGAGGAACGAGTATGAAACTTCATTCGACGCTGCTCGCCGCTTGCTCGCTGGTCGCCCTGACCGGCGTTGCTTCTGCTGAAACGCTGACCATTGCCACCGTCAACAACGGCGACATGATCCGCATGCAGAAGCTCACCGACGATTTCACCAAGGACCATCCGGATATCGACCTCGAATGGGTCACACTTGAAGAAAACGTGCTGCGCCAGAAAGTCACCACCGATATCGCCACCAAGGGCGGTCAGTATGACGTGCTGACCATCGGCAATTACGAAGTGCCGATCTGGGCCAAGCAGGACTGGCTTCTGCCGCTGAACGACCTGCCCGGCGATTATGACGCCGCCGATCTTCTGCCCGCCATCGCCGGCGGACTGTCCGTCGACGGCACGCTTTACGCCGCTCCGTTCTACGGCGAAAGCGCCATGGTGATGTACCGCACGGATCTGGCCGAAAAGGCCGGCGTCACCATCCCGGCCGAGCCGACCTGGGACGAGATCAAGGCCGCGGCCGAAGCCATGACCGACAAGGACAACGGCATTTACGGCATCTGCCTGCGCGGCAAGGCCGGCTGGGGCGAGAACATGGCCTTCCTCGGCGCGATGTCCAACTCCTATGGCGCGCGCTGGTTCGACATGGAATGGAAGCCGCAGTTTAACACCGAAGAGTGGAAGGCGACGCTCACCGACTATCTGGACATGATGAACAATTATGGTCCGCCCGGCGCGTCCTCCAACGGCTTCAACGAGAACCTCGCGCTGTTCCAGCAGGGCAAGTGCGGCATGTGGATCGACGCCACCGTCGCCGCCTCGTTCGTGACCGACCCGAAGGAATCCAAGGTCGCCGATTCCGTCGGCTTCGCGCTGTTCCCGGAAAAGGGCGATCTCGGCAATCGCGGCAACTGGCTGTGGTCGTGGAACCTCGCCATTCCGGCATCCACGCAGAAGGCCGATGCGGCCAAGGCGTTCGTCGCCTGGGCAACCTCCAAGCACTACACCGATCTGGTGGCAGAGCAGGACGGCTGGCGCGCGGCACCTCCCGGCACCCGCACCTCGCTCTATGAGAACGCGGATTACCAGGAGGCGGCACCGTTTGCCGAAATGACGCTGGAATCGATCAACGCGGTCGACACCAACAAGCCTTCGGTTCAGGAAATCCCCTATACCGGTGCTCAGTTCGTCTCGATCCCGGAATTCCAGGGTATCGGCACCGCCGTTGGCCAGCAGTTCTCGGCAGCCCTTGCCGGCAACGTGACCGCCGAACAGGCCCTCAACAACGCGCAGCAGCTCACCCAGCGCGAAATGATGAAGGCCGGCTACATCAAGTAACCTTCCTCCGCGGGGCGGCCGGGCTCAAGGGTCCGGTCGCCTTCGGAGTTCAAGCCGAAATGATGACGGCCGCCGCGCATGAAGTGACGGCGGCCAATCCGGTTTTGGCGCACCGATGAACGGCCTTTCCCGGCCGGACAGGGAAGGATGCGCAACGAACGGGCTCGCGGCGCCTCAGGGCGGCCTGACGATCCACTTTGCGGGGAAACACCGAAATGGCGACGACCCATACCAAAAATGCGGCGCGGCTGATGATGGCGCCCTCGGTCATTCTGCTCTTGTTGTGGATGATCATACCGCTGTCGATGACGATCTACTTCTCGTTCCTGCGCTACAATCTCCTGATGCCGGGCACGGAAAGCTTCGCCGGCTTCATGAATTACCGGTACTTCCTGACGGACCCGGCCTTCTTCCAGGCGATCGGCAATACGCTGATACTGGTGGGCGGGGTGCTGTTTGCCACCGTTGTCGGCGGCATCGCGCTGGCGCTGCTGCTCGATCAGCCGATCTTCGGACAGGGCATCGTGCGCATTCTGGTGATCGCGCCGTTCTTCGTCATGCCGACCGTTTCGGCGCTGGTGTGGAAGAACATGCTGATGAACCCGGTCAACGGGCTGTTCGCCTCGCTGGCGCGGTTTCTGGGCATCCAGCCGATCGACTTCCTGTCATCCATGCCGCTGACATCGATCGGCCTGATCGTCACATGGCAATGGCTGCCCTTCGCAACGCTCATTCTTCTGACGGCGCTGCAGTCGCTGTCGGAGGAGCAGAAGGAAGCCTCCGAGATGGACGGCGCCAACGCCTGGAACCGTCTGATCTACATCATCCTGCCGCATATGGCGCGCGCCATCACCGTGGTCGTGCTGATCGAGACGATCTTCCTGCTTTCGATCTTCGCCGAAATCCTGGTCACCACCAATGGCGGCCCCGGCACGGAAAGCACCAACCTCACCTACCTCGTCTACATGCAGGCATTGCTGCAGTTCGACGTGGGCGGTGCGTCCGCCGGCGGTATCATCGCCGTCATTCTCGCCAATATCGTTGCGATCTTCCTGGTTCGCATGATCGGCAAAAATCTGGAGGACTGACGATGGCACGCCAGGTAACAACACAGAAGAAAGTCGCCTTCACCGCATTGGCGTGGCTGATCGCGTTCCTGATCTTCTTCCCGATCCTGTGGACATTTCTGACAAGCTTCAAGACGGAGGGCGAGGCCGTCGCCTCGCCGCCCTCCTTCCTGTTCTTCCAGTGGACGCTGGAAAACTATGTCGAGGTGCAGGCGCGCTCGAACTATTTCCACCATTTCTGGAATTCGGTGGCGATCTCGCTCGGCTCCACGGTGATCGGCCTCTTGATCTCGGTGCCGGCCGCCTGGGCGATGGCGTTCTCGCCGACGCCGCGCACCAAGGACGTGCTGTTGTGGATGCTCTCCACCAAGATGCTTCCGGCCGTCGGCGTGCTGGTGCCGATCTACATCATTTTCCGCGATCTCGGCCTGCTCGACACCCGCACCGGCCTGATCGTGGTGATGATGCTGATCAACCTGCCGATCATGGTGTGGATGCTCTACACCTATTTCAAGGAAATCCCGGGCGAAATCCTCGAAGCCGCTCGGATGGATGGAGCGACGCTCGGCAAGGAGATCGTCTACGTGCTGACGCCGATGGCGATCCCGGGCATTGCCTCCACCCTTCTTCTCAACATCATCCTTGCCTGGAACGAAGCGTTCTGGACGCTGAATCTGACGGCCTCGAAAGCGGCGCCGCTGACAGCCTTCATCGCTTCCTATTCGAGCCCGGAAGGCTTGTTCTACGCCAAGCTTTCCGCGGCATCGACCATGGCGATTGCGCCGATCATCATTCTCGGCTGGTTTTCGCAGAAGCAGCTCGTGCGCGGGCTCACCTTCGGCGCGGTTAAATAAGGACAGGACCAATGGGCAGCATCAGACTTGAAAAAGTTTCCAAGCATTTCGGCGAGCACGCGGTCATCCCTTCGATCGACCTCGAGATCAACGAGGGTGAGTTCGTCGTCTTCGTCGGCCCCTCGGGCTGTGGTAAATCCACGCTTCTGCGGCTGATCGCGGGACTGGAGGACGTCACCTCCGGCCGCATCCTGATCGATGGCGAGGATGCCACCGACAAGCCGCCGGCAAAGCGGCGGCTCGCCATGGTGTTCCAGTCCTATGCGCTTTACCCGCATATGAGCGTCAGGAACAATATCGGCTTTCCGCTGAAGATGGCGGATGTCGACAAGGCCGAGATCGACCGCAAGGTCGAGGACGCGGCCAAGATCCTGAACCTCACCGACTATCTCGACCGCAAGCCGCGCGCGCTTTCCGGCGGCCAGCGCCAGCGCGTGGCGATCGGCCGCGCGATCGTGCGCAATCCGGAATGCTTCCTGTTCGACGAGCCGCTGTCGAACCTCGATGCAGCACTCCGCGTCAATATGCGCCTCGAGATCACCGAACTGCACCAGCAGCTCGATGCCACTTCGATCTACGTGACCCATGACCAGGTCGAGGCCATGACGATGGCAGATAAGATCGTGGTGCTGCGCGCCGGCAATATCGAACAGGTCGGCTCGCCGCTGGAGCTTTACCGCAAACCCGCCAATCTGTTCGTCGCCGGCTTCATCGGCTCGCCGAAGATGAACTTTGTCACTGGCAAGGATGCGGAAGGTTACAACGCCCACACGATCGGCGTCCGGCCGGAGCATCTGACGCTGTCGACCGAAAGCGGCACATGGCGGGGCAAGGTCGTGGTCGCCGAGCATCTCGGTTCCGACACCTTCCTGCACATCGATGTCGACGGCATCGGCCAGATCACCGCGCGCGCCAATGGCGACTTCCCGGTTCGCCACGGCGACGTCGTCCACGTCACCCCCGATCCGGAGCGGATCTACCGCTTCGACGACAAGGGTCTGGCGCTTTAACCGGCGAGGCGACGGGACGCAAAAACAATGGCGGGCGTCATTACCGGCGCCCGCCCCGGAATGCGAAAATCGGACAGGACAATGACCAAGGCACTTTCTCTCGACACACTCAAGGACCACGCCGACAAGGCGGCCGTGCCGACCTATGCGCGCGACGACCTTTCGCCGGGCATTGTCCATTTCGGCGTCGGCAATTTTCACCGCGCCCATCAGGCGGTCTATCTGCACGAGCTCTTCAACAAGGGCCGCGATCACGACTGGGCGATCATCGGCGCCGGTGTGATGCCGGGCGACGCGAAGATGCGCGACGTGCTGAAGGGCCAGGATTTCCTGACCACGGTGGTCGACCAGGAAGCCCATGCCAGCAGCGCCACGATTACCGGCGCGATGATCGACATGATCGCGCCGCCGGATTTTGACGCCATGATCGACAGGCTCGCCGATCCAGCAATCCGCATCGTCTCGCTGACGGTCACCGAGGGCGGCTATTTCATCGACCCAGCCACTGGCAAGTTCGACCCCAAACATCCGGCAATCGTGGCCGACGGCAACAACCCGGATCAGCCCAAGACCGCTTTCGGCCTGATCATCGCCGGGCTGAAGAAGCGCCGCGCGGCGGGCGTTCCGGCGTTTACCGTGATGTGCTGCGACAACATTCCCCATAACGGCGCGGTCACGAAAGCGACCGTTTCCGGCCTTGCCGAACTTTCCGATCCGGATTTCGCCGCCTGGATCCGCGCAAATGTCGCCTTCCCCAACGCCATGGTCGACCGCATCACGCCGGCCACCGGCGAGCGCGAGCGCAAGATAGCGGCTGAGGAATACGGCATCGCCGACAACTGGCCGGTTTTCTGCGAGGAATTCCGGCAGTGGGTGCTGGAGGATGATTTCCCGCTCGGCCGTCCCGCGCTGGAAGAGGTCGGCGTCACCTTCGTCGACGATGTCAGCCCCTACGAGATCATGAAGCTCCGGATCCTGAACGGCGGCCATGCCGCGATCGCCTATCCGGGCGAGCTGCTCGACATCCACTTCGTCCACGAGGCGATGGAAAACGAGCTGATCGCGGCCTTCCTCGAAAAGCTCGAAAAAGACGAGATCATCCCGATCGTGCCGCCCGTGCCCGATACCGATCTCACTGAATACTACGAACTGATCGCGCGACGCTTCGCCAACCCCAAGATCGGCGACACGATCGAGCGACTGGCGCTCGACGGCTCCAACCGCCAGCCGAAATTCATCCTGCCCTCCGCCGCCGCCCGGCTGGAGAATGGCCTCGACGTCACCGGCTTGGCGCTGGTTTCGGCGCTGTGGTGCCGCTATTTCGAGGGTACGTCCGACAGCGGCCGCAAGATCAGGTTCAATGACGAGGCGGCCGACCGTCTTCATGCGGCGGCACTTGCCTCGCGGGAAAAGCCGACCCGTTTTCTGGAAGAGCGTGACATTTTCGGCGGCGTTGCCGACAATCTGCAATTCGTGAAGCGGTTCACAGGCGCGCTTGAAAGCCTGCGCGCGCACGGAACCGCTGCGACGCTGAAACGCTATATCGACGGCGATCTGGAGTAACGCCGCCATCAGGAGCCATATGCCCGCAAAGCCGCTCATCATTTTCGATTGCGACGGGGTGCTGGTCGACAGCGAACCGATTTCGCTCGCGGTGTTGAGGGAGGCGCTCGCAATCGAGGGCATCAGCATCTGCGATGAGGATGCGCGCCGGCTTTTTCTCGGCCGCTCGCTTGCAACCATGCTTGCGATCGTCAAGGACGATTATGGCGCGACCCTCGGCGACGGGTTTCTGGAAGGGCTGAGGCGCGAGCTCTATGCCCGCTTCCGCGCCGAACTGAAACCGACACACGGCATTGCGGCGGCCTGGGCCGAGCTGGAGGCGACGGGTTACGAGTTTTGCGTCGCCTCCTCCTCCCAGCCCGAACGCATCCGGCTTTCGCTCGAGATCGCCGGTCTTCTGCCGCGTTTCGAACCGCCGATCTTCTCCGCCTCGATGGTGGAAAATGGCAAGCCCGCGCCCGATCTGTTCCTCTTCGCCGCGGGCCGGATGGATCGGCCGCCGCAGGAGTGCCTGGTGATCGAGGACAGCGCGGCGGGCATTGCCGCGGCCAAGGCGGCGGGCATGCGGGTCTTCGCCTATCTCGGCGCCACACATGCGCGTTCTCCCGGCTACCGCAAGCAGATTGCTGCGCTTCACCCCGACCTAATGTTTGACGCCATGGACAATCTCGTCCAACGTGCGGCAAAAGTCTGACGGAAAATCAAGGGTAGGAGCGACCGGGATGCGCGATCATGTGATTGCGGTCGATGTCGGCACGGCGAGTGTCAGGGCGGCCGTGTTCGACGCTGCCGGCGCGATGCTTGCCCGCGCGTCCTCCCCGCTGCGCCTCAAACGCCCGGCGCCCCGACGCGGCGAATATTCCTCCGAAGACATATGGCAGGCCACGGCGGAGGCGGTGAAGGCGGCCCGCGCGGCAGCCGATATCGCGACGGAGCGGATCGCGGGCCTTGCCTTCGGCGCGACCTGCTCGCTGGTGCTTCTGGACCGCGACGGGCGGCCGCTGACGCTTTCGGAAGACGAGACCGGCACCTTCGACACCATCGCCTGGTTCGACCACCGCGCCGCCCAGGAAGCGGCCGAACTCAGCGGTTTCGACCATGAGGCTGTGCTCCATTCCGGCGGTTCGGTCTCGCCGGAAATGCAGGTGCCGAAACTCGCATGGCTGAAGCGCAACCGCCCGGACCTCTGGGAACGGGCCGGCGGCATCTTCGATCTCGCCGACTACCTCACCTTCCGCGCCACCGGCAGCGATCGCCGCTCGCTCACCACGCTTTCGGCCAAATGGTTCTATCGCGGCGATCACGTCCTTCCCTGGCCGCTCGGTCTTCTGGAACAGGCCGACCTCACCGATCTGCGCGACAAGGCGGGAATCCCGGAGATCATTCTTGTGCCGGGCGATGCCGCGGGCCGGCTGACGGCGACGGCGGCCAGCGATCTCGGTCTGGATGGCGAGGTGGTGGTCGCAGCCGGCCTGATCGACGCCTATGCCGGCGCGCTCGGCGCGCTGCCGCCGCCGGACCTGAAAACCGATGGCGAACTGGCGCTCATCGGCGGCACGTCGAGCTGCATCGTCGGCTATGAAAGCCGGCCCGTCTTCGCACCAAGCCTCTGGGGGCCCTATTTTTCCGCGCTTTATCCTGCGCGATGGCTGTTCGAGGCGGGCCAGTCGGCCACCGGCGGCCTGCTCAACCACCTGCTGGAGGTCCACAGCGCCGGCGGCACCGCCACCGAGGAGCAGCACGGAAGGGTGATCGCCCGGATCGAGGAAATGCTGCAAAAGCGCGGGCCGGGCTTTGCCGACGGACTCGATATCCTCCCCGATTTTCACGGCAGCCGCTCGCCCTTCGCCGACGCCTCGATGACCGGCATGGTTGCCGGGCTGACGCTTGATGGCAGTTTCGACGGGCTCTGCCGGCTCTATTGGCGCGCCTCGGTGGCGATCGCCCTGTCGCTCCGCCAAATCCTTGCCCTACTGTCCGAGAACGGCATCGCCGCCACAAACCTGCATCTGGCCGGCGGCCACAGGCGCAACCCGCTGCTCACCCGGCTTTACGCCGATGCCACCGGCCTGCCTGTGATGGTCTCGCCGACCGAGGACGTCGTCCTGCTCGGCTCCGCCATCCACGCCGCAACCGCCGCGCGTCTCGCCCCCGATCTCGGAGCGGCCGCGCGCGCCATGCAGGCGATGCCGGTGGAAATCGCGCCCGATCCGAACCTTGCGGATTACTATGCCCGCCAGTATCGCCGGTTGGAAATCCTGCAAGCTTGTCGGGAGGCTTTGAAGCAGGTCTCCGGATAAGCAGATTCCAAAATCCTTTTCGCATTTTGACCCGCTCTTCAAGGTTAATTTTTCCTTGACCTTGCGCCCCCCGGTTGCGACACGTGATTCACAGGCAATGCTCGATATGATCAGGAGTGGGGACCGAAAATGAAGTTTACTTTCGTGAAACTGACGGGCGCGGTTGGGCTTGCCGCAATTGCGGGGTGCAGTGGCGGGGGTGGCGGGGGACCGGCCATCGCCCAGGATCCCGGAATTACAATTCAAACTCCTCCTCCATCTGTCGATCCGGGTTATTATCAGGACGGCGAACCCCGAAAAGACACTGGGGAACCTTCGAACGCGACTGGATTTGCTGCTGTTTCGGCCTATCCGAAAGATTGGGAAAGTGGCAGTTCCAGAGCGTTAATTCAGACAAAAGACGATGGTTATGTCTCCATAAAGATTGCCGCCGGCCCTCTGGCAGGACAGGAGTTCATCTTGCCGCCTCTTTCGCCCGATGGGACCAGCGATGCTGCATCCGAATATATGCGAGTCCTCAGCGAAGATGGACAGCCACTTGTAGCGGTGATTGATGCGGAAAGGGGCAACTATCCTGACTCTTTTTTATACGCTTATCGATTCACGGAAGGTCTGACCGAAAACATGCCGGTTAGCGGCAAAGCCAAATATCAGGGAACTGCATTTGGTTACAGCGCCGTTTCATTTGGCGCCGTTAGCTCCCAGGAAGGGACTTTTTCGGCTGAGGTCGATTTTGCTTCGTCCTCGTTGCAGGGGAATATCTCCACAGGGGGCAGAAATGCCCAGTTCGATGGCGCAATTACAGGCAGTACCTTCAGTTCGGACAGCCTGCCGGCAGGCTCAAAAGTTGAAGGAGCATTCTATGGCGATAACGCCTCGTCGATGGGAGGCACTTATCTCTTCAATGGTGACAACGAAATGATCGGTGGGTTCACGGCAAGTCGCGGACCTATCCAACCGTAAACTCCAGCCACAGAAAGACATAAACAAACCTTTATGTCTTTCTTGCCAGTTTTCGCCAAGGCTGATAGGTACGAAACAGATGAACAGGCAAATTGCGGGTGCCGGTCGCGCTCGTCATGCCGAAATGTTTCCGGAGTTTCAGATGAGCACCACAAACGACTATCTCGTCGCCGATATCGCGCTGGCCGATTACGGCCGCAAGGAAATCGACATCGCCGAAACCGAAATGCCGGGCCTGATGGCCGCGCGCGCGGAATTCGGCGAGAGCCAGCCGCTGAAGGGCGCGCGCATTTCCGGCTCGCTGCATATGACGATCCAGACCGCCGTGCTGATCGAGACGCTGACGGCGCTGGGCGCCGAGGTCCGCTGGGCCTCCTGCAACATCTTCTCCACCCAGGACCATGCCGCCGCCGCGATCGCCGCCGCCGGCATTCCGGTCTACGCCGTCAAGGGCGAGACGCTTGCCGAATACTGGACCTATACCGACCAGATCTTCCAGTGGGCCGATGGCGGTCAGTCGAACATGATCCTCGATGATGGCGGCGACGCCACCATGTATATCCTGATCGGCGCGCGCGCCGAGGCCGGCGAGGACGTGCTGTCCAAGCCCGGCTCGGAGGAAGAGGAAGTGCTGTTCGCGCAGATCAAGAAGCGCATGGAAGCCTCCCCCGGCTTCTTCACCAAGCAGCGCGAAGCCCTTCTCGGCGTGACCGAGGAAACCACCACCGGCGTCAATCGGTTGTATCAGCTTGCGAAGAAAGGCCAGCTCCCCTTCCCGGCGATCAACGTCAACGACTCGGTCACCAAGTCGAAATTCGACAACAAATATGGCTGCAAGGAATCGCTGGTCGACGGCATCCGCCGCGCCACCGATGTGATGATGGCCGGCAAGGTCGCCGTCGTCTGCGGTTACGGCGATGTCGGCAAGGGCTCCGCCGCCTCGCTTTCGGGCGCCGGCGCCCGCGTCAAGGTCACCGAAGCCGATCCGATCTGCGCGCTGCAGGCGGCGATGGACGGCTATGAGGTCGTGCTTCTGGAAGACGTGGTTGCAAGCGCCGATATCTTCGTCACCACCACCGGCAACAAGGACATCATCCGCATCGAGCATATGCGCGAGATGAAGGATATGGCGATCGTCGGCAATATCGGCCATTTCGACAACGAGATCCAGATTTCCTCGCTGCGCAACTACACCTGGACCAATGTGAAGCCGCAGGTCGACATGATCTCGTTCCCTGACGGCAAGCGCATTCTGCTGCTTTCGGAAGGCCGCCTGCTGAACCTCGGCAATGCCACCGGTCACCCCTCCTTCGTGATGTCGGCCTCGTTCACCAACCAGGTGCTGGCGCAGATGGAAATCTTCCAGAACCACGCCAAGTACGAGAACACGGTTCACGTTCTGCCGAAGCATCTCGACGAAAAGGTCGCGCGCCTCCACCTCGACAAGCTCGGCGCCAAGCTGACGGTGCTGTCGGAAGAACAGGCCGCCTATATCGGCGTGACGCCGGAAGGCCCGTTCAAGCCGGAACATTACCGTTACTGAGGCCTGACGCGGGGCTACCGGCGGCCCGCATCAGCCACAAAAACGAAAGGCGGCCCCGTATGGGAGCCGCCTTTTCAGACTGCTGACAAAACCGCAGATGCGCAGGCTATTGCCTCCCACGACCCTCCCACAGGGGTCATGCTCGGACTTGATCCGAGCATCCATTCAGCTTCAGTCATTGACTACAGAATCTCTTCTGCGAACGCACGTCGTGTTGCCATGGTTCCTCGTGTCAAGCACGAGGATTGTTTGTTTGAAGAGGTGT
>NZ_JAINWJ010000030.1 GCF_021021415.1 Martelella mediterranea | reverse complement strand
CAGCGTTATCCAGCCAAAAGGACACTTGACGCATAACCTAAAATATGCATCCTCTCGATCAGTTCCGCGCCTTCCAGACCTTCCGGGACCAGGGCATGAGCGAGGAAGACATCGCCGCGCGCTTCTTCGTCTCGGTCAACACCGTCAAGCAGCGCCTCAAGCTCGCTTCGGTGTCGGAAAAGCTCCTCGACCTCTATGCCGAGGACGCCATGACGCTCGATCAGTTGATGGCCTTCACGGTTTCCACCGACCATGCCCGACAGGAACAGGTCTGGGAGGCCATCGAGCATAGCTGGTCGAAGGAACCCTATCAGATCCGTCGCATGCTAACCGAGAATACCGTTCGGGCCTCGGATCGGCGCGTGCGCTTCGTCACCATCGAAGCCTATGAAGAGGCCGGCGGCACCGTCCTGCGCGACCTCTTCCAGGACGATGACGGGGGCTGGATCGAGGACGTCGCTCTGCTCGAACGGCTGGTCAGCGCGAAGCTCACTTCCGAGGCGGAGACCATCGCCGAGGAGGGCTGGAAATGGATCTCGGTCGCAGCCGATTTCCCCTATGGCCATACCAACGGTTTGCGGGCGCTTACCGGCACGCCAGTCGATCTGACCGACGAGGAACGGGCCGCGCGCGAATCCCTGCGCGAGGAATTCGACCGTCTGGAAGCCGAATATGCCGAGGCCGACGAATTACCCGACGAAGTGGATGAACGGCTCGGCGAGATCGAGGTGGTGCTCGACGCCTTCGAGGATCGCCCGAAGCAATACGATCCTGCCGAGATCGGCCGCGCCGGTTCGTTCGTCAGCATCCGGCACGATGGCCAGCTTTCCGTCGAGCGCGGCTATGTCCGTCCCGAGGATGAAGTGCCCGAGGGCGACGATGACGCGGGAAGCGAAAGCGATGCGGCAACCGGTTCCGGCGCCGTGCAACGCACCGTCATTTCCGTGGGTGGTGAACCCGAGCCGCAGGACGACGAGGACGATGCGATCAAGCCGCTGCCCGAGCGGCTGGTGATCGAACTGACGGCGCATCGCTCCCTGGCGCTGCGTGATGCGCTGGCCGACAACCCCTCCGTCGCCATGACCGCGCTGATCCACAAGCTGGTACGTGACGCCTTCCAGCATGTCTCGTCACCGGGATGCCTGGAGGCATCGGTTCGGCAGGTCTATTTCCCGGTGCAGGGCGATGACCTGAAAGACAGCGCTGCCGCCAAGACCGTCGATGACCGGCATGAGGCCTGGAAGGCAGATTTGCCCCTCGAAGACGACGAGGCGCTCTGGGCCAAGATCGACGGTCTCGACGATGCGAGCCGCATGGCGCTCCTCGCCCATTGCGTCTCCTTCGGCGTCAACGCGCTCTACGAAAAGGCCAATCCCTATGGCGCGGGGCCGACCGCGGGTGGCGTTCGGCAGCGCATCCACGAGGCGGACCGGCTCGCCCGTGCCGTCGGGCTCGACATGGTGGAAACCGGATGGCGGCCGACGGTCGACAATTATTTCGGCCGGGTGACCAAGCCCCGCATCCTCGAAGCGGTGCGCGAAGCCAAGGGCGAGGAAACCGCGCAGCTCATCGACCATCTGAAGAAGCCGGACATGGCGAAGGAGGCCGAACGGCTGCTCGCCGACAGCGGCTGGTTGCCCGAACCGCTGCGCCTGCCCGTCATCGACGACGGCACCACCTCGGATGCACAGGGCGACGACGCCGAAGCCCTGCCAGCCTTCCTCTCCGACGAAGACGAAGACGAAGGTGAGGAAGACCCTGTCGACGCGCCGCAAACCGTACCCGCCGAATAGCACTCTGCGGGGCGGCCCAGGCCGCCCCGCATCTCCCACCATCAGTCTCATCTCGGCCCGGTCACCGCACCGGGCCGTTTCATTTCAGGAGCCCGACATGGCTGACTATTTCACGCGCTTCTCTTGCGTCCTCGACGTCGGAACACCCGAGAACGCGGCGCGCGCGCTCGATCTCTACAACCGCCTGTCCGAAGAAAACGGATCGGAAGACCCGCCATCGGAAGGCTTCGATCTTTCGATCGTGCCCGAGCACGGCGGCACCTGTCTTTGGATGCGCGATGATGGCACCGGTGATCCGGAACACGCTATCCAGTTCGTCAAACGATGCGCCGCAGCGTTCGCACTGACCGGCCGGTGGGGCTTTCAGTACGCCAATACCTGTTCGCGGCCACGTGTCGATGCGTTCGGTGGCGGCGCCCATGTCCTCGACCTTACCACCGGCGAGACCGTGGCGTGGACCTATACCGGCGAATGGCTCGCCGACACGCTGGCGGGAGGCCAGTCATGAGCATTCCCGAGCATGCCCGCGCCAATTTCCAGACGCTGTTGCGCGCCGCCGCCGACGGCAATCTCGCCCTGCTCGAATGCGCCGACACCGAGACCGGCGCGGCGCGCTATGTGATCTGCGCGGTCGGCCGGGATGGCGGCGAGTTCCTCTTCACGCCTTTCGGTCATCTTGCCGACGGCAATCCCTACGAGGCCTATCGGCCGCCCGAGCCATGAGAGGGAGAGGGTTGCCGGGACGGGTATGAGCCGGTGCGGTCCAGAGAGAGCGCTGCCCGGCTTGCCCCGTTCCTGCTCTCCCGAGGTTCTCCCCCATGACAGAGATCGTTCCCGGGGCGGCGCTCACCCGCGCCGCCCATCAACTCCTTCCGCTTCTCGAACAAGGCCACCGCATCGACGCGCCCGCGCTCCGGATCGTGATGGACGCCGCCTTCGGCGGCTCCGATACCGATGGCGCCTGGGACTGGAAGACCGCCTATGACGTCTGCGAAGGCGCCGTCGTCCTGTTTCTGCGCAAATACGGAAAAGCGCTTCTGCGCAAAGCCGGATCTCCGGCGGGCGCGTTGCCATTGCTCACCAGGATCGCAGGCCTTCAGCCCTCGCAGACCCGCCGCTCAGAAGAGAGCGAAGCCTTCCAGCAATTCTCGACACCGATCCCCCTGGGCTTCGCCGCGGCGACCGCCGCCGCGATCACCACGGATGACATCGTGCTGGAACCGTCGGCCGGCACCGGCCTGCTCGCAATATTCGCGGAGATTGCCGGAGGCCGGCTCCATCTCAACGAACTGGCCGAGGCGCGCGGCGCGTTTCTCTCTTCCCTCTTTCCGGCTCTTTCGGTCACACGCTTCGATGCTGCCCAGATCGACGACTATCTGGACACCAGTGCCGTTCCCAGCGTCGTGCTGATGAACCCGCCATTCTCGGTGATGGTCAATGTCTCCGGGCGCATGGCCGACGCCGCCTATCGTCATGTCAACTCCGCGCTGGCTCGCCTGGCGCCCGGTGGACGCTTCGTCACCATCACCGGCGCCAATTTCGCACCAGACACCCCAAAGTGGCGGGATTCCTTCGCACGCCTGCAAGAACATGGGCGCGTCGTCTTCACCGCTGCGATCGACGGCGCGGTCTATACGCGCCATGGCACCACCATCGACACCCGGGTGACGGTGATCGACAAGATCGCAGCCGATGATCCCAACGCATTTCCAGCATCGCGAGATATCGCCCCTGATGTCGCGACTTTGCTTGGCTGGATCGAGGCGGACCTGCCGCCCCGCCAGCCGGTCTCCCTGCCGGCGGTCTCCGCACAGCGGGTCACCCCGTCGCGTTCGACCTCAGCCGCGCCACGCAATCGCGGTGGTGTCAGCATCGCATCGTCCATTTCCGACCCGACCGGCGAAGAGCTCAGCTACGAGACGGTCGACTGGACCCCGCCGCCGGGCGGGCATCTCACCGATGCGATCTATGAGGAATACGCGCTTCAGTCGATCCGTATTCCCGGCTCTCGGGCGCATCCCACCAGGCTCGTCCAGTCCGCCGCCATGGCCTCTGTCGCGCCGCCGAAGCCGGACTATCGCCCGCATCTGCCAACGGCGCTCGTAGCCGATGGCACTCTCTCCGACGCCCAACTCGAAAGCGTGATCTATGCCGGCGAAGCCCATGCCCAGCATCTCGCCGGCGCCTGGACCGTCGATGAGACCTGCAATGTCGTCACCGCCGCAGCGGAAGACGCCGACGACGTTGTCCGTTTCCGGCGTGGCTGGTTTCTCGGCGACGGCACCGGCGCGGGCAAAGGCCGCCAGGTCGCCGGCATCCTCCTCGACAACTGGCTGAAAGGCCGCCGTCGCGCCGTCTGGGTCTCCAAATCCGACAAGCTGCTCGAGGACGCACAGCGCGACTGGTCAGCGCTCGGTCAGGAACGGCTGCTGGTCACGCCGCTGTCGCGTTTTCGCCAGGGCACGCCCATCCGTCTGCCGCAGGGCATCCTATTCACCACCTATGCCACGCTGCGCTCCGACGAGCGCGGATCGAAGGTTTCGCGTGTCCAACAGATCGTCGATTGGTTGGGGGAGGATTTCGATGGAGTGATCATTTTCGACGAAAGCCACGCCATGCAGAACGCCGCCGGATCGAAGGGCGAACGTGGCGACCAGGCCGCCTCGCAGCAGGGCCGCGCGGGACTGCGCCTGCAGCACGCGCTCCCCGACGCGCGCGTCGTCTACGTCTCGGCGACCGGCGCCACGACGGTCCACAATCTCGCCTATGCCCAGCGGCTTGGTCTCTGGGGTGGCGAGGATTTCCCCTTCGCCACCCGCGCCGAGTTCGTCGAGGCGATCGAGGATGGCGGGGTCGCCGCCATGGAGGTGCTGGCGCGTGACCTGAAAGCGCTCGGCCTCTATCAGGCCCGTTCGCTTTCCTATGAAGGTGTCGAATACGAGCTGGTCGAGCACCAACTCACCGACGAGCAGCGGCGCATCTACGACGCCTATGCCGGCGCCTTCGCGATCATTCACAACAATCTCGACGCCGCCATGCAGGCGACCAACGTCACCGGCAGCGAGGGCACTCTGAACCGGCAGGCCAAATCGGCCGCACGGTCCGCCTTCGAGAGCGCCAAGCAGCGCTTCTTCAACCACCTCATCACGGCGATGAAGACGCCGTCGCTGATCCGCGCCATCGATGCCGATCTCGAAGCCGGCCACGCCGCCGTCATCCAGATCGTCTCCACGGGCGAAGCCCTGATGGAGCGGCGGCTCGCAGACATCCCCACCGAAGAATGGAACGACGTCCAGGTCGACATCACGCCGCGCGAATATGTGCTCGACTACCTGGCTCACTCCTTCCCTGTGCAGCTCCACGAGCCCTTCACCGACTCCGAGGGCAATCTGTGTTCCCGCCCGGTAACTCGCGATGGTCAGCCCGTCGAAAGCCGCGAAGCCATCGCAAGGCGAGACAGGCTAATCGAAAAGCTCGCCTCTCTGCCGGCGGTTCCCGGCGCGCTCGACCAGATCATCCAGCGCTTCGGCACCGACATGGTGGCCGAGGTCACGGGCCGTTCGCGCCGCATCGTTCGCAAGCCGGGTGCCGGCGCCACCGCTGATCGCCTCGCCGTCGAAGGCCGTGCTATCTCGGCAAACCTCGCCGAAACCCAGGCGTTCATGGATGACCTCAAGCGCATTCTCGTCTTCTCGGACGCGGGTGGCACAGGACGCTCCTACCATGCCGACCTTGCGGCGAAGAACCGGCGGCTGCGCGTCCACTATCTGCTGGAACCGGGCTGGAAGGCGGACGCCGCGATCCAGGGCCTCGGGCGCACCAACCGCACCAATCAGGCGCAACCGCCGCTGTTCCGGCCGGTCGCAACCGACGTGAAGGCGGAAAAGCGCTTCCTTTCCACCATCGCCCGCCGCCTCGACACGCTCGGCGCGATCACCCGCGGCCAGCGCCAGACCGGCGGCCAGGGCCTGTTCCGCGCCGAGGACAATCTCGAAAGCGCCTATGCGCGCGATGCATTGCGCCGGCTCTATCTGATGATCGTCGGCGGCAAGGTCGAAGGTTGCCCGCTTCAGGCCTTCGAAACGTCGACGGGGCTGAAGCTCGTGGACGATACCGGCATCAAGGACGAGTTGCCGCCGATCACCACCTTCCTCAACCGGCTCCTGGCACTCACCATTGATCTGCAGAACATCCTGTTCACGCATTTCGAGCAGATCCTGACCGCCCGGATCGAGGGTGCCATCGCCAGCGGCACATATGATGTCGGGCTGGAAACGCTGAGGGGCGAGCAGTTCACGGTCACCGACCGGCAGGTGATCCACACCCATCCCGCGACCGGGGCGGAGACCACGCTCCTCACCGTCGCGCAGCGCGAACGCAACCATCCCGTCGCGCTGGACGAGGCGCTCGACCATCTCGCCGATCCGCGTGCCGCCCTGCTGGTCAACGAGCGGTCAGGCCGGGCCGCGGTGCGTGTCCCGACCACCAGCGTGATCGACGACGACGGTGTCGTCGAACGCCGTGTGCGCCTGATCCGGCCGATGGAATCCACCAAGGTGCCCGTTGCCATGATGGGCGACACGCACTGGGTCGAAACCGACCGCGATACCTTTGCGCGCATCTGGGACACCGAAGTGGCAGCGGTTCCGGAATACACAGACAGCACCGTCCACATCGTTTCCGGCTTGCTTTTGCCGATCTGGAAACGCCTGCCCAATGAATCGACGCGGGTCTACCGGCTTCAGACAGACGACGGAGAGCGGATCATCGGCCGCAAGGTTTCACCGGCCTGGGCCGCGAACGCGTCGACCACAGGCACCGCCAGCCTTTCGGCGGACGACGCCTTCACCGCGCTCACCGAGGGCCGCACGATCCTCGACCTCGCCGAAGGGCTTCAGCTTCGCCGCGCCCGCGTCATGGGCGCGAACCGCATCGAGCTCACCGGCTTCACCGACACAATGCGAGACCGCCTCAAGGCCTATGGCCTGTTCGGCGAGATCATCTCGTGGAAGTTCCGGCTGTTCGTCCCGACCGATGCATCCGGCGCTGCCGTCCTCGCCAGACTGCTGGAGCGGTTTCCGGTCGAGCGCATCGCCGAGCGGGAGGCTGCATGATGACCCGCGATGCTTCAGACCTTGCACATCGTCTCGGCCGGCAGGCCGAGGCCGTGTGCCGCGAATATCTCTCGAACGGGCGGCGCGAGGGCCGCTACTGGATGGTCGGCGATGCCCGCAACACCAAGGGTCGCTCGATGTTCGTGCGCCTGACCGGCCCTGAATCCGGCAAGGGCGCGGCGGGCAAATGGACCGACGCAGCGACCGGTGAGCATGGCGACTTGCTCGACGTCATCCGGGAAAGCTGCGGTTTGACCGAGTTCCGGGACGTCGCCGACGAGGCGCGGCGGTTTCTCAGCCTGCCGCATCCCGACCCGGAGCCGGCATCTTCATCCGGACGCAATTCGCCGGCGCCGACCGGTTCGCCACTCGCGGCCAAGCGCCTCTTCTCGATGGCGCAGCCGATTGCAGGCACACTGGCGGAATCGTATTTCCGTAGACGCGGCATTACGGCATTGCGCGGAACCGGATCGCTGCGGTTTCATCCGCGCTGCTACTACCGGCCCGACGAGCACAGCTCGACCGAGACCTGGCCCGCGCTGATTGCGTCGGTTACCGATCACAACGGACACCAGACCGGTGCCCATCGCACATGGCTCGATCCGAGCGGATTCAGCGAGGCGACACTCGGCAAGGCTCCGATCGAGACGCCGCGACGGGCATTGGGCGACCTGCTCGGCCATGCCGTCCGGTTCGGCGCGGCGGGCGAGGTCATGGCGGCAGGCGAAGGCATCGAAACCATGCTGTCGCTGCGATGTGTCTTGCCCGAGATGCCCATGGCAGCCGCGCTCTCCGCAGCTCATCTTGCCGCCATCCTGTTCCCCGACACGCTGCGTCGGCTCTATATCGTGCGCGATAACGATCCGGCGGGAGATGGCGCAAGGGATACGCTGGTCGAACGGGCCGATGCGCTCGGCATCGAAGCGCTGCCGCTCTCGCCGATGCTGGGCGATCTCAACGAGGATCTGCGCCTTCGTGGTCTCGACGCCTTCCGGGCCTCGATCCGGGTCCAGCTCGCCCCGCAGGATGTCGCCAGGTTCATGGAGACCGTCCTGTCCGCCTGAACGGGGCAGCGGTGCGGGCTATGGCGGTGACGTCGGAGCCTTCGTCAACGGCTCCCCATGGATGTCGGCGAGGGCCGCGCCCCGGCCTTCTTCAGAGGGCGACCGGACAGCAGGCGCCCCGGTCCGGCAATGGCTGCGGCCAACGATTTTCCGGCGGCCCTGCGGGCCTTTCCATCGCGAAACAAAATCGCCGGCCTCCGTCATCCTCCGCTGACGCTCCGGTCCTTGCGCTGACGCTCCAGGATGCAGGTCCGATCCGCCCGCCGTCTTGTCTGCCCATGAAGGCCGCGGCGGGCGCGGCCAACCGACAAAGGGAGCCACCCGATGACACTCGACGACGACACCTTCGAACCCCATCACGAATCCTCGCCGACCGAGCACGCGCTGAACGAACTGGAACTCCACGGCTACCGTCACGACGGGCACGGTCCGGATCCACGCCTCGTCCCGGAGGACAACGTCATCGCCGGCGCCGTCTCCGACATCTTCGACGCCCTGATCGCCACCATGGCGGATACCGCGCTCGATGGCGAACTCGAGGATCTGCTCTGGTCGACGGTCAACATGTTCCACCGCGCCGCCGACCGGCTCGAACGCAAGCTCGACGACAACGAGCAGGCCCAGAAGCGCGGGCAGCGCGAACAGGATGGTTCCGAAATCAAGGCCGTCGAGCTCGAACGCCTCATCGAGACCGGACAGGGCCTCATCGAACGACGCGACAGCCTGGAGGTCTTCCGCGACAGCGCCGCCGAGCACTATCTGCGCACCACAGGATCGCCGTGGTCACCGCGCACCGGCTCGCAGGTCAACCATCGTGCCCTGACATCGGCGATGATCGACAGCCGGGACTTCATCGCCGAGCGCAAACGCGCCAACCGCGAAGTGCTCCTTCCAGTAGGCCCGAAGGTCGCCGTCTCCGGAGGCGCCGACTACAACGATCACAAGCTGATCTGGGACAAGCTCGACCAGGTGCATGCAAAGCACCCCGACATGGTGCTGATGCATGGCAAGTCGCCTAAAGGCGCCGAGAAGATCGCCGCCCGCTGGGCCGATCACCGCAACGTCACCCAGATCGGCTTCGCGCCGGACTGGACGAAGCATGGCCGCGCCGCGCCATTCAAGCGCAACGACCAGATGCTCGATGTCCTGCCGATCGGGGTCATGGTGTTCCCTGGCACCGGCATTCAGGAGAACCTCACCGACAAGGCCAGGAAGCTCGGCATTCCGGTCTGGCGGTTCGAATGAACCGCCACGCCCCAAACGACAATGTTCGCGTCCGCATCAGTCGGTTTCACCGACGCGGCACGTTGACCTGCAAAGGTCCGAGCGATATGTATTTATACAACGTATAAATAAGGAGATCGAGATGATCACCGGACACGTTTTCATCGCGACCAGTCTGGATGGTTTCATCGCCCGCAAGGACGGCGACATTGTCTGGTTGCTGGAGCGCGACGATCCGGCAGAGGATCACGGATATGACGCCTTCATCGAGAAGATCGACATCATCCTGATGGGCCGCGGCACGTTCGAAAAAATGCGCGATGAACGCCCATGGTTCTACACACGCCCGGTACTTGTCCTCTCAGAGTCGCTGAAAGACCAGGACATACCGGCAGACCTTGCTGGCAAGGTCCGAATTTCAGACAAATCGCCTGGACAAGCGATGGAGATGCTCGAAGCCGAGGGGCATCGGCGCGTCTATGTGGACGGCGGAAAGGTGATCCAGTCGTTCCTGCGCGCGGGGCTAATCGCCGACATGACCATCACGCAGGTCCCGGTACTGCTTGGCGAGGGGCGCAGTCTTTTCGGCGCGACATCGTCGGACATACCGCTCACGCACCAGGACACGAAAAGCTTTGCCTCCGGTCTCGTCCAGTCACGCTACCGGATCGCCACATGACTCGTCCGCGAGGACGTCCGCATCGGGACAAGGCACCTGCCTCGCGCGATCAGATTCTGACGGCCGCGCTCGAACTATTGGATACCGGCGGTATCGAGGCCTTCACAATGCGGGCGCTTGCGGATCGCCTTCAGGTCAATCCGATGACCATCTACCATCATTTCGGGGATCGCGACGGGTTAATCGACGCCTTGTCTGAACACGTCTACGCTGAAGTGACCGCGCCAGCCTCGGGTACGTTTCAAGACCGGTTACGATCGCTTTTGAATGCCTATCATGACCGGGTGATAAGCCACCCTGGCCTTACATTGCTCATCTTCAGGCAGCCCGCAGTTTTTCCCCGGCAGGCACAGCGGATAACCGATGACATTGACCAACTCCTAGTTGAAGCGGGATTGCCGTCGGAACGATCCCATCATTGGCTAAATATTCTCGTCGATTTCACCCACGGCGCGGCGATCGCAGCCGCGATGGGCGATAGGTCAAACTCCGCCGTCTCCGGCGCGAAGAACGACTACGACAATACGCTCACGGAGTTGCTCAAAGGAATTGAGAACTGATTGTGACAAATGCAGCTCAACCGCGATGGCTGGGTGCTGGACATCCTGCCGACCGGCGTGATGGTCTTACTCGCACGGGGTTCAGGAGAACCTCGCCAACGTGGCAAGTAACTTGGCATTCCGAGCTGGGCTGCCCTGCCATCGACCGCGGCACGAACCAACCCAACGTCTTCTTCGACCCGAAGTCGTCGGAGAGCTTCACGCCGCATTTCTCGCGGGGATGGCGCGACGACGCGATCCAGCGCGCCTATCTCGAGGCGATCTATCTCTGGTGGGGTGAGGCCGCGAACAACCCGGTGTCATCGGTCTACGGCGGCCGGATGGTTCATGTGCCCGAATGCGCCGCCTGGACCTGGGACGCGCGGCCCTATCCGTTCTTTCCGGCGCTGACCGACGTCTGGGCGGACGGGGCGAACTGGCGGCTCGGCCACTGGCTGACCGGGCGGCTCGGCGCGGTGTCGCTGGCGGCCCTCGTGCGGCACCTCTGCCTGCGCGCCGAGATGCCCGAGTCGAGGATCGACGTCTCCGGCCTCTGGGGCGCGGTCGAGGGCTACGCCATCACCGCGCTCGAAAGCCCGCGCGCCTCGATCACGACGCTGGCGCGGCATTTCGGCTTCGACGCCGTCGAGACCGAGGGGGTGATCCGCTTCGTCATGCGCGGCCGAGCGTCGGTTGCCACCCTCGCATCCGACGATCTGGTGGCCGCCCGCGAGGGCGACGTGCTGGAACTGACGCGCGGCCAGGAGACCGAACTGCCGCAGGCGCTGAAATGGCAGGTCGCGCGTGCCGACGAGGATTACGACGCGGCCCTCGTCGAGGCGCGGCGCATCACCGTGGACACGACGCGCATCGCTTCCGAGTCCTTCCCCATGGCGGTGCCGCCCGAGGAAGCCGAGCGGCGCTGCCGCCGCGCGCTGATGGAGGCATGGGTGGGCCGCGAGACGGCGGCGTTCCGTCTGCCGCCCTCGCGGCTCGCGCTCGATCCTGCCGACGCGATCCGGCTGGAGCATGACGGGCGGCTGGTCGCCCTGCGGCTCGTCTCCATCGCCGATGCCGAGGCGCGCGGCATCGAGGCGGTCCGCCAGGACCGCGCGACCTACAACCTGCCGCCCGGCGATCCCCGCGCGGCGTCGCTGACGCGGGCTGTCGTGTTCGGCGCGCCGGACGCGGTGCTGATGGACCTGCCGCAGCTCACCGAGGACCAGCCCGCGCATCGGCCATTCGTGGCGGCACACGCCGTGCCCTGGCCAGGCGAGATGGGTGTTCCGCAGCCCGTCGACCGATGGCTTCGAGTTGTTGACCACGGCTCAGTCCCGCGCCCGGATCGGGGCGCTGGTCTCGGACTTCCACGCGGGCCCCAGCTCGCGCTTCGACTTCGGCAATGCGCTTGTGGTCGACTTGCTGACCGGCACGCTGGAAAGCGTCACCGACCTGACGCTGTTCGGCGGGGCGAACGCGCTCGCTATCGAGAGCACGTCCGGCGTCTGGGAGATCGTGCAGGCGGGCGCGGCCGAACTGCTTGCGCCCGGCCGGTATCGCCTGACCCGGCTCCTGCGCGGCCAGCGCGGCACCGAGGGTGCCATGGGCAATCCGGCGCCTGCGGGCGCGCGAGTGGTGGTGCTCGACGAAAGCCTCGCATCCCTCCCACTCGCCGAGGCCGATCTTGGCATCCCGTGGAACTGGCGCATCGGCCCCGCGAGCCGTCCGGTCAGCGACGAGACCTACGTCGGGCACGCCTTCACGCCTGCAGGCGTCGGGCTGCGGACGTTCTCCGTCGCTCATGTCGAGCAGCCGTGGCGTCGCCCACGCACGCCCGGCGACCTGACGATCCGCTGGACGCGCCGGTCGCGCGCACTTTCCGCCGACAGCTGGGGTGGGCTCGAGGTGCCGCTGGCCGAGGAACTGGAAGCCTACGAGGTGGAGATCCTCGACGGCGCCACTGTGAAGCGGGTGCTGAGCACGGCCACCACCAGCGCGGTCTACACCGCCGCCCAGCAGACCGCAGACTGGGGCGAGCTACTCGCCCCCGGCGACACGCTCGACATCCGCATCTACCAGCTCTCCGCCCTTGTCGGGCGGGGTGCGCCCAAGGCTGTAACGCTGAGCTTCTGAGGTAGCGCAATGAGTTCTGGCACTATGCGCGATCGGCGTCGTAGGCTCGGGCCATGCGCCCCGAGCACGAAGACCGGATTGCCGCCAAGCTTGCCAGAGTGATGGCCGTTGCCTGCGTGCGAAACACGCAGCTCGAGACCCTGCATGCCGGCCTTACGCCCGTTTCGCACACGGGTGATGGCAGCGACGTCATCGTGGAGGACGCCGTGGGCCGACGCATACCCTGGTCCGAGGTCTCGCGGATCAATGACGACGAGATGCGCGCGTTGATGCGCGAGATCGTGGATCGCCTCTACACCTTTCATCTGCGGATCGACGATCCGGCCTTCCGGGCCGAGATCGATCGCTGGGCCGCAATGACCGCGAAGTGGGACGCGCCCAAGCCCGATCCGGTTCTCTCGGCCATTCCGGCGGAGACGCCCGAGCGCGGGTAGCTCGCCATCGCCGATCACCGCGCCATTGTCCGCCGCCTGCCATGCAGGCGGCGTTCTTCGTTCTGGAGACCGCCCATGTCCGACGCCACGACCCATCTGCTGCTGCCCTACATCCTCGCGGCGCAGGCCCAGAAGCATGTCACCCACAATGAGGCGCTGCGGATCCTCGACGGGCTCGTCCAGCTCTCGGTTCTCGACCGCGATCTGGAAGCACCCCCGGCGAGCCCCGCCGACGGCGATCGCTACATCGTCGCTTCGGGCGCGACGGGCGACTGGGCGGGCTGGGACCTTAACGTGGCACTCTGGACGGACGGGGCATGGCTGCGCATGCCGCCGCGGACGGGGTGGCGCGCATGGGTCGAGGACGAGGGGCTGCTGCTGGTCTACGACGGCGCGGGCTGGGTCGGCACCACACCGGCGGCGCTGCAGAACATGGCGCTGCTCGGGGTCGGCACCACAGCGGATGCGTCGAACCCGTTCTCGGCCAAGCTGAACGCCGCGCTCTGGACCGCCAAGACGGTGGCCGAAGGCGGCACCGGCGATCTGTTCTACACCATGAACAAGGAGGCCGCCGGCGACGATCTCGGCCTGACGCTGCAGACCAACTTCGTGACCAAGGCGCTGGTGGGGCTCTTCGGCTCGGACCGGTTCCGGCTCGCAGTCTCGGCCGACGGCAGCACCTTCTTCGATGGGCTCAGCGTCGACAACGCCACCGGCATCGTGGACCAGCCCCGTCTGCCGCGCTTCAAGGCGTACACCAACTACGACAATTATGTCGGCGTCGGGACCTGGACGAAGATCGGCCTCAACAACACCGACACCAACGATCGTGGCGCGTTCGACGCCGCGAACAACCGGTTCGTGGCGCCCGTGGACGGCACGTACCTCTTCGGCGCGACGCTCATGTACAAGGTCAACGCCAGTACCACCGCGCGCATGCGGGGGCGGCTCGTCCTGAACGACACGACCGAAATCCGCGGCTCGCTCGGCGAGATCTCCGCCACTCATGTCTCGCTCGCCACCGCGATCTGGCTGCAGACGATGGTGCCGCTGACAGCCGGCGATACCGTCGAGCTGCAGGGGTATTTCCGGGTCGCGGACGGCTACTTCGCCGCCGATCACACGTCCTTCTGGGGCTGCAAGATCGGCTGAGCGGCGCAAGGAGGATCCGATGACACCACCCCGATCCGAGGGCTTCGTGCGCATGCCCGACGCCGAGTTCGAGGCGATCCTGACGCGGGCCGCAGAGGAAGGCGCGAAGCGCGCACTGGCCGACGTCGGGCTCGACGGCGACGAGGCCGCGCTCGACATCCGCGATCTGCGCTCCTTGGTGGACTGCATCCGGCTGGTGCGCCGCACCGCCATGCAGACCGCCGTCCGCATGATCACCACCGGCGTGATGCTGGCGCTGCTCGCGGGCATCGCCATCAAGCTCAAGATCTTCGGCGGCGGCCCGTAGCCGCTCCCCATCCCCATTCATCAGCCCGCAATGACCCGCCCTCGTGGCGGGGTGAGCCGTGGTCTGCCTGACAGGCAGACGGGAAGGTCCGGTGGACCTTCCCGAACGGCGAACGCGCCGAGCCCCTGCGAGGGGCCGGAAACTCGTTTCGGAGGACCCCATGACGAATACCTTCCACAGCCACTGGCGCGACGTGCCCGAGGGCACCTGGCACTGGCCGAATTTCAGCCCGGCCGAGATCGCCTGCCGGGGCACCGGCAAGCTGCTCATCAACGAACCCGCGCTCGACAAGCTGCAGGCGCTGCGCGACCGGCTCGGCAAGCCGCTGATCGTCCGCTCCGCCTATCGCAGCCCTGAGCACAATCGCGCCGTGGGCGGCGCGACCCGCTCCAAGCACCTCGACGGCGCCGCCTTTGATATCGCCATGGCGAACCACGACCCGGTGGTGTTCGAGGCCGCGGCGCGGGAGGTCGGGTTCCTCGGCTTGGGCTTCTACCCGAGATCGGGGTTCATCCATGTCGACCTCGGGCCCGCACGGCAGTGGGGCGAGCGGTTCCCGGTCCGGGCGACTGCCTTCACCGAAGAAACGCCACCAGCGCGCGAAGTTCTGGCCCACAGCCGCACCATGAGGGGCGGCGGGGCTGCCGGAGCGGCGACGCTGGGCGCAGCCGGGGTCGAGGTGGCGCAGAGTGTCCTCGCCGAGACCCAATCCGCCATCCTGCCGCTGGTGCCGTACCTCGACACCCTGCGCTGGGTGTTCATTGCGGTGGCACTCGGTGGCATCGCGGTCACCATCTATGCCCGCCTCGACGACTGGCGCCGGGGGCGGCGGTGATCGCCGCGCTTCTGACCGGGTTCGCCGCCAGCCCGTGGACGCGGGCGGCGCTGCGCTTCGGCGCCATCGTCCTCGCTGTGCTTCTGTTCCTGCTCACGCTCCGGCGCTCCGGCGCTCCGGCGAGCGCGCTGGCCGGCTCGCCGAACGCCTCGAAACCTCCGAGAAGGTCAATGACATCCAACGCCAGATGCTCGACGCGGCAGCTCGCCGTCCTCGTGATCGCAGCAATCTCGCTGATTGCCTGCGCGACGGCCAATTTCGATCCCCGCATGGCTACCGTCTGTCCGCCCTTTGTTGACCATAGCCGAGAGGTCCAGGCGCACGCAGCCGACGAGCTCGATCTGCTGCCGGATGGGTCGGCAATCGCCGAATTGCTTTCCGAAAGCGTCATGCGGGATCAGGCGTGGGCGTGCTGTCAGTAATCTGAGTAATATAGTTATATTGATGTTGACCCCACTAAACCTTTAGCCCCGCCCATCTGACCATGACACTCCCGGCCAGCATGCTCATGCCAATCGCGAGGAGTAAAGGACCAGCGAATTCCTCCGCAACACTGCCCGATGTCGAGGAAGCCGACAGCAGCATCAGGCTGAATTCTCCTCCGTGGGCCAGGATGATCCCAGTCCTCCATGCGGTCTGAAGCGACTCGCCGAATAGTCGGGCGACGACCAAAACGATCAGCGTCTTGCCCGCAAATATGATCGCGAGCCAGCTCAGCACGACTGGCCACGCATACGGGATGATCCAAAGTGGCAATTGCGTTCCGATGCTTACGAAGAAAATCCCGACAAACAAATCGCGGAAGGGCCGGATCTCGTTCTCGACGGCATGGCGCGCGTCACCCTCGCCGATGATCATGCCGGCCGCGAATGCGGCGAGTGCCGGAGAAAGGCCGGCGGTGGCCGCGACAATCGCAGACCCTAGTGCAATGGTGAGCGCGAGAAGCTGGGCAAGTTCCGGATCGCCACGCGACGCTACCCAACGGGCCAGCAACTGCAACGGGCCACGGGCAATGAACAGAGCTGCAACCAATGCCGTTGCACTGGCGACGACCGTTATCACGCCATACCCTTCTGCGGCTCCACTCATCGAATCGTGCAGAAGCAGGAATGCGACAGCTGCCAAGTCTTGAAACAGAAGCACCGCAATGGCCAGGCGTCCTTGGGCCGATCCCAGAGCGTTCGCGCTTGCGAGCACCTTGAGGCACATGGCCGTGGATGACATGGCAACGGCCCCGCCGATGAGGATTGCGGGGACGGGCGCGAGATCGAAGATCAGACTCGCTATCAACGACACCGTTATCGTCGTGACTGCAACCTGCACGGCTCCAAGACCGAAGACATGCTTCCTGAGTCTTACGAGCTTCTCGAACGAGAATTCCAGGCCGAGCGCGAACAGCAGCAGCACCACTCTGATCTCGCCGATGCTGCTCAGGGCAGCGTTTTCGGCAATTAGGCCGAGGCCGGCAGGTCCGATGACTATGCCGGCAAGAATGTAACCGACGATACTGGGCACGCCGATCCGTGAACATATCGTCACGAGCACGAACGCGGCAAAGACCAACAAGGCCGCACTTTCAACAAATCCGGTCACGCCATGCATGTTCTTCTCCTTCTTCTCCTGATGGCATGGCGCAGGTAAGGCCAATACCTGTAAACTCTAGACCTAGACGTGCGACCACGCCCACTGCGCTATCTGCGCGGCAGGCATTGCTCCGCTCGTTCTCGCGATTTCCTTCCCGCTACTGAACAGGATCATGGTGGGAATGCCGCGGATCCCGTAGCGGCCGGCAATCTGCTGTTCGGCCTCGGTGTCGAGCTTGCCCAGGCGGACATGGGGTTCGAGCGAGCGCGCCGCCGCCTCGAACTGGGGCGCCATCATCTTGCATGGCCCGCACCACTCGGCCCAGAAATCGACCAGCACTGGCAGTTCGGCATTCGCATGGCGGTCAAAATTAGCCGCGGTGAGCGTGACGGGCATGCCTTGAAAGAGAGGCGCGCCGCAGTGTCCGCAATTGGGGTTGTCGCTCAGGCGCTCTTGCGGCACCCTGTTGGTGGAATTGCACTGCAGGCAAGCGACCGTGGGCATCCTGTATCCTTTCGTTGACGATCCGGGCTCGGCGGCCGAATGATGCAAGCGTTCAGCGCGTGGATATGGCGCGGCGGGCCTCTCGCTGCCGCGGCGCGGGTAGGTATTCCACGCCACCGCCCTGGCGCCGAACCGGCTGCGGATAGAGCGTCATTAGCTCCAGTATTTCCTTGGGCATGTCCGTTCCGACGGGCAGGCCCATGTCGCGGGCCTCTTCGGCAAAGATGGGATAATCGTGGGTCCAGGTGCCCGTCGCCAGCTTCGCCGCCAGCGCCGCCGCGCGGTTCTCGTCCATCTTGTCGGACAAAAGACGCTTCGCGAATGCCTCGATCTGCGCAATGGCCTTGCGACCGACATCGGCCATGATCAGGGTCTGGTCGTCGATCTCGGCGATGGGTTTCTCCTCGACGACTTTGAGGAGCGAGGCGGCCGGCAACTGGCCAAGTTGCGGATCGACGGGTCCCAGCACGGAATGCTCGCACATCACGATCTCGTCGGCGGCAAGCGCGATCAACGTGCCGCCCGACATCGCGTAATGCGGCACGAACACGGTGACCTTGCCCTTGTGGCCCTGAATGGCCCGAGCGATCTGGGTTGCTGCCAGCACAAGGCCGCCCGGTGTGTGCAGCACGATGTCGAGCGGCACTTCGTCGTCGGTCATCTGGATCGCGCGCAGGACGTCCTCCGAGTCATTGACATCGATGTAGCGCATCAGGGGGAAACCCAGCAGGTTCATGGTCTCCTGCCGATGAATCAGCAGAATTACGCGACTGCCGCGCTTCTTCTCGATGTTGGCGATCTTGCGTGTGCGCATCGCCTCAAGATATCTGCGCTGCAGAACCGGCTGCAGCGCCGAAATGATGAAGAACAGCCAGAACAGCTGCATTATGTCCATGGACCTTGTCCTCCTTCCCGTCGGCCATCCGGCAGAAAGCCATAGATGCCCTCGTCGCGATAATAGTGGCGATAGGCGTCGGCGCGCCTTCGCAGGGGTGGCGTTACGAGCCAACCGGCGACAAACCCGCCGATATGCGCCCACCAGGCAATCCCGCCCGTGGCCTGATCGCTGCCGAGCGACAGAAAGCCGGGAATGACCTGCATGAAGAACCAGATCATCGCGAAAATGACCGCGCGCACTTCGAAGAAGACGGGAATGAACAGAATCGGCACGATCACCACCAGCCGAGCCGCCGGAAACATGCGTGCTTAGCAACCGATCACGCCCGCGATGGCCCCCGATGCGCCAAGCGCGGGAACGACTGAGTGGGGGTTCGCCAGCGCGTGAGCCAGTCCGGCCGCCACACCACAGAACAGATAGGACAGTGTGAATCTACCCGGTCCGAGCCGATCTTCGACGGCAGGGCCGAAGATCCAGAGCGTCCACATGTTCAAGATGAGATGCAGCCAGCCCCCGTGCAGGAAGATGTTGGTCAGGAACGGGGTCCAGTCGGACGGGGCGACGAGGCGGAACTGACCGAAGACGCGCGACGGCACCAGCGCGAAGTCGAACAGGAACCGGTTGAGCGCACGCGGCGGCAGGCCGCTCTGGTAGAGGAAAGCGAGAAGGCTGATCCCGACGACTGACCAGACGGCCACGGGGGGTATCTGCGCGCAACGGTATCGGCCCATGGAAACATCTCATTTCCCCGAGCGCATGCAGCTGGCCGTCATCACGTCGTCTTTCTTGCAATTGTCACACCCGTCCACGCCGGAGGATCAGAGGCGGGGAAGGATTCGAGCGAGGCTTCGAGGACCGGATCGAAACTCTCCCTGTCGCTGGTAGACGGGTCGGCCGTGCTCTCATGCTGGACGCCTCTTGAGAGGCGGCGATCGGGGCGGAACGGGACCCGGAAGGCTCCCGGGGCATCGACGCCCCTGTGCAGCCGGTGGCGCGTCTCACCCGCCCAAGGGTTCGCCATCCGGGCTCCCCCAGCGTCCTCGCGCACGACATAATGCCAGTCCTGCCGCTCTGCGAAGTCCACGGCGCTGTCGCGATCCGGAAACTTCAGCCGAATCGGACGATGGGGATCGCCGCTCGACGTGTATCCCATCAGCGGCTCGATCTGCGGCGGCCGCGACGGCTCGAACTCGAGGACCCAGTAGTTGCGCCGAGGCGCCGATGTCATCGCGGAACGGGCAGGACGGTAGATGATTGCCGTCGGCACGTCCCAGGATGGCAGATCGGTTCCGGGAATTTTCGGCGGGAATGGTGGGCGATTATGGCCGCGCATATCAGTTCTCCCGGGTGTTGGTGGATACGAGAAGGTGACGTTCGAGATCGTCGAGTTTTTCCATTCGCCTCGAATTCAGGCGAACGGCGCGTTCGGTGTTCTGCGAAGGAAAGGCAGCAGCGTGCAGGACGTCCGACCGCATCGCTATCGTGAGATCGGCGACGGCATTCATCACGCCCTCTCCGTCCCCGTCCGAGAGCGTGCCGTCAGCAAAACCGGACTGCAATCTCTCCAGTACCTGCTCGAAGCTGGAAACGACCCCTGCACTCGCGACTACAGCCAGCTTGTGGCTGAGAACACGCAGTTCATCGATCAGCTTGGCATCGTGCCTTGCGGTTTCCACGATCTCTGCGACCTTCTCGATACAGGCCATGTAAATGTCGCATTGCTGCTGGAGGATGATGACCCTTCCTTCCTTGCGAAGCTCGAGATCGGTCTGGCGATTGAGAAGCGCCGCGGTCAGAATGATCGTCACGACAGCGCCGAGGAAGATGAGCGTCATCTCCTGCGCGAAAGGCAGTATGTCTTCGGCAAGATACATCGAACGAAAAACGAAAACGATGCCGATGCCCAAGGCAGCGGCCGCAGCAGCAAATGCCAAGTCAGGCAGGCGGTTCGACATCAGCACCTCGCATTTTCGGTGTCAGGTGGCATGCACGGCTTTGCATCGGCGTCCGGCGCCTCTGCGTCCCGGTGCCGCAGGAAGATTGGCGTCGGACCGCTGCCGAACGGATTGAAACCGGTGCTCAGGCAACGGTCGAAGATCGTTTCGTCCCATCGGGTGAAATCGTGCTCCTCGCCGGCAAGTCGCCCGTCATCCACCACAGGGCACCTCACGCCTTTGCCGATGGGGGAGCGTTATCGAAGGCCGCACCGTCCGAACGATCCGCCTTGCGAAGCCGTAGCCCGAGGAGGATCATCATCACCCCGAAGACCGCGGCGTAGAAGCCGATCAGCCAGCCGAGCGCGAGGAAGCTTTCGACCGGGCGCGTCAGCAGCATCCAGGTCACGACGACACCGAGAACGACCGAGAGAAGGCCGCTCAGGATCAGCCAGATTTCGCCGTTGATTTCCTTTCGCAGGCGGATCGCTGCCGCGATCTCGAGGGCACCCGAGAACACGGACCAGAATGCGATGCTGGCCCAGAGGAATGTCGCAAGCACAAGCGTCGCGACAAAAGGCGAGACAACCACGACGACGCCCGTGGCGATGCCCAGAATGCCGCTGAACATCAGCCAGCCCCAGCGTTCGCCCTTGCGGATGTTACGTATCGCGGCGACGAGGCCGAACACGCCGTCGGCAAAGGCGAACGCGCCGAAGACCAGCGTGAGCGCCAGAAGCGCTTCCGCAGGCATGACGAAGGCTAGCACTGCGATGATCAATGCGAGCACGCCGCGTAACACGAATGCCCACCAATTCCGGGACAGGCTGCACAGCATGTCCTGCATCTTGTCGGTCGGGTTTTCAGAGGATGTGGTCATTGGTCGATCTCCTATTCAGTTCCATGTCAGGTGTCGGAGCCGGCCTCCTCGCCGGTTAGGGCGGCGGCCACGCGGCGGCGATCCTGGATCGGCTGAGGTAGACGCTGCGTGTGAGCGATTTCCCGTTCGATGGGCGCGCGGCCTGATGGATCTCTGACCAACCCGGTTTCGGCAAGCCTCGCGCGTAGTGTCGCGCCCGCATTTTCTGCGATCTCGGCGACCTCTGTCTCGGTCAGGCCGAAAAGGTCTGCCGTCTCCGCGATCGTGGCGTCTTCCAGGTACATCCGATACAGGACGCGGCGCTCGACCGGAGCAAGATCTGCGATAGCCCGGTGCAGTGCCATGGCGATCTTATGACGATCCACTTCGGTCTCGGGGTCTGTGCCGCCGTCGTCGGCGATGAGGTCCTCCAGCATCAGCACTTCGTCGGGCTGGTAGAACTCGATCATCGCCTGATCGGCCTCGGTCGGATCCTCCGCCGGGGCCTCGGGTTCCGCCTCGATGGAGGCGGCATCCTCAGGCACGGCGCGGCGGGCGGCGCGGGATTCTTCCTCGATGGTCTCAAAAGCCAGCCGTTTCAGCCAGTCGCCGACGGAAAACTCCGAAGGCCGATCCTCGAAGCGGGCCAGCCCCTTGAGGATCGTCGCATCGACGATATCGCCAACGCTCAGGTAGCCAGCCGGCACAGACCCGCTGCACTCGAGATAGGTCAACTCGCGCCTGACGGTATCGTAGACCGTATCGAGATGATCCTCGATCAGGTCGAAGAAGAGTTGGCGCCGGTCCGCTTCCGCCGCATTCCGCGCGGGCGGCAGCGGGGCGCCGATCCGGCGCCGGCGGGCGGGACGCTTGTATTCAGGCTCGTGCTTGAGGCGCGCCACATGCCGATCGACCTGGTGGCGCAGGTCGGCAAAGGCCTTGCGCAGGACAGGCTCGATCTCGAATCCCTCTTCCCGCGCCGCGATCACGCCCGACGGCAGCTGCAGGCGCAGGCTGACTTTGATGCGCTTCTTGCCCCTCGTCTGCGAGGCAACGTCTTCGAGCCGGACCAGATCCTCGCGAAAGCGCGCAAGGTGCGGTTCAAGTTGCCGCACCTCTTCCTCGATGACCTCAGGCGCGCGCTGTTGGCCGTGCCGGTCGAGATTGCGGAATGATCTAATGACGTTCATGCCGTGGACCTTCCTATAACTCTCCGAAGAGATGGCCCGGCGCGACCGATATCGCGCCGGGCCAGTCTTTTGCGCTGTCACTCGTCGGACTTGTCGTCCTTGGACTGCACCTCATCCCCAACGCTGGGCTTCGGAACGTCCGTCTTGTTTTCGGCAACTTCGCTGGGCTCCTCGATCCCGGCCTTGGCCTGATCGTCCGGGCTGTCGTCACCGGTGTCCTTTACGATCTTTTCGAACACGACCCTCTGTTCGTCTTCCGACCAGGCGACGCGGACCTTGTCGCCATCCTCGATCCGCCCCGAGAGCAGTTCGCGAGCCAACTCGGTCTCCAACTCCGACCGGATCAGCCGGCGCAGCTCGCGGGCACCGAATTCGGGACGGAAGCCGACCGCGCCGAAGTGATCCACGACGCTCACGTCGAATTCGAGTTCGACGCCCTGGGTAAGGGCGGTCCGCTTCACCCGGTTGAGCTGCAACTCGACGATCTGGCGGATCTCCGACTGATTCAGCGAATGAAAGACGATGATCTCGTCGATCCGGTTGATGAACTCTGGCCGGAAATGACCGCGCAACACCTCCATCAGTTCGGATTTCTGCTTGGCCTCGTCGAACTCACTGCTGCCGCGTTTCGTGAGGTTGCGCTGGATGATGTCCGAACCGAGGTTCGAGGTGGCGATGATGATGGTGTTAGTGAAGTCCACCACGCGGCCCTTGCCATCTGTCAGGCGGCCATCGTCGAACACCTGAAGCAGGATGTTGTAGACATCGGGATGCGCCTTTTCGATCTCGTCGAGGAGCACGACCGAGTAGGGCCGACGGCGCACCTTCTCCGTCAGCTGCCCGCCTTCGTCGTATCCGACGTAGCCCGGAGGTGCGCCAACCAACCGGGCAACCGAGTGGCGCTCGCCATACTCCGACATGTCGATACGGATCAGCGCATCCTGGTCGCCGAAGATCACCTCCGCGAGCGTCTTGGCCAGTTCCGTCTTGCCAACCCCGGTCGGCCCGAGGAACAGGAAGGTCGCGGTCGGACCGGAACCTTCGCGCAGACCCGCTCGCGCCAGGCGCACCGCATCGGCCACGGCGCGGATCGCTTCTTCCTGGCCGATGACGCGCTCGTGCAGCTTCTCCTCGAGCTTGAGGAGCTTGTCCTTCTCCTCGGTGGTCAGGTCCGTGACCGGAACGCCGGTGATCTTGGAGACGATCTGCGCGACGTGATCGGCGCGCACCTCGGCGGTCGCCGAAGCCTGATCGCGCTTCCAGATCTCCAGAAGCTCGTCCAGCTCCTTCTGCTTCTGCTCCAGCTCCTTCTTCAGTTCTGCTGCTCGGTCGAATTGCTTGCGGGCTGCGGCATAGTCCTGTTCGCGCTTGATCTGCGCGACCTCGGCTTCGAGTTCCTGCACGTCCACGGGCCGCGCAGTGGCCGAGATCTTCACCCGCGCCGCGGCCTGGTCGATCAGGTCGATCGCCTTGTCGGGCATGAAGCGACCGGTGATATAGCGATCCGAAAGCTCCGCGGCGGCGATGATCGCCTCGTCGGTGATCGTCACCTTGTGGTGGCTTTCGAGCGTGTCGCGCAGCCCGCGCAGAATCATGATGGTCTGTGCGACCGTGGGCTCGTCCACATAAACCGGCTGGAACCGTCGCTCGAGCGCCGCGTCCTTCTCGATGTATTTCTGGTACTCGTTGAGCGTCGTCGCGCCGATCAGGTTCAGCTCGCCCCGCGCCAGCGCCGGCTTGAAGGTGTTGGCGATGTCGAGACCACCTTCGCCACCGCCCTGGCCGGCGCCGACGATGGTGTGCATCTCGTCGATGAACAGGATCAGGCTGTCCTTCTCCTCGGTGATCTCCTTGAGGATCTTCTGGACTCGCTCCTCGAACTCGCCGCGATACTTCGACCCGGCCACCATCGAGTTGATGTTGAGCTCGACCAGCCGCTTGTCGCGCAGCGCCTCGGGCACTTCGCCCGCGACGATCCGTTGTGCAAGTCCCTCGACGATGGCGGTCTTGCCCACGCCGGGCTCGCCGATCAGCACCGGGTTGTTCTTTTTCCTGCGGGCCAGCACTTCGATCGTCGTCTCGATCTCGCGGGCGCGGCCGATGACGGGATCGAGCTTGCCCTCGCGGGCGAGCTTCGTCAGGTCACGGCTGAACTGGTCGAGATCGGGGGTGTTCGACGGAGTCTCGACGCGGCCTTCCTCGGCTCCCTTGCCGACCACCTTCGTCACCTGCTGACGCAGCGCCTGCGGCGTCAACCCCAGCTTGCGCAGCATCGCCGCGGCCAGGCCTTCACCTTCCTCGGCAAGTCCGATCAGAAGGTGCTCGGGACCGACATAGGAATGGCCGAGTTCGTTCGAGGCGATGAAGGCCCGGTTCAGCGCGTCCTTCAGGCGAGGGCTTACGCCGATTTCGCCTTCCGTCTTGGCGTCTCCACGCTTCGCTTCCTTCTCGATCTGGCGGCGCAGATCGTCCACATCGACCTTGAACTGTTCCAGGATCGTCTTGACGACGTCAGACGAGGTCAATGCCAGAAGCAGATGTTCGGTATCGACCTCGCTGCGCCCGAATTCCCCGGCCTTCTGTGCTGCATCCTGCAGCAGCTTGTTGCCCTGTTCGCTCAGCCGATCGGCGATGGTGCGTCCGCCGCCGCGCCGCGATCCGCGGCGCGGCGTTTCCTCCCCGAAGGTGGCATCCACGACGTCGTCCTCACCCGCGCCCGTGGCGCCCAGTGCACCACCCCGCAGCGGGCTGTCGCTGAACAGGCTGCCGAACCCGCTATCGCCGAAGAATTCGTCAAAAAGGGAATGTCGTCCGAACAGGGACTCCAGCGGCGATGCGCTGCGGCCCGACCGGCGCACCATTTCGCGGTAGTGCTGATCGCACAGCTCCATGTTCTGAACTTTGCCGTTCACCGAGGCGCGCACGCGCGCCGTCGCCGGGCGACCGCAAATATCGCAAGTTCCGTTTGCCATTTTTCCTCTCCGTTTCTTTATCCAGTCAGGGTTGTCCGCCGATCATCTGCGTCAGTGACGGTGTCACGCAGCGACTGCTTCCGTTCTTTTCACCTTGGACCCAATTACCACCAGATCGGGCTCGTCCAGTGTCTCCCGTTGCAGGAGATCCTGCGCCGATTGCTCGAGCAGCGCCCGGTTGGCTTCGAGAAGCGAGACGGTGCGCTTGAACACGCCATCCACGATGTCGCGCACCTTCGCGTCCATCCGCTCGGCAGTGGCCTCGCTGTAGCGGCGGTTCAGCCACGACGACTGGTCGCCGGTGCCGAGAAAGCCGGGCCGATCGGTGTCGTAGCTGACATGCCCGAGGTCTTCGTCCATCCCGTACCGCGCGACCATGGCGCGGGCGATATCGGTGGCCTTGACCAGATCGTCCGCCGCCCCGGTCGAGAGGTGGTCGTAGACAATCTTCTCGGCCGCGCGCCCGCCCAGCAGCACGGCGATCTTGTTCTCGAGTTCCTCCCGCGTCATCAGGAAGCGGTCCTCGGTCGGGCGCTGGATCGTGTAGCCGAGCGCGCCAATTCCGCGCGGTATGATCGAGACCTTGTGCACCGGGTCCACCCCCGGCAGAGCCATCGCCACCAGCGCGTGCCCCATCTCGTGGTGCGCCACGATCTCGCGTTCGCGCGGGTTCAGAACGCGGTTCTTCTTTTCCAACCCTGCGATGATGCGCTCGACGGCATTGTTGAAGTCGTCCATCGTCACCGCATCGGCCTTGCGGCGCGTGGCAAGCAGCGCAGCCTCGTTGACGAGATTGGCGAGGTCCGCCCCGGAAAAGCCGGGAGTAAGCGCTGCGACCTTCTCGGCATCGACGTCCGGGGCGAGCTTCACCTTTTTCATGTGAACGCCGAGAATCTGCACACGTCCCTTCTTATCCGGCCGATCCACCAGCACCTGCCGGTCGAAGCGTCCCGCACGCAGCAGCGCGGGGTCGAGGATCTCTGGTCGGTTGGTGGCGGCCAGGAGCACGATGCCCACCGAAGGGTCGAAGCCGTCGAGCTCGGTCAGAAGCTGGTTCAGCGTCTGCTCACGCTCATCGTGGCCGCCAGCGGTCTGGCCGGAGGAGCGCGCCCGCCCGAGAGCGTCCAGCTCGTCGATGAAGATGATCGCCGGGGCGGATTTCCGGGCCTGCTCGAACAGGTCGCGCACCCGTGCGGCGCCGACGCCCACGAACATCTCGACGAACTCGGAGCCCGAGATCGAAAAGAAGGTCACGCCCGCCTCGCCTGCCACTGCGCGCGCCAGAAGCGTCTTGCCGGTGCCCGGCGGCCCAACGAGCAATATGCCTTTGGGGATATGTGCGCCCAGCTTTCCGTATTCGGCGGGGTTCCTGAGGAACTCCACGACCTCCTCGAGCTCGGCCTTGGCCTCGTCCACGCCGGCCACGTCAGCGAAACTGACGCCGGTTTCCTTTTCCATGTAAACCTTGGCCTTGCTGCGGCCGACCTGCATGAAGCCTCCGAAGCCCTGCTTGTCGGCGAACTTGCGGAACAACAGCATCCAGATTCCGAAGAAGACAAGCGCTGGCGCCACCCAGGAAATCAGCGTGCCGAGAAAGGTGTTCTGAGGAACGCCCGTGATCTCGACGCCGGAGCGGTCGATCCGCTGCAGGATCGCGGGATCCACGACCGTGGTGACGAACTGGCTCTTGCCGTCGACGGGGTCGGTGAAGGTGCCGGTGATGGTGTCCGCGCCGACCGCGACGGACGCGACCCTGCCATCCTCGAGATAGCTCTCGAACTGGCTGTAGCTGATCGGTGCGACGAATTGCCAGCCGGCGATCAGGTTCTGGATGAAAAGCACGGCTATGAAAGCCACCACCCAGTACCAGATGTTATATTCGGTCTTCCTTTCCATGCCGCTTGTCCCTTTCACTGGCGCCCGAGCCGCGCCCTGATCCGCTCGAGTAGCGCCAGCAGGATGCGCCTTTCGTCTGCCGACAGATCCTGCAGGATTTCATGTTCGAGCGCCGATTGCCGCGGCGCGAGTTCCTCCAGCATCGCCCCGGCCTTCGACGTTGCGGTGACGATCTGCGACCGCCTGTCGTCGAGCGAGGGCGACCGCTCGACCCAGCCGCCCCGGACCATGCGATCGACGAGCTGGCCCGCAGTGGCCGGGCCGACCTCAAGTCGGTCGGCCAGATCGCCGATGGTCAGCCCGGGCGCATCCTCGACATGCGCCGCCGCCATCCAGGACAGGCGGGTCAGGCCGCTGTCACGGATGTCTTGGTCGATCCGCTGCTGGATGAGCTGCGCGACCCGGTGGATCGTCGTCCCGATCAGCGCGATGTCCGAAGAGATCATAGGTATCCTTCCTCCGGTTGCATGAGACACAGGATAGACCGCACTCCATCCAAAGTGCAATGCACGCATCACATATGCTTGCATAATAAATGGAACCGCCTATCTTGATGGGCGGTCTCCGAACCCACATCCGGCCGGCACCGTTGCCCGGTCCCTCCATGCCGACGGTTCGGGGGCATCGATCAGCAACAGGAGGCCAGTAATGCTCTACCCGACATATCTGCGCCGCAGCGATCCCTTTGCGCTGATGCGCTCCACGATGCGCGATCTCGACCGCGGTTTCTGGCCGCCGGCTCGCGCGGCGTTCCCGGCGGTGAATGTCTGGCAAGGCCCTGAGGCCGTTGCCATCGCCGCTGAACTTCCCGGCATCGAACCGGGCGACATTGAGATTTCGGTCAAGGACAACGTCCTGACGCTTTCGGGCGAACGCAAGGCGCCCGAGGTTCCCGACGGTGCGCGCTGGCACCGCAACGAACGCGGTTTCGGCAGGTTTTCCCGCACTATCCGCCTGCCGTTCGCGGCCTCGGATGACAAGGTCGAGGCGAGGATGACGAACGGCGTATTGCGGATCGTCATCTCCCGGCCCGAGGAAGAAAAGCCGAAGAAAATCGAGATCAAGGCAGCCTGAGAGGAGCTGGAACGATGAGCACCGACATCACGCAAGCCGCCGAAAAGACGCCGACCGACTCGCCCGAGACCACCGGCGGCGGACGCATCTACCGCCCGTTGACCGATATCGTCGAGACCGATCAGGGTGTCTCCATGATGCTTGAAATGCCTGGGGTCGCCGCCGATGCGGTCGAGATCACGCTCGAAAATCGTGTGTTGACGATCCGCGGCAAAGTTGACCCGGTGCGGCCGGAAAACCTCGAACTTGCCTATGCCGAATATGGCGAGGGCGATTTCGAGCGTGCCTTCACGCTTTCCGAGGACTTCGACCCCAACAGGATCGAAGCCGAGATGCGTGGAGGTGTCCTCACCCTGACGCTCCCCCGAGCCCCTGAAGCGCAGCCGAAAAAGATCGCCGTCAAGGGCGCCTGAAAACCGAAGGAGACCATATCATGCAGATCAAAGACCTCATCCCCTGGGCGCGCAAGGACGGCGCGCCAGATGCCAAGAGCAGCGAAGACAACCCGATCGCGACACTCCAGCGCGAAATGAACCATGTGTTCGAGAACTTCTGGAACCGTGTCGGTCATTTCGAATGGCCCTTTGGCAGCGGCGAAGCGAAATCCGACGTGGTCGAGACCGACAAGGCGATCGAAGTATCGATCGAGCTGCCGGGCATGGAGATGAAGGACATCGAGGTGACGGTCAACGATGACATGTTGACTGTGAAGGGGGAGAAGAAGATCGAGCGCCAGGAGGAGAAAAAGGGGTATTACCTGTCCGAGCGCAGCTACGGCGCGATCTACCGGACAATTCCGCTCCCTCCCGGTGTGGATGGCGAAAAGGCGCAGGCATCCTTCAAGAACGGGGTTCTGACGATCAAGCTGCCCCAGACTCCCGAGGCGCAGGCGAAGGTCAAGCGCATCGAGGTCAAGAACGGCTGATTTGCCACATTGGGTGTCGCCGGTTTGCGGCGTCCCCTCCGCTCCTTGCGATATCGCACCGTCTGGAGAAGCCCCGGGGAGCTTGTCTCTCCGGGGCGGCCTTCGAGAGGCAATCATGAAAGACTTGCAACGATCCGGGCTGACCCGTGAACAATGGTCGGCGATGACGCTCTACGAGAAGTTCGAGCAAGGTGTCATCTTCGTCCTCAGCGTCATCATTGCGGCGATCGTCGTGGCGTCGGTCTGGGCGCTGATGCGCGAAGTCGTGAACCGCCTGGTTCTGGGGGCATTCGACACTCTCGATTACGCCACCTTCCAGGTGGTGTTCGGCATGATCTTCACCGTGGTGATCGCGCTCGAGTTCAAGCGCTCCCTTCTTGTTGCGACCGAACGCAGCTTCGGGATCCTCCAGGTCCGCACGATCGTGCTGATCGCGCTCCTCGCCATCGCGCGCAAATTCATCATTCTGGACCTGAGCGAGACGGAATCATCCAAGATTGCAGCACTCGCGGGCGCGGCGCTTGCGCTCGGCGCTGTCCACTGGCTGGTGCGCGATCAGGACCGACGCGAACTCGGGGGCCACGAGACGCGATGACCACGCCCTCCGCCAACCACCGCCTGCTTAATTTCGTGCAATCGGCGCTGCTGCTCGGGCTCATCGCCTGGATCGCGGTGACAGCGATCGCCGGACCCGAAAATGGTCTCCTCATGGCGCTCGCGATGGGCGGGGGTCTCCTATTTGCGCCCGCGATGCCACGCCGGCTGCTCCTCTCGACCTATCAGGCGCAGCGGCTCACCGGTCGTGATGCCCCCGGTCTCGTCGCGGCCCTGGCCGAACTCGCCCGCAGGTCCGGGCTGCAGCGCGCACCGGCGCTTTATCGCGTGCCGAGCCGACTGCCGAACGCCTTCGGCCTGGGCAGGCCCGAGGACAGCGCCATCTGCGTCACCGACGGGCTGCTCGACCAGCTCGACGGCGAGAACTCGCCGGGGTTCTGGCGCATGAGATCGGGCATATCGCCAACCGCGACCTGTGGATTATGAGCCTCGCAGACATGATGTCGCGCCTCGTCTCGCTGACAAGCTGGCTCGGACAGCTGCTTCTGCTCCTCAACCTGCCTCTGGTCTTGGCAGGCATGGTCCATGTGCCTTGGCATGTCGCGATTCTCCTTGCCTTCGCGCCCACCCTCATGGCGCTGGTCCAACTCGGCCATTCGCGCACGCGCGAGTAAGACGCCGACCGCGCCGCAGCAGATTTGACCGGCGATCCGGAGGGGCTCGTGCGCGCGCTCGTTAAGCTCGAACGCCGGGTCGGTCGGTTCTGGGAGGAGATCCTTCTACCCGGCCGCCGCATTCCGGAGCCCTCGTTGCTCAGGACGCATCCCCCGACCGAAAGCCGAATCCGCCGCCTCCGGGACCTGGTCACGGGGCGCACGAGCCCGATCCCCGCCCTTGTCTGCTACCCGGCCGCAAGGATACCGCTGGGAGGGACACCGCCTCGGTTCCATCGCCTTGGGCTCTACTGGTAGGCCTGCAGGGAAGCTGGATCGCCCAGGAGAACGGCGACCTGTCAAAAGGCAGGTCTTTCGGAGAAGGTTGGATATCAGGCCCACCCTCTCCGCCATTTTCGAACAGAGTGGACTGAAATTTCGAAGCATCACGAGCGCACTAGGTTGTGTGGACGAATTTGATCAAGCATAGGCCGGCAGCGAAGCTGACGATGGATCGGAAATTGCGTGCGGTCTTTTCGCAGCGCAGGGCGACGCGTTTGAAGCGCTTGAGCCGCCCGAAGCCTTGCTCGATACGGGCGCGCGCCTTGTAGAGTGTCCTTGCGAAGAAGGCCGGCGTGTTCTCCTCGTTGGCCTTGTGGGGGATGACCGGGGCGATGCCGCGCGTTCGCGCGGCGGCGCGATTGGCCTTGCTGGAATAGCCCTTGTCGCCCAGCGCGGCGCGTGGGTTGATGTCGGGCCCTATGTCGCGCAGGGTCTCGAAGCGGGTTGTGTCCGCAACCTGGCCGCCGGTCAGATCGAACGCGATGATGTCGCCCGAATTGTCCGCCTTGGCATGGATTTTGGTCGTGAACCCGCCGCGCGAGCGGCCGAGCGCCTGGCCTTGCTGCCCCCCTTTGCGCCGGCCGCCGAGACATGCGCGCGCACGATGGTGGAATCGAACATCTGGATCAAATGGGCCGATGCGCTCATCTCGGCCAACGTGTCGAAAAAGGCTTCGAACACGCCGGCCTTGCTCAGCCGGTCAAAGCGCTTCCACACCGAGTTCCAGCGGCCGAAGCGTTCCGGCAGCGCGCGCCAGCGCACATTCTCCACCGTGAAGAAGTGCATCGCTTCCAGAAACAACCGGTCGTCCGCCGCCTTGCGGCCCCGCCGTGGCAGGCAGGCCTGGAACACCTCCAGCGCGTTCGCCCAATCCATATCCGTCATCTTCGTGGACATCGCCGATCTCCAAATCAGTCGGCAACCTATGAATCAGACTGGATTCCTCCCCGTAACCCAAAAATCTATACCTGAGTCAATTCGTCCACACGGCCTAGTGAGAGTTGCGAACGGAATAGTCCTTCCACGTCGCAGCTCAATCCTGAGTATGATACACTAACTTGCGCCGGGGTGGTGGTGGAGGCGCGACCGTTCGAACCTCATCTTACGGAGACGCCGCCATGATTGTTGCTATTCTCGGATCCATAACCGCAATTGCAGTCCTCTGCTGGTTGCTGTTCACGCTCGCCATCTACGCATTGCCCGCGCTCGGAGGCGTGGCGGCAGGCATGTGGGCCTATGAGACCGGCGCCGGCCTGCCGGGTAGCGTCCTTGTCGGTCTTGTCGGCGCGGGCCTTGTGTTCGGCCTTGCGCAGTTCCTCATCCTGTTCGCCCGGCCCATGTGGGTGAAACTCGCCGTCGCACTCGCCTTCGTGGCGCCGGCTGCCATTGCCGGCTTTTACGCCACCCACGGCATCGTCAAACATCTCATGCCGTCGGAGACCTGGCAGACCGTCTTCTCCGTGATCGGCGCGGTGGCGGTCGGGATCACGGCCTTCGTGCGCGTGACCTCCGTGGCCCCGCCCGGACCTGCCGAGCAGACCCCCGCCAGCATCTGAACGCACTTGCAGGCGAAGCCGGGACAGGGGTTGAGGTCTGTTGCCGCGTCCGTATCGACGGCTGAGAAATGTGGACGCGTGGTACAGGGCGGACCGACGATTTCGGTCGAGAGTTCGCCCCCCGATGACATGGCGTGATTTGCCCCGAAACGTACGACCGGTGCCGGACGCAGAGCGGCTTGCTTCCGCATCAGGTGGCATCGCCGGGTATGAAGCGGACTGGCCTGCAGGGCCAAAGACGATTTCCGTTGCTCTTGGCCGGACAAGAACCAAGGTGTTCGGCGTTGCCATTCTCTCCTTGAACGATCCCTGTGAGCCGACCGCTCCAAACGGCCTCTTCAATGGGCTGATCTGGCCGAAGACCGGCTGCGCCTCGATCGCCTATGGCGCAATGGCGCCCGTCAAGTTTCTTCCCCTTGCCGCTACGCGGCCATTCCTCGCGCATCAAGAAACCCGCCGGATCGCCATCCTCCGCTGACGCTGCGGTCGCAAGCGATGCGCCGTCGATCGCCTCCGGCCTCTCCGATCGCCATCGAGGCCGCGTGGTGCGGGCTCGAAACCAGTGATCAAGGAGAACTACCATGGCAACCATCGGCACCTTCAAGAAGTCCGGCAACGAATACACCGGCGAAATCGTCACCCTCAACGTGCAGGCCAAGAACGTCCGCATCGTCCCCGAAACCAACCAGACCAGCGAGAACGCTCCCAGCCACCGCGTCCTGGTCGGCCGCGCCGAGATCGGAGCCGCCTGGTCCAAGCAGTCGAACGAGGGTCGCGACTATCTCGGCCTCAAGCTCGACGATCCGAGCTTCACCGCTCCGATCTACGCCAACCTCTTCGACGACGAGGACGGCGGATACAGCCTCATCTGGTCCCGCCCCACCCGCCGCAACGGCGAGTGAAGCCGGACAGATTCCCGCCCGGCAGGTCCGGGCGGGGCCTCTTCTATCGCCAACCGAATCAGTTGCGCCGCCAACCACCGATTGCCCGTCTCAAAACAGTTTTTCTGCTTTCAAAATTGGAAGAGGCGACTATTATAGATGGGGTATTCGGGCACTCCCTAGCCAACAAAGTCGTGGATGTTCCTGAATTCCTCAGCGATTCAGGGGGCATCATGCGAGTTGGGTGAGTCAGCTAAAACTTCTATGATCCGGCACGATGCGACTTTCCCATTGTCGCACGATTTGATCATCCGAGTGAGCTCGCTCTTAAGTCCGAGAAGGCGTCGGATCCGCACCTCGACGGCTTCGAGCTGATCGGTGGCAATTCGGCTCACCTGCTCACAAGAGGACTCTGGCCTTTCCTGCAGAGCGAGCATCGTCTTAATAGCCGGGATGTCGAAGCCGAGATCCCTGGAATGGCGTATGAACGTCAGTCGCCGAACATCCTCTGCTTCATAGAGGCGCCGCCTGCTCTCTGTGCGGGGCGGCGGCGGGATGAGATTGATCCGCTCGTAGTAGCGGATTGTCTCGATATTGACGCCTGTCCGTTGTGACAAGGCTCCGATGGTGATCATGGCGAATTCATTCCGTAACGGTGGTTCGAGTAGGGATAACAACTGGGCGGAAGCGTCATCGGCATCCGTGCGCCGATTGCCGTTGGCCGCTGAGCGCCAACCCTCAGGGCACGTTCATTCCGACGGCGTGTGAGCGCGCAACTCCTCCAACCAGAGGCGGGCGTTGCCATCCGACGGAGCGCGCCAATCGCCGCGCGGCGACAGCGAGCCGCCAGCAGTGACTTTGGGGCCGTTCGGCGACGCCGAGCGCTTGAACTGGCTGATCGTGAAGAAGCGATAGAGGAACACCTCCATCCACGATCTGATTGTGGGCAGATCATATGCGCGACGGCGCTCTTCCGGATACTGTGGAGGCCAAGCTCCGGCGGTGGCGTCACGCCAGGCATGGAAGGCCAGGAAAGCGATCTTCGACGGCTTCAGGCCATAGCGCGTCAAATAAAACAGGGTAAAATCCTGCAGTTCATAAGGCCCAATCTTCTCCTCCGTACTTTGTAAGGCGCCGCCTTCGCCGGCCGGCACGAGTTCTGGCGAAATCACAGTGTCAAGAATGGAGAGCAACGTGCCGTTCGTTGCCTCATCGAAGGCGGCTGACTGTGCCACCCAGCGGATCAAATGCTGGATGAGTGTTTTCGGCACCGACGCGTTGACGTTGTAGTGGCTCATATGGTCGCCGACACCGTAGGTCGACCAGCCGAGCGCGATTTCGGACAGATCGCCAGTGCCAAGCACCATGGCGCCTCGCTGGTTGGCTGCACGGAACAAGATGTCCGTGCGCAGGCCCGCCTGCACGTTCTCGAACGTCACGTCGTAAACCGGCTCGCCTTGCGCGAACGGATGCTGAAGTGACGCCAGCATCTGCTGCGCCAACGGCTTGATGTCGATCTCCTCGGCGGTGACGCCGAGACTACGCATCAGCGTCCAGGCATTTGCCTTGGTGGCCTCCCCCGTCGCGAAGCCCGGCATCGTGAAGCCGAGAATGTCGGACCGGGGCCAGCCTAGCCGGTCGAACGCTTTCGCCGCCACGATCAGCGCGTGAGTGGAGTCCAGACCACCGGAGACCCCGATGCAGACGCGGCGGATGCCCGTCGCCTGAAGGCGCTTCATCAACCCCTGGACCTGGATGCTGTAGGCCTCATAACAGTCCTGGTCGAGGCGTGCCGGATCGGCTGGAGCATAGGGGAAGCGCGCGACGGCCCTGCGCAGCCCGAGGTCCGTCATCGACGGCTCGAACCGGAAGCCGATACGCCGGAACCTGTCTTCAGGCATAGCTTGTGCGATGGCCGCCTCGTTGAAGGTGCCGGTGCGCAGGCGCTCCAGTCTGAGCCTATCAACGTCGACATCGGCGATGGCCATTTGCGAGTCCTGCGGGAACCGTTCGGTCTCTGCCAGCAGCTGCCCGAGTTCATAAATGCAGGCTTGACCGTCCCAAGCGAGGTCCGTCGTCGACTCGCCCGGACCGGCCGCGGAATAGATGTATGCAGCCCAGCACCGCGCCGATTGGGTTGCGCAGAGCAGCCGGCGGGTTTCGGCCTTGCCGACAGTGATGTTGCTGGCCGAGAGGTTGGTAAGGATGAGAGCGCCAGCGAGCGCGGCAAAGTCGCTGGGCGGAGCCGGTCCCCATACGTCCTCGCACAGCTCGACGTGGAAGACGAAGCCTGGCAAATCCTCGGCCGCTAAAATCATATCCATTCCGAAGGGGACGGACTGACCAGCGATCTCGATGGTAGCGCCTTTCAAGTTTCGGCCCGAAGCGAACCAACGCTTTTCGTAGAATTCCCGATAATTCGGCAGATGTCCTTTGGGAACAACACCCAAAATGCGCCCACGATGGACGGCGACAGCGCAATTGTAGAGTCGTCCTTCCCGCACCAGCGGCGCGCCGATGAGCAGAACCGGCGAAAGCTCGCGGCTCGCGGCCGCGACTTCCTCGATCGCTTGTTCCACCCGCTGCAGCAACGCGGCTTGGCCGAGAAGATCGTCAATCGCGTAACCGCAGAGGCCCAATTCCGGGAACACCATCAGCGCAACACCCTGGCGCGCACCGTCGCGGGCGAGCGCGAGCGTCTCAGCGACATTGTAGCTGGGATCGGCGACTTCGCATTTCGGTGTACAGGCAGCCACGCGAACGAAACCCTGCTGATAAATCGAATAGAAGCTCATCCGCCGGTCTCATCTCGTGTTCTTGCGGTGCCCGATCTCGGCACCAAGTGGCCGTGACCGCTGTTACGGCGACCGGGTTCAGTCACGGCCTCGACCCCTCGCAAGGGTTGATTCTGTAGTTACTACAGGATTTATATACCTATGATCGGGGCGTGTGAACCCACGCGCGATGAGTGGTCGCCCCCGGTCTTTCATCACCACAGGCAGGCGGCGGAGGACGACAAGGAGCAAGGACAGTGTTCAAGAGGCTCAGTTCTGACCAGGTGGGCATTGTCCGAGCCTCAGCCGTCGCGCTCGCCTTCGCGGCGGTCGTCCTTGTGGTTGGCTATGCCTGGCTGCCTCCTGAATTGTTCGGCCTCAGCCCAGAGATGGACTTCGGTGAGCGGATCGCGTTCACGTTGAAGGCGAGTATTCTCATGTTTCTCTGGCTGGCCGGCTGCGTCGGCGCGGTGAGCAGAGGCAGGTTCTATTCGCCGGCGGATATACGGGGCTCGGCGTTCGGCAAACCCAGCCCGGCAATCGCCGTGCGTGCCGCGGTGCTGCAGAATTCATTGGAGCAGACAGTACTGGCTTTTGGCGCACATCTGACCCTAGCAGCGCTTCTGCGAGAAACCGAACTGGTGCTCATACCGCTGCTGGTTGCTCTGTTTCTGGTTGGCCGCATCACCTTTGCATTCGGCTACGCCAAACGAGTCTCAGGCCGGGCTTTTGGCATGGCGCTCACCGGCGCCTCAATAATCGCGAGCTATGGAATTGTGGTCGGGCTGATAGCCGCCGGACGCTGACGTCTGTCGCTCGCTTGGACGGCAAAAAACGATTGAAAGGCCTCTTGCTCCTGTAGCCACTACAGAATGTATGGTGCGTGAAAGGATTCGAGCCGGGCTCGAGAGAATAAGCAAATTTAGGAGACCGCAATGACTATTGAAGCCGAGGCTAGAAGCACCTTAGGCACGTTACGCTTCAAGGTTGAGGGCTTGGATTGTCAGAACGAAGTTCGGATGCTTCGTGCCGCGGTCGGTCCCGTCGTCGGTGGCGAGGACAAGTTGTCGTTCGACACCAAGGGCGGTGTCATGGAGGTCGCGGGCCTGACCGCTCCGGCACTCGATACCATTGAGCAGGCGGTCGCTACCACTGGAATGAGGGCACAATTGCTGGCTGAGCTGGATAAGTCCTCCGCGTCGGCGTGGCTGTTCAAGGTCGAGGGCCTCGATTGCAAAAACGAGGTCGCGATGCTCAAGCGCGAAATCGGCCCTCTGGTTGGCGGTGAGGACTGGCTCGCCTTCGACACAGCAAAGGGGTTGATGACGGTCGCGCCTCAGCACCGTGCCTCGATCGACGAACTCGTGAGCGGCATCTCAAGAACCGGGATGTCAGGCTCTCTCATCCAGGATGGTTCGGCCGAAACCATGCTCCTGCGTGTGCGCGGCCTCGACTGCAAGAATGAGGTGGCTGCTCTGACCAGGGAACTGGGACCGCTCGTTGGCGAGGATAAGCTCGCCTTCGACACTTCGCAGGGTGCGATGACCATTGCACCTCAGAGCGGGACAACCCTCCAAGAGATCGAACAGGCGGTCGCGCGAACCGGGATGCGGGCTGAGCTGTGGACAGCGCCGGCCGTTGCTGAGCAGGCAACCTGCGATGCCGCAGGATCCGCGTGCGGTTGCGCGACCAACGTGAAGGAAGCCCTCAGCCCGCCGCCGATCAATCTGCCTGGCGGCGTTGTCTATCGAATCCATGGCATGGATTGTGCCGACGAGATCGCCGCCCTGAAGCGCGAAGTCGGCCCGCTCGTTGGTGAGGACAAGCTCGCTTTCGACCTTCTTAACGGCCGCATGTCGATCGACATGGCGCCTGACGCCGCCTTGGAGGCCAAGATCGAGAAGGCCGTTGTACGCGCCGGCCTGCAGGCGGAGCCCTGGACCGAGGGCGCCACCAGCGAAGGGGCACGGGCAGAAGAGCGGCGCAGACGCATTCAATCATGGCTGACTGCTGCGAGCGGCCTGTTCGTCGCGATCGGATTTGCGGTTCACGCCTGGGTCGGAGGTGGAATCATCGCGGCCTTCGAGGCAGGCGAACATGGTGCAGGTGCAACGCCGCTGCTAAGCGTCATTCTCTATACGCTCGCCGCGCTTTGTGCTGTGCGTTACGTGGCCCCGAAGGCTTGGCTCGCGGCCAGGCGCCTGCGTCCCGACATGAACCTCCTGATGGTGATCGCCGTCGTGGGTGCGATCGGAATTGGCGCTTGGTTCGAAGCCGCAACGGTTTCGTTCTTCTTCGCGCTCGCCCTTGCTCTCGAGGCCTGGAGCCTCGGCCGAGCGCGGCGGGCCGTGGCGGCCCTGATGGAGCTCGCGCCGCCGACCGCGCGCATCATGCTTGAAGACGGCACGGAGAGAGACGTGCCGGCAGCCGAAGTCCGTGTCGGTTCGCACATCATTATTCGACCTGGCGATAAAGTACCGCTCGACGGCCGTGTGGCCGCCGGAGAGAGTGAGGTCAACCAGGCACCGATCACCGGCGAAAGCGTCCCGGTCTTCAAATCGGAAGGAGACGACGTTTTTGCAGGCACCATCAACGGCGAAGGCGCGCTGGACGTCGTGACCACCAAGGCGTCAAGCGATACCACGCTCGCGCAGATCATCCGCATGGTCGGCTCCGCGCAGGGCCGGCGGGCTCCCAGCGAGCAGTGGGTCGAGAAATTTGCACGCGTCTATACGCCCGTCGTTATGGCGCTCGCGATAGCCGTTTTTTTGGTGCCGCCGCTGTTGCTCGGTGGTGGCTGGGAGGTTTGGTTCTATCGCGCCCTCGTATTGCTCGTGATCGCCTGCCCCTGCGCCCTTGTCATCTCGACGCCCGTGACCATTGTGGCTGCCCTTGCGGGAGCTGCGAAGCAGGGCGTGTTGGTGAAAGGCGGCGTCCATCTCGAGACGCCGGCGCGCTTGAAAGCAATCGCCATGGACAAGACGGGGACGCTCACCGAAGGACGTCCTCAGGTCGTGGAGATCTTGGCGCTCGGCAGCCGAAACGAGGATGACCTTCTTCGGTTAGCAGCAGCCCTCGAGGCGCGCAGCGAGCACCCCATCGCCCGCGCTATTTTGGCGAGGGCAACAGAAAACGGCATTGCCGCACAACCGGCCGAGGCCGTCCAGGCCATCACGGGTCGCGGCATGACCGGCCGCGTCTCCGGTCGCGAAGTCTGGCTTGGGTCACGCCGCTACCTCGATGAACGCGCGGTCGGCTCACCGGCCATCCTGGAACGCGCCGACACACTTTCCGGCGCTGGCCGGACCATTGTCGCCGTTGGCGACGGCCAGGAAGTCTGGGGACTGATCGCTGTTGCCGATGCTGTGAGGGCTGAAGCCAAGGATATCGTCACCGCGCTGCATCGGGCGGGCGTGGAAAAAGTGGTGATGCTGACAGGCGACAATCGGGCCACCGCCGAGGCGATTGCCAAGCAGACCGGCATTGATGAAGTTCGCGCGGAACTTCTGCCCGGCGACAAGGTCACGGCCGTCGAGGACCTGGTTCGGCGCTATGGCGTCGTCGCCATGGTGGGTGACGGGGTCAATGACGCCCCTGCCATGGGCCGCGCCAATCTCGGCATTGCCATGGGCGCAATGGGGAGCGACGCAGCCATCGAAACGGCAGACGTCGCCCTGATGTCGGACGACCTCTCCAGACTTCCCTGGCTCGTGCGCCATTCACGAGCCACGCTCGCCGTCATTCGGCAGAATATCGCCTTCTCGATCGCCGTGAAGCTGTTGTTCACAGTGCTGACGGTGATCGGTCTCGCATCCCTTTGGGGCGCGATCGCCGCCGATGTTGGGGCCTCCCTGCTGGTCGTTCTCAACGGTTTGCGGCTCCTCAATCGGGAACAGCGCCAGAGAGATGGTGGCCCAGTCGGCGGCGCAAAGGTTCGAGCACAGGAGCGCCAGCATTCCACTGTGGCTCGCCCTGCAACTGCGCATTGAGCCAATAGCGGCCGCCCTGTATTGGGGCGGCCGCTGACGACAGAAATGCCGATCAGAACCCGAAGAACACAAGGAATCATCGTGGCCGAACGTCCCGCTAGAAATATCGCGATATGGGTTGGCGGCGCATTTGTGGCCGCGCTTCTTTTCGACGTTGCTACGAAGTGGTTGATCATAAATGCCGTCATGGTCCCGCCACGCGTGATCGAGGTTGTGCCCTTTTTCAACCTGACGCTCGGCTTCAACACCGGAGTCAGCTTCGGGATGTTCCAAGATGTCTTCCTCGAGCATCCGTTGGTGTTGGCCGGGATCAAAGTGGCGATCACGGTCGGTCTTCTCGTTTGGGCAATGCGGACCCGCAGGACCATTGAAGCAACGGCTCTCGGTTTGATCGCCGGCGGCGCCGCCGGCAACATCGTTGACCGCGTGCATCAAGGCGCGGTGACAGACTTTCTCGATTTTCACATAGGCAACTGGCATTGGCCGACCTTCAACATGGCGGATGTTGCAATCAGCATTGGCGTCGCGCTGCTCCTGGCTGGATCGCTTTTTTCGACCCAACCGGTGCTTCGCACGCAGGAGCCGCTTAGCAACGGGAAGCGCTGAGCATGGCGGCGCTGGAAATATCGTTGCTCGGGCTGGCGACAGCGGCCGCTGCCGGCGCTATCTCCTTCCTTTCACCCTGCGTCCTGCCGCTCGTGCCGGGCTACCTGTCCTATGTCGCTGGTGGCGCCGGCACGACCGGCAGCAGTGATGCGGTATCCCGGCTTCACATCTTCCGCCCTGCGCTGCTGTTCGTGCTCGGGTTCACGACCATATTCGTGCTGCTTGGAGTCAGCGCGATGGCCCTCGGCGGCCTTCTCCAACGCTTCCAGATGGAAACCAACCTGATCGGCGGAGCTCTGGTCATTGTCTTCGGTTTGGCGATGACGGGGCTCCTTCGCCTCCCGATACTCATGACCGACCGCCGATGGAACGGACCGCGCCAGGTCAATGGACCGGTCGGCGCCTTCCTGCTGGGTGTCGCCTTTGCCTTCGGCTGGACGCCCTGCATTGGCCCGGTATTGGGCTCCATCCTCACGGTAACCGCGACGTCATCAGGCAACGGCGCGATTCTTCTCGGAACTTACGGCCTCGGCCTCGGTGTGCCGTTTCTCCTCACGGCCCTCTTCATGGGAAACGCGGCAGCCGCATTGAAGCGCATGCGCCGCGTCGGTGCCGCGCTGAACATCGGCGGTGGTGCGGTCATGATCGGCGTCGGCGTTTTGATGATGACCGGGAGGTTGCAGGAGATCGCCATTTGGATGCTGATGACGTTTCCGATGCTGGGAGCGATCGGTTGAGGGACTCGCTGGCTGCCGCGAATTGCTGCGACTCGTCAGTCGGCTTCAGAACCCCCGCCGAACTTTGGCGCGTGATTCATCGGGGCGCGCCCGCGCCGCGCAACAACCGGGAGCCAGAATGACGGGAGCGTGTACTCAAGGCGTCGACACCGGATTCGTGGCGCTAGGCTATGGCAAGGTCGCCCTGCTCGGACTTGTCCAAGGCATCACCGAGTTGCTACCGATCTCTTCGACCGCCCATATGCGGATCGTGCCTGCGCTGCTCGGTTGGCAGGATCCTGGCTCAGCCTTTTCAGCCGCCATGCAGCTTGCAGCGCTTACTGCAGTCGTCAGTTATTTCTGGAGCGACGTGAGCCAACTAGCCACCAATTCGCTGCGTGCCGTCGCAAATCGGGATTTCCGAGATCGACACTTCCGCTTCTCGGTCGGAATTCTCCTTGCCACGATCCCGATCGGTATTGCCGGCCTTTCCTTGTCTGGAGCGTTGAACGCGTGCGGCTCGCCGCTTCGTACTCTCGAAGTCATCGGCTGGGCGTGCATCGTCATGGCTGTCCTCCTGGCGCTCGCGGAGATTTTTGCCCGGCACCGACGAACGCTTGAGAACACATCGGCCATCGATGCAATGATCGTGGGAATTGCTCAAATCGGAGCGCTGATTCCTGGCGTTTCGCGTTCAGGCTCGACTTTGACTGCGGCGCTCGCCCTCGGCCTGAAGCGAGATGAGGCGGCGCGGTTCTCATTCCTTCTTGGCCTGCCGGCAATCGCCCTGGCTGGCTTCAAGGAGCTCTGGGAACTCCACAAAGTGCAGCTTTCCGCCGACGGCTGGTCACTACTTCTTGTCGGGCTCGTCGTGGCTTCTATTTCCGCGTTCTGTGCGATTTGGGGGCTGATGCGCGTTCTCGAGCGTTTTTCCGCCTGGCCGTTTGTTATTTACCGAGGTGTTCTCGGTATCGTACTCATCTGGGCGGTTGCTTTGGGCTATTTCACTTGAGATGCAAAATATCGGAAACGTGTATGAGTGAAAAACAACAAGAAGAAGGTGAAATCGAGCTTGACGCGAGCAATGCCGCCGAACGCAGGACTCTTATCTGGGTTCTTGCCATAAACTTCTTGCAGGTGATCGTGGCCGGTGTCGTCGGCGTTATCGCAGACTCGACAGGTCTCTTGGGTGCCGCCCTGGATAATTTGGGAGATGCCGGCGTTTATGCCGTCAGCCTTTATGCCGTCGGCCGGACGATCGTGGCAAAGGTGCGAGTGGCGCGTCTTTCGGGTTTGCTTCTGATCGCCTTTGGACTTGCATTGTTCGTGGAGGTGCTTCGCCGTTTCTTCGTGGGTGCCGAGCCAATCGGCCTCGCCATGATCGTCACGGCTCTCGCCAATGCCGCGCTTAATGTAGTTTGCTTAAAACTGCTGCGGTCGCATCGGGATCGAGGTGTGCATCTCAAAGCGTCCTGGATCTTTACGACGAACGATATGCTGGCGAACGCCGGCATTGTCGCGTCGGGTGCCGCGGTCATGTTCTTCGCGTCCCCGCTGCCTGACCTAATCATCGGGTTGCTGGTTGGCGGCATCGTGCTCAAGGGTGGCTGGAATATCCTGAAGGAGGCGCACGATGCAATAGGTGATGGCTCGTCGCGGCCCAAGGGCCAGTCTAGTCCCGAGAACGACTGAAATAGTCGTAGTTTACAAAATGGTCTGTAGATTGGTTATGAGACGTGTCGACTCTTGATTCGGAGGAGTTCGGCATGTCTCAAAGCTATTATATTGGGCTGGATGTTTCCGCCCGAACAATCAATCTCTGCGTTGTCAACGCCGATGGGCAGGTAGCGCATGAACGAAAGCTTTCATCCAATCCGGAAGAGATTGCGCAGCATATCCTGTCGCTCCCGCTTCCAGTCGTCCGCGTCGGTCTCGAAGCAGGGATGCTGTCTCAGCACATTTATGGGCATTTAGCCGAAGCCGGCATTCCCATCGTGTGTGTAGAGACCCGGCACATGAAGGCGGCTCTCTCCGCGCAACTCAACAAGACCGACCGGCATGATGCGCGCGGAATCGCGCAGATGATGCGCGTCGGCCTCTTCAAACCCGTCCACGTCAAGACGCCGACAAGCCAGCGCCTTCGGACCGTCCTGACGGCCCGCCAACTCCTGCGAAACAAGCTCCAGGATGTTGAAAATGAAATCCGTGGTCTCATCCGAAACTTCGGATATCACCTCGGCAAAGTCACGGCGCGCGATTTCGAGCCGCGAGTACGGGAACTGATCGCAGGAAGCGACCTACACATAGTCGCTGATACGCTCCTGTTGGCGCGGCGATCGCTGCGGGAGCAGTTCGGTCGGTTGGACGATTTGCTTGTCCGTCTCGCGCGGGACGACACTGTTTCGCGCCGGTTTATGACGGTGCCGGGGGTCGGCCCGCTCGTAGCGCTCATCTTCCGGGCAACGGTCGATGTCCCATCTCGCTTCACTCGGTCGCGAACCGTTGGTGCCCATTTTGGTCTGACGCCGCGCAAGCACCAATCCGGCGAAGTGGATCGCACCGGCCGCATTTCGAGATGGGGTGACGCCATGACGCGCAGCGCGCTCTACGAGGCAGCACAGGTGCTACTGACTCGCGTAAAACGCTGGTCCACCCTAAAGGCTTGGGCTGCTCAGGTCTCGCGACGTCGAGGCCACAAGAAGGCGATCGTCGCCCTCGCTCGCCGCATCGGTGTCATACTGCATCGCATGTGGGTGGATGGAACTGAGTTCGACTGGGGTAAGCGGCCAGAGGCCGCCGCTCCTCTGACATAGGTTCGGTCAGGCGCAAGTCTGACTGAGGCGTCTCCCTGCGAGGGGACGAGGGACGGTGAGTTCGCAAATACGACTTGGCAGCGTCGGCATGTCCAACGCGAAGCCGCATTATAGATTGCTCCGCCGGCTCTTCTGATCCCATCCTGTGGCGGCCTCGTGCCGACCACGAAGAGAAGCATGATCCTCGCGGGAATACGGCTCAAAGCTGATCGTCGGGCCGGACCAATTCCATGTGGCTGACGCCGAGGGCCTGAGCCAATTCATAAAGCGTGATCACGGTCGGGTTCCTCCGGCCGCGTTCAAGGCTGCTGAGATACTGTTGACTGAAACCGGAGCGCGCTTCGACCTCTTCCTGGGTCAGGCCTTTCTCCCGACGCAGGCGGGCGAAGTTCCGGCCGACCAATTTGCGCATATCCATGCGCAGGAGGATCGTGATTTACATACTTTGAGTTTATCAACTATAGTATGTAAATGAGCCAGCGGAGCGCGCGGGAAGCCTCGCTATCCGATTGGCCCGAATAGAGAAGTCGTTTTAGTGGCGTGAATGCCGAGGTCTGTAGGAGGTGATCATGCATGATCACCGCCCGACAGGCACGGGCCGCGCGCGCATTGCTCGGTTGGACACAAGAGATGCTCGCAGAGAAGGCCCTGGTTTCGCTGACCGCGCTCAAGCGCCTCGAGTCCGTCAACGGACTCAAGGTGCATGAGAGCACATGCGACCAGATTCGCCGGGCGCTGGAAGCCGCGGGCATCGTCTTCCTGTCCTCTGACCGAGGCGAAGGAGTGATGATTGTCGATGCCGCGAGACCTAGTAAGTCAGGAGCGCTGGCCTGACGACGGAGGTGTCAGGCGCAATGCGCCACACCTTTCGCAGCGATTTTTCGGCGCGCCTCTACAAATTTTGTCAATTTACGTTAACCATATGAACCGAGGCCTCGCGCCAAGAGACTGGGGGACAGATGGGGCAAGCTGACTTTCTGGACGAGCCGCCGCATAGCGAAAACCTGACCGAATACGATCGTGCGCATTTCGCGACCTATCTTCGTTTGCTTGATGCGGAGGCCGACGCCGCGCATTGGGCTGAAGCTGTGCGCATCATCTTTGGTCTCGATCCTGACGTGCAGCCCGAGCGAGCTCAACACGTTCACCAGACACATCTCGACCGCGCGCATTGGATGACGGAGAACGGCTACCGCGATCTTCTTCGATCCGCCTATCACTGACAGGTGATGCGCAAAACGCATCTCTATATGCCGGTTGCCCGGCTATCCAAGTTTCAATTTTAACGCGATCTTCCAACGACCTGCGAACCACCGCGTAGAGTCGGGGAGGAAATCGGCATGGTGGCGGAAACGAACTGGCGCGACCCGACGGACTATCGATATCTGAACGGTCTTAATCCTTCCGAACTCGCCTGGGAGTTCCTCAGGCGCAACCCCGAATACGAAAAGGAAGTCTCGGCTTCCGATCCGGCGGACGATCGCGCCGCGACAGCGCTGGCGGCGCACTGGGGGTTGCGCTTTCCCGATAGCGCCGAACTTGTCCGCGCCCAATGCCGACATCTTCTGGAGCCCTGCCGTCGACCCGAGCGTCCTGATCTTCGCCCCTCAGCAGGGGCCAAACATGACCACCGTGAATTTCAAGGTCGTTCCAGCCGATGCCCGAACATCGGATGAAGGTCTCTATATTCACTTCGTGATCGACACCGAGCACTTCGTGGCAATCTGCCTCGATGGCAGAGCGCCCGACGGACCGGTCGCGGCAGTTACGCTCGTCGACCAGTTCATGCAGGATCGAGTCGATGCAATTGTTCGGTTCCGCGATGCTGTCCTCCATCACCGGAGTTCGCCTGACACGCGATTGACGCCGCAACGCAGGCAACGACTCATCGAAAGCCTCCGCGCAATCGACGCACGCCAAGCAGGCGCCACCTATCAGGAGATCGCCGAGGCCGTCTTCGGCGCCGCTCCAGTCAACGCCATCACCTGGAAGTCCACTCCTTTGCGCGACACCGTGATGCGTCGCACCGCCTCTGGTCTCGATCTCGTGGCGGGCGGCTATCGCCGCCTTCTTCTCGGCCACCGACCCGATCAGGGCTAGCGACCGACGAGGGTGCGAATTTTCTTTAGAATCTTCGCACTCCCCCACGCCCTTTCTTCTCCGCCACCGTGACCCTGACGCCCCGCCGATATCCGGCGGCGCCAACAAGGATCACGGAGGCACGATCATGTCCGCAGCCACCGCCGGCATCCCGCCGCGCTATCTGAGAACGCCCGAGGCGGCCCGTTTTCTCAGCCTTTCCGCCCGAACCCTCGAAAAGCACCGCACCTACGGGACCGGTCCTGCCTACCGCAAACTCGGTGGTCGTGTCGTCTATTCCGTCGACGACCTGCAGGCCTGGGCGGAACGTGGCGCCAAGCGATCCACCTCCGACCCCGGCGTCGGCACGGTCCTTCCGGCCAAACGTCATGACGATCCGTCGTCTGCCGAGAACCGCTGATTACTCCCATGACGGCGCGCCCTCGCAGATCGGAACGGGAGCAGCTTGAGCTGTTCCGCGCTCTGCCAAGCGATCTCGCGCCGCGCGATGCGCAGGACCTCATGGCCTATCCATTTTTCTCTCTATCCAAATCCCACCGCGTCGAGCCGATCGACTTCCGCACCGGCGAGATCGCCATCCGCGTGGAAGCCGTGCCCGAGCACGGCATGGCCACGATCTGGGATGCGGACATCCTGATCTGGGCGGCTAGCCAGATCGTCGAGGCGCGCGACAACGGCTTTCGCACGTCGCGCCTGATCGCAACCACCCCATACCAAATCCTGACCTTCATCGGACGTGGCACCGGCGCGCGCGACTATCGCCGGCTGAGGGCCGCGCTCGACCGCCTTCAATCGACCACGGTCGCGACCACCTTGCGGCAACCTCCGGCGAATCCTCGAAGCCGCAATGAGCCCAACTCTGTTGCACCAGCGACCGGTCGGCGCACGCATCGCTTCTCCTGGATCAACGAATGGACCGAGCGCGCCGATGCATTCGGCAATCCCGACGGGATCGAGCTCATCGTGCCGGATTGGTTCTATAAAGCGGTGCTGGACGAGGCGCTCGTCCTCACCATCGACCGCGCCTATTTCGGCCTCACGGGCGGTATCGAACGCTGGCTCTACCGGATCGTGCGCAAGCATGGCGGCAGGCAGAAGCGCGGATGGCGGTTCGACTTCCAGCACCTCTACGTCAAATCCGGAAGCCTCTCGCCGTTCAAGCGCTTCGCCTTCGAACTCCGCGCGATCATCCAGCGCCAGCCGCTGCCAGGCTACTCCCTGTTTCTCGAAATCGAGGCGGGCGGCCGTACGCTGCTCGCCTTCGAGCCGGCGCCCTGTGGACAGGCTGTGGAAGCCGTCGTGCTATCGGGAACCCGCACTATCGTGCCATCGGGAACCGACCCATCGTGCTATCGGGAACCCAAACCGCATCTAACCTCTTCCGCAGAAAGCGGAAATCGACCCCTTAACTTAGAATCTAACAAAGAATCTAACTTTTGTAGGGGCGGGCATTCTGGGGAGAACCACTCTCCGACACACCGAAAAGAGGATGAACGCAGGCAGCAGACGGCGGTCTCCGAACGCGATGACGATGCTGTCTCCAAGAGCGGTCCGGCCCGTACTGGTGCGGGAGACGCTTCATGATTGCGGCGTTCCTCAATCAGAAGGGCGGTGTCGGCAAGACGACGCTCGCCTTGCACCTCGCCGGCGAATGGGCACGAGGCGGACGCACTGTCACCCTGATCGATGCTGACCCGCAGGGATCGGCACTCGACTGGTCGGAAAGGCGCAGCCACGAGAGTCTGCCGCGACGTTTCGGCGTCATTGGCCTGGCGCGGGATACGCTCCACCACGAAGCGCCTGAACTCGCCCGCACTGCCGACAATGTCGTCATCGACGGTCCGCCGCGCGTCGCGGGGCTGATGCGCTCGGCGCTGCTTGCCGCCGACGTCATCCTCATTCCGGTGCAGCCGTCACCTCTCGATGGCTGGGCCTCGGCGGAGATCCTGCGCCTGATCGAGGAGGCGCGGATATTCCGTCCGCAGCTCGCCGTGCGCTTCGTCCTCAACCGTTGTCCGGCACGAACCATCATCGCGCGCGAGACCGGTGATGCGCTCGCCGACCAGGACCCTCCCGCGCTGCGCGCGACGATCGGCCAGCGCGTCATCTTTGCGTCGGCCGCGCGGTCCGGCCGCCTCGTTTGCGAGTGCGATGCAGACAGCATCGCCGCGCGGGAAGTGTCGGCGCTCGCGGCCGAGATCGGAAGGCTCGCACCATGAGCGACCGTCCAAACCGCCGCGCCTTCGCCACGAGACCAGGCGATCCCGAGCAGTGGATCAGGTCCGACGATGCCGCTCCCCGTGACGGCAAGCGGTCCGGGTTCACCGCCCGCCTGACCATCGACATCACGCCCGAGCTGCGCGGGCGCATCAAGATCGCCGCGTTCCAGCGCGGCGTCACCGTCGCCGACATGCTGCGCGAGTTGCTCGAACGCGAATTCCCCAAGCGCGAAGGAGACCCCTCATGACCGGCGCCACAGCCGCAGGTGTCGGCGCCGGCCCGATGCCGTCCGCCCACACTTCCGACGCACTCACGCATGTCGAACTGACCTGGATCGAGGGCGGGATCGAATATTGGATTCGCTTTGGCCGCGAGGCCGGTGAGCGAATCATCGACCGCCGCCGACGGGTCGTCTCCTTCCGGCCGGGCGCCGTCTTCGCCTTCGTGCGTTGGGCGGCGAACGACTACGGCACCGTCATCTCGCGCATCGACATCCTGCGCGCGGTCGCTCCGGGCTCCGCCTATCAGACGCTTCCCTTCGTGCGCCCCGGCGCCGAAATCCTGCTCAAGATCGAAGGCTGGCCGAAGGTCGAGAAGGTGCTCCAGCACATCGACGCGGTGGAAGCCTCGGACGTCGATCCCTGCGACGCCGCCCCCGATCACTGGCGCCATGTGGCGCACCGGATGAGCGCCGGCCACGAGCCGCGTCCCTACACGCAGGAGCGCCACCAGGCCTGGCTCAAGCGGCGGGAGATCGAACGATGACCCGCTTCGGCTACGTCATGCTGACCTACTTCACCGCCATGGGCGTAACCGCGGCCGCCATCGTTCCGACCTCGCTCAAGCTCGTCTGGAATGTGTCGGCCAGCGCACCGATCGGGCTCTACCGCATCGAACCCGCCGCGCATCTCGACGTCCCCGATCTGGTCGCCGTGATGCCGCCCGAGCCGCTCGAGGACTTCATGGTCGAGCGCGGTTATATCGGCCGCGACTTGCCGATCCTGAAGCGCGTCCTCGGGCTGCCGGGACAGCGCATATGCCGGATCGGCCGCACCATCACGGTCGACGGAATCGCGATGGGCGAGGCCCGCGACCGCGATCGCCTGGACCGCCCACTGCCGGTCTGGAGCGGCTGCCGCACCGTCGCCGCCGACGAACTTTTTCTCATGAACTGGCAAGTCTCCGACAGCCTTGATGGGCGGTATTTCGGACCGCTTCCGGCGACGACCGTCATTGGCCGGGCCGTCCCTCTTTACACCGACGAAGACGGCGATGGCCGCTTCGTGTGGCGCGCGCCGACGCGGTGACGACGCACGCCTTCCCGCAATCCCACCGCATTCAAACAGGTGTTCACCATGCCCCAAATCGGACAATTCACGCGCACGGAAAGCGGCTATAGCGGTCGCATGCGCTCGCTGTCCTTCGACTGCGCACTCACCTTCGTCACGGCCGAGAATGCCGACAGCGAGAACGCGCCGGCCTACCGCGTTCATCTCGGCGACGAGACCGGACCCGAGGTCGGCGCCGGCTGGAAACATACCGGCGACCGCGCCGGCACGTTCATCTCCGTCGTCCTCGATGACCCGGCATTCGCGTTTCCAGTGCGTGCCCGGCTGTTCCAGTCGGACGAGGATGGACATGACTGGGGTCTGCACTGGACCCGTCCGAAGAAGCGTGACGAGCAGGACTGATCGATGCCGCTCATCGGTCCGTCAGCAACATTGCGGCGGTGCGGTCCCTGCGGCCGCATCGTGCTCTTTCTCCTTTCCGGCTTGGTCGTCACCACGCTCGACACCGGCAACGCATCCGCACAGCCGGCGCCCGCCGGGCGACCCGAATTCCGCGATCCCATTGCCGCCCATATCGCCAAGGCGGCGCAGCGGTTCGGCATTCCCGAACGCTGGATTGTCGCCGTCATGGGCGCAGAGAGCGCAGGCGATGCGCGCGCGGTCTCCCATGCCGGCGCTCAAGGGTTGATGCAGGTCATGCCGGCGACATGGGATGATCTGCGGATTCGACATCGTCTCGGCTCCGATCCCTTCGACCCGCGCGACAACATCCTGGCGGGCGCCGCCTATTTGCGCGAGATGTACGACCGTTACGGCACGATCCCGGCGATGCTGGCGGCCTACAATGCGGGGCCGGATCGCTATGACGAATACCTCGCGACCGGCCGCCCATTGCCAGCCGAAACGCGCGCCTATGTCGATCTGCTTGCACCGGCGCTGGGCGCAACGGTGCCGTCGCCCGGCGCTCCGGCTGCGCCATCACCGCCGCCCGACTGGCGCGAGGCGCCGCTGTTCGTCCCGCGCTCAGTTGACCGCCGGACAGTCGCGGACCGCGCCATAGTCAAGCAGACGGATGGCACCTCTGCTTCCGTGCCGGTGCAGCGCGATATCGAGGATCATTCCCACCCGAAGACCATCGTCATTGCGCAGGATGATACGGGGGCTGACCCATGACGCGTTGCAGTCCTCATCGCAGGATCTCGGGCTCTGGCGTGTCATGGACTACGCGAGCGGTAGCGGCAGGAATCACAACCGACCGATGGCAGGATAAAAGGGCGCACATTGCGCGCCGGTCGGTCGGTTGTTTTTGTGGGATTTTCTTGGACGCTCCGCACATTGTCCGGCTCTGCCGCAATGTGCGCCGAGCGTTCAACATCCTAGATTTACTGGGTTTTCCGCACATTGCGGAGCGATGCCATGGCCGATGATCGCGAGTTCCGCATTCGGCCTGGCCGTATCCGTTCGACCCGTGCGCAGGCGGCGCGTCCCTTCATCGCCCAGGCGCTGGCGGCCGCGAAGAAGGCAGGCGGCGGCGTCTCGCGATCCGGGCGCATCACGTCCGGCAACCGCTCGCGCTTCGGCCACGGCCAGCGCGCCAGTATCCAGGCCAATCGTCTCATCACCGCGCGCTCGCGCGGCGCGGTCATCAAGGCGCGCGTGGTTCGCCATTCCGGCCGGACGGCGTCGCTCGGCACCCATCTCGACTATCTGCGCCGCGACGGCGTCACCCGAGACGGGGAGAAGGCGCGCCTGTTCGGGCCGGGAGAGGAAGAAGCAGACGGCAGGGCCTTCGCCGAGCGCTGCGAGGACGACAGGCACCATTTCCGCTTCATCGTCTCGCCCGACGATGCTCTGGAGATGTCGGACCTGCGATCCTTAACCAGCGATCTCGTAGGACAGATGGAGAAGGATCTCGGCACCGAACTCGACTGGGTCGCCGTCGATCACTGGAACACCGAATACCCGCATATCCATCTGATCGTGCGCGGCAAACGCGACGACGGCGAGGACCTCGTGATATCGCGGGACTATATCAAGGAAGGCATGCGTGACCGCGCACGCGATCTCATCACCCAGGAACTCGGCCCGCGCACCGATCTCGATATCCGACGGACCCTCGAAAACCAGATCGAGACCGAGCGCTGGACCCAGCTCGACCGTCAGCTTGTGCGCGATGGCCGGCGCACCGGAGTGATCGACCTCGCTCCGCCGCCGGGCGAACAACCGGATGAATTCCATGCGCTGAAGGTCGGGCGCCTGCGCAAGCTGGAAACACTCGGCTTGGCCGAGCAGGTCGGCCCCGGTCAATGGATGATCGGCGACAAGGCCGAGGCGATGCTGCGTGAACTCGGGGAGCGCGGCGACATCATCAGGCGCATGCACCGCGCGTTGACCGAGCGCGGCATTGAGCGTGGATCGGCGGACTACGTGTTGGCAGCCGAAAGCCTCGACGCGCCCATCGTCGGGCGTCTGGTCGAGCGCGGCCTCGATGATGAGATCAAGGGCACGGCCTATGCCGTGGTCGACGGCATCGACGGTCGATCCCATCACTTCAAGCTCGCCGATCTCAGCGCCGCCGGCGATAGCGCGCCGGGCTCGATCGTCGAGCTGCGCGCCTATGACGATTCCCGCGGCCAGCGGCGGATCGCGCTCGCGGTGCGCTCCGATCTCGACATCGAACGGCAGGTGACGGCATCGGGTGCGACCTGGCTCGACCGGCAGAACATCGCGCGCGAGCCGGCCGCGCTGTCAGAAAACGGGTTTGGCGGGGAAGTACGCGACGCTCTCGACAGGCGGGCCGACCACCTCATCGGGGAAGGCTTGGCCCAGCGGCAGGGGCGGCGCATCGTCTTCAGCCGCAATCTCATCGACACGCTCCGCCGGCGCGAGTTGGACGAAATCGGCGAGAAACTAGCGGCGAAGACCGGACAACCGTTCCAGCGTGCAGGTGCCGGCGAGCATGTCGCCGGCGCCTATCGCCAGCGCCTGACGCTCGCCTCTGGTCGCTTCGCGATGATCGACGACGGGCTCGGCTTCCAGCTCGTGCCCTGGACGCCATCGATGGAGAAACATCTCGGCCGCCATATCTCCGGCGTCGCGCGCGGCGACGGTGGTGTAGATTGGAGCTTCGGCCGCAAGCGGGGGCTGGGGCGGTAGTACTCGCAGACGCGCCGACGCTTGTCAGGTCGCCATCAGTCTCACGTTTCGCTGAGCGCCTCGATGATGCGACAATTCGAAATGTGGGTCGCACCGTCGCAGCTTGCGCTGATGCGACGAAGCTGGTCGGCAAGAGATTTGAGATCGGCGATCTTGCGCTCGATCTCGTCGAGATGCTCTCGGGTCAAGGCGTCAACTTCCGCGCAAGGGCGTTCCTCGTCCGAGGACAGAGCGACAAGTTCCTTCACCTGATCCAGAGAGAAGCCCAGCGCCCGGCATCGACGAATGAAGCGAAGCCGGTCCAATTCAGCTTGACCATAGACGCGGTAGTTTCCAGCGCTGCGCCCGGCTTCGGGCAAGAGGCCGATTTTCTCGTAGTAGCGGATCGTCACGACCTTCGTGCCCGTGTGCCGCGCAAGATCGCCAATTTGATAGCCGTCGTCACGCATCGCTTGACCCTATAGTTACTATAGACGCTAGAGAATAGCGCAAAATCGAAAATATAGGACTCGCCTATGGCCTGCTGCTCATCCGAAACCTGTGCCTCGTCGTCCAACAACGGCTCACCGCGCTTTCGCCGTGTGCTCTGGATCGTCCTCGCCATCAATGCCGGGATGTTTATCGCCGAGATCGTGGCTGGCCTTGTCGCCGGCTCCGCGGCGCTTCAGGCCGATGCGCTGGATTTCTTTGCAGACGCCGCGAACTACGCCATCAGCCTGGCTGTTTTCGGGTCAAGCCTGCGTTGGCGCGCTGGAGCGGCATGGGTGAAGGGAGCGTCGATGTGGATCTTCGGGCTCTGGGTACTAGCGACCGTTGTCTGGCACTTGGCCAACGGCTCGGTGCCTCATGCGGCTACGATGGGGATAATCGGCACGCTTGCATTGGTGATGAATGTCGCATGTCTGTTCCTGTTGACGGCCTTTCGAGAAGGGGATGCCAACATGCGCTCTGTGTGGATCTGTTCCCGAAACGACGTGGTCGCTAATGTGGCCGTTCTGCTCGCAGCTCTGGGCGTGTTCGGCACCGGAACAGGCTGGCCGGATTTCGTCGTAGCCAGCCTCATGGCAGTGCTCGCGATCCACGGCGCCGCCACCATCCTCCGAGACGCCTCGCGCGAGTGGCGGGAGGCCGGGCGCGTTCATGGCGTCCACATGTTGCGGTAAAAAGCCGTCTCGTTGATCCGTGGAGACCCTAGTACGCGCTGCAGGTCCCACGCTGCGATCACCTGACCAATTTCGCAGCCAATAATCGGTGCCCCATTTCAACTGACGAATTGTTTTCTTAAGTTTCCGTCCCTCCCGCCGTTGTTTATCCGTTGGTCGCCGTTCTTACGATCCGTGAGAAAATGGACTTGTTGTCCCTGATCTTGCCGCTCAGCGTTCCGATATTTGCGCGAGACTGGAACCATGTCAGGTACGAAAATTCTCTGGGGGCAAATCCTCGTCGTTTTCACCATCGTCCTCACCACTACCTGGGCGGCGACAGAGTGGACCGCCTGGCGCCTAGGCTTTCAGGCGCAACTCGGCGCGCCCTGGTTCGAAGTCGGAGGGTGGCCGATTTACTATCCACCCGCGTTCTTCTGGTGGTGGTATTTCTACGATGCCTATGCCCCTCCGATCTTCATTGAGGGAGCCATCATTGCTGCCTCGGGCGGCTTCCTGGCAATTGCTGTAGCCATTCTTATGTCGGTCTGGCGTGCTCGCGAGGCGCCGAACGTTTTCACCTATGGATCGGCAAGATGGGCGAAAGCTGATGAGATCAAGTCTGCCGGTCTGCTTGGCCCCGATGGCGTCGTCCTGGGTAAGCTCAAGGACGACTATCTTCGGCATGAGGGACCGGAGCATGTGTTGTGCTTCGCGCCGACCCGCTCGGGCAAGGGCGTCGGTCTGGTCATTCCGTCGCTTCTGACCTGGCCGGGCTCGGCCATCGTCCACGACATCAAGGGGGAGAACTGGCAGCTCACGGCAGGCTTTCGCGTCCGGCACGGCCGCGTGCTCCTGTTCGATCCAACCAACCCCGAGTCCTCCGCCTACAATCCTTTGCTCGAAGTTCGACGCGGCGAATGGGAGGTGCGCGACGTTCAGAACATAGCCGACATCCTCGTCGATCCCGAGGGTTCGCTGGAAAAGCGCAATCACTGGGAGAAGACCAGCCACGCACTTTTGGTCGGCGCCATCCTCCATGTCCTTTATGCGGAAAAGGACAAGACACTCGCCGGCGTCGCCGCTCTCCTGTCCGATCCGAAACGCCCCATTGAATCCACGCTCGCCGCCATGATGAAGACGGCGCATCTTGGCGAAGCCGGGCCGCATCCGGTTATCGCCAGCGCGGCCCGCGAACTCCTTAACAAGTCCGACAATGAACGCAGCGGCGTCCTTTCTACCGCCATGTCGTTCCTCGGGCTCTACCGCGATCCTGTCGTCGCGAAGGTGACGCGCCGCTGCGACTGGCGCATCACTGATTTGGTAGGCGGCAAGCGCCCGGCGACACTCTACCTTGTCGTACCGCCCTCCGACATCAATCGGACCAAACCGCTCATCCGCCTCATCCTTAATCAGATCGGCCGGCGGCTGACCGAAGACCTGCAGGCCAGAACCGCGCGGCACAAATTGCTGCTGATGCTGGACGAGTTTCCAGCACTCGGCCGCCTCGACTTCTTCGAGAGCGCGCTCGCCTTCATGGCAGGCTACGGGCTCAAGAGTTTCCTGATAGCGCAGTCGCTGAACCAGATCGAGAAGGCCTACGGGCCGAACAACTCGATCCTCGACAATTGCCACGTCCGGGTGAGCTTCGCCACCAATGACGAGCGAACCGCGAAACGGGTGAGTGATGCGCTCGGTACAGCGACTGAGATGCGGGCGATGAAGAACTATGCGGGGCACAGGCTTTCACCCTGGCTCGGCCATCTGATGGTGTCGCGGCAGGAAACCGCAAGGCCGCTGCTAACGCCAGGTGAGGTCATGCAACTCCCGCCAGCGGACGAAATCGTCATGGTCGCTGGCATATCGCCGATCCGCGCGAAGAAGGTTCGCTACTTTGAGGACCGCCGTTTCGAGGAGCGCATTCTGCCACCGCCATCCATAGCGGACCCTGCCGAAGCCGAAAAAGACGAATGGAGCGCGTTGCCACTACCGCCCAAGCCGACGCTTCACACCGACCGATCTGGCAACGCTGGCAACGACGAGGATACCACCGATTCCGAACGGCGCCGCCAGCCGGAGCTCGGCCGCGCCCAGCCCGTCGAGAAAAAGGAGCCAATCGAAAACGAATTCGAGATCGACCCCTTCGATGATGATCAGGAAGAAGTCGCGCGCAATAGTCGAATGAACCGCACGATGCAGCGCGTGGCGCGACAGGTTTCGCTCGACCCCAACGATGGGATGGATCTCTAGCCCATGTCTGCTCGAAAGAAAAAGACGCAGATCTCAGTCTATCTTGACCCGGACATCATGGCGATGCTGTCGGACTATGCAGCGCGGCGCGAGCAATCGCAGTCGATGATCGCGGAGGCGGCGATCGCCTCCTTTCTTTCACCCGACGATGCTGAAAGGCGCGAGGCCGTCATTGCCAACCGGCTGGATCAGATCGACAGGCGCATCTCCCGTCTGGAACGAGATCTCGGTATCTCTATCGAAACGCTGGCCGTCTTCGTTAGATTCTGGCTCACCACAACGCCGGCACTTCCGGAACCGGCCGCCCAGGCAGCTCGCGCCAGGGCCGCAGAGCGCTACGAGTCTTTCATCACCGCGCTCGGCCGCCGTATCGCCAAGGGACCGAAGCTTCGGCAGGAGATACCGGAAGACGTGGAGAGAGAGGCCAGGTGAGGCCAAAACGAACTCGTGTGAAATGGCCGGACGGGAACGCCTTGGCAATTTCCTATCATGCCAATGAGGCCATCACAGGATTTCTGCCGACCGTCGGGTATCCATGTTAGGGGCTACCTTTAGGCAAGGACGCTACCCTCGCCTCGCAGACCATCAGCAAAGTCATCAATCCCGCGGATTTCTTCCAGATGATGGATGCCGGTCTGCGGCGGCTCATCAAGCATGAGCACGATTGTTTGAGATGCCATCAGCGCAGTGATCTCCGCTTCCTTCCTGGCCTCGAATGACATGAAACGTCGAAACGGCTTTCCTTGCGTTCGACCAACGGCGGTGACCGACAATCCCACCCGGTCCGATCCGACCCGAAACTTTGAAAACAGCCATCTCATAACGCCGCGCATCCCCTGGATCCGACCAAGGTGACCGAGAAGACGCAATCCCCCTGCCGTCACAAGCGGCGTATCGAACGCAAGGCGCGTCGTCACGCGCTCATAGCCGTGGCGCCGCATCAGGACGTGCTGGTCCGCGAAATCGAACGGGACAGATGCTCGTTGAACAGATCGGCTTCCGAACGCGATCCTGCGGATTGCGGATGAGGGATACGGACGCAAGTTCTCCAATGTCCAATTCAACGCGGCCGTTCCATGAGCATCCCCGAGACCGAGGAGGATACCGATCTCTATTTTCTCGACCTGATCCATGCCGTCTGCACAGGCCTGCGCCATGAGATTTGTCAGGCCAGGCGCGAGGCCCACGGAAAGCACGGCCCATCCACCGCTCGCAATCGCAAAGGCCTCGAGCGCCTCAATCCGCCGGAAAAGGTCGTCAGAAGCCGTGATATCGATATAGCCAAGACCCCGCTCCAGAACCGCTTCGGCGAAGGCCGGCCCATCCTGGTCCATGCAAACGACGACAACGTCTATTCCTTCAAGCGCTCCTGACCAGGTTCGCCCGTCGTTCAGGTCGATCGTCGTCCAGCGATAGCCCAGCTTCTCCGCGACGCCTTGGGCGGGCGCACGTCTCCGCCCGCCGATGGTCACGGCAGTGCAGCCCATCTGCCGCAACCGAGCCGCCATGGCGCGTCCGACCTGGCCGTAGCCTCCGACGATCAAGACACTCCGTTTACTCATCGTCAGCGCCTGATCCGATCGAAGGCCGCGCGCGCATCAGGCCGACCGGACATCGAGTTCGCTCATCATGCCGGCGGCCATGTGCGCCATGTGATGACAATGGAGCATCCAAGGCGCGACCTCACCGGCATCGAAGGCAATCGTCACCATCCCCATCGGCGGAACATGCACCGTATCACGGACGGCGCCGGCGATCCGCTGACCATTGACGTCCACGACCTGGAAAGCGTGTCCGTGGAGATGCATCGGGTGCGCCATCATCGACATGTTGTGGAACATCATCTCGACACGCTCGCCCGACATGACCGCGACCGGCGTATGGCTGCCCCAGAGTTGCCCGTTGAGCGACCACACATAAGGGCTCATCTGGCCGCCCAGCATGACCATATGCGTCCGGTCCACCGGCCGATCCGGGAGAGGATTGAGGGCACGGAGCGCCAACTCCGTCGTCATGTCGCCGGAATAGGCCGGATGCTCGGCGTCCGCCGTGGAAGAGATGCGTCGCACCTCGGCGCCGCGCGGGGCAAGCACGATACCGGTCCTTTGCGTTGCGCCTTCGCGCAAGGCCAGGACAGGCAAGACCGATCCGTCTGCTGGCATATCAATCTCGATGTCGAGCCGTTGCCCTTGAGCGAAGCCGAAGCGCGTTCCTTCCATGGGCTCTACGGCATCTCCGTCGACGGCAACCAGGCGACCGACCACCGATCCGAGATCGATCCAGAATGCCGTCATCGACGCCGCGTTGATGGCACGCAGGAGAACGCGTCCACCCCGCTCGACCGCTATCACCTCGGGATCGTCCAGGGTCCGGTCATTGGCGAGATAGGCATCGAATTCGAAGTCGTTGAGATCCATCTCCATTCCGGAGTCGTGGCCCATCCCCGCCATGCCGCCCGACATCGCGTTCGGCATTGGCATGGACATCGGATCGGATTCGTGATGCCCGACGATCCGCCGCGGGAATTCTCCCATGGAGTGGCTACCTTCCTGCACCTCGCCATGCGGCATCGCGCGGCCGGACGTGATCTCCTCAAGGACCTCTTCGCCGGAGCGGAAGGAAAAGTCATGCAGGAAGAGAACGACCTCCTGCCTGTCAGCAGCCAGATCTTCGGCACTTCGAACGATCAGGGGCGCTGCGAGCTGATCGACCTCCTGGGCCGGGACATGGCTGTGCATCCAGAACGTTCCGGTACGGGGCGCAAAATCAAAGGATCGGCTGCCGCCCACCGGAATCATCGGGCTCGTGTTCGACACGCCGTCCTGGGCGTTCGGCGGGATCTGACCATGCCAGTGCACGATGGTCTCGACATCGAGATCGTTCGTGAGGTCGACACGAAAGCGCTGACCGGGATCGAGAATCAGTCCGGGCCTTCCGGAGCCGTCGACAAGACCCAGGACCGAGGCGGCACGGCCGTCGACTTCGATCGTGCGACGCACGGCGCGCAATGTGAGCGCATTGGCCTTGGTGGAAGCTTGCGCGTACACGGTGCCGGGAAGCGACGCCATGATGCCGGCGGCAGCGCCGGATGCCAGGAAACTGCGACGTGAGAGTGGAGCCATTTTGACACCTTGAGCAAAAACGCGTTCAATTCCGAATTCAGAGGTCCAGCCGCCGCAGTCTGAGCGCGTTGGCGATCACCGAGACCGATGACAGCGACATGGCGGCGGCCGCGATCATCGGCGAGAGCAACAGGCCGAAGACGGGGTAGAGCACACCGGCTGCGATCGGCACGCCGGCCGTGTTGTAGACGAAGGCAAAGAACAGGTTCTGCTTGATGTTGCGCAGGGTCGCCTTGGCGAGCTTTCGCGCCCGTACGATCCCTGTGAGATCGCCGCCCAGCAATGTTAGCCCTGCACTTTCCACGGCAACATCGGCGCCCGTGCCCATGGCAATGCCGACATCGGCAGCGGCGAGCGCCGGCGCGTCGTTGACGCCGTCGCCCGCCATGGCCACCGAACGGCCCGCCGCGCGCAACTCGTCGACAAAGGCTTTCTTGCCTTCCGGCAGAACGCCGGCGCGCACGTCGTCGATGCCGAGCTTTGCCGCCACCGCCTCGGCGGTGCGCTGATTGTCGCCGGTCGCCATGATGACGCGCAATCCCTGCGCATGCAGGTCACGGATCGCGGCCGCGGTCGTTTCCTTGATGGGGTCCGCCACGGCGACGATACCGGCAAGGGTGCCGTCTACGGCGACGAACATCGCGGTCTTGCCCTCGGTCCTGAGAGCGTCGGCCTTTTCCTCACCGCTAGCGGCGTCACCGCCGATTGCCTGCATTAGCGCGGTGTTGCCGAGCGCGATGGAGCGGCCGCCCACTGTTCCCGTCACGCCCTTGCCGGTGACGGCTTCAAAGTCCGTGGCCTTGTCGAGTGGCACGCCCCGCTCCCGCGCGCCCTCGAGAATGGCTTCGGCCAATGGATGTTCGGAACCGCGCTCCAAGGCTGCCGCCAATGCGAGAACGTCGTCCTCCGGAATATCCCCAAGGGCGACCACATCGGTCAGCTTCGGCCGTCCCTCGGTCAGCGTTCCGGTCTTGTCGACGATCAGCGTGTCGACGCGCGCCATGCGCTCCAGCGCCTCGGCGTCCTTGATGAGAACGCCTGCCTGCGCGCCGCGTCCCGCCGCCGTGGTGATCGAGATCGGCGTTGCAAGCCCGAGCGCGCAGGGACAGGCGATGATCAGGACCGACACTGCCGCCGCGATTGCGAAGACGAAGGCGGGACTCGGTCCGGCAAAAAGCCAGACGACAAAGGCGAGGATGGCGATGCCGACGACCGTCGGCACGAAGACTTCCGAGACCCGATCGGCCAGGCCTTGAATGGGCGCGCGCGAACGGCGCGCCCCGGCCACCATGTCGACGATCTGCGCAAGCACCGTGTCTGAGCCGACCGCCGTCGCGCGAATCGCCAGCGTGCCGTTCTTGTTGATCGTTCCGCCGGTCACCCGGTCGCCCTCGGTTTTCTCGATGGGGACGGCCTCGCCGGTGATCATACTCTCGTCGATCGAAGACCGGCCCTCGGCCACTTCACCGTCGACCGGCACGCTGTCGCCGGGGCGTACGCGTAGCAGGTCGCCTTCGACAATGTTCTCCAGCGGCGCGTCATATTCGGAGCCGTCGGACAGGATGCGTCGCGCGGTCTTGGGCGCAAGGTCCATCAGCGCCCGGATGGCGTCGCCGGTGCGCTCGCGGGCGCGCAACTCCAGCACCTGACCGACGAAGATCAGCGCGATGATGACGACCGCGGCCTCGTAGTAGGTGCCGACCATGCCCCCCATCCGGTACTGCTCGGGAAAGACGCCGGGCAGGAAGGTCGCGACGAGGGAGTAGAGATAGGCCGCGCCGACACCGAGCGATATGAGCGTCCACATGTTGGGCGATCGGTTCTTTACGGAGTCCCAGCCGCGCTGGAAAAACGGCAGCGCCGCCCACAGCACGATCGGCGTGGCGAGGAGAAACTCTAGGTAGATCGCGATCTGATGGCCGATCCAGTCGCGGACGGGAAGACCGACCAGTTCACCCATCGTCAGGATCACCAGGGGCACCGCAGCGGCGGCGCTGATCCACATCCGCCGCGTGAAATCGGTCAGTTCCTCGCTTGGCTCGTCGGACGGCACCATCGGCTCGAGCGCCATGCCGCATTTCGGGCAGGCGCCGGGTTCGTCACGGACGATCTCCGGATGCATGGGACAGGTCCACTGCGTGCCCTGCGGCGCACGCTTGCCGACCTTCGCCGCGTTGCCCGAGGCGTAAAAATACGGATCGGCATCGAACTTCGTCCGGCAGCCATCGGAGCAAAAGTAGAAGGTGTCACCCCCGAAGTCGCGCATGCGCGCCTCCGGCTTGATCGTCACCGTCATCCCGCAAACGGGATCGGTTGCCGTTTCGCCGGCTTTCGGATCCGGGTGATCATGGCCGGCATGATCGTGGCCATCGTGATTGTGCGACGTTTGGTCGTGATGCTGGTGAGAATGCTGCGCCATTTCGAATGCTTCCTGACTGACTTGGCACACAAGGTAGTGCTTCCAGTAACTGGAAGGTCAAGAGCCTGATTGTCCTTTTATCTTCCAGCTCAGCCCGAATGATGCATGTGACCGGTCGACGGCGGACGAAGCCGCAGGAATACCGCCTCGAAGGCAAAGACGACGGCAATCCCGCCGACGGCAATGACGACGATCGCCGGGTCCGCCTGCCACTTCATCAGTCCAAAGGCTGCGAGCACCACCGCGTCGAGCGTGATCGCCGTCAGCAGGATCCATGACCGGGCGCCGATGACATGCCTGAGGTTCCGGTACACACCCCAGTGGATGACCATGTCCATCACCAGATAGAAGAACGCGCCGAGCGAGGCGATCCGGCCGAGATCGAAGAAGATGGTCAGAAGGCTGGCGATCACCACAGTGTAGACGAGCGTATGATCACGGATCGCCCCTGGCATACCGAAATGGCTGTGCGGCACGAGCTTCATGTCGGTCAGCATGGCCAGCATGCGCGAGACCGCGAAAACGCTGGCGATCAGGCCGGACGCCGTAGCAATCAGGGCCAGAGCCACCGTCAGATAGAAACCAACCTGCCCGAAGGCCGGTGCCGCCGCCTCGGCCAGCGCATAATCCTTGGCGGCGATGATACGATCGAGCGGCAGGCTAGAGCCGACCGCGAAAGCCACAAGGAGATAGACGACGACGCAGATCGCGATCGAGACCACGATGGCGCGGCCGACATTGCGGTGCGGCTCGGTGATCTCGGCGCCGCTGTTGGTGATCGTCGTAAACCCCTTGAAGGCGAGGATAGCGAGCGCAGCTGAAGCCAGAAACCCTCCCGCCCCGGTCTCGCCGCCCGTCGCCTCGAAGGAAAAACCACCGGCCCAAAGCGCCGCAACGCCGAACAATGCGATCCCGAAAACCTTCAGGAACGCCATCACAATAGACAGCAACCCGACCGACCGGTTTCCCGACACGTTCACAAGCCAGGCGAAGACGATGACGGCGACGCCGATGGTCGGCACCAGCCAGCCTGTGGGCTCAATCCCCAATCCCCGCAGCGCATAGGCGGCGAAGGTTCGCGCGACGAGGCTCTCGTTGATGACCATCGACAGCGCCATCAAAAGCGCCGCGCCTGCCGCGACGGTCGTCGGCCCGTAGGCCTTGACCAGGATCATGCCGATGCCACCGGCCGAGGGATAGGCGTTCGACATTTTGACATAGGTGTAGGCACTGAAGGCCGTGACGATGGCGCCGGCAATAAAGGAGAGCGGAAACAGAGGTCCGGCCAGTTCCGCCATCTGCCCGGTCAGAGCGAGGATCCCCGCCCCGATCATGACCCCGGTGCCCATGGCGATGGCGCCAGGCAAAGTGATGCTGTCTTTTTTGTAGTCCGTCATGATCGTCCGCTCGAAATCGCTTTTCCCAGTGTCGGCGAGTGACGCCGAGTCGCTGATCTATTTAAAGGTTCCAGCAACTGGAGGGTCAAGGGTCGGCGGACGGATCAGATCAGGAAGGCCTTGAGCGGCATCCAGATGCCCATGGCCATCATCATGAGGCTTTCGGTCAGGGAGACGAAGCCGAGCGGCACCGAAGAGCTGCCCCCGACACAGGCGCATTTAAGCTCGCGCTTGTCGATGTAGACCGCCTTGAAGATGCTGACAGCCCCGACCGAGCCGATGAACAGCGCCACCGGCGCCGATATCCACACGAGGATGCCGGCCGTCATCAGGATACCGGCCAGCGCCTCGCCAAACGGATAGATCGTGCCATAGGGCACCCACTGGCGCGCCAGCAGGTCGTAGTTGAGGAACATGGTCGAGAAGCTCTCGACATCCTGGAGTTTCTGGATCGCCAGGATGGTCATCGACAGCGAGATGAACCACTCAAGCGCCCGCAGCGTCAGAACCGTGCCGTACTGGTGCCAGGACAGCCCCAGCGCCAGCAGGGCGGCGACCGCGAAAATGGCGATAACCGGCCTGTAGGAGGTGTCGCTTTGCTCCTCCGGCGGCGGATCGATCTCGAAATAGACCCGCAGACCGTCGTAACCACCGACCCGTTCGCCACCGATGAAGGTCTGCGGCGTCGTCTCCACACCTTGGTCCTCCATGAAGGCGTCGGTCTCTTCGCGCGTGGTCAAGTGATGGTCATCAACCTCAAAGCCCCGACGCTTGAGAAGATCCTTCGACTTCAGGCCATAGGGGCAGAGGTGATCGCGCATCACCATGCGATAGAGTCGCGCGGTCCGGGTTCCGTCCTTCGCCATCACCGCCTCCTAGGAGCCCGCGCAGGTGTACTGGCCGCGGAAGCCGGCCTCGTACTCCGCGCCGGCCGTCACTACCAGATCGTAAAGATCGCCGCTGTCGGTCTCATGCAGTTCAGCCGAGAGCGGCTCGGCGGTGAACGTGCCCCCTTCGGGGCCGGTTTCGCTTACGTCAAGGCGAACGAGGTCGCCGCTGATCTTGACCAAAGCAGCCGTTCCTTGCGCGCTCTCGCCCGCGACCATCACGGGCGGGCTGCCCTCGGTATAGGTGAAGCGGCAGGCTGCGCCATCCGGGAAAACCCGAGCGATCTCATCCTCGGTCAGGAACTCCGGATCGACCTTGGAAAGTTCTTCACTGGCGAGCGCTTCCTCAGCGCCGACAAGCTCCGCCGGAGTCGTCGCCGCGCGCTGCGTGGCCTTCCCGTTGGCGTCGATGTCGGCGATCAGATAGCGCATCTCGGCGATCTCCTTGTCCTGGGCGTAGATGATGTCGTCGGCCAGGGTGCGCACCCGCGGATCGGTTATGTTGGCGCGACTCGACGTCATGATCGCGATCGAATGGTGCGGGATCATTGCGCTCATATAGCTGCGGTCCTCGACGGTAACCTGGCTGCGCACGAGCGATAGTGCAGCAGCGAAGACGACAACCGAACCGGCGAAAATGGCGATGTTTGCGGTACGGTTCGCGTACATGGACAGCATGAAGGCGAGCATGATGACCGCCATGGACGCGCCCATCACAAGGGCCATGTAGGCCCGGGTCTCCGACCAGAAGACGTGGCTGAGAAGATAGGTGTTCAGATACATCAATCCGAACATCATCACGGTCGATGTGGCGATCATCGCGAAGAAGCGGCCGTAATGCATGCTTCGTCTCCATGTTTTGTTCGTTTCCCCAATTAACGACCTTCCAGCGCAGGAAGGTTCCAAAGTCGCAAGGGGGCTTGACCTTCCAGTAGCTGGAATCCCTATGTTGCCGTGCATCAGGAGGATGCGCCCATGAACATTGGAGACGTCGCCGAAGCGAGCGGCCTGCCCGCCAAGACGATCCGCTACTATGAGGACATAGGTCTCGTTCGGCCGAAGCGCGGCCAGAACGGCTACCGCGCCTTCAGCGAGGCCGACGTGTACAAACTGGCGTTCCTGTCGCGCGCGCGATCGTTGGGCTTCTCGATCGAAGACTGTCGCTCCCTCATGTCGCTCTACGAGGATCGTGACCGGGCAAGCGCCGACGTGAGAAACATCGCCAGCGATCACCTGGACCGGATCACGTCCAAGATCGCCGAGCTTGAATCGCTCCGCCGCACGCTCGAAACGCTGATCCATCGCTGCCACGGCGACGATCGTCCCGATTGCCCCATACTCGACGATCTTTCGGGAAGCGAGGCGACGCAGTGAACAAGAAAATCGTGGCAGTGGGAGCCATCGCCGTGATCGTGGCTGGTGTTGGAGCCTGGTTCCTGCCCGCGCAGGACGAGCCGGCCCGATCGTCGCAAGCCAGTACGATCGTGCGCCTGCCCGATCTGGAAGGCGCCGCCGCCGATGGCGCGGACCTGTTTGCAGCCAACTGCGCCGTCTGCCATGGCGAGAACGCCACGGGCACGGATCAAGGCCCACCATTCGTCCATCGCATCTATGAACCGAACCACCATGCCGACATCGCCTTCCAAATGGCGGTACAGAATGGCGTGCGCGCCCATCATTGGCGGTTCGGAAATATGCCGCCCGTCGATGGGGTGAACCGAGCCGAGGTCGAAAAGATCGTTGCCTATGTCCGCGCGCTGCAGCGGGCAAACGGCATCGAGTAGTGGAGACAGTGACGACATGCATCTAACAAGACGAACCATGATCTCCGGCCTGGTCGCCACTGCGGCGGCATCGGCTCTTCCGCGCCCGTTGCATGCGCAGACGGAGGCGGCCGAAACACTCACGGCGCGTGCGGCGACTGCGCGCATCGCGCCAGCCGACTATCCGGACACGGCGGTTTGGTCCTATAACGGCGCCGTTCCCGGTGCTCCGATCCGGCTTCGTCAGGGCGAGCGTCTGCGCCGGCTGTTCCGCAACGATCTCGACCAGCCTGGAACCGTTCATTGGCATGGGATTCGAATCGACAATGCCATGGACGGCGTCCCCGGTCTCACCCAGTCCGTCGTCGCGCCTGGCGACAGCTACCTCTACGACTTCGAGCTGCCGGATGCCGGCACCTACTGGTTCCATCCGCATAACCGGGCCTGGGAGCAGATGGCGCGCGGCCTGTCTGGCGCCTTGATTGTGGAAGAGACCAACGGTGCGCCGGAGGTCGATCTCGATGAGGTCTTGCTGATCGACGACTGGCGCCTCTCCGAAGACGGGCAGATCGCCGGCGGCTTCAACGACATGCATGACTGGGCCCATGCGGGCCGCATCGGCAACTGGGTGACCGTCAATGGCACGGGCGGCTGGCGCCGCATGGTCGCACGCAATGCGCGGGTACGCCTTCGCCTCATCAATGCGGCCAATGCCAGAATTTTCAATGTCGCCGCTCAGGGTCTAGAAGGCTGGATCGTCGCGCTCGACGGCATGCCGCTGGACGCGCCCCTGCGCTTCGACCAACTCACTCTCGCCCCGGCGCAGCGCGCTGATCTCGTTGTCGACGTGACCGCAACCGTTGACGAGAAGGCCTATCTCGTAGGGCTTGAGGGCAATTCCGGCTATGCACTGGCGACCTTCGATGTCGACGGCGAAGCGCATGCCGAACGATTGCCTGCACCCAACGCCCTGCCAGCCAATCCGGTGTCTGCTCTCGGTGCGGTCAATGAGGCGCGCCGCATCGAATTGCGAATGGAAGGAGGCGCCATGGGATCAATGCGAGGCGCGACGATGTCCGGCCGTATGATGGGCATGTCCGAACTGGTGAATGCCGGCAAGGTCTGGGCATTCAACGGCATGGCGGACATGCCCGATAATCCTCTTTTCGAAGCGCGCGCAGGAGAGACAGTCAAGGTCGCCATCGTCAATGATACGGCTTGGCCGCATGCCATGCATTTGCACGGACACCATTTCAGACAGGTCTTGCGCGACGGCACGACAGGTCCGCTGAGGGATACGCTGCTGATGGACCGTGACGAGAGTGTCGAGATTGCCTTCGTCGCCGATAATCCCGGTGATTGGCTGCTTCACTGCCACATGCTGGAACATTCCGCCGGCGGAATGATGACATGGCTTCGTGTGACATGAGGTAAATCCAGCCGCACCCTGCAACGGCAGTCAATCGAAGAACCGAGCAACTCGCAAATCTTCCGCAATTTCCGGAAGCAGCCGGGCAGGAACGGATCGCCGTTCTCCTGTTTTCACACGCTACACTACGACGCCGCTAATCCCTTGTTGAATCAACCATAGCTCAGGCTCTTTTAATCATCCCCGCATGGGGATCGTCCGTTTGTCCCCGCTGGAATCGGGGATCGGATGGCAGCCTCACATCACAATTCGGAAGGGATCGCACGCGGCGCACGGATGCTGCGCACCGCGCTCGGTCCGGCCATCGCGACGTTCCTGGAAGATCCCGGCGTCGTCGAGGTGATGCTGAACCCTGACGGGCGGTTGTGGATCGACCGTCTCTCCGAGGGTCTATCCGATACGGGCGAGCGCTTGGCACCGGAAGACGGCGAACGCATCATCCGTCTCGTCGCCCACCACGTCGGCGCCGAGGTTCATACCGGAAGCCCGCGCGTCTCGGCGGAGCTGCCAGGAACGGGGGAGCGGTTCGAGGGGCTTCTGCCGCCGGTCGTTGCTGCGCCAGCTTTCGCGATCCGCAAGCCGGCCGTGGCTGTTTTCTCCCTCGACGACTATGTCGCCGCCGGCATCATGACGGCCGAGCAGGCCTCGGCCCTGCGGGCTGGCGTCGCCGCGCGGGCAAACATCCTCGTCGCCGGCGGCACCTCGACCGGCAAGACCACGCTCACCAATGCGCTGCTGGCCGAGGTCGCGAAGACAGCCGACCGCGTCGTCATCATCGAGGATACGCGCGAACTGCAATGCGCCGCGCCGAACCTCGTCGCCATGCGGACGAAGGACGGCGTTGCCTCGCTCTCCGACCTCGTCCGCTCGTCCCTTCGCCTGCGGCCCGACCGCATCCCCATCGGCGAGGTTCGCGGCAGCGAGGCCCTCGATCTCCTCAAGGCCTGGGGCACCGGCCATCCGGGCGGCGTCGGCACGATCCACGCGGGATCGGGACTCGGCGCGCTGCGCCGGCTCGAGCAACTCATCCAGGAAGCCGTCGTCACCGTCCCCCGCGCATTGATCGCGGAGACCATCGATCTCGTCGCCGTGCTGTCGGGACGCGGCTCCGCGCGCCGGCTCGCAGAGCTCGCCCGCGTCGAGGGCCTCTCGCCCGACGGCGATTATCGCGTCGTTCGAGCGATCGAGACTCCGGACGCACCTCTTCCCACAGCAACCACGAAGGAAAGCTCCCATGAACCAGATCCTGCATAACGTCCGCCAGAGACTGACGACCGCCGCGTCGGCCGCGGTCATCGCCGTTATGATGACGCCTGCCGCGCACGCCTCCGGCTCCTCCATGCCCTGGGAGGCGCCGCTCCAGTCGATCCTCGAATCCATCGAGGGGCCGGTCGCCAAGATCATCGCCGTCATCATCATTATCATCACCGGCCTGACGCTTGCCTTCGGCGACACCTCCGGCGGGTTCCGGCGCCTGATCCAGATTGTCTTCGGCCTCTCGATTGCCTTCGCGGCGAGCTCCTTCTTCCTGTCCTTCTTCTCCTTCGGCGGCGGGGCGCTGATCTGATGGCAGCCGACGAAGGGCACAGCGGGGAACTGCTCGGCTTCTCAGTTCCCGTTCACCGTGCGCTGACCGAGCCAATCCTGCTGGGCGGTGCGCCGCGCGCCATCGCCATCATGAACGGCACGCTGGCCGGTGCGGTCGGTCTCGGTCTGCGGCTCTGGCTGGTCGGCATTGCAATCTGGGCGATCGGACACATTGCGGCGGTCTGGGCCGCCAAGCGCGATCCGCTCTTCGTCGAGGTCGGCCGCCGCCATCTGCGCATTCCCGCGCATCTGACGGTCTGAAGGGGAAGGCGCAGCGATGATGAACCTAGCCGAGTACCGCAACCGCAACACCCGGCTTGCCGATTATCTGCCCTGGGTGGCGCTAGCTGGCAGCGGTATTGTCCTCAACAAAGACGGGAGTTTCCAGCGCACCGCACGGTTCCGCGGCCCGGATCTCGATTCGGCGGTGCCGGCGGAACTGATCGCCGTGGCGGGGCGGCTCAACAACGCGTTCCGCCGTCTCGGCTCCGGCTGGGCGATCTTCGTCGAAGCGCAGCGCCACCCCTCGAACGTCTATCCCGACAGCCGCTTTCCCGATGCGGCCTCCGCGCTGGTCGACGCCGAGCGCAAGGCGAGCTTCGAAGAAGCGGGTGCGCATTTCGAGTCGAGCTATTTCCTCACCTTTACCTACCTGCCACCGGCCGAGGACGCCGCACGCGCCGAGAGCTGGCTTTATGAAGGCCGTGAGACCAAGGGCATCGATCCGCATGAGGTCCTGACCGGCTTCGCCGACCGCACCGACCGCGTGCTCCGCCTCGTCGACGCCTTCATGCCCGAATGCCGCTGGCTCGATGACGCCGAGACCCTAACCTATTTGCACGGCTGCGTCTCGACCAAACGCCATCGTGTCCGCGTCCCCGAGACGCCCATATACCTGGACGCGCTGCTCGCGGACCAGCCGCTCGCCGGCGGGCTGGAGCCCCGTCTCGGTGACGAGCATCTGCGCGTGTTGACGATCACCGGATTTCCGACGGCGACCACGCCCGGCCTGCTCGACGAGCTCAACCGGCTCGCCTTTCCCTATCGCTGGTCGACCCGCGCCATCCTGATGGACAAGACGGATGCGACGAAGCTCCTGACCCGCATCCGCCGGCAATGGTTCGCCAAGCGCAAGTCGATTGCCGCGATCCTCAAGGAGGTGATGACCAACGAGGCTTCGGTCCTGGTCGACACCGACGCGTCGAACAAGGCGGCCGATGCCGATCTCGCCCTGCAGGAGCTCGGCGCGGACTATGCCGGTGTCGCCTATGTCACCGCGACGATGACGGTGTGGGACGCCGACCCGCGCGTTGCCGACGAGAAGCTGCGTCTGGTCGAGAAGGTCATCCAGGGCCGCGACTTCACCGCGATGCCCGAGACCATCAACGCCGTCGATGCGTGGCTCGGCTCGCTGCCCGGACATGTCTACGCCAATGTCCGCCAGCCGCCGATCTCCACGCTCAATCTCGCCCACATGATCCCCCTCAGTGCCGTGTGGGCGGGGCCGGAACGGGATGAGCACCTTGCAGCGCCCCCACTGCTGTTCGGCAAGACCGAGGGCTCGACCCCGTTCCGGTTTTCCCTTCATGTTGGCGATGTCGGGCATACGCTCGTCGTCGGCCCGACAGGCGCGGGCAAGTCCGTGCTGCTGGCGCTCATGGCGCTTCAGTTCCGCCGCTATGCCGGTTCCCAGGTCTTCGCCTTCGACTTCGGAGGCTCGATCCGCGCCGCCGCGCTCGCCATGGGCGGTGACTGGCATGATCTGGGCGGTGGCCTGACCGAAGGCGATGACCAGAGTGTCTCGCTGCAGCCGCTCTCGCGCCTCGAAGAGACGGCGGAGCGGGCTTGGGCGGCCGACTGGCTAGTGGCGATCCTGATGCGCGAAGGCGTCGAGATCACGCCCGAGGTGAAGGAGCATCTCTGGACGGCGCTGACTTCGCTCGCATCCGCGCCTGCTGGGGAACGGACGATCACAGGCCTGGCCGTGCTGCTCCAGTCCAATGACCTGAAGCAGGCGCTCAGGCCCTATTGCGTCGGCGGCGCCTACGGTCGGTTGCTCGATGCCGAGTCCGAGCATCTCGGTGAAGCGACCGTGCAGGCCTTCGAGACCGAGGGTCTGATCGGCACCGGCGCGGCGCCAGCGGTGCTGGCCTATCTCTTCCACCGCATCGAGGACCGGCTCGATGGTTCGCCTACCCTCATCATCATCGACGAGGGCTGGCTGGCGCTCGACGACGAGGGTTTCGCCGGCCAGCTCCGCGAGTGGCTGAAGACGCTCCGGAAGAAGAACGCTTCAGTCGTCTTTGCCACGCAAAGCCTCAGCGATATCGACGGTTCGGCCATCGCGCCGGCCATCATCGAGAGCTGCCAGACACGGTTGCTCCTCCCGAACGAACGCGCGATCGAGCCGCAGATCACCGCGATCTATCGACGCTTCGGCCTCAATGACCGCCAGATCGAGATCCTCGCGCGGGCCACGCCCAAGCGCGACTATTACTGCCAATCGCGGCGCGGCAACCGGCTCTTCGAACTGGGCCTCAGCGAAGTGGCGCTCGCGCTCTGCGCCACCTCCGCCAAGACCGATCAGACCGCAATAGCGCGCATCCTTGCCGAACATGGCCGCACGGATTTCCTCGCCGCCTGGCTGCGGGAGCGCGGCGTCGACTGGGCGGCCGATCTCATTCCCGATCTCAGCAATCTCACCCCCCAGCCCAAGAAGGAGACTGATCATGAAGACACGTAACTCCCGTTCGCGCGCGGCCCGCTTTGCAGCCGCGCTCATCGGCGCGCCAATCGCGACCCTGCCGATGGTGTTGGCGCCACCGGCCTCGGCGGCATGGATCGTCTACGATCCGACAAACTATGCACAGAACGTGCTGCAGGCAGCCCGCGCCCTCGAGCAGATCAACAACCAGATCACACAGCTTCAGAACGAAGCGCAGATGCTGATCAACCAGGCGCGCAACCTGACGAGCCTCCCTTACTCCTCGTTGCAGCAATTGCAGCAGGCGGTCGGGCGCACGCAGTCCCTGCTTCAGCAAGCACAGAACATTGCCTTCGACGTCCAGCAGATCGACCAGGCCTTCCAGCAGAAATACGCCAATATCGGCATGAGCGCTTCCGAGCAGCAGCTCGTCGCCGATGCCCGCTCGCGCTGGGAGAACACCGTCGGCGGCCTGCAGGATGCGATGCGGGTCCAGGCTGGCGTCGTCGGCAATATCGAGACCAACCGCGCCCAGATGGAAGCGCTGGTGGACCAAAGCCAGGGCGCGACCGGCGCGCTGCAGGCGACCCAGGCCGGCAACCAGCTTCTCGCATTGCAGGCACAGCAACTCGCCGATCTCACGGCCGTCATCGCCGCCAATGGCCGCGCCCAGGCACTGACCGACGCCGAACGTGCTGCCGCGGCCGAACAGGGGCGTGTGCAGCGCGAGCGCTTCCTGACGCCCGGCAGCGGCTATCAGCCCGGCAACGCGCAGATGTTCAACAACGGCAACAACTGATCTGGGCCGATGGCCGGAAAGGAGGAAGCGATGGAGGGAAAGACGCTGGCGCGGATCGGGGCGATCGTCTTCGTCGCCTTCGCCATGACGGCGACGGTGATCGAGTTGACGCGCGATGTTGAGCCCGCACGACTGACGCCCGCGCCAGCGCTTGCACCCTCTGTCGATCCGCTGCGCGCTGAGCAGCGCCGCTGCCAGCAACTCGGTGAGCCCGCCGTTCGCGACGCCGAGTGTCTCGCGGTCTGGGCCGAGACCCGCGACCGTTTCCTCGGCCGCGCACCGTCCGACGCTGCATCCAGAGACGAGGAATAAAGTTCCATGGACGATACCGGCGTCATTGACGAATTCCTCGGGGTCTTCACCAGCTATATCGACAGCGGTTTCGGCCTGCTCGGCGGCGAGGTGGCCTTCATCGCCACCACGTTGATTGTGATCGACGTGACGCTCGCCGCGCTCTTCTGGTCCTGGGGCGCCGACGACGACATCATCGCGCGGCTCGTCAAGAAGACCCTGTTCGTTGGCGTCTTCGCCTACATCATCGGCAACTGGAACAATCTCGCCCGCATCGTCTTCGAAAGCTTCGCCGGCCTCGGCCTGATGGCGTCAGGCACTGGCTTCACGGCGGCCGATCTGATGCGGCCGGGCCGTGTCGCCCAAACCGGGCTCGATGCGGCGCGGCCACTGCTCGAATCCATTTCCGACCTGATGGGCTGGGTCGCCTTCTTCGAAAACTTCATCCAGATCGCCTGCCTGCTCTTTGCCTGGGCGCTCGTCCTGCTCGCCTTCTTCATTCTGTCGATCCAACTCTTCATCACACTGATCGAGTTCAAGCTGACGACGCTCGCCGGCTTCGTCCTCATTCCCTTCGGCCTATTCGGCAAGACCGCCTTCATGGCCGAACGGGTGCTCGGCAACGTCATCTCCTCGGGCATCAAGGTGCTGGTGCTGGCCGTCATCATCGGCATCGGCTCGACGCTGTTCTCGCAGTTCACCGCCGGCTTCGGCGGCGTTGCCCCCACAATCGACGAGGCCATGGCCGTGGTGCTCGCGGCACTGTCACTGCTTGGCCTCGGCATCTTCGGGCCGGGCATCGCCAACGGCATCGTCTCGGGCGGCCCGCAACTCGGCGCGGGTGCAGCCGTCGGAACCGGACTTGCCGTGGGCGGCGCTGCCTTGGCTGGCGCGGGTGCTGCGGGTCTCGCCGCCAGAGGCGGTGGCATGGCGCTCTCGGGCACGGCCGCCGCTGCACGCGGCGGTGTTGCAGCAGCCGGTGGTGCCTCAACCGCCTACAGCCTCGGGTCGGCCGGGCAATCCGGTGTGGCCGGCGTTGCCTCCGGTCTCGGCGCGGTGGCGAGCACAGGCGCGAGGGCCGCGACGTCCCCGTTGCGGAGCGCCGCGGCCAGAGCGTCCGGCAGCATGAAACAAAGTTTCCAGTCGGGCGCTCGATCGGCCTTCGAGACGACCGGCGGATCCTTGGGCAGTACCTCCAGCGCCGTAGGTTCCGCCGCAGCTCCATCCTCGCCAACGGACGGTCCGCCTGACTGGGCAAAGCGCATGAAGCGCTCGCAGCGTCTCTCCCACGGCGTCCAGGCCGCCGCGCACGCCGTCCGTTCCGGCGACAGCCACGGCGGCGCCAGTTCTGTCAATCTTTCCGAGGGGAATCGCTCATGAGCTTCTTCAAACGATCCACCACCCATTACGGCAAAGCCCCCGAACCGGAGACGCCATATCAACGCGCGGCCCAGGTCTGGGACGAACGCATCGGTTCCGCCCGCGTGCAGGCCCGCAACTGGCGTCTGATGGCGTTCGGCTGCCTGATCCTCTCCGGCGGCTTCGCAAGCGCCCTGGTCTGGCAGTCCACGACCGGCACCGTCGTGCCCTGGGTCGTCGAAGTCGACAATCTCGGCGAGGCGCATGCTGTCGGCCCCGCGGAGGCCAGCTTCGAGCCAAGCGATCCGCAGATCGCCTTCCATCTCGCACACTTTATCGAGCAGGTGCGCGCGATCCCCGCTGACGCAATCATCGTGCGCCAGAACTGGCTGCGCGCTTACGAGTTCACCACCGATCGCGGAGCGCTGGCGCTCAACGACTATGCCCGCGCCAACGACCCGTTCACGCGGGTCGGACGTCAGCAGATCGCCGTGGAGGTCTCCAGCGTCATTCGTGCCTCGCCGAATTCCTTCCGCGTGGCCTGGACGGAGCGGCACTACGAGAACGGCCAGCTCTCGACGACTGAGAGATGGACAGCGATCCTGACCATCGTCATCCAGCCCCCGCGCGACGCCGAGAGGCTTCGCGCCAATCCGCTCGGCATCTACGTCAACGCCATCAACTGGTCGCGGGAGATGGGTCAATGAGCACGATTGTCCGCAGACCCGCAAACTCGATTTTCCGTAAAGCCGCATTGCCGTTTGTGCTGATTTCCGCATCGGCGCTCGCCGGATGCGCCACCTATCGCCCGCCGGAGATCAGCTACGATGACAGCGTGCCGCCGCAGCCCACGGTCGAGCGACCCGCGGTCGATGAACGGCCGAGACCGCTCCACACGCCGCCGGCCTGGACGGTCGCGCGAGGTGGACAGGCATCTTCCACACCAACGGGACAAGTCGAGAATGCCAATGTGGCCGCCCGAGTCGAGCCTCGCCGGGAGGGCTATTACAACGCCATCCAGATTTACCCCTGGAGCGAGGGGGCGCTGTATCAGGTCTATGCCGCACCGGGCCAAATCACCAACATCGCGCTCGAACCGGGCGAAGCGTTGACCGGCGCCGGGCCGATCGCCGCCGGCGATACCGCCCGCTGGATCATCGGCGATACGGAGAGCGGCTCAGGAACTTCGCGCCGCGTCCATATCCTCGTCAAGCCGACGCGGCCCGACATCGTGACCAACCTGGTCATCACCACCGACCGGCGCACCTACATGATCGAGTTGCGGTCGCGCGACGATCCCTACATGCCCGCCGTCGCCTGGGCCTATCCGCAGCCGCCCGCCACACAGCGCGCCACGCCGACAACTCCGAGGATTCCGGCGGCATCCGCCCGCCACTATCGCTACGGACTGCAGGGCGACAGCCCGCCCTGGCGGCCGGTCTCGGTCTTCGACGACGGGCGACGGGTCTACATCGTCTTCCCAGCCGGGATCGTGCAGGGCGAGATGCCGCCGCTCTTCGTCCTCGGCTCCAACGGCGAGCCGGAGATCGTCAACAGCCGCATCTACCGAAACATCCTGATCGTGGACCGCATTTTCGCGGCGGCCGAGTTGCGGCTTGGCAGTGGCGACCGCCAGCAGACCGTCAGGATCGTGCGAACCGACGGGAGGCCAGGATCATGAGCGACATCGACAACACCAGGGCGGACGATGTGCCGCTCGAAGCACCGTCCGCCGACATCGCCGAACCAATGCGCCTCCGGGGAACCCCGCCGCGCGTCACGCGGCTCTCGCGCCGCGTTCTCGCCGGCCTCGGTCTGGTAGGAGCGCTCGGGGTCGGTGGCGCGCTGATCTACGCGCTTCAGACACCCGACAATGGCGCTGGCAGCGACGAACTTTATTCGACCGAGAACCGCAATACCGCCGACGGATTGAACGAGCTGCCCAGCGACTACACCGGTCCGGTGCTCGGTCCGCCACTTCCCGGCGATCTCGGCCGACCGATCCTCGACGCCCAGGAGCGTGGACAGCCGGTTCCGCCGCCGGCGATCAACGCGCCAGCCGTCGATCCAGAGGAACAACGACGGCTTGCCGAAGAAGAAGCGGCGCGCACCAGCCGGGTGTTCTTCCAGACCGCACCTGGGGCGGCGCGGGAAACATCAGCGCCAAACATCGCAGGGCTCAATCTCGGCAACCAACCGGGCGTCGCACAGAACAACGATCTCGCCTTCCTCAACGCCCCGGTGGACCGACGCACCGTGGCGCTCGACCGCGTCATGCCACCGGCCTCACCCTTTGTGCTGCAAGCCGGGTCCGTCATTCCGGCGGCGCTGATTACCGGCATCCGCTCCGATCTCCCCGGTCAGATCACGGCGCAGGTCACCCAGCACATCTATGACAGTCCGACCGGCAGCATGGTGCTGATCCCGCAGGGCGCACGCATCATCGGTGAGTACAGCAATGACGTCGGCTTCGAGGACCGCCGCGTGCTGCTCGTCTGGAACCGACTAATCTTTCCCAACGGTCGCTCGATAGTGCTCGAACGCCAGCCCGGTGCCGATCCGCAAGGCTATGCGGGACTCGAGGATGGGGTCGATTATCACTGGTGGGATCTGGCTAAGGCCGCCGGCCTTTCGACGCTACTGGCTGTCGGGGCTGAACTTACCATGGATGATGACGAACGCCTTATCCAGGCGATCCGCAACGGTGCCCAGGACACGATCAACGACGCAGGCCAGCAGATCGTCCAGCGCCAGTTGCAGGTCGCACCGACACTGACGATCCGACCGGGCTTCCCCGTGCGCGTCATCGTTACCCGCGATCTCGTCCTCGAACCCTATGGAGGCTGAGTCATGACCACCAAACTGAAGCTCTCATCCGTTCCAGATGACAAACCCGTCAAGCTGACTGTGGAGCTTGCACCGGACGTGTATCGCGATTTGCTCGACTATGCCGCCGTGATGGCGCGCGAGACCGGACAGGCGACACCCGAACCAGCGAAGCTGATTGCGCCTATGCTGCAACGGTTCATGGCGACGGATCGTGCCTTTGCCCGCTTGCGGAAAATCCAGATTCGATCGTCGTGAGCCCAAGTGCTTCCTCAGACCAATCGGAAGAGCCACGACGAACGCGTCCGGCCAGCGTGTGCGCAACGCTGATAAAGCGCCGTAGCGCGGGATTGTCGTTATGGCGGGACCAGACGGCACTGAACGGAACAATGTCGGCAGGATCTGTTAACGGACGCAGTACGAGATGGGGGAGCTTCACATCCACCCAAGCCGCAGACACCAATGTGATGCCCTGTCGAAGGGCAACCAGATTCATCAGAGTCTCCTGCACCACCGCTTTAAACATAACTTCCGGATAGGTGCTGTAGTCGGCAGCCCGACGGATGATATAGTCATGCACCTCGGGTCCGGGTGCACGCCGAGTTACTATAAAGCGCTCGCTTCGCAAGTCAGACCAGTCGAGCTGCCGTCTGTCAGCCAGTTCATGTCCCTCAGCAAGTGCGACGTGTACACGCTCTTTCCAAAGCGGAGAGATTTCACAATCAGCAAGACCGCCTTCGCCGGATAGAAACGCCACATCCAAATCTCGCCTCCTGATCGCATAGACATGCTCGTCACGACCGCCATCCCGGATATCGACCTCGATTTCAGGATGCCGCGCGGCATAGCGACAAACAAGTTCCCGTAGAAACCCTCCAGCGAGCGAGGTGAGAATTCCCACACGCAGCACCCCGATCTCTCCGCGGCCAGCGGCAGTCGCTGCCTTGCGCGCAAGCTCGAGCTGTTCCAGCGCCGGTCGCACATCCCTAAGCAGGCGATGTCCAGCATCAGTCAGCTGTGCACCTGAGACACGACGTTCGAACAACGATACGCCCAGCGCATCTTCAAGCTGCCGAACTGCGCGGCTGACGCTGGACTGTTGCATATGCAGGACGTTTGCAGCCCTGCGGAAACTCCCGTTCTCGGCGGTTGCGACAAAGTGACGAAGATTTCTCAAGTCAATAGCCATTCGCCGCTCTCGCTTTTACTCTAGATATTCCAGTAAAGATGGCGCACTCCGGTTCATTCCCAGTTCGTCGCGTGGCGACGATGGAAGGACGGTTCGCTGCGATGTTCGCCAGCAAGTTGCCCTGGGTCTGGCCTTGGCCGCACGGTTGATCAAACAGGTCGAACTTAGAGACGCTGAATGTGCTGCCGTCCTTACAGTCGAGAGACCAAAGCGTTGCCCGGCAATTGGCCGCGGTACCCCACATCCGAAACGAATGCTTCGCACCTGGCTGAGCCTGTCGTCAGCGAAATATGCACTGCGGGCGTCGGCGATAGCTTCGTCGCGGTCTTGGCGCTTGGCTTGGCCAAGGAAGTGTCCCAGAAGATGCATTGACCTCCGAGATGGCTGCCCGTGATGTCGCCGTCTTGTCGGCTAAGGCGGATCTGCTTCAGGGAATGAGATTGAACGGCCGTATGATGGAATGCGTAGCCAGATGTGCGCGATTGGATCAGAATCCCCACAGGCTGACAGACCAAGATTCGGAAAATCTCTTCGCCTACTCCATGAGCTCCATTCCCAGACGGAGAACTTGATCTCGATCAAGCACGATGCCACCTTCGCAGTATAAGCTTATGGCATGATGGATGATCTGCGCGAAATACGATGAAACACGACATTCAAGAGATAGGAAGGATTGCGCCCAGAGTTTGGGCGTTGTTCTTCATACTCTTACTGATCGTAGCCGGTTTGAGTTCGCACACTGTCCAATCCCATCCTTCGACCGCCCAGACAGAGACCGCTGTAACAAGCGAAATGCTCAACATGTCTGATCTGCTCAGTGATGCAACGCTTAGCGTCTCATCTACGGCAGTCCACTGCCACTCGGCGGCTTCCTGCGCTTTCTTACCGGTGGGCTCTTACACTGTCTTCCATACGGCAAGATCCGGTAAATGGATTCCTAGGCCGCCTCTGTACCACCGATCCACGATTAGCGATCGTCAATTCCGCCCGCCCCGCCTCCCTGCGCACGTCTGATCGACGCGTATGAGGGCTGCGATGCTCTCCGCGCGTCAACACCTATTGACCTCCTTTTGCGCATGGAGCCACCTAAAATGACAGCCCTTTCACGTCCGGATTCCGCCCCCCGCCAAAGCGTCGCTCCCGACGTTGCTACTGTTCAGCGTTTGAATGAGCGCCGCTTCGAGTTCATGCGCTTCTTGCGACGGCGTCTGAGCCATCAAGAGGATGCCGAAGACGCCTTCCAGGACTTCTGCCTAAAGGTGGTGCGTGCCGCGGAAAAGCCTCAGACCACCGCCAAGATCGACGCTTGGCTCAGCCGAGTCTTACGGAATACGCTAACCGATTATTATCGGCGCCGGGCGACACGCCAACGGACCGAGGCGGCTTACGAAGCCGAGACTCATAGTCAAGCGGCACCACCGGAGATGATGCAGTTTCAAAATCCTTGTAGCTGCATCCGGAACCTCGTTCCGACACTCCGGCCAGACTATGCAGAGATTATTCGCCGGGCCGATCTCGACTCGGAATCTCGCGATCGCATCGCACTCGATCTGGGTCTCACTACCAACAATATCGGTGTCCGCCTGCATCGTGCGCGCCGGGTTCTGAAAGAGAGGATCGAGCAGTGCTGTGGCGCGTGCTGTGTAGGCGGGTTCGGGGACTGCGATTGCGCTCCAGAACCGCACGGGAGCCGTCGGAGCAGATGAAATGCGTCAGCGTGTAATGTCGCCTTGGCTGAAGCGTCTCATTGATTGAGATCTGGTGCTGGACGTATCAATCCAACGATACGGCCAGCGCCGTGTTACCGAGCCACGGAGCTTCGCCCATGAGCAAGAAAAACATCCGGAGCGCATCGCCGAATGTGCCGCCGGCTACTGGCCAGCGAAATGCAGACAGCGACTACCGAAGTGTCCTCCACGGCCTTCAGGTCGAACTCGTAAAGCTTCAGAAGCACTTCATCCGCTGCAACGACAAGATTCTCGTTTTGATCGAAGGTCGTGACAGCGCAGGGAAAGATGGTGTGATCAAGCGCATTGTCCGCCATCTGAGTCCGCGTGAGACCCGTGTCGTCGCTTTGGGCAAACCGTCTGACCGTGAGCGTGGCGGATGGTATTTTGAGCGTTACGTCCCGCATCTGCCAGCCCAACAGGAGTTCGTACTCTTCAATAGAAGCTGGTACAATCGCGCTGGAGTTGAGCGCGTAATGGGATTTTGCACCGAAGAAGAATATGAAGAGTTTATGCAGACAGTGCTCGAGTTCGAGCATATGCTAGTCAAATCCGGCATCAAGCTTTTCAAATATTATCTCGACATTAGCAGGGCCGAACAGAAGCGGCGACTGAAAGACCGCCGCGATGATCCGCTTAAGCAGTGGAAAATCAGTCCCATCGACTCCAAGGCTATCGAGAACTGGGCTGCTTACAGCCAAGCTCGGAACGAGATGTTCGCGCGCACTCATAACCCGATCACACCTTGGACCATCGTGCGCGCGGATGATAAGCACTTGGCACGCACCAATCTCATCAAAGATCTGTTGGTGCGCCTACACTACGACGACAAAGATAATTCGGCCCTTCTCGTCAACCCAGACATTGTCCTCCAATACCATGACGCCTATGCGCAGAGCGGTGTGCTCGCGCCATGAAAGATTGTCGAAAAACGCGTTCACCGCTGCTGCAAAAAACTGAACAAACCATCAAGCCGGCGGGCGCTACTGAATATCCAGGGCCACAGGCTAGTTGTCCTCTGCAGCGAAGCGCCGATCATTATGGAATCATGACTCCTGCAGATGATATCGTCAGTCAGCTTCTCGGCGGACGGCAAGAACAACCGAGTCATCAGGGATGACCGCCCTAACGATCGCGCAGATCATTTTGGTCATGCTACTATGGGCTGCCTGCTTTCCGCTCATCACTGCCGGCCTGGACCTCGCTCCGCATCTAACCTTCGCCGCAATGCGGGCGCTACTAGCGGGCCTTACCCTGACACTGCTCGCGCTGGCACTGCACCGGCCGCTGCCGAAGCGATTGGCGCACTGGGTGATGGTCGCCGTCGTAGGATTTGGAGCGACAAGCCTCGGCTTCCTTGGGATGTTTCATGCCGCTGAGTTCGTCTCGCCCGGCATCGCCACGGTGATCGCTAACACCCAGCCAATGCTAGCTGCAATTCTGGCAAGTCTGATCCTTCATGAGCGGCTCACAATAAACGGAAAAATCGGGCTTCTGTTGGGCTTTATTGGCACTCTCATCATTGCCGCGCCTCAGGTCGTTGCCACAGGTCAGCAGACCTATATTTTCGGCGTTGCCTACATCATCCTTGCCGCGCTGGGCGTCACCATAAGCAACGTCGTGATAAAGCGCATCGCCGGCCAGGTCGATCCCCTGATGGCCATGGGATTGCAGATGTTGATTGGCAGCATCCCCCTCATTCTTATCGCCTCTGGAACGGAGGAGCCGACAGCAGTCACATGGTCGCTTACCTTCGTTGGCATCCTGCTCGCCCTCAGCCTCCTCGGAACTGCGCTCGTCTACTGGCTATGGTTCTCGGTGCTTGAGAAAACGCCGCTCAACGGGGCCAATGCCTTTAGCTTCTTGATCCCGATTTTTGGGCTTACGATCGGTGCACTATTTTTTGACGAAACTGTGGGGTGGACGCAGCTGGCGGGCATTATCCTCGTGATCCTCGCGGTCGGACTCGTCTCCCGTCACGGCACGAGATCGGCGAGGGGCGTGGCTGACTAGCGGCTCTGACCCCGACCAAAAATATCTTTAAGCCCGGTCACACCCACCCGATTTTTGCTCTTCAATCGATCAAGAAGCAGGCTTTTAGGAGCGACCGGGACCTCAACGGCTCAGCTTGACCGCTTCTTCTCTCGGCCACTCCCTCCAGAACTGGATTCCGCAGCACTGGACACTGTCTGGACGGACGCCGACTGTCCACCATCCGTCGCACTTTCCGCCTCTATCTCCGCCTGTGCGCAGAACCAATGGTCGAGGTGTTTGCCTTCGGGCCGGTCCTCCCGCTCCCAGATTGCGTATGCGCGCTCCTGGATTTTCGTGTTCATATCGTCACTCATGATGTGTCTCCTTTTTTGAGCGGTTGGCAAGTTTGCTGTCTATCGGCCAAACGAGCTGAGGGGCAGCGTGCTAACGACAAGAGACGCTCAAAGTGAGCCCGCCTTACACGTCACGATCCGAAAATTGGATAGGAAGTGTTGCCGCCTGCGGCGAATCTCGGCGTTTGTATTGCCCCCAGTCAGTGTAAGGACTCAGTCGCCTATACGTCTTATCTGGGTAGCTAAAAGATTAGAGGTGAAAGATGACTTGCGATGATCCGGACGACCGCTCGGAGACCGATGATGACGGTGACGCAGCTGCGAAGGAAGCGGATGCTGCCGTGCGCCGTGCACTTGTGGAGAGTCGTCGGCAGATTCTGGGCTTTTTGCAACGGCGGCTCGGCAATTCCGAAGCCGCAGAGGATGTCCTACAGGCATTCATGCTGAAGGCAATTGAGCGATCGAGCCAATTGCGTGATGTCCGCACGGTCCGTGGCTGGCTGAGCCGGATCCTCGCCACGACGGTCATTGACCATCAGCGTCGCTCCGCCAGACGACGACAGCGGGAGGCCGTAACGAACCCGACTGATCTTGAAGACTTCAAGATCGAGCCTGATGAAGAACTCGACGAAGCGGTGTGCAATTGCCTTTACAAGCTCTTGCCCACGCTCAAACCGGAATACGCCGAGGTGATCTGGCGAGTCGACCTGCTGGGAGAGCCCAGGGAACGTGTGGCGGCAAGCCTCGGAATTTCGCTGAACAACATCACGGTCAGGCTCCATCGCGGCCGCCAAGCGCTGAAAAAGCGGCTTGAGGAGATGTGCCTGACCTGTCCGATCCACGGCTTCCTCGACTGTCACTGCGAAGAGGCGGAACGCACGCGTCGCCGCCGCGAAGAGCTCGCGCGCGCATCCGGACTGTAATGTTGTCCTTCCTGCTTCGTCTGTAGCTCAGGATGGTGGCTCCATTCAGGTTGAATGGCTCTCGCTCCACCCCGACACATATGAAGGACAACGGCAATGAACACGGAATCGAAAACTACCACCTCCGGTTCGGCTGACCGGACCGAACCATCCTGCTGCGGACAGGGAGGTCATCCTCCGGTCAAATCAGAGGCGCCCTCAGTCCGGCCCGAACAGTCTTCCAGACAACAGCGGCCGGAAGACGCGCGCGGGGCATCGAAAGGCTGCTGCTGCGGCAACTGACCAAAAGCTTCGTCGGACAGGACAGGTGTCGCGCATCGCGGCGCCTGTCGACCCGCAACTCATGTCCATCCCACATCGAATGGCGCGCCCGAGGAGTCTGGCCTTGACTAAAGTAACATTGGAGGTCAGCGACCTTTTCGAAGAGCTTGATCATCTCGCGGTCGAGAAGCAGCTGAGCACTGAGACGGGTGTCCGCCGGGCCTCGGCAAACCCCGCTTCCGGCAGCGTGACCGTTGACTTTGATGAGTCAGTCACGAACGTCGAGAGCTTGAAGCGCAAGTTGAATTCCTGCGGTTTTCGCTGCCGTGGGAGCGTGCATCCGCGGCATGTTTGCGAACCGGCAGCATCGGGCCCTACGGCGGTGCTGCCCTCGCAAACGAGCCACGCGGGCCACCGAGGGATGTCTGCGGCTCACGACGAGATGGCGCACGAGATGGGCCATAGTGCCGGCATGGACATGTCCGCCATGGTTCGGGACATGCGCAATCGTTTCTGGATCGCGTTGGTCTTCACGATACCGATCTTCATTTATTCCCCTATGGGTGGCATGTTTACGCCGCCAGCGCCGCCTTTCGGTCTCGACCTCGACCTGTGGCTGTTCTTTCTCGGCAGCATCGCGATCGTCTATCCAAGTTGGCCCTTTTTTACCGCCGCTTGGCGCGCCCTGCGCAATGGCGTGCTCAACATGGCAGTGCTCGTCGTGCTGTCGGTGGGCACCGGCTATGTTTTTAGCGTCGGCTCGACTTTCTTCTTCCCCGGCGTGCAGTTCTACGAGGCGGTCGCAGTACTGCTCGTCTTCATCCTGCTCGGGCATTGGCTTGAGATGCGTGCCCGGGCGGGCGCCTCCGCGGCAATCCGGGCGCTACTTGATCTCGCACCGCCAATGGCGACGGTCCTGCGCGACGGCACCGAGGTCGAAGTGCCCACTTCGGAGGTACAGGCCGGCGAGACTGTGATCATCCGGCCGGGAAACAAAATCCCTGTCGATGGGGAGGTCATCGAGGGAGAGTCGCTGGTGGATGAGTCCATGCTGACCGGCGAGTCGATGCCGGTGAACAAGGGCCAGGGCGACCAAGTGATCGGCGCCACTATCAACAAGAGCGGCAGTTTCCGCTACCGCGCCACCAAAGTTGGGGCCGACACGGCGCTGGCACAGATCGTCAAGCTGGTGCAAGAGGCACAAAACTCCAAGGCGCCGGCCCAGCTCCTCGCTGACCGCGCCTCCCAATGGCTGGTGCTGATCGCCATCCTTATCGGGCTTGCTACTTTTGGCGTCTGGTTCTGGTGGGTCGGCGAGCCGCTACTATTCGCATTGACCTTGACGATCACGGTCTTCGTCATCGCCTGTCCGGACGCTCTGGGGCTAGCGACGCCGATGGCGGTCATGGTTGGAACCGGGCTCGGTGCAACCCACGGGATTCTCTTCAAGAACGCCGGCGCGCTTGAAGAGGCGACCAAGCTCGATACGATTGTCTTCGACAAAACCGGTACATTGACGATGGGCGAACCGCGTGTGGTCGAGGTCATCGCCGCGAAGAATAGCAGCGAAGCGGAAGCGTTGCGCGCCGCTGCGGCCGTCGATCGCGGCTCGGACCATCCCTTGGCGCTTGCGATCGTGAAGCGGGCTGAAGATCTCGACGTGCCGGAAGCGCGCAACTTCCTCAATCTCGAAGGGAGAGGAGCGGAAGCTGAAATCGATGGACGGAAAGTCCTGCTGGGCAACCGTCGATTGATGGACGAGGAGAACGTTGCGCTCGACTCGCTCGGCGCACAAGCAGAACGGCTGAAGGCCGAAGGGCGCACGGTGGTGCATATAGCTCAGGACGGACGGATGCTCGGGATCATTGCGATTGCCGACGCGCCGCGCCCCAGCGCGAAAGCGACCGTCGCCAAATTGCGGGAGCGCGGCGTGTCAGTCGCAATGTTGACCGGCGACAACGAAGGCACGGCGAAACGGATCGCCTCGGAACTTGGCATCGACATCGTTCTCGCTGATGTCCTGCCGGGACAGAAAGCCGAAAAGATCAAGGAGCTGCAAGCGGAAGGCAAGCGTGTCGGCATGGTCGGCGACGGCGTGAATGACGCTCCGGCGCTGACCCAAGCCAACGTCGGTTTCGCCATTGGCGCGGGCACTGATGTGGCGATGGAGAGCGCAGACGTGGTGCTCATGAGGAGCGATCCCTACGACATCGTAGGTGCGATTGAATTGTCGCGCGCAACGCTCCGCAAGATGCATCAGAACCTGTTGTGGGCGGTCGCCTATAACGTGATCGCCTTCCCGGCCGCCGCCGGCGTCTTCTATCCCCTTGTGATCAGCCCAGAGGTGGCGGCGCTGGCAATGTCGGGTAGCTCGGCGCTGGTCGCAGTCAATGCGCTGCTGCTCAAGCGAACGCGCCTGGATGGGGTGACCAGTAGTCGCCGTGACGTGGCCGCGGACTCACGCTCGGCCGATGTGCTCGGATGAGCTGTGGGGGTGGGCGACCAGAGATAACCCGTGAAGCATCACCGGACCCCGCAGCGCCGCTGCGGACAGCGCAGGAGAAACGAATGGACCATGAAAAGAATAGCCGCAGCTTCTTCGCCTCTCGGGCAAATGTAGTTCTGCTGGTCTTCCTCGGAGTGGGTGGTTTCTATCTTGTCTCCGAACACCGGGCGCATCTTATCGGTGCAGTCCCGTTGCTGCTTGCTTTTGGCCTCTGCCTCGGCATGCATTTTTTCATGCATGGCGGGCACGGAAAGCACAAATCTGTCCGCGACGAAGAGGATGCGCAGCCGGGTGGCGGCAAAAAGCCCGGCGGGCATGGACACTGAATTCGCGGAACGGACACAGTTATGATGACTGAAAGCGCCCCCTCCTACGGCCTTTGGTTCCTGGTGGTTCTGAACTCGGCAATATTCATTCTCTTCGCTTTCAGCTTCTTCAAGCCGAAAACGCGCCGCGACTGGCGCTCGTTCGGTGCATTCAGCGCGTTTCTGGTTGCGCTGTTCACGGAGATGTACGGGTTCCCCCTTACTATATACCTGCTCTCAGGGTGGCTTCAGAGCAATTATCCAGGCGTGGACTGGCTGTCGCACGATGCTGGGCATCTGCTCGAGATGCTATTTGGATGGGAGGCGAACCCGCATTTCGGGCCGTTCCACTTGCTGAGCTTCGCCTTCATCGGGGGCGGCTTCGTGCTGATCTCTGCCGCTTGGAAGGTGCTTTATGAAGCCCAACAACGATCCACACTCGCGACGGCGGGCGCCTACAGCTATGTGCGCCACCCTCAATACCTAGGCTTCATTCTCGTCATGTTCGGATTTCTGCTGCAATGGCCGACGCTACTCACGCTCGCGATGTTCCCGGTTCTCGTCATCATGTACATCCGGCTCGCCAAGGGTGAGGAACGCGCCGCGCTGACCGAATTCGGTGACACATATCGTCGTTACATGACCGAAGTCCCCGGTTTTATTCCGAGGTTTGATAGAGTTGTCGCGCGCAGGCCATGGTGAGGAAACGTGGTTTCGTCCAGGGTTCGGTGCCTCGCCGGGAGGAGGCGGCGCTGCAGCATTTCGGGTCCGGCGTCATTGCGACAGATCGCTACACCTCCGGCATGGCGCCGCTTTGGGAAATCCGGCTCGCGTGGATTATGCGGGCCCTCATTCTGGCGACTGGCACCTTTCACCTTCTGCAGAGCGAGGTCCTTTACGGGCTTCTCTGCTTCAGCGCACTGGCACTCATCCTCGCGCCTTCTCTCGTCGCGCACTCCACCAGGCTGACCATTCCGGTAGAGATAGAGCTATTCGTTCTGTGGTGGTTGGTCACCGACATGACGCTTGGCCGCTTTCTGGATCTCTACGGCACACTGCCGTTCTACGACAAAGCTATCCACTTCGGAAACTCCGGACTGCTGGCGATCATTTCGTTCTTAGCAATCTATGCGCTGAAAATGACTTGCCGCATAAGAACCGGCTTCGTCCTGAACCTGACCGGGATCTTCCTGTTGACCCTCGGCGCGGGCGCGCTTTGGGAGATCGTCGAATTCGGGATCGACGCGGTCCTGAACTCCGGCATGCAGGGATCGCCGGTTTTGGCTCCCCTCGAAGACACGATGTGGGACCTTATCGTGGACGGGATGGGCGGCCTTTTCGGCGGCCTCTTGGGCGCCCTCTACATGCGAGGATCGAGGCGCAGCTTGTCGCGCTGGAAATGCTTTGCCGCACGGGTCGGCTCCGCATGAAGACGAAGAGCCCAAGTGCCGGGCCACGCGCCGGATATGCACCGGCCGGCGCTACAAGGCTGAGGATTCGGGGGGAATCGAAAAATTTCACTTTCGCCCGCCGCGCATGACGTAGGTAGACCCGGAACCGAAGCCTGCCCATCCACCACGGTAGAAGTCACCGGGGCCTTGGGCGTGGAGGGTGCCGTGGGGTCTCGCTGACAACTTCTAGGCACCAAAAGGATCGGCATCCGCGTCCATGCGATGTGCCGCTGTAAGGTATTCGGTACTACAGCGTCTTTTCCCGGCAACGGCGCCTTATCGCAATTGGTGGATGCACGAAGACGTGTTGCTGGCAGTTCATTCTTCGCTTCGCCTTCGGTCGAGCACTTCACACGCAGCGAGCGCGTCTCATGCAACGATTTGGTTCTTCGAAGAAGAGGTCCTGAAATGAAGGTAGCCGATCCCGTCTGCGGAAAGACAGTTGATCTCGGAGAGGCTGAGGCGGTCGACTATCGGGGTTGGGCATATTCTTTTTTGCTCCACCGCCTGCCGCGCGGCGTTTCTTCATACGCCAGACCGCTATGCCGAATCGCGTCAAGGTCGCGCCACTCCCCATGGCCAAATCAGAAAGTCACCTCGAACTGCGCAGTGATCGCGCGGACGACACATCCATGTCTGCAGAAGCGAAAAGATGACCACTCAGCCTCATGATCCCACCGCTTATCCAAGTCTAATCGCCCGATCTCCCTTGCCCTCTCTTTCTCGATTTCTCGGCAAACTGATCCAGACCGGCCGCTTGACGATTATCGACACAGCGGGACAGATTCAAAATTTCGGCCCAGGCAACAGCCACCCTTGCGTCACAGTCAGACTTCACGATCCGTTCCTGCCGCTGCGTATTCTCCTTCGACCGTCACTCGCCTTGGGCGAGGCCTACACGGACGGCAGGATCACGATCGAAGAAGGGACGCTACGAGACCTACTACACCTTTGCACCAGTAATTTCGAAGCTGTTGACCAACATGCAATCGGTGCACTACGGAGCGGTCTCGACCGATTGCTTCGCAGGCTCCACCAAGACAATCGGCTCGGGCGCGCACGCGTCAATGTCGCACACCACTACGATCTTTCGGGCGCACTCTACGATCTGTTTCTCGATCAAGATCGGCAGTATTCCTGTGCCTATTTCCACAACGGTGCCGAGACGCTCGAAGAGGCGCAGGAGAAGAAGAAGCGCCATATCATGGCCAAACTGTTGCTCGAGCCAGGCATGCGTGTGCTCGACGTTGGCTCCGGATGGGGCGGCCTCGCTCTGGAGATGGCTCAGACGGCAAGTGTGGACGTCACAGGCTTGACGCTCTCGCAGGAGCAACTCGCCGTCGCAAATAAGCGCGCTGCCGCCGACGGCCTCACCTCTCATGTACGTTTTGCCATGCGGGACTATCGGGATGAGCAGGGAACTTATGATCGGATCGTCTCCGTCGGCATGTTTGAGCATGTCGGGGTGGCGCACTACCGCACCTACTTCGACACGCTGAGCAAGCGGCTGAAATCCGACGGCGTCGCCCTAGTGCATGCAATCGGACGGACTGGACCGCCCGGTTCAACTGATCCTTGGCTGCGGAAGTACATATTTCCGGGCGGTTATTGTCCGTCACTCTCGGAAGTATTGGCAGCGGTCGAGCGGTCGGGGCTTTGGGTAACCGACATCGAGATTCTGCGACTGCACTATGCCGAAACACTCCGGCACTGGTTCGAGCGCTTCCAGGTTAATCGCGACCAAGCCAAAGCAATCTATGACGAGCGCTTCTGTCGCATGTGGGAGTTCTATCTTGCCTCATGCGAAGCGGCGTTCCGCAACGGCCCGATGATGGTGTTTCAGCTCCAGCTCTCGCACCGGCGCGATGCGGTCCCGCTGACGCGCGACTACGTCGCCGCCAAGGGCGGGCAATACACCGTAGCAGAGGACGTCGCCGTATGAGACCGGTCCGCGCAACGTTCGCCCTATGATCGGCGGCCAGCTTCTTCGAATGGGTACCGGGACCACCGGCCTTACCGCTGGAGAGGGTGTCATTCAGCACAGGTGGGCCATCACCCGCTCGGGATGCCTCTGCTGATGCAGCGAAATCACCCAACCAGCCCAGGACCACAATCCATTCCACTCACACCAGAGGAGAAAGACATGAGTACGAGTAGTAGGAGCCGCATTGCCGTCAACGGCTACGGCGTCATCGGCAAGCGCGTCGCCGATGCGGTGACTCAGCAGAATGACATGGACCTTGCGGGCGTGTCGGACGTCAGTGCTGACTGGCGGGCGCGGATGGTGACGCAAAAGGGTTACCGACTCTTCGGCGCTACAGACGAGCACGTGCGTACGATGCAAAATGCCGGGCTCGATGTGGCAGGCGCACTCGACGACCTCCTCGAGACTGCGGACGTGGTCGTCGACTGCACGCCGAAGCATGTCGCGGCGAAAAACGTGGAGCTCTACCGCCAGAAGGGTATCAAATTCATCGTGCAGGGCGGTGAGAAGCACGAAGTAACCGGCCACTCCTTTGTGGCGGAGGCCAGCTACGCGAGCGCTCTGGGTCGCGACAGCACCCGCGTCGTCTCCTGCAACACGACCTCGATGGTACGGACGCTCGCCGCGCTGAAGCACGCCGGCCTGCTCCGCCGCGCCCGCGGCACGCTGATGCGTCGTGCGACCGACCCGTGGGAAAGCCATCTCGGCGGCATCATGAACACTCTGGCACCCGAGCCTGAGATCCCAAGCCATCAGGGCCCCGACGCCCGGAGCGTCGATCCCGAACTCGACGTTGTAACAATGGCGGTGAAGGTTCCGGAGACTCTGGCACACCTGCACTACTGGGCGGTGCAGCTAACACGGCCGGCGGAGAAGGACGAAGTGCTCGAGGCCTTCCGCACATCCCCCCGCATCGCGCTCATCCAGATGGCGGACGGATTGACGGCAATTAATTCGGTCAAGGAACTGATGGCCGATCTCGGCCGGGCGCACGACAACCTCTACGAAGTGGCACTGTGGTCCGACATGTTGAAAGTCGAGGGCGACGAACTCTTCTACGCCTACATGGTGGACAACCAGGCGATTGTTATTCCGGAAACGGTGGACGCGATCCGGGCACTGATTGGTCAGGTGCGCGACCCGCACGAATCCATTGCCAAGACCAATGCCGCGCTGGGAATCGGCGCGATCTTCGATGCGCTGGGAGGACGGTGATGAGGGCAAGGGACATCATGACTACGTCCGTCGTCTCGGCGAAACCGGAGACAACCGTGTCCGAGGTCGCCCGGCTTCTTCTGGAACGGAACATCAGCGCCGTGCCGGTAATCGAGTCAAATGGTCGGCTGGCTGGCATGGTGAGCGAAGGTGATTTCCTCCGCCGCGCCGAGGGCGGCAGCCATCGACACGGCTCGTGGTGGCTACGACTTTTCTCGGGCTCAGGCGAGAACGCGGCGGATTACGTGAAGTCGCACGCTCGCTCCGCCGCCGACGTTATGACCCGCGACGTTGTCACGATCACAGAGGATACGCCCGCCGGCGAGGCCGCGCATCTTTTGGAGACAAAAAGGATAAAGCGTGTACCGGTTCTCCGCGACGGGAAAGTCGTTGGCATCGTCAGCCGCGCCGATCTCCTGCGTGGTTTGGCGGCGCGATGCGATGCTCCCGCGCCTATCGCATCCGTCGAAGATGATGTGATCCGACAGCGAATTCTTGAGGAGATAAGGGCGAGCGACTGGGCGCCAGCCTACGGCGTAAACGTCACGGTCGCCGAAGGCAACGTGCAGATCTGGGGCATTGTCGATTCACCTGAACAGGGAGAAGCGCTTCGTGTCGCTGCCGAGAATGTACCCGGCGTCAAGGGCGTGCAACTGAACGTCAGCGCTATTCCAGCCTTTGGATGGGAATGAAACCGTCCATCCGGCTGAGGGAACCAAGCAGTTGTCACCATTAGATCCCTTCCTCCCGCACAGACGAATCGCCTATTTCTCAATGGAGATCGCCCTCCGTCCGGAGATGCATACCTATTCTGGAGGGCTCGGCGTGCTCGCCGGCGATACCGTCCGGTCTAGCGCCGACCTGGAACTGCCAATGGTGTTCCTGACCTTGGCGAGCCGAGAGGGCTATCTTCGCCAGGAGATCGATAGCAACGGGCGGCAGATCGATCATGCCGATCCATGGAATTTAGAAGATTGGGCGACACCACTGGATGCCATGGTGGCCGTCAGGATCGAAGGGCGCGCTGTTTGGGTACGGCCGTGGCTGCACGTGCTAACCTGTCCGATCGGACATGCGATCCCTGTCCTCCTGCTCGACACTCGGCTCGATCACAATGATCCCGCCGACCGCGAGATCACCGACCGCCTCTACGGCGGTGATGAAGCTTATCGTCTAAAGCAGGAGATCGTGCTTGGGGTTGGCGGCATGCGTGTCTTACACGCACTCGGCTTCGACGTTGAAACCTATCACCTTAACGAAGGCCACGCCGCGCTACTCGCGGCTGCGCTGCTGCGCGAGCATCCGCATCCGAGCGATCGGCCGCGCGATGGTGCGCTGAGCTACGATGCGGACAGAGTGCGCGAGCGCTGTATTTTCACTACCCATACACCTGTCGAAGCGGGCCACGATCGCTTCGACTACGAGAAAGCGGGGCGTCTGCTCAGCGACTTTCTGCCGTTGGACCAGATGAAGCTACTGGCCGGACCGGATCGCCTGAACATGACGCGGCTCGCACTCAATCTGAGCGGCTATGTCAACGGAGTTGCAATACGCCATGCCGAGACCACCCGACGTATGTTCCCCGGCTACGGCATCCGGGCGGTAACCAATGGCGTCCATGCCCCCACTTGGGTACATCCGACCTTTGCCCAGCTGTTTCAGGGGTTCGCCCCTGACTGGGGGCACGATCCGGAGGTGCTTTCTGGGGCGGACCAGCTTTCAGACAACGCTGTCTGGTCAGCGCATCAGGCAGCTAAAGATGAACTACTTGCAGAGGTGCAGCTGTTGACTGGCACGGCGATGCGGCCTGATATTCCGCTCCTCGCCTTCGCCCGCCGCATGACCGGTTACAAGCGCCCCGACCTTCTGTTCACCGATATCGAGCGGTTGCGGGCGATCAGCCGCGAACAGCCGTTCCAACTGGTGATGGCTGGCAAGGCCCACCCACACGACGATGGCGGCAAGACACTGATCGCGGAAATCCACGCCCACATACGCGCCTTGGCCGCCGACATCCCGATCGCCTTTCTACCCAACTACGACATGGCACTTGCGAAGAAACTTGTAGCCGGTGCGGACGTCTGGCTGAACACGCCCCTGCCGCCTTACGAGGCTTCGGGCACGAGCGGGATGAAGGCGGCGCTGAACGGCGTCCTGAACCTGAGTATCCTCGACGGCTGGTGGATCGAGGCCTGGGTCGAAGGAGTAACGGGCTGGGCAATCGGCCACGACGATCAGCGTCACGAAGGCGATGCCCAAAACCTCTATGACAAGCTCGAACGAACGGTTCTGCCGCTCTATTATACCGACCGGGCTCGCTGGCTCCGCATGATGAAGGACTCAATCAGCAAGATCGGTCCCCGCTTCAATAGCCAGCGCATGATGCGCCGATATGCGAGCGAGGCTTATCTCCGCTGACTCCAAGTTTGTCACCGCGCAGATACGTTCTCGTCAATGCCCGGACTCTCGCGACCTCGAGGCGAGACGCCCAATCAGCTTTTCAGCTTCGACGACGGCCAACAGAATGACGCCGACACCGATTACCGTCAGCCCGTCCGTCAAGCTTACCGGCCGCGTTCCGAACACTGCCTGCAGAGGCGGTGCGTAGGTGAAGGCAAGCTGGAGCAGCACAACAACACCGACTCCGACTGCCACTACGGGGGTGCCCAGTACGCCGCTCCAGGTGAGCGACGATCCGTGCTGATAGCGAACACTGAACAGATAGAATATCTCCATGACCACGATGGTATTGACGACCAGAGTGCGCGTTTCCTCCAGCGACGACCCACGCCGTTCGGCCCAGAAGAAGATCCCGAAGGTGCCGATCACAAACAGGACCGATACGAAGACGATGCGCCAGACCAGGAAACCCGAAATCAGCGACTCATCAGCCGCGCGAGGCGGCCGGTGCATAGCGTCGGGCTCGGTCGGCTCAAAGGCCAAGGTGAGTCCCAGCGCGACCGCCGTCACCATGTTGATCCACAGGATCTGTACAGCCGTAATCGGCAACGTCAGTCCAACCAGAAGAGCACCGATCACGGTCAGCGCCTCACCGCCGTTGGTTGGCAAGGTCCAGGCAATCACCTTCTTGAGGTTGTCATAGACTGTACGGCCCTCGCGCACCGCGGCGACGATCGAGGCGAAATTGTCGTCGGCCAGCACCATCTCGGCCGCTTCCTTGGCAGCCTCGGTGCCCTTCTGTCCCATCGCCACACCGACATCGGCCCGCTTGAGCGCCGGCGCGTCGTTCACCCCATCACCAGTCATCGCCAGCACCGCGCCGTCGGCCTGGAGCGCTTCGACCAAGCGCAGCTTGTGCTCCGGCGCGGCGCGCGCGAAGACATCGACGTCACGCGCCCTGCACCGCAGCGTCGCGTCGTCGAGCGCATCCAGCTCCTGCCCCGTCGCAACGGCCTCCGGCTGCTCCAGCCCGAGCAGCCCGGCGATCGCGACGGCGGTCGCCGCATGGTCGCCGGTGATCATCTTGATCCGGATGCCCGCCGCCCGGCAATCGCGCACCGCGGTCACAGCTTCCGCGCGCGGAGGGTCGATAAGCCCGAGCAAGCCGAGCAACGTGAGGCCCCCTTCGACATCGGTGAAAGTGAGATCACTGCTGGCCGAAGATAGTCGCTTGACGGCGACCGCAAGCACCCGCTGTCCGCGTGCCCCGAGCGCCTCCACCCGCACCCGCCAGGCAGCGTGGTCAAGTGGCATATCGCTGACCGGGCCGCGCTGGAGGTCGCACATCGCCAGCACCCGCTCCGGCGCTCCCTTAATACAGATGAAAGCTTCGCCGTCGACGCCATGGTGCAAGGTCGCCATGAAGCGATGCCGGGCGTCGAAGGGGATCTCGTCGTGGCGCGGGATCTCTTTTCTCAATTGCTCGACATCAATTCCGACCTTTGAACCGAATGCGACCAGCGCGCCCTCCATCGGGTCACCATCTACAACCCAACCGATCTCGGTCCGCCGCAACGAGGCATCGCTGCACAGCAGTGCGGCGCGCGCCAAGCCGACAAGAGTGGAGTGCTCCGCCGGCTCGACTTTCTCCTCGCGCAGGCGCACCTCGCCACTCGGATCGTAGCCGGCCCCACCTATCTCGAAGGTGGCCGCGGCAGTCGCTGCCGCCACGACCGTCATCTCATTCCGCGTCAGCGTACCGGTCTTGTCGGTGCAAATAATCGAGACAGAACCCAGTGTCTCGACCGCGGGCAGACGCCGGACAATGGCATCGCGTGCCGCCATGCGCTGAACGCCCAGGGCAAGCGCGATCGTCATCACCGCCGGCAACCCTTCGGGAATGGCGGCCACGGCGACTCCAACCACAACAAGGAAAGCATCCTCGATGGCATATCCGCGGACGAACACGGCAAAAGCGAAGATCGCCACGGAGACGCCAAGAATGGCCACGGTAAGCCGCCGCGCGAAGCTGTCCATCTGGCGCAGAAGCGGCGTCGTTAAAGTCTCGACGGCGTCGACCAGGGCGCTGACGCGACCGATCTCAGTGTCCCCGCCGGTGGCGAAAACGACGCCGGCGCCTTGCCCGGCCGCAACAAGCGTGCCCGAGAACGCTATGGAGGTACGATCGCCGAGCGGCGCTTCGGCCATCACGGGCGCCGGCGACTTCTCAACGGGGACCGACTCGCCAGTCAGCGCCGCCTCTTCGATCCGTAGGCTGCGGCTACGGACGAGGCGCAGATCGGCAGGCACCCGGTCGCCGGGATCGAGCAGGACCAAGTCGCCTGGAACCAGCTCTTCCGCCGCGAGCGTAACGCGGCGTCCCGCACGCACGACCGAGGCGCGCGGTGCCAGCATGCCGCGGATCGCGTCGAGCGCCTGCTCGGCCCGGCCCTCCTGCACGAAGCCGATCACGGCGTTGAGCACCACCACGGCGAGGATCACCGCCGCGTCGATACCGTGTTCAAGCGCCAAGGTGACGGCCGCGGCGACGAGCAGGACATAGATCAGGAGGTTGTCGAACTGGGCGACGAAGCGCCGGATGGCACTGCGCGGCTTGGCGGCCGGCAGGATATTGGGACCATGCGCGGTCAGACGCCGCCCTGCCTCGTTCCCATCCAGTCCGTCGGTGCCCGTTGCCAGCATCAGCTGCACGTCTTCAATCGGGAGGGCATGCCAAGGTCGTGCCGAATTGGAGCCAACGGTTCGCGGATAGTCCGGCGCGGTCGTAACCGCTTGTTCTTGAAGTCTCTCAGTCATGTCATCTTCGGCACTGAAGGCGCCCGCATCTGCGAACGCCTAAAGCAGCGCAGTTGCTGGCTTCGCAGCCTATAGCAAACGGCACCTATTGGGCGGTGTAGCCTCCGTCGATCACCAGTTCTGTGCCGGTCACGAACTTCGACTCATCCGAAGCAAGATAGAGCACGCCATAGGCTATGTCGTCTGGTTCTCCGATATGCCCTACCGGGTGCAGAGCATTCAGAGCCTGACGGCCTTCCTCGACGTCGCCGTGCTCCGCGAGGTAGTTCTCGACCATCGGTGTCCAAATATAGCCGGGATGGACCGAGTTGACACGGATGTTCAGGCCCGCCTTAGCGCAGTAGAGCGCGGTCGACTTGGTGTAGAGTCGCACACCGCCCTTCGACGCGTTATAGGCACCGAGATTTGGATCGCCGACAAGCCCCTCGATCGAGGAGAGGTTGATGATCGAGCCGCCCGGTGGGTCGTTCCGTTTCATCGCCAGGATCGCGTGCTTGGTCCCGAGGAACACGCCGTCAAGATTGACGTTCATCAGCCGATGCCAACGCTCCAGCGTCTCCTCCTCGGGAGGCCCACCCCAGCCGACACCGGCATTGTTGACGAGCACGTCGAGGCGGCCGAAGCGGTCAAGGGTAACCTGTACCACCTCCTCCCAGGCGCTTTCGTCGGAAACGTCGTGATGGAGGTAGAGCACATCGCCGCCGTCCTCGCCGATGATCTGCGCCACCCGCTCACCTTCCTCATCCTTGATGTCGCTGAGGACCACTTTCGCCCCTTCTCGCGCCAACATCCTTGCCGCTGACTCGCCCAATCCCAGCGAAGCGCCCGTTACGATCGCTACCTTGTCTTGCACTCTGCTCATTTTCAAACTCCCTCCAGTCATTCGATGGGCCCCGCTTCTGTGGAGCGACTGACAGCGACGATTGTCGTGCGCGCCTCGAGCCAGATGTTGCTCTGCGCAATCGTGTCTTCGGCCCCGAAAGATGTATCGGCGATGCTTTCGTTCTTCGATGTGTCGATCGCTATGTGCCATCCGCTTCCCGCTGAGGGCGGCATGACAAATCGGCAAGGGGCGAGAGCCGCATTAAAGAGCAGGCAAAGGCTCGCGCCGCTGTCCCGGATGAGGCAGCCGAGCCTGTTGTCGGGCCCGTGCCAATCTGGCTGTTGCCCGGTCGGTTCGAACCATCTGACCTCGACATCCGTGTAGAAGGTTTCGGCCCGCAGGACGGGATGCGCCTTGCGCAAAGCGATCAGTTGCCGGACGAATCGCACGAGTTCCGCATTCCGCCCCGCTAACGACCAGTCGTACCAGGAGACCGTGTTGTCCTGGCAGTAGGCGTTGTTGTTGCCTCCTTGCGTGCGACGGAACTCGTCGCCGCCGAGAAGCATCGGCACGCCGCGAGAGAGCAAGAGCGTGGTGAGCAGGTTCTTGATCTGCCGCAACCGCATCGCCTCGATCTGCGGATCGTCGCTCGAACCTTCGGCGCCGTAGTTATCGCTGTAGTTCTCGTCGAGGCCGTCACGGTTCTCCTCGCCGTTCGCCTCGTTGTGCTTGCGCGTGTAACTGACGAGATCGTTGAGCGTGAAGCCGTCGTGGCTGGTGACGAAATTCACGCTGTTGAGCGGACCTTCGCCACCGTCCTGGTAGAGATCGCTGCTGCCCGCCAGCCGGGTCGCAAGCGCGCCGGTCATGCCCGGATCGCCGCGCCAGAAGCGGCGAACGTCGTCGCGAAAATGGCAGTTCCACTCTGCCCAGCGTCGGCCGGGGAAGTGGCCCACCTGGAACGCGCCGCCGGCATCCCAGGCTTCCGCAATCAGTTTGACGTCGCGCAGGATCGGATCCTCGGCGATCTGTTCGAGCAGCGGTGGGTTCGCCAACAACTTCCCTCGCGCGTCGCGCCCGAGCACCGATGCGAGATCGAATCGGAAGCCGTCGATGTGAAAGTGGACCACCCAGTGTCGCAGGCAATCTACGACCATGTTGCGTACCACCGGATGGTTGCAGTTCAGCGTGTTGCCACAGCCGGTATAATCCGCGTACTCCCCATCCTGTGTCAGGATGTAGTAGATCGTGTTGTCGAGCCCCCGGAAGCTGTAGGTCGGCCCGTTTCTCCCGCCTTCTGCCGTGTGGTTGAAGACGACGTCGAGGATGACCTCAATTCCTGCCCGGTGAAGCTCCCGAACCATTGTCTTGAAGGCGACGAGCTCGCCGCCCGGCGCGACGCTGCCGGAATAGCGGGACATCGGTGCAAACAGGGCGACGGGGTTGTAGCCCCAGTAGTCGCGCAGCCGCTCGCCGGTCAGCGGACCGTTCCGTTCGAGTGCTTCCGGCGCGAAGGCTTGGATAGGCATCAGCTCCAGAGCCGTGATGCCAAGTTCGCGAAAGTAGGGGATCTTCTCGACCACGCCGAGATACTCCCCTTGTCTGTTAACGCCGGAAGACGGGTCAATCGTGAGGCCCCGGACATGGGTCTCATAGAGGATCGTCTTGCTCCAGGGATGGCGGAGCGGTGCGTCCTCGAACCAGTCGAAGCCTTGGTCGGCGACCACGCAGCGGCCGGGCGAGCCGGGAGACAGGTCGGTGACGGAGGCGGCATAGGGATCGAGCAGCGTTCGATCTAGATCGAAGTCATGTCCGTCATCCGGCGAACCGGGCCCATCGGCCTGCAGAGCATAGAACTTCCCGCGAAGGTCACCCGTCAACCGCGCATGCCAGATGTCGCCAGTCCGGTGACGCCGGGCATCGAGCGGTAGTCGAGCGCACGGCTCTCTCTCGTCAGCCGTTCCGTACAGAAGCAGGGTCACGCCCGCGGCGTGCCGGCTGAACACCGCTATGTTCAGGCCGTCACAGCAGTCATGCAGCCCGAGCGGCAGTGGCTCACCGCGCCCGATCCGGACGGTGCCGCTGTCCGAGCCGACGGTTAGGGCGTCGAACCAAGCTATGCGTTCCGTCATCGGTGCGCTCCTCGTCATCATGGCCGTGAACCAGTGTCACCGCCCCTTTCGGCGCGGCGACGACCCTTGCGGCGGGCCGCGTTTCTCTAAGGACGCCAACGACCCTCGCGCCTTACAGCCCCTTCGCCATCTTCCGGAATCGCCATGGCCTTACTCGAGGGTAAAAGAGTTCCCTCAGTGCGCCGAACGCACCCGATACACCACCTCGCCGAGAGGGCGCTCTTCTTGAGGGGGCTGCCGCTAGATGAGGACTACGAGCGTGCCCGGTCACCGCGGGTATCGGGGCAATCCGGAATCAAGATTACGGGCACTCACCATTACAGCGGCACTGTAATGCTCTGCACTTCAGTGCGTCTGTGAAGGTATGTCGGCTCCACCACGGTCAAACGTCCTGATGGTCTGTCTGTGATCGGGCGACTGTTACCCATCAATAAGCGAGTGCAACGAGGAGAAATAGATGTCGGATGCAGCAACCAAACCGAATGACGAACAACCCGCTCCTGCATCACGATTTCCGACCGCTTTCACGATCCTCTTCGGCCTGATCGTCGTCGTTGCCGCGCTGACTTGGTTGATTCCGGCCGGACAGTATGACCGCGCCATGAACGATGCTGTGGGTCGTGAAATCGCGGTTGCGGGGACCTATCAGCAAGTCGAAGCTAACCCGCAGGGCCCGGTTGAGGTCTTACTCGCCCCAATTGCTGGTTTCTATGATCCCGACAGTAATGTCGCAAATGCCATCGACGTTGCGTTGTTCGTATTGCTAATCGGCGGATTTCTCGGCGTCGTTAATGCAACAGGTGCTGTCGACACGGGGATCTCCTCGGCAATGCGAGCTCTTCGTGGTCGCGAAAAGTGGATGATCCCCATCCTTATGGTGCTCTTTGCCGCCGGTGGTACGACCTATGGAATGGCTGAGGAAACGCTCGCCTTCTACCCGATCCTAATCCCGCTCGTTATAGCCGCCGGCTACGATAGCGTGACCGGTGTCGCGATTATCCTGATTGGAGCGGGCATCGGGGTGCTCGGGTCGACGATCAACCCGTTCGCAACGATCATAGCTTCAAACGCCGCGGCCATTCCCTTTACCGGCGGGCTTTTCCTGCGGTTACTGATCCTAATCGGCGGGTTCGTCCTCTCCGCTGCTTTTGTCATGCGTTATGCGGCGCGTGTGAAGGCTGATCCGGCGCGCTCCGTTGTGAGCTCGATGAAGGAGAGCAACGAGCGATTTTTCCTCTCCAAGGATACCGCAACAGGGAGCGACGCCCACCTTACCTCACGGCAGAAGCTGGTGCTGATCGTCTTCGCCGCAACCTTCGCGGTCATGATTTGGGGCGTGTCAACGCAGGGCTGGTGGATGGCTCGGATGGGAGCCCTGTTCCTCGGAGCGTCGCTTGTCGTTGGTATCATCGCGTGGATGGGTGAGAAGCGGTTCACCGCGGCCTTCGTTGACGGCGCGCGCGATTTACTTGGCGTGGCGTTGGTGATCGGGCTGGCCCGCGGCATCGTGGTAATCATGGAGCAGGGACGGATTTCCGACACGATCCTGTACTGGTCGGAGCAGGCAGTCAGCGGACTGTCAGAGGTCGCCTTTATCAACGCTATGTTTGGCATCGAGACGGCAATGAGCTTCCTGGTTCCGTCTTCGTCGGGACTGGCGGTTCTTTCGATGCCCATTCTGGCGCCGCTCGCCGATTTTGCGGGGGTGGGGCGTGACCTTGTTGTCACGGCTTACCAGTCGGCCAACGGACTTGTGAATCTGATCAACCCCACGTTCGCAGTCGTGATCGGAGGCCTCGCTATAGGGCGCGTTCCCTATGAACGCTGGCTCCTATTCATTTGGCCACTGCTGCTAATCCTCGCAGTCTTCATTGTGGCGTCGCTCAGCTTCGCTGCGGTGCTCTGATCCAAAAATTCTAATCAAGGAAGATCCAATGTCCGATCAAAGTTTCGGCGTCCATTCAGAAACCGGAAAGCTGAGGCAGGTTATCGTCTGCCGCCCCGGTCTAGCGCACCGACGGTTGACGCCCTCCAATCGCGAGGAGCTACTGTTCGACGATGTATTCTGGGTCAAGCAAGCCCAGAAGGATCATGACATCTTTTCCAGTCTAATGCGGGATGAGGGCGTCGACGTGCTAGATGTCAACATCCTTTTGGCTGAAACGCTGGACTCCAAGGAAGGTCGTGCCTGGGTGCTCGACCATCGCATTACTGCGGATCAGATCGGCGCCGGCATGAGGTCCGAGCTGCGTGCCTGGATGACCGAATTGCCTAGCGTGAAACTGGCGGAGCATCTGATCGGCGGGCTGACAACTGCCGATCTTCCATTCACGCCGACCGGCCTTTTCGGCAGCTACCTTGGCCATAACGGTTTTATCCTTCCGCCACTTCCCAATGCTCTGTTCACCAGGGACAACTCTGCTTGGATTTATGGAGGAGTTACAGTCAACCCGATGTTTTGGCCGGCGCGCCGTCCAGAAACGCTGCTTAACACTGCAATTTACAAGTTCCACCCGAACTTTGCCGGCAAAGTCACGATACATTGGGGTGATCCAACGCGAGACCATGGCCTTGCAACGCTCGAAGGCGGCGACGTGATGCCGGTTGGAAACCGCACCGTTCTTGTGGGAATGGGCGAACGATCGTCGCCGCAAGGCATCGGTCAACTAGCCAAAAAGCTATTCGCTGACGGTGTCGTCGATCGCGTGGTTGCGTTTCGGATACCCAAGTCGCGGGCCGCGATGCATTTGGATACGATTTTCACGCTCTGTGGAGGGGATGTGGTCACAACCTTCAAAGAGGTCGCGGACGAACTGGTTTGCTATGATATCCGCCCGGGCGAAGGCGAAGCTCCCCTGTCCTTTCGACACGATCCGCGTCCGATCTTTGAGATTGTGGCAGACGTACTTGGCTACCGAAAACTCCAGGTTATCCCGACCGGCGGGGATACCGAAGAAGAACGTGCGCGCGAGCAGTGGAACGATGGCAACAACGTCTTGGCACTGCGCCCTGGCGTGGTCATCGGTTATGACCGCAACGATGACACCAACGCCGCACTAAGAGCTGCTGGCATCGAGGTGCTGGCTATCCCTGGCGCAGAACTCGGTCGAGGCCGCGGCGGCGGACATTGCATGAGCTGCCCCACAATACGCGATGCTGCCTGAACCGAATAGAAAGAAGAACCAATGTCGTTCAATTTGAAGAACCGCAGCTTTCTGACCCTGCGCGATTTCGATGCCCGCGAGATCGCCTTTCTCCTGAAACTCGCTGCCGATCTCAAGGCAGCAAAGTATGCCGGCTACGAGCAGCCGCGACTAAAGGGCAAGGAGATCGCTTGTCTTATGATTTTTCCCGGCTTTTCTGCGAAGAAGAG
>NZ_JAINWJ010000003.1 GCF_021021415.1 Martelella mediterranea | reverse complement strand
GAAGCTCACGCCGCCGCAACGTGCCACTCAGCCGCCGCTTACCGATTTCTCATCCACGCAGAGCACAATCGCCCGATCCGGCGGCGCCATATAAAGGCCGACGATATCCTGCACCTTGTCAACGAAGAGCGGATCGGCGGAAAGCTTGAATGTCTCGGCACGATGCGGTTGCAGGCCGAATGCTGTCCAGATCCGCCGGATGGTGGTGTGCGAAAGCCCGCTGTCGGCCGCCATTGAACGGATGGACCAGTGCGTGGCGTCCCTGGGCGTCGTGTTCAACGTGCGCTCGACAACCTCAGCAACCTTGGCATCGGAGACAGTTCGTGGCCGACCTGCCCGGTATTCGTCTGTCAGACCCTCAATGCCATCCTGTACGAACCGGCGACGCCACTTGCCAACCGTGTGCTCGTGAACACCCAAACGTTCGGCAACATCCTTGCTTTGCAGGCCCTGAGCGCAAAGCAGGACCATCCGGCATCGATCCGACAACGAACGCGGCGCTTTATGCCGACGCACCTGAGATTCGAGGAAATGACGATCCTCGTCGCTCAAAACGACGGGGCTTGCTTGCCTGCCAACCATGAAACAAACTCCTGCTCTTGTGACAGAAGGTCAACAAAATGCGGCTTACTTTTGTTCCATGTGACTAGCGTCTGCTTTACGCTTTCCTATGCGGTTGGCAGCTCGTACCTGTTTCGTAGCCGGAAAAGTTCGGCCGTGAAACCGCGGACGAGGGTGGACTTCTGAATATCGGTGAGAAAGAGAAGGTAGACGCAGAACACCACGTCGGGCGTGAAGGGGCGAAGCGCGATGGTTCTGCTTGTTATTCGGCGCGGCAGCAGGCTCCACGCGCTTTAAGTATTTCAAATACTTATCGTGCCGATCGACGTCGAACCCTTGTGCCGATTTACACGCTCAATTACACAAGCGACAGGGGATCGATCCTGACCGCTCGACACGAGCCGCCTGGGGCGGTCGCGCAGCCTGGCACCTGCGTCCGGTTCACCAAAGGCTGTTCGAGCATCTCAAGGACGCCGACAGCAAGAGACGCCTGAAGGCCGTTTTGCAAGTCGGTGCCGAACCGGACTAAAGACCGGGTCTGTCCAGGTCTTCCGCAGGTATCTCGTCTGTCGAGGCAGGGGGGTGCCCGGTTGAGCCGACAACCGTCCTCTTGATCAGCTTAAGAAATTTTTCGAAAATCTTTCTTGCTGGAGTTTGACGGAGGTCAGGATTCAGGAAGTTCTGGAGCCGTCCGGTGATATTTGGATTGGAGAGTTGGAAGCCTCTGGCGGAGAAATGGATTTCGCCCTGTTCCGCTGCAGAGAGCGTTTCCTCCATCGCAATCTCAAGCTCATCCAATGCGGAGACCCTGGCGGTCAAGTCGTCCTCTCGCCGTCGGATTTCCTCTTCGCGAAGCAAAAGCCGGGCTTCTCGTGTTTCAAGGTTCTTGGCGAACATCCTGGTCTGGTCCGCGATGTTTTGAGCCTCTGCCGCCGTTTCTCGCCGCATGTGTTTGACGTTCTTGATATCCCTTGCAAGTTTTGCGGCTTGTCGCTTGCGGGTGGCATGTTCGACGGTCGAAAGTCTCTCTTTGCGCGGCCCGTCGCGCAATAGCCCGCAGGGCTTTCCAACAGCGTCGTGATAGTGGTCCTGAAGAGCACGCATAGCATCGTCGTAAGCCTTCATTTCGGGCACGTGCGTGCGGAGCTTTCTCGCTTCGCGAAGATGGGCACTGTTCTCCCCGCGCCATAGTCGGAGCCGTTTCTGGTTTACCTGATGGACGCGAGTGCAGGCTTGCTCCCATTCGTACACAGCGGCCTCGTACTTCCGTTGATTTCGGACTCGCGTTTGCTGTTTTCTGGTCAGCTTTGGTTTTCGTGGTTTGCGTGGGCGTAGCAGAAGCTCTGGCTTTGGAAGCGGTGGGATCGCCGAGGAAGTGTCGTGTGCTGCGCGATACCTGGATGCTGCAGTCTTGCCGCAATGCAGGCTGGCCGCATTGAGCTTCGGGTCGTCCGCATTGATGGCCAAGATATGTGCGTGGACATACTCTTCGTCACGGTGCAGGACCGCGCTCCACTCGATGCCAGACGGCATACGGTTTTCGAAGTCCCTGAGCAATAATGCAAGCCATTGGTTAATTACATGCCTATTTTGCTCGAAGTTTTGCTGGAGTACCGAGCACTTCATGGGGTGAGAGTGAATTTCCGTATAGAGAGTTTGAGCGTCCTTCCTCAGGCGGCGCTCATATGTTCTCCCTGACTTGTCCCGTCTCAACGCCTTTGAGACAGATTTGGTTTA
>NZ_JAINWJ010000029.1 GCF_021021415.1 Martelella mediterranea | reverse complement strand
CCTTCTGATATCACTCAATAACTTTTAAATCGGCCTCTCAGGCAGCCAAACGCTTCAACATATCCCGCGACAGCGTAGCGAAGATGCTGTCGTATTCGACCCCTCCTGGCTATCAGCGACAATCAGTCCGGCGGCCGAAGCTGGATGCGTTCGTTTCGACGATCGACCACTGGTTGGATGAAGACAGACAAGTACCGCGCAAAGCCGAGGCGAACATACGCACGACCGTCGATACCGCACGCCTCAAAGGCGCAAATCCCTTCCAGGTCATTAAATCCGCCTTGGCATAGGCCGATAGCAAAACCGGAAATCGCCAATTCAGGGGTGAGTAATTACACTTGGATAATCCGGATGTCGGTGCCATCCTCAAGAATGTGGGTGGCGAAGCTGTGGCGCAATGTGTGTGGACCGACACGTTTGGGGATATCTGCGACCCGGCGGCTTCGACGAGGATGCGATGGAGCTGCCAGGTGCTGATCGGCTTCATGGAATGCTGCCCTGGAAACAGCCATCCATCACGATGCATAGATTCTGCTCGTGAGGTGACGCACCGACGGCGGCGGCGGTCTGCGACAAAACGGAAAGAACGGTGGGACAGTCATCTCAAAAAGCCCTGAAGTAAGCTGGTGATTTTCAAAGTCCCACTTGCACTTAGGTAATTGACCTTAAAAGATTTATCCACTCCGCGTCTGGGCACCACCTCCCTTTGATCGCCGCCTGCTAGAGATCGTTTGCCTCAGAAAGGCGGTCCTTATCCGCGCCGCTGGACTGTTTTTATGCGCCGCAGGCAGTTTCGGTCCACTCCTGCTGACAGATAGCGCGTGCGTGCCGGATTTTTCTAACCGCTCTCCCGTCTTCTCTTTGTGAACGTGGACATTTCGCAACGTGTCCGATTATGGCCGTCCGGAAAAGCGTCCTGCGGGCCTTGTATCTGATGAAAAACGCCCTTATTGTCGCAAAACATTCATTTTAACGGTGTAAATGTCACTAAACATACATTTATGTCGCCTCAGATACAAAGGAGAGAGAAATGAAGAAATTTGGTTTTTTGACGCTTGGCGTACTCACCGGCGCGCTGATCTCAAGCGCTGCCTTCGCCGAAACCATCACGGTCTACACGTCCTACGAAGAAGACGAGGCCGCAGCCTTTCTTGAAAAGGCAAAGGAGGCCATGCCCGATATCGACGTCAATCTTCTGAGGCTCTCCACCGGCGATCTCGCCGCCCGCATCATCGCGGAAAAGGCCAATCCGCAGCATGACGTGCTCTGGGGCTTCGCCGTCACCTCCATGGTGAACCCGCAGATCGAGGAAACGCTGGAAGCCTACGAGCCGAAGGGCATCGATACCGTTCCCGCGCAGTTCCGCGATCCCGACAACAAATGGTTTGCGGTCACCGGCTACATGGCGGCATTCTGCGTCAACAATGAACGCCTCGAGGCCGAGGGGCTGGAAATGCCGACCTCGTGGGCCGATCTGACCGACCCTTCCTTTGCCGATGAGGTCGTCATGCCCAACCCGGCAAGCTCGGGCACCGGCTATATCCAGATCGACGCGCTGCTGCAGATGATGGGCGAAGACGAAGGCTGGGCCTTCCTGGACGAGCTCGACAAGAATGTCGCGCAGTACATCAAGTCCGGCTCCCGCCCCTGCAACGTCGCCTCGATGGGCGAATACACCGTCGGCGCTTCCTACGCGATGCGCGCCATCAAGAACATCGAGGAAGGCTACCCGATCACCATGGTCGTGCCCTCCGAAGGCGCCGGCAACGAGCTGGAAGGCAATGCGCTGGTCGCTTCCTCCGAGCACAAGGACGCCGCCAAGCGCTTCCTCGACTGGACCCTCAGCCCCGAAGCGGCCACGGCCTATTATGACTGGAAGACGATCGTGACGGTACCGGGCGGCGATGTGCCGGAGCGGTTCATCTCCGCCGGCCTGCCCGAGGATGTTCCGGCCGCCCTGTTCCCGGTCGACTTCCGCGCCGCGGCCGAAGACCGCACGGAAATCATCAACACCTGGCAGGAGCGCTACGAGCGCTAAGCCACGCCAGGCGACAACCGAGCCGGCGGGCGGTCATGCCCGCCGGCGCTTGCTTTCCAGACTGCATTGCTTCGGAAAACGGCTACGCCGATCCGAACCGTTTTTAGTTACGACGTGCGCCCGGAGGAAACCGGTATCCCCTTTCCTCCAGCCGCGCCGCCAAACCCCGATCAGGAGAAGACGCGCGATGGACCTTTCGATCCGCAACCTTGTCAAGCGCTTCGACAGGCTGACAGCACTCGACAATGTCACGCTCGATGTCCCGCACGGAAACTTCGTCTGCTTTCTCGGCCCGTCGGGCTGCGGCAAGACCACGCTGTTGCGCGTCATCGCCGGACTGGAAGATGCCGATGAAGGCACCATTCAGCTTGGCGGCGAGGACCTGACGGCAGTGCCCACGCGGGCGCGCAATTTCGGCGTCGTGTTCCAGTCCTATTCGCTGTTTCCCAACATGTCCGCGGCGCGCAATGTCGGCTATGGCCTCGAATGCCGGCGCTGGGACAAGGCCAAGATCGGCAGCCGCGTCGATGAGATGCTCGATCTGGTGCATCTTGGCGACCATCGCGCCAAACTGCCGGCGCAGATGTCGGGCGGACAACAGCAGCGCATCGCGCTGGCGCGCGCGCTCGCGCCCGACCCGTCTCTTCTTCTGCTCGACGAGCCGCTGTCGGCGCTTGATGCCAAGGTGCGCGAAGAACTGCGCGTCGAGATCCGCGCCCTGCAGCAGCGCCTGAACCTGACCACGATCATGGTGACCCACGATCAGGAAGAGGCGCTGGCGATGGCGGATGTCGTGGTGGTCATGAACAAGGGAACCATCGAGCAGATCGGCTCCCCCCGCGAACTCTATGCCGAACCGCAAACCGCCTTCGTCGCCGATTTCATCGGTCGCATGAACATATTGAAACTGGATGAAAACGCGCGCATGCAGCCGAGCTTCGGCGGCGTGGCGCTCCACCTTGCAGACAATGCGCACACCGCGGATCATATCACGGCCCTCGGCGTGCGCCCGGAAATGATTTCGCTGACCGAGGTCGACGCCGCCGGCGACAACACGCTTGCGGCAACCGTCTCCGGCGTCACCTATCTCGGCAATATCACCCGCGTCGAGGTGGTGACGGATGCCGAGCCCAAGGCGCCGATCAGCGTCGAGCTGCACGGCGCGAGCGCGGTTCCCAAAGTGGGCGAACGTCTCGGCATCGTCATCCCGGCCGAAGCCCTGCGGGTGCTTGCATGAGCAACCCCGCGCAGACCACCAACCGCCCCGCCCGCAGCACCGACATTGCCGACCGCGCCAGCATCTGGGCGATGACGCTGTTCGTCGCCGCCCTCCTCATCATCTTTCTGCTGCTGCCGCTGCTGGGCATACTGATGCGCAGCCTGGAGACCCCGGACGGTCTCGGCCTCGGCAATTTCATCGCCACCTTCTCGACCATGCGTTTCTGGGAGCTCGTCGGCGACAGCATTCTGGTCTCGCTCACCTCCACGGCGATCGTGGTGGTAGTCGCCTATGGCTATGCCTATGCGCTTCAGCGCGCGATCATTCCCGGCAAATGGTTCCTGCGCATCGTGATCCTGGTGCCGCTGTTCGCGCCGTCGCTGGTTCAGGCCCAAGGCCTGATCCTGCTTCTGGGGCGCAACGGTATCCTCAACCGCTATCTCGGTTTCGATCTCGATATCTACGGCTTCTGGGGCGTTGCCATCGCCAACGCGCTTTATGCGTTTCCTTACGCCTTCCTGATCCTTTCGGCTGCGCTCGCCGTGGCGGATGCCCGGATCTATGAGAGCGCCGAGGCGCTCGGCGCCGGCCCGCTGCGGATTTTCCGCGATGTGACGCTGCCCGCGACCCGGTATGGGCTGGCCGCCACCCTGTTCATCGTGTTCATGCTGGCGATTACCGATTTCGGCAATCCGATGGTAATCGGCGGCGATTTCAACGTGCTGGCGACGGAAGTCTACAACCAGGTCATCGGCCAGGCCCAATTCGGCCTCGGCGCGGTCATCGGCGTGGCGCTTCTGGTGCCCGCCATGTTCGCCAAGCTGATCGAAAAGCGGATGACCGCGCGCCAGCACGCACTGGTCACCGAACAGTCCCGCCCCCTGACGCCAAAACCCTCGGCGCGTCGCGACCTGTTCTTCTCGCTCTATGCCTATGTGGTGGCGGGGCTGGTTGTCTCCGTGGTCGCGATCGTCGTGTTCGCCAGCTTCGTGCATCTGTGGCCGTACAATATGAGCTTCACGCTGCGCCACTACCGGTTTGACGTCCAGAACGGCACGGACCCGCTCTGGAACAGCGTTTTCGTTGCTTTCGCAACCGCGATCGTCGGCATCATCGTCACCGGGCTCGGCGCCATCGTGGTGCACAAGTTCAAGACCGCGCTGACCGGACCGCTGTCGTTTCTTGCGATCCTGCCGGCCGCGGTGCCCGGCATCGTGCTCGGTCTCGGCTATATCCTGGTGTTCAATTCACCTGCCAATCCGCTCAATTTCCTCTACGGAACCTTTGCGCTGATCGTGATCCTCGAGGTCTATTACAACCATGCCCATGCCTTCCTGATCTCGTCCACCAGCCTGAAGCAGATCGGCGCGACATTTGACGAGGCCTCGACGACGCTCGGCGGCACCTCGATGACGACCCTGCGCAAGGTCACGCTGCCGCTCATCTGGCCGACCCTTCTGGGCGTGGGCGTGTTCTATTTCATGCGTTCCATGGTCTCGTTGTCGGCGGTGATCTTTCTTGTCACCCCCTCGACCCAGCTTGCCTCCGTTTCGGTGCTGCAATTGTCGGATCGCGGCGCGATCAACCAGGCAGCCGCCTTTTCGGTCTGCATCATGGGGATCGTGGTGCTTTGCCTGATCGTCGTGCGCGTGCTGATGCGGCTCGCCGGCGTCAGAAATGTCAATCTCATAAGATAAGAGCGGAAAACGCCATGACGGCCTCCCCCATCAAGGCCATCCTTTTCGACAAGGATGGCACCCTCCTCGATTACCAGCGCACCTGGGCGCCCATCAACCGGGCCGCCGCCGACCTTGCCGCGAGCGGTGATCCGGCGCTTGCCGCGCATCTTCTGAGCGTCGGCGGCATGGACGCAGAAAGCGGGCAGACCTCGTCAAACAGCCTGCTGGCGGCGGGAAACACCGACGAGATCGCCCGGGCCTGGATCGAGGCCGGCGCGCGTTTCAGCGTCGGCGAGTTGACCGCCGCGCTCGATACGCTGTTTACCGCCGCAGTCTCCGACGCCGTTCCGGTCACCAATCTGGTCAAGCTGTTTCGCAATCTGCATGAGCGCGGCTTCAGGCTCGGCATCGCGAGCAGCGACAGCCAGGCGGCGATCGAAGGGCTGGTGGCGCGCCTGTCGCTGACCCCATGGATCGATTTCATCGCCGGCTATGACAGCGGCTACGGCGTCAAGCCGGAACCCGGCATGCTGCTGGCGTTTTGCGCGGCGATGGGTGTTTCCCCCGCGCAGACCGCGGTCGTCGGCGACAATCCCCATGACATGAACATGGCGATTTCCGGCGGCGCGGGCCTCAAGGTCGGCGTTCTGACGGGAACGGGAACGCGCGACGTGTTGCAGCCTCTGTGCGATGTCTGCCTTCCGGGAATCCAGACGCTCGCCACGGAAATATTCGAAAACACACCGGCTTCGAGGACATGAAACGGACAGCGGAAGAGCGGCCGGCGGCGCGCTTCCGCCGCGCTTCAGCAAACGATCTCGACGTCGTTTTCATCCAGAAGACGACGGATATCCCCTTCCGGCATGGTGTCGGTGACGAGGGTGTTCACGTCGGCAATCGACCCCAGCCGCACCATGGCCCGCTTGCCGAACTTGCTGCTGTCGACGGCCACAAGCGTGCGGCGCGATTGCGCCATCGCCGCCGTCGCCACCACGCTTTCGGCATGGTCGTCGTCGCAGAGATCCCCGTCATTGTCGATGCCGCTCACCGAGATGATCGCACTGTCGAACTTGAAGTTGCGGATGAATTCGGGCGTCTCTTCCTGGAAGATGCCGCCATGGATGGGACGCACGAAACCGCCGGGGACGGCCAGCGTGAAATTGGTGTTCTCGTTCAGGATCGTCGCGACCCTGAGGCTGTAGGTCAAAACCCTGAGATGATTGCGGCGCGACAGCGCGCGCGCGATCGCCTCGCAGGTGGTGCCGGAATCGATGAAGATCGACGCGCCATCCGGCACAAGATCGGCGACAAGCTCGCCGATGCGCTGCTTCTGCTCCGCATTGTCGACGCGACGACGGCGGTAGACTGTCTCCTCCAGCGGGCCGACAAGAACCGCGCCGCCATGAAGACGACGCACGCGGCCCGCCTTTTCAAGCGCAAGAATATCGCGCCGGGCCGTCTGGGTGGTCACCGTGAAGAAATCGGAAATCTCCTCTACCGAGATATAGAAGTTCTTCTCCATCAATCGCAGTATCGACGACTGACGGCTTTCCTTCTTTCTTTCTTCTCCGCTGCTTTCCACGTCCACACCACCTCCAGCACCATTTCCGATTCTGTGCCCTCCTTTTTGAAACACCGAGGGCGTGTACGCAAGGAATCTATAAAAATGTTGTAAATATGACATATATGGGGGTTATATGTCGCTTTCGAAACATGCTAACCTGACGACGCAAATCGAAATTTCATAGCGTTCCGATTACGAAAGGAATACCCGATGAATGGTATCATTCAGCGGCTGGGAAGCCGCGCGCAGATTTCAGGCAAGATGCTGGGCCTTCTGAGCGGCGTTTCGCTGCTGGCCGTCAGCGCTGTTCCGGCGAAGGCCGAGGACAATGCGCTGCGCATCATCTCCCTGAACACCTGGGGGGCATCGACGCTCATTCCCGAAGCGGCCGACCTTCTTTCATCGGGCAATTACGACTTCATCACCATCCAGGAATACCGCAACAGCTACGGCGTCGACATCCAGAACAAGATGGCCGACCTTGGCGCCGGCGATTACGCGCTGCACTCGAAGGGCGACACCGGCCTCGCATGGCGCGACAAGGACATCATCGATTACAGCAATACCGATGAGCCGGTTCACGTGGTTGTCGGCGGCGAGAACGGCCGCCCGCAGACGATCATCGCGACGGAGCACCTCGATTACCGCGATGATGCCTTTCTCCATCGTAACCGCGAAGCCCATGAGCTGAACGACTGGGCCGCAGGCAAAGCCAGCCCCATTATCATGACAGGGGACTTCAACGCGGGTGACGTCTCCGAGCGCGGACTGCTGGAAGTGGTTCAGCAGGAATTCATGATGAAGCGGGCGCGAGAGACCGGCAATGCCGACCACAAGGCCTGGGCGCTGCAATATGTCGCGCGCAATCACGCCATCGGCTCGGAAAAATACGCCGCGGCAGAGGCCTATATCAATCGCGAGATCGATACCGCGCCGGAAGGCCTGTTCACCGACGAGACCTATCCCGTGGCGGGCAACACACCCTACACGATGAACCTTCTGAAGAAGCAGTACCAGATCCTGCAGAACCCCGAGGATCGCGAACGCTTCGCCCCCCACAAGCTGGCGGATGGCAGCACCACATGGCCGAGCGTCGAGGAAGACGACGAGGCCTTCAAATGGCCGTCCTGGGGCCGCACCCAGATCGACCACTTCATCGCCTCGCGCCCCTACGCCAAATGGTGGGAACTGACGGACGCCGAAGACGACCGCTATGTCGGCGGCGTTCTCGATCAGGACATCAGCACGACGGACGAGGGTCACGCGCTCTCCGACCATGAGCCGCTCGCCCATGAAATCCGCTGGAAGGGCCCCAATGTCGAGGAAATCGGCGACGACAGCGGCAAGGTTCGCCTGACCTTCGACGCCAACACGCGCGATTCCGCCGAGCGCGCCGGCGAATTCCGGCTGTCGCGCAACAACCACCGCACCGATGTCTATCTCGGCCAGCTTTCCGATGAGGATGGCCGTCCGATCTATGCGCAAGCCCCGGAGGTCACCGAGAGCCGCCTCGGCTTCCTGCTTGCCAACGCGGTCTATGACCGTCACGACCCGGTGGCCTTCCAGGAGGAGCTTTCCCTCTACGTGCCCGCCGAACAGCAGGCGGTTTACAAGGCCTATCTCGACAAGCTCACGGACACCTCCAATCCGGAGTTCTTCCGCAACGTTCTCGACGACTATTTCCAGGCGCATCGCGACGAATTCCCGGGCATCGGCAGCATCAGCGACATGAGCTGGGAGCAATGGGGCGATATCCTCATGAAGTATGTCGATGAGGACCTCGCCTTCGACACCAAGCCGGAAAACCCGGCCTGGGACGAACTGGTGGCAACGCTCGGCCTCAACGATCCAGCCGTACGCGCCGCACTTTCCGCGAAGACCGGGCTGGACTTCGAAAACGACCCCTTCGCCCCCCTCAAGCTGGCGCTCGATTGCGCCGATGCTCAGCATCTGTCGCTTCAGGGCGCCCGCGCGATGTGCGTGGACGATCATGAGCGTTTCCGCGATATCGTCGTCACCGCCGGCAAGACTGTGGCAATCGACGAAAGCGCCGCGCTCGGCTCGACCGATGGCCTGATCACGCTCGACAATGGCGGCATTCGCACCGCTGGCCCCGACGATGACTGGGCGCAGTGGACCGGGCCGATCACGTCGATCGACAAGGCCATCCGTTTCGACGGCCGCGGCTGGATCGATGTCTCGCACCCGACGGTTCCGGTCACCGCCCTCAAGACGTTTTCCGGCGACGGCACGTTTGAAAAGCGCGGCGTGGGCACTCTGCTCCTGACGGCCGACAGCTCCGGCTTCGCCGGCACCACGCTGGTCAATGAGGGCAAGCTCTTGGTGGGCGACGAAAACGGCGTCGGCGCGATCGGCGGCAGCATGACCGTCAATGACGGCGCGATACTCGGCGGCTCCGGCACGATCGGCTCCGGCGCGGGTTCGCTGGTCGCAATCGCCGCGGGCGGCACGCTGTCGCCGGGCAATTCCATCGGCACGCTGACGATCGACGGCGACCTTACCTTCGCCTCCGGCTCGATCTTCGCTGTCGAAGTGGACCCGGAAACCGGCCTGAGCGATGCGGTGACGGTGACCGGCAAGGCCTCGTTGAACGGAACGCTTGCGCATATCGGCTTCGACGGCGTCTATGATCCGCGCTCGACCTACACCGTGCTGTCGGCCGGTGAGATCGAGGGCGAATTCGCCAGCGTCACCTCCGACTTCGCCTTCCTGACGCCTGACTTCATCTATGGCGCGAGCGAAATCGGCCTGAAGCTGCAGCGCAATGACCGCGACTTCGCATCGCTGGCTCAAACCGCCAACCAGGCGGCCGTTGCGGCAAGCGTGGAGTCGATCGGCTTTACCGCCGGTAACCAGCTCTATGACGCGATCGTCATGCTGCCGGACGATCCCGATTTCATCCGCAACAGCTTCGACCAGCTTTCCGGCGAGATCCACGCGTCGGTCAAATCGGCGCTGATCGAGGAAAGCGGCATCGTCCGCGGCGCGGAAGCCGATCGCCTGCGGGCAGCCTTCGGCACGGTCGGCGCATCGTCGGCGCCGGTTCTCGCCTACGGGCCGGACGGCGCAAACCTCGTCGCTCCCGATCAGGCAAACGGCATCGCCGCCTGGGGCAGCGCCTTCGGGGCGTGGAACAAGTTCGACGGCAACGCCAATGCCGCCGGCCTCGACAGCGCGACGGGCGGCCTGCTGGTCGGCGTCGACATCCCGGTTGCCGAAACCTGGCGCGTCGGCGCGCTGGCCGGCTACAGCCATTCGAGCTTCGACAGCGATGATCGCGCGTCGTCGGGTTCCAGCGACAACTATTCGCTCGGCCTCTATGCCGGTTCGCAATGGGGTGGCTTCGGCTTCCGCTCGGGTCTTGCCTATACGTGGCACCAGATCGACACCAGCCGTTCGGTGTTCATCCCGGGCCTTACGAATGCGCTCGACAGCAGCTATGACGCCGGCACCTTCCAGGCCTTCGGAGAACTCGGCTATCAGTTCGACCTCTCCGACGTTCAGCTGGAGCCGTTCGCCAACCTCGCCTATGTCAATCTGGATAGCGACGGCTACAGCGAGACCGGCAGCGCTGCAGCGCTGAACGGCGCAAGCGGCAGTTCCGACACCACCTTCACCACCGTGGGTCTGCGCGTATCGTCCGACTTCATGCTGGGCCAGACCCGGGCAAAGGCAAGCGGGATGATCGGCTGGCGTCACGCCTTCGGCGATATCACGCCGTCCGTCACGCAGGCCTTTGCGGGCTCGACGCCGTTCTCCATCACCGGCGTCGCCGTCGCCGAGGATGCCGCCGTGATCGAGGCCGGTCTCGATTTCGACCTGTCGCCCAACACCACGATCGGCGTTTCCTACCAGGGCCAGTTCGGCGACGACGTCAGCTATAACGGCGTCAACGCAAAGCTCCAGGTGAAATTCTGATCTCAAAGAACACTCACCCGGGCGGGATCAAATCCGCCCGGGTGAGACAAGACCGTTGCAGTGGTGCAGCCACCAGTCTTTCAGTTGACAAACCGCGGGACGGAATGCAGTCTTTGCACATTCACCCGGGGGGTCCCGACAAGGGGCTGAGATACTGATCGCCCGTCCGCCTTTATGGCGACGCGCAGCGCAGTGACCCGATGAACCTGATCCAGTTCACACTGGCGTAGGGATGGTGCATCTGCTGCGGTCACGGCCGAATTGCGCTGGCGCAATTCACGCAGCCCCTCTCCATTCATTACGGCGAACTGGGTCTCCAACGCATCGAGCACTGGAGGCTCCGACCGATGAAAGATATTTCCCCAACCGTCACCACCGGGCCGTTGCCGGCCTCGCGCCGTGTCTGGCAGGCCGGCATTCTCAATCCCGATATCCGCGTTCCCATGCGCGCGATCGATCTGCATCCAACGGCCGGCGAGCCACCCGTGACCGTCTATGACAGTTCCGGACCCTATACGGATCCAGACGTCGAAATCGCCATCGAACGCGGCCTGCCGCGTCTGCGCGAGACCTGGATCGCCGCGCGCAATGACACCGAGCGCTATGCAGGGCGTCATGTGAAGCCCGAAGACAACGGCTTTGCCGCAGGCGCGCGACTGACGCCGGAGTTTCCGGTGCGGCACAGGCCGCTGCGCGCAAAAGATGGCCGCGCCGTCACCCAGATGGCCTATGCCCGCGCCGGAATCGTGACGCCTGAAATGGAATTCGTCGCCATCCGCGAAAACCTTGGCCGATCGGCGGCAAAACAGGCTTTGGCCCGTGATGGCGAAGCCTTCGGCGCCGATATTCCCGATTTCATCACCCCGGAATTCGTGCGCGACGAGGTGGCGCGCGGCAGGGCGATCATCCCCTCAAACATCAACCACCCGGAAGCCGAGCCGATGGCGATCGGCCGCAATTTTCTGGTCAAGATCAACGCCAATATCGGCAACTCGGCCGTCACCTCCTCGATGGCCGAAGAGGTTGAAAAGATGGTCTGGGCGATCCGCTGGGGCGCCGACACGGTGATGGATCTGTCCACGGGCCGCAATATCCACAATATTCGCGACTGGATCATCCGCAATGCACCGGTGCCGATCGGTACGGTACCGCTTTATCAGGCCCTGGAAAAGGTTGGCGGCATTGCCGAGGATCTTTCCTGGGAAGTGTTCCGCGATACGCTGATCGAGCAGGCCGAGCAGGGCGTGGACTACTTCACCATTCATGCCGGCGTGCGGCTTCGCTATATCCCGCTAACCGTCGATCGCGTCACCGGTATCGTCTCGCGGGGCGGCTCGATCATGGCGAAGTGGTGCCTGCATCACCACAAAGAAAGCTTTTTATACGAGCATTTTGAAGAGATCTGCGACATCGCCCGGGCCTATGATGTCAGCTTCAGTCTCGGAGACGGATTGCGCCCCGGTTCGATCGCCGATGCGAACGACGCGGCACAGTTCGCCGAACTTGAGACGCTCGGCGAGCTCACGCAGATCGCCTGGACCAAGGATTGCCAGGTGATGATCGAAGGCCCGGGCCACGTTCCGATGCACAAGATCAAGGCCAATATGGACAAGCAGCTTGCGGTGTGCGGCGAAGCGCCGTTCTATACGCTCGGCCCGCTGACCACGGACATCGCGCCGGGATACGACCACATCACCTCGGGTATCGGGGCTGCGATGATCGGCTGGTTCGGCACGGCGATGCTCTGCTACGTGACGCCCAAGGAGCATCTCGGCCTGCCCGACCGAGATGACGTGAAAACCGGCGTCATCACCTACAAGATCGCCGCCCATGCCGCCGATCTCGCCAAGGGCCATCCGGCGGCGCAGATTCGCGATGACGCCCTCAGCCGCGCGCGGTTCGAATTCCGCTGGGAAGACCAGTTCAACCTCGCGCTCGATCCCGAGACTGCGCGATCGATGCATGACGAGACATTGCCGAAGGAGGCGCACAAGGTGGCGCATTTCTGCTCCATGTGCGGACCTAAATTCTGCTCGATGCGCATTTCCCACGACATTCGGGCCGAGGCCCAGAAAGAGGGAATGGCGGCGATGGCCGAAAAATTCCGCGAGGGGGGCGCGCTCTACATGCCGCTGGAGGATGTGAAATGAGCTCGCCCTGGCAATCCGCCTTGACGCATTCAGGGTCGAGCCGCCGCTGTGGCGCCTGGACGGCCGCCCATGGCCTTGAGACGGAAGCGGGGGCAGCCGGCGGCATGGCGGCTAAAATCGAGCATGTCATCGGCAACCGATGCATATCATGAGCGGCGCAAGACGAGTTCCGAGATCGGGGAATGGCATTGCGCGAAAGTTATTTCCCGCCCCGTCGGACTCTTTTTAGCGCCGACTGCGGGCGGCGAAATCCCGCCGCCACAGGATCGGACGCTGGGTTCCAGAGAGCGGGCCCGCCGATAAAGCTGGAGATTGCCGTCGTCTTGCGACAAAGCGACGGCGCTCTTTCCAGCCCTGATCGGCATGGCGGTCCCAATGGGAACCGGCTTTACTGCTCGATCGCCAGCGTCATGTTAACGGTGATGTTATAGGTATTTTCGCCGGCTGCGATCGGCGGAGCGCCTTCGGCTTTCGCCATCATCACGTCGGCGCGCATCATCATCGGCTGCGGCATCGAGCTCTGTTCGGAGATCGACATCACCTTGCCGAGCGTAACACCGGCGGCCTCGGCCAGCGTCTCCGCCTTGGCCAGCGCGTTGGCCACGGCTTCGCGCCGGGCCTCGTCTTCCGCAGCGGAAGGATCGCTGTTGGAAAACGAAATCCCGCCGCCGGAATTAACCCCGAGCTTGACCGCCTGATCGAGCACGGCGGAGAGCTTCGAGAGATCGCGCACCCGGACATTGAGGCCGTTCTGGACCTCATAGCCGACAATCTCGCTGGTCATGGTGCCGTCATCGGCCTTGACCTGCTGATAGCGCGGGCTCACCGAGAAATTGCTGGTCTGGACGTCCTTGTCGGCGATGCCGTTCTGCTTCAGCGCGTCGATGACCTTCTGCATGGCGGCCGAATTTTCCGAAAGCGCGGTCGCCGTGTCATCGGCCTGGCTGACGACGGACAGCGAGACAGTGGCCATGTCCGGCACCAGCGTGGCATCGCCATCTGCTGAGACATTGATGACGGCCGGCGGCGGTGCGCCATCCGCAAGGGCTGCCGTGCCGGCAAGCGGGAGCGCGAAAAGCAGGCCCGCGGCGGCGAGACGAACGGGTAAATTGGCCATGGATATCCCTCCTTGAAATGGTATCCCCTCCTCTTGGCCGGCAATTGTGAAGCCAATGCGGCGGGAACTTGCGATGCCCATGAATTTGGAGTAGTCGGAGGGTCCGCGCAAGGAGCCATTGCCGGCGCGGCCCGTTCCAGCCCATCTCGGCTACGGACAAGGGGGCCTGTAGCTCAATGGTTAGAGCCGGCGGCTCATAACCGCTTGGTTGGGGGTTCGAGTCCCTCCAGGCCCACCACCTCTGAATTTTGACTATTTGTTGTCGTCCGACACGGAAACGCCGACTTTGGGACAAAAGTCGGTTTTTCGACTCGCCGCTTGCGGCGATGCCTTGGAGGCCTCTTCGCCTTCCAAATCGGGCGCCTGCTGATTTCGCCCCTTACCCATGAATTGAAAAATAGATGCCGCGCAGCGCCGATCAGCCGGTGCTAAGCTTTGCTGATTTTCGCATTTGCCGGAGAAGCCGCGTATCATTTCTCGCAACATCTCTCGGAAGCACTGCCGTGCCAGAAAAAATGTCCGGCGGCGGCGGCCTTTGGAAATCGAGTATCGATTGCCCCCCAGATCAGGAGAGCTTCACGTGAGGATCTGCCCGTTTTCGACCGTGATGTCGATCGGGTCCATTTTGTTCCTGAGGGACAGGCGCCAGGTGAAGCGGCTGTCATTTTCGACATAGATGCTGCCGGATGAGCCGATTTCCGTCCATATTTCTGTCGGGGAACTGATCACGGGCATTCCGCCCGTTCGAGTCTGCAGTCTTTCATGATATTTGCCGTCTTTCACGAAGGCTGTATGCAGCGGCATGACCAATGGCAGGTAGTCGTGATCGAACAGGCGCCTTTCGAGCGCAGGTCTCAGGTCGGACCAGTCGAGAAGCTCCCGAACGAATGCGATACACGGCAGCGTGAGCGCATCTTCCTCGCCGACGATGCGAACGTCCACCGGCAGCCGGCTCCAGCGCGGCGTGACGGGTGTCGGGAAGCGCCAGCCGGAAAAGACGTCGAATGCCAAAGTACCGAAGCCATCGATCTCTATCGGGTCGACATTACTCGTTTGCCGGGCGACGAGTGCCCACCCGGCATCAGAATAATGCAGCACGAATGTTTCCTTCAGAACCTGATCGACACCGACGACGGATTTGACCGTCACGGTCGCATAGCTGTCTTGCGCCGGAAAGACCCGGAACGTTCCGAGGAATTTATGTGGCTCCGAAATCTGAACCTGCCGTCGGCGGATCGGTCCCGGCCGGACCACGCGGTCGGACAGGTCGGTCGAAGATTCTTGAGCTTGCGCCATGGCAGCGCGTGTTCCGTGGAAGTTCCGGCCTCCAATGTAATAAGCCAATTCGAGATTGTGCAATCCGTCGAAGACGGTTTCATCCGGGTGATCCAGATAAAACGCCATCAGCGCCTTCGCGCTGGCCGCTCTAGTCGGCTGTGGCCTGATCTTGCTGCTCTGATCCCTGAGAATTTTATCGAGGAGCGCATCGTTGCGCTGCTTTGCCTGTTCAGGCAGTCCTGCCTTTGGCACGATCATCTGAAGAAAGGCTGTGAAGTCCTGTGCAAGAAGGACCGGTTCAAGCGGGTGGTGTCCGGCAAGTGCGCTGACGCCCCAGACTGTCCCGAAATTCAGCGGATGCAGGCTGACAAGCAGGGACAGGCAAAGGCTCATCGTTGCCGTGCTGGCTCGCCCGATCGGGAAATAGCATCTTCTGTCATAAGGCAATGTCTCGGTCATCGCAAAGCGACAGAGCTGATGATACTGCTTCTCGGCTTTGGTGATGTCCGGGAGTCCCTCGAAGTCGGCCACATAGTGATAGCTGTCGAGGCACAACGGCAGCGAGCGTTGTCCCTCGCACAGCTTTCGGGCGCCGTAATGTTCGAGATACCAACGCAGATCGTCGGGAAACGGTGCTGCCATCATGTCTTCCAGATTCTCGATGAATTCCAGAGGATATGGCCCGATCGGAGCGTCGTCTGAAAAGGCCATCTGTCCGGCGATACCCTGAATGGTTCTCATTTTCGGCACCTCCTGGCAGATCGATGCCATTCTCTGGTTGCAATCTGGACGGACCATGATTGACATCATTCCTAAAAGTTGTAAAGTTTCCGCTGTCATATTAGTTATAATGGATATTAACATGTCCTTATTGACGACGCTAGAAACCGAAGCACAAATCGCGGATATTGATGGCCGGGTGTTTACGTGCCGGCAGGCGATTGAGAGCGGGCACGGCTTCCTCATCTTTCTCGGCTATCCCGAAGACCGATCGAAAGGCACGCCGGAAGCGGTGTTGACGCACGAACTTGCCGGCCATCTGCTGGCCCATGGCTTTTCGCGGAAGCGTTCCGGCCTGCCGCTCGGATCGGTGCGGCTCCTCAAATTCCGCAAGCGTCTCGGCATCATCGATGGCCGCGACCCTAAGGAGCGGGCGCGACGCGCAGCTCTGGCAAAGCCTCCGCGGATCGTTCAAGATATCGACGGAACCCGCTTCAGGGTCCGGCGCGAACAGAAGACGGATCTCGGCGTCACCATCCTGCGCGGCATCGAGATCGGCAGACCCAAGACCAGCCCGCAGGTCGTCCTGACGCCAGCGCTTGCCGCTCTCATCCGCGAATGGGCCGAGTTTCCGATGAAGCTCGATGCGTTCCTGCCCTTCGACACCAATATCCTGATGAACCTGCGTACCCGGCTCGGCCTGTCCTGGCACGATGACCGTGCGGCATGGTGGGCTGAGCGGTTCGGTGACCTGCTGACGCTCACACCCGAGGATTTTTCCGCCCGTCACGGTCGCAGGCCGAATGTCATCGACGACGAGCGACGGGCTGTGCTCTATGTCGAAAAACGCCTGTCGCAGACGCCGGCCGACAGGGATTTTCTCGATCTGATGATCGATGACTGGTCCGGCAAGCGCAAGGATAACGGCGCGGCCAAGGGCGAGGCGCTGCGGACCAGAACCGGGCTCAGCTACACATCGGCGCGCCGCTATCGCCGCGCCTACAAGGTGCTGAAGGCGGCCGGCCGGATCGGCGCCAATGGTCTTCCCGTCAATCCCCTGTCCCCACAGTCTTGAGCCACCCGCGTCAGGAAGGACGTCACCATGAATGCAGTCATCGACATGCCGGTTCTCTTCCAGGACCAGGACATCGCCTTCACTTTCGAAGCGTCGGCGCTGAAGGACGGGCAATTGCTGGTCCACGGCTTCACCGCCGAGGAGAAACTGTTCGAGCTTTCCGAGGTGGCGATCGAACTCGTTTCCGACGATCCCAAGATCGATATCAACGCCCTGCTCGACACGCCGGCAACGCTGACCATTCATCACAAATATGCCGGCATAAGGCATTTCTCCGGCATCATCGCCGATATGGCCCGCAGCGATGAGGGGTCTCACCGCACCTTCTACACGGTCGTCCTGATGCCGACCCTCTGCCGGCTCGCCCATGGCTCCGACAGCCGCATCTTCCAGCAAAAGACCGTGCCCGAGATCATCGCCGAGGTGCTGAAGGAAAACCGCGTCGAGGATATGCGCTTCGTGCTTGAAGGCACCCATGTCGCACGGGAATATTGCGTCCAGTACAATGAAACCCATCTCGATTTCGTCCGGCGCATCGCGGCCGAGGAAGGCATCTGGTTCTTCTTCACCTCCGACGCGAACGGCCAGAACCAGGTCACATTCATTGATACGCCGATGATCGTGCCGAAGCTGAAGGCGATGCGGGAACTGGAATACAACGCCAATCCCGGCGGCGTGGCGAAGGGCGTGTACTGCCGCAGCTTCACCTTCCGCGAGCGGTTGCGGGCGACGAGCTTCACCCAGCGCGAGCGTCTGTTCACCAATCCGGGGTACAGCCAGGAGCATCGCGCCGACCGCCAGGCCGATAACGGCGCCAAGGGCAATTACGATCTCTACAACTATCCGGGCGGCTACAAGAAGGATGTCGCCGGCAAGCCGTTCACCAGATCGCAGCTCGAGGCGGTGCGCGTCGAGGCCACCACCGGCGAGGGCCGCACCAATGCGCCGGCGCTGACGCCGGGCTACAAGGTGCAACTCACCGAACATCCGAACGACGACTGCAACGTCTTCTGGCATCTGCTCTCCGTTTCCCACGAAGGCGAGCAGCCGCAGGCGCTGAAGGAGGAAGCGGGAACTGGCTCCACGACCTATGCCAATCGCTTCCTGGCGATGCCGGCGGATCTCAACTACGCCCCGCCGAAACAGCCCAAGCCGAAGGCCGATGGCCCGGAGATCGCTACCGTCAGCGGCCCGGAGGGCGAGGAAATCTACTGCGATGACTGGGGCCGCGTGAAACTTTCCTATCCATGGGACAGACGCTCGAAAGACAATGAGCATTCCTCGGTGTGGACGCGGGTGACATCGAGTTCGGCGGGCGGCACCTTCGGCGAAGTCATCCTGCCGCGGATCAAACAGGAAGTTCTTGTCGATTACGTCCGCGGCGACCCCGACCAGCCGATCATCACCGGCCGTTCCTACAACGCCCTCAACCTGCCGCCCTACAAGCTCCCCGACAACAAGACCAGAACCGTCTGGCGATCGCAGACCCACAAGGGCCCCGGCTACAACGAACTCCGCTTCGAGGACGAGAACGACCGGCAGGAGGTCTATGTCTACGCCCAGAAAGACCGCAACGAAAAGACCAACAACAACCACTCCGAACGCATCAACAACAACTGGGTTCAGTCCGTCGGCCACAACAAGGGTATCGAGGTCGAGAACAATCATACCGAGGTGATCGGCGGCGATATGGCGCTTTATGTCGGGCCGACGCAGAAGGGCATGTTCACGCCGACCGGCGCCGACAAGATGGTCGACGGCATTCCCGGAACGCCCTATGGCCTTGGCGACAAGGGAACCGGGGCCGGCGAAGGGTCGATGCAGGTCAGCATCGAGAAGAACCGCAATGAGAGCATCGGCAACAACGATTCCCAACTGGTCCAGAACACCAAGAACGTCAACGTCCTCAAGAGCTATTATCTCGATGTTGGCGAGGAACTGGTGATCACCGCCGGCAAGCGCATTCTCCTGAAGAGCGGCGACAGCGTGATCGTGCTCAATTCCGATGGCTCGATCCATATCAACGGCAAACAGCTCAGCCACAATCTCGATCAGTTGATCAAGCTCCTGTCCGATGTCGTGAAGGTCAACTAGGTGAAGCCATGACCTGCCGCCGGTTTCTCATCAAATTTGCCGTTCTCGCCTGCATCATCCTCGCAGGGCTTTGGGGCTATGGAAGGATTTTGGAAATGAATGCGGAACCGACCTACACCGCCGACCGGCTGTTCAAGCCGTATGGCGAAGATGTCTACCATCTGGCGCAGAAGATCGAGCGCGGCGGGCATATTAGCGCACGCGAGGTCGAGGCGCTACCGGGCGGCGTCAACAAGCGCTATGGCGACGAGATTACATTCCTGTTCCTGGCTCTCAAGGCGCACAATCTGCAAGCGATTGACACGTTGCTGGCGGCTGGCGCCGACCCCTATATGGTCGATCATCCCCCGAGCGGCTCGGAGCGTAATTTCGTCTACTATCTCACTCTGCCGGGGCCAAGCACGGGGCCGGTACAGGGCTTCGATTTCGAAAACCGGATGATCCAAAGCTATCTCAAACATGGCGGCAAGGCCAATGTGCAGCTTCTCGGAGACGGGGGAGAATGGCTGATAGAGCAGGTTGCGCTCAACGAAAACTACGAGGGGGTCAAAATTTTGCTCGAAGCCGGGGCCGATCCTTGGGCGGAGGATGATAGTGGAGATACGGCAATGGTGAAAGTTGCCCGCAAATATAACAAAAACGCCGTAAGGTTTTTGAACTATTTGATAGAGCAAGGAACTTTCAAGGACGTTGAGTTGCCGAGACTACAATCTTTCATGCGGTCACTCGCTGGCTATGAACAAAGAGGCGATGCGATCAGCCTCGCAAATCAACAAATCGCCCTTCGCGTCTTGAAGCGCAATCCGGACTATCCTCCCGACCAGAACACACAGGATCTCTTCGGCGGCCCCATCCCGTGGCAGGAGGTGCAAGATGCCGACTGACAAGGACTTCGTGGGGAAGATCCCGCCGATGTGGGGTACCAACAACATCACCCCGCCGAAGATCGATATTCCGCCCATCCCCCCGGACACGCCCAACACGACCGCTGTTCACGGGCGCGCGACCTGGAAGCCATGCTGGCGGCAGGCCTGCTATCTGTCCAAATTCATCTACAAGGACCCGCCACCTTCCGGTGGGTTCCATACAGTATTCGAGAAGGAGATGGCAAAGGTCGATAAGCACTGGGAACCTTGGGACAACCTGAACCACCGACAAAAGAGCGGTCTCGTCGCGCGCCTCTACAAGGTCAAGGGCTATGATCCGGACAAGAAAACCGATGTCTGCCCGCCAACGTTGGTGTTTCGCGGCACGGCTGCGAGGCAACCATGACCCGCCGCCGGTTTCTCATCAAATTTGCCGTTCTCGCCTGCATCATCCTCGCGGGGCTTTGGGGCTATGGAAGGATTTTGGATATGAATGCGGAACCGACCTATACCGCCGACCGGTTGTTCAAGCCGTATGGCGAGGATGTCTACCATCTGGCGCAGAGGATCGAGCGCGGCGGGCATATCAGCACGCGCGACGTCGAAGCTCTACCGGGCGGCGTCAACAAGCGCTATGGCGACGAGATCACCTTCCTGTTCCTGGCGCTTCAGGCGCACAATCTGCAGGCTATCGACACGCTGCTGGCGGACGGCGCCGATCCCTACATGGTTGATCGTCCGTCGCAAAGATCAGAGCGGAATTTCGTCTATTACCTGACCATGCCGGGGCCAAGTTCCGGTCCTGTTCAAGGTTTCGACTTCGAAAACCGGATGATCGAGAGTTACCTCAAACATGGCGGCAAGGCCAATGTGCAGCTTCTTGGCAATGGGGGCGAATGGCTGATCGAGCAGGTTGGGTTGATCGGAAATTATGAAGGTGTGGAGCTACTGCTCAAAGCCGGTGCTGATCCATGGTCAGAGAGTGATGGACAAGACACCCTGATGAGTTCATTAGCGCTTATGAGCCAAAAAGGAGCGCTTTCCTTTCTGAACGAGTTGATTGATCAGGGATACTTCAAAAATCCACCCCTCCCCAAACTCCAAAAGTTTATGAATTTTCTGGCGAGTTATGAACAGAGAAAAGACGAATTGAGCAGGGAAATTCGGCAAATCGCTCTCCGTGTCTTGAAGCGAAATCCCGACTACCCACCCGACCAGAATACGCAGGAGCTCTTCGGTGGCCCCATCCCTTGGCAGGAGGCGGAGAATGCCAAATAATCAGGAACATGTGGTCAAGATCCCGCCGATGCGGGACACCGACAATATCATCCCGCCGAAGATTGATATTCCGCCCATCCCCCCGGACACGCCCAACACGACCGCTGTTCATGGTCGCGCGACGTGGAAGCCGTGCTGGCGGCAGGCGTGTTATCTTTCGAAATTCATCTACAAGGACCCGCCGCCAACGGGTGGGTTCAGCACCGTTTTCGAAAAGGAGATGGCGAAGGTCGAAAAGCATTGGGAAACCTGGGATAGCCAAAACAAACAGCAAAAGAGCGGTCTCGTCGCGCGCCTTTACAAGGTCAAGGGCTATGATCCGGACAAGAAAACCGATGTCTGCCCGCCGACGCTGGTGTTTCGTGGCACGGATTTCGACGATTTTCGCGGGCTCAAGGTTGGGGTGACACTGGAGGTTTACGACATCGGCCCGATCTTCATCCTGGTGCAGCCGACTCCGCCTTACTATCAGATCGCCTTTGGCGACGCCGCGCGCAAACAGACGCTGGCCGATGGCTATGTTCCGACCACCATCATCGACAACAGTGAATGGCTCCGTCTTCCCGGTGCGACCAAGGGGTATTCCCTGCCGGTTTCTGTTGGGTACAAGCTGGAATACTTCGGCAAGGCTGATGGTGACTGGAACAGCAACATTCAGCAGGGTTTGGGCCATGGTAGCGCACAGTATACAGAGGCGATCAAATACGGACTCAAACAAGTGTCGGAAAAAATCAAGCCAGGACAAGATCACCGCCTTGAAATCGCAGGCCATTCCCTTGGTGGCGGGTTGGCTGCCGCGACCTGTGCTGTGCTGGAGAGTCAATTTCCGAGCATCGATATTCACGGTACGACCTTCAACGCGGCTGGCGTTCATCTGAACACAATTGCGCCTGCGACCGGCGCGAGCGTCAATGCCTTTTACGTCAACAACGAAATCCTGACGACCCTGCAAAGCAAGGCCAATACGGTTCCGGTTATCGGCGCGGTGTTCAACTGGGCAAGGGCCAATATCGGCGAAACCGGCCTGCCGGCCGCGCTTGGCAATCTCATCGGCATGCCCCCTTATGAACTGACCGAAGACATCGCCAGTGCCAAACCGCTGCCCGTTCTCTGGCCGCTGTCAGAGGAAACACTGGTTCTGCCGCGTCCGAACGACTTTGCTACCATTACGAAGCTCAATGATCTTCTGATGTCCTCGGCCTCTCCCGGTCAGGCGATCAACAATCTGCTGCAATACATGGACAGGACCTACCACGACGCGGCAGTCGAAAATCTTGTCGAGCAGGACAAGACCGCTTTCGTCTGGCGAATGTATGAAGAAGCCGCCCGGCTGTTCTTGAAGGATGCCGGACCGGAACTCGCAACCCTTCAGCAAATCACCGGCCAGTCCGTTGCCTATCACGGCATGGACTATGTGATCGCGGCCTATGAGCATCGTCTTCTCGACAAGGGGAAGTCGCAATGATCCCCCAAATTTCTCTCCCCTTTCCGTGCCTTTTCTTCCGCCACTGGTATCTGGACGGCAGTGAGTTGGGGGTGCTGGTGGTGCGGGCGGTGTTCGAAATCCATGAGGGCAGACGCGCGTTGCTGCCGAAGGCGCAGCCGGAGATGGCGCTTTCGGATGTGTTTTACGGCGAGCCGAATGTCTCCTCGCTGAAGCACGAAAGCGAGATCGCGCCGTTCAAGCCGAAAACCGATCTGACCTTTTCCGCCATTGCCCGTTCGCCGGAGGAAAAGCAGCTCTCAAGCTGGCCGGTGCGGGTGGATATCGCCCGGCCGGGGGAGGATGGCGCAACGCCGGCGATCATTGGCAGCCATGGCTTTCATGTGTTCGGCGAGCGGCTGATGGAGCCGGAGACGGCAAAAGGCGGCAAGCGCTGGCGGCTTTCGGATGCGACGCCGGTTACCGAGGTGCCGCTGGTTTACGAGCGGGCCTATGGCGGCACGGTGAGGATCGATGAGGAGACCGAAGACGCGCATGTGTTCAATCCGGTCGGGCGCGGCATGGTCAGCGATTATCTTCTGGAGGCGGGCGCGGCACTGCCCGCGCCGCAGATCGGCCTTGCCGGCGAATTCGCCGCCTGTTCTCCGGGCGCGGAGATGACGGTCTGCGGTTTCGGGCCGCTGACGAAATCCTGGCAGCCGCGGCTTGCGCTCGCCGGCACGTTCGACGATGCCTGGCTGAGGGAGCGCCATCCGCGCATGCCGGCGGATTATGATTACGGCTTCTGGAATGCCGCGCCGCAAGCCTTGCAGTTCAGGCCGTTCCTCACCGGCATGGAACAGATCACCGTCCACGGCATGCGCCATGACCCGGCGCCCTACCATTTTTCCCTCCCGGAAGGCGGGATGAAGGCCATCGTGCGCTACGGCAACGCAGATGACCGCACGCTGATCATGCGCCTCGATACCGTCCATTGCGATATCGCCGACCCGGACCCGGACAAGCACACAATGACGCTGGTCTGGCGGATGGCGATCGAGAACCCCGACGATGTGACGGCGATCGAGGTGCTGCCGCATGCCCTCAGAAAGGAGCCATCATGAGCCGCAGCGCCGCCCGCAACACGGGCAAAGCCAACAGCATCGTCTGTCTTGCGCCCTGCGTTTGTCTCACGCCGCGCGGCCCGAAAATGGTGCCGGTGCCCTATATGATCGTCTCGAAGCTGGAATGGAGCACGAAGACGATTTCCAATACCGGCTTCGGCGGCGATCAGGCCTTCACCATGGCCAGCCGCACGGAGCAAGTGACCGGCAACGAGCCGGGCACCGGCGGTGGTGTCTCCTCCGGCGTCAATGTCGGCTGGTGCCGGCCGCAATCGAACAAGTCCAGCTTCCTGGTTGAGGGTCATCAGGTCCTTCAGGACAATTGCGTCTACGAGATGAACTGCGCCGGCCCCGACGGGCCATCGAACACGCTCGGCAAGCTGAATTATAACGATGCGTGAGGGGCCGGATATTCGACTGCCCGTCGATCATTGCAGCACCGGCTGCTTTTCCAGCACCTCCGCGCGTGCCAGCATGCGGTTGATCGAGCGCAGGTTCAGGGGCCGCCGCCGCGTTTGCTGCTGCTCGATAACCTCGGCGATCACATCGACGGATAATTCCGAAAGCCCGCGCTTTCTGCCCTCTCTTTGAGCAAAGCTGATCATGTCATGTGGCCTTACGACGGACAGGTTCACGATGTTCAGCCGGGTTTGCAGCGGTTCCGGAATGCCGACAAGACTGTTCGAAGTCAGGATCCAGCCGATCCACGACATATCGAATCTGAGCTGATAGAAGGGGCACTCCCACCGCGCCGCCGTGGCTGGCTCCAGCAATGAAAGCAATGCATCGGGCAGGCTGCAGCGAGCCCCGTTTGTCGAGACTGCAACGCCGGCCTTCTCGATCTCATCGATGACGATGACCGGATTGGCAACCTTGTGCTGGATGACCGTCTGGATCGGTTTGCCGGGATGCGCCGAACCCCAACCACGCTGGGAGCCCGCGACAGCGAAAGAAGCCTGTTCGCCAGCCGCATCAATTGTCCGCAGCGGTACCTGAAGCACTTCGCTTACCTTGCGGGCCCAGACAGACTTGCCGATGCCGGGCGGCCCGTTCAGCAACAGAGGCGGAAGGCGGAAGCCAGCCATGCCAGAGCGAACGGATAGCCGCATCGCCTGCCAGAACAGCTCTGTCGCCGGCGCCATCCATGGCATTTCTGCGTGAAGCGCTGCCGCAATCTCATCAGCGCGCGCCTCGTTTTCGATTTCGATCACCTGCACGCCGGTATTCAGTATTTCAATCGCCTTGCGGTCCTCGGGCCTCAGATGCATGATCCCGGACACCTTTTCCCGCCCCTTGATGATCCGTACTGCCCATCGCCTGATCCGTGCCCGGTCGCGACTTGTCACAATGTCTCTCGAGCGATGCCAGTCGTCCTCGTCGGAAAGCTCTTCGACAGACTGCTTGTCCTCGCGCAGCTTGCGAAGGTGGTTTTCAAACCGGTATTCAAGATCGGTTTCGCTGTCGCCGACCGGGAACAGCTTCGCCTCGACAAAGGGGATACGCGTCATACTACAATGTCCGGATACAGAAATAAGAAGGGAAGAGACGGCCTGATCAGGCGATCTTTGGGTGAGTGTAATGGGCAGTTGCGACCCGGCCCCAATCGAGGCCTTCAAACAGAGCCTCGAACTGCGCCTTCGTCAGCGTGACCGTGCCGCCCTGCATTTTCGGCCAGACGAAACCGCGGCCCTCGATACGTTTGTAGATCAGCACGAGACCGGTCCCGTCCCACATCAACACCTTGGTCTTGTCGCTCCCTTTGGAGCGGAAGACGAAGAAGGCGCCGCAAAACGGATCGAGGTCGAAATGGCGCAAGACATGGGCAGCCAAGCCATCCATGCCCTTGCGGAAGTCGACGGGATCGGTGGCCAGATAGATCTTGAAGGTGCTCGACGGAAAGATCATGAGAACTGCCCCGCGACGCGGATCAGCTTCGCCAGTTCGGCATCAGCGATACTCAAAGGAAATTCCAGGCAAACGCCGCCGACCAGAAGTCGGCCACTTGAGCCGCTTTCCCTGCTGGGGTCAGCCAGGCGGGGTGGTTCGTTATCCAGTTTGACCTCGGCAAAGGGGTGAAGGCCTTCGCGCTCAACGTCGGTCGCCCGCGCTTCCGCCAGCTTGACCCATTTGCGCACAAGGAAATCTCGCGTGCCAAGTTCATCGGCGATCAATTTAACCGGGCATCCTTCGTCCCGAACCCGACGGACCGCTTCACGCTTTAACGACTTCGGCCAGATCTTCCTGCCATCGGTCGAGAGCCCGACCTTGAAGCCCCAGATATCCACTGACGCCATTCTTCCCTCCTGATTTCAAAGGTAGGGAGAAATTACCATCTGGCGATTTGGCTTCGATAGCCCAATTCTCAGGGGCTCGATGCAACGCTTACAAGGAGTCTGCCGCACTGGCGGCGTGACCCGAAGCAGTTCAAAGGAGCAAGTAACACGAACAAAGCTTTCGCTCGAAAGGGCGATGCCCGGATCGTTCCGTGGGGACGATGGGCGAGGCGATCTCGTTGAGAGTCCCGAATCTGCCGAACCAAGGTTTGCAAGGTCGTGAAACAGATTGAGACGCCTCGCTCTCCTGACCCATCATGCGGCGGCCCCGGGCAAATCACCGGTGCGCCGACCGCGAAGAGAAGCGAGTGACCTGCGGAACGGTCCGAGAAAAAGTGCAGGAGAACCTTGACCACAACGACCCCAATCAGAGAAGACTCTCAGAATTTCTTCGTCAGATAGGTTGAAAGCGTGTTCTTCGAAAAATCATAGACATCGACATTCGAGAAGTTCTGGGTGTAGGCGTATTCGATGCGTGGGGCGAAGCCCTGGATCGCCAGATTGCGCAGCGTGATGCCGAGCGATGCCTGGATACGCTGATCGGAGCGTTTTTCGCCGGCCAGATAGGTTATGTCCTGATATTTGCGATCATCCGCGAAAATCGAGATATCGGAAATCGCGCCGAAACTCCATTCCCGGAAATACTGCGCGTTCAGAGAAAGGCGGACATAGCTGTTGGTGTCGTTCGCCGCATCGACATAGCCGATATTGCCGCCGAAACGCACTGAGCTCGCGGATGAGATGGCATAGAGATGGCTGATCCCCAGCACGGTTTCGCTGCCGTCAAGTTCATCGCGGTCATGGTAATCAAGCTTGCGCCACATGCCGCGCAGCGTTGTGACCCCATTTCGGCCCATATTGTGCCGCAGTGAGAAAGCCGGGCCGAGCGACCAGCGATAAGGCTCTTCGCCCTTCATCACATACTGGCCGACAAGGCCTCCGGTCACCGTCCAGTCTCCGATTTCCCGGCGATAGTCGACGAAACTGTCGAAGTAGCTCGTGTTGAAACTGGTATCGCGGTACCAGTCGCCGTTGACCCCGCCGCCTATTGTAATCGATGAGACTTCATCGAGGTCGAATCGGTAGGATCCGTTCAGCCCGTAGCCATAGCCGATGCCGCTCTTCTTTTCGGCAGGCAGTATAGGTATGCCGCCGATATAGACGAGGTCGGCGTCGGGGGCTTCGGTAATGTTGGTGCTGGGCGCTATCGAGAGATAGCCGCCAAGCGACCAGGGGCGGATCGTGCGGGCCTTGGCGGCAAGGCGCTCGTAGAACGCGCGCTCATCGGCGCTGTTGGCGCTGCCGGCCAGAAGTTCGAAGTGATGCAGCGATGCATTGCCCTCGCCCTGTTCGTAGAGAACGCTGGCCAGCTCACGCCGGACATTGCGGGCCTCGGGGTTCTGAGAAAGGATGGCGCGAAGAGCGCTTGCCGCTTCCGGCAACCGGCCCTGCTGTTCCAGAATGAGGGCCTGCGTGAAGGCGGCGGCGAGCGCCTTGCCATTTTGGTCAGTGGCGAAGCTTTCCGCCAGAGACATCGCATTTTCATACTGGCCGTATTCAACCAGAACGCGCACCGCGTCAAAGCCGGTGACGGTGGATTTTTTTGCGAAGCCCCATTGCGGGGCGCTTATCATGAAGAACCCAAGGGTGAACGCAAAGAGGCAGTCGCGCCGTATGCGTTTCAGCCCCTGACCCAGGCCGCGCGCCGGGTTTCCGGCGCGCGGCTCAAATCGGCGGTTGGCCATCAGTCTCAGTCTGCCCGATTCGCCTGGAACACGCCGATAGTTGCCTTGGTCGGATTTTCAGCATTGTCGAAGGCAGCCACACTGCCGGCCGTCGAACTCGCGCCGCCGCCAAAGAGCGAGCCCTTGACAAGGGAACCTTCGCCGGCCGCATTGCCACCGATCGTCACGCTGTCAGCCACATAGGCGGCGCTGTTCTTGTCGAGCGTACCGGCAAAACCGACATCGTCCATCGCGCCGATCGCGTCATTGCCATCATAGATGGTCAGGCCACTGAAATCGCCGGAAACCGCACCGCTTTGAAAGTCGACAGCAATTTCGCTGGAGCCGGAAACCAGGCCGTGCATGTCGATCCCACGCAGATCGACCGTATCAGCACCGGCCAGGCGGCGGTGGTCAAGTTTCCGAATTTCAACGCCCGCACAACTCCGGAATTCGACGGCTATGTAAGCACCATCTCCGCAGACGCCCTTGCCGGCGAGGACGGCAGCCAGCGTTTCTACCGCGTCGAAATCGCCCTCGACAACCCGTCGCTCGAAGCGGCGAAACAGCACGGCATCATGCCCGGCATGCCTGTCGAAGCCTTCATCCAGACCGCTGCCAGAAGCCCCGCATCATACCTGCTCAAACCGTTCACCGATTACCTCGATCAGGCTTTCAGGGAGGAGTGATAGTGGGCAGATTTTCCGCCATTCACCTTATGTGCAGGCCTACCTGCCCGACTTTCACTGCGACCGATGCAGAAGGCACCTCCTTTTCGTCATGCTTCAGACTGCAAATATGCCACCCGAGATTGCGTAACACCACCTCGCAGCATAGCCTCTCTTTTGAGTCCTGTTACCAAGAACAAAAAGTGAACGAAATTGTTGGCTAATAGCTATAAATGCGAAAATTAGAATTATTTTCTATTTTTCGCACAAAAATCAATTTTTGCCAACTAGTTGAATTTAATGATATTGCGGTGCAAGACGTTCTATTTTTCGCATTTTTTGTGAGTAAAAATAAGCATTTCAACTTTTTATCATACCGCCTCGTCGTTAAGCCGGCGGCAAGTCGAGAATATGCCGTTTAGCAAATTTTTTCACTTCACGCTTGACCGTAAGAATCGCGCTGGCTACGATTCGCTTACCGAATTCAAGAAACCGAATCGTTCTCAGGAATGAACGCATGTCTCACCAAACGATCCGCTTCGACCTGTCCAAACCGAAAGACAGAGGGAAGTTCTTAAGGAATGTGATGCTTGACAGAGCGCTAAGCTCAAGTGATCTGGCTGACCACATTCAGGTGAGCAAAGCGACCGTAAGTGCGGTTCTGAATGGAAAGAAACAGTCGCGGCGTGTTGTGCGCGCAATGGCAACATACCTCAAGCTCGATCCGGATATATTCTATCCGGAAACTCCCGACGAAACGTCATCAAGAGAATAGGCTAAGACGCTGCCGGCCAGGTGAACTTTATTCGGCACGGTGAATGCTAAAATCAAAACACTTTCAGAAATTCGCATTTATCAGGAACTGTGTATGGAAGGAGATATTCTGGAAGCAAACGCGTACAGCCTTCACGCTATATGAGCGCGTTCCCGCTTGGAGGGTAGCGTTCGCGGATTCTCGCTGAACCCCTGCGTCTAAGCTGAAACTAAATTTGGGCGGTCTGCCGCTCGCAAATGCTGGACAGGAAAGGAAACGAACATAAGCAAAACATATATGGCCAAGGCCAAAACAGAAAAGGCGTGATTGCGTCAACAATCACGCCTTTCCGAAAAGAAGCAGACGCCTCTTCGTAAGCACCACCTCAATAGCACGGCTGTGCCGGGGTGGGAAGGGTGTCGCTTCTCCTCAACATCTGAATTGAACAGACCCGAGAAGCCAGGCTTCTCGGGCAAGGAGACCCTATGCCTATTGCACGGCACATGAATTTCGAAATCCCGTCCGAACACCCTTACGCCAATCAACCTGAGCTCTGGGATTGCACCATCCAGCCGCCGCCGCTTGCCGATCTCGACGATCCGCATCGGCTATCGCGCTCACACCTGCAGAAGATCGAGCTGGGGAAATCCAGTGGCTCCTGTAAGGTTGCCTTTGTCACGCGGCTGCACCGGTCGACCGTCTTGCAGGAATTCTGGTGCGCCTCATATGAGGAGTCGCAGGTTTATCTGAACCTTGCCGCCCATCCCGATACGGTCAACTTCAAGGAACAGTTGACCCGCATCGACTATGTCGATGATTCCGGCAAGGACAGGCATACGATCATGGATGCGCATCTGCTTCTTCGAAACAGCGAGGAAGTGCTTGTCTCCGTCAAATATGACGAGAAAGCCCGGCGCCCTTCGTATTTGGAGGAAATCCGGAAAATCGCAGAGCAGTGCTCGACTGAAATCGCCGATCGTATCGTGGTGGCATCCCGCTACCATTTCCATCCTGTCTACCGAGAATGCGCTCGGCTCATTCATCTGGCCCGACGAGGTTGGGACGAGGTCGACCACACAAGGAAGCGACGGCGATCGGCAAAATAGAAGCCCCAAAAAAAATCAGGTTTCTGTTCAGGGCTGCTCCTTCGGGTGCGTTGTATCAGCCCCACGCATAACCGTTAAATCTGAGACGGATTTCAGATGTCGGAAGACGGAATTCGGGTGTCGGAAACGAAAAACCGTCTTGTCGGAGGACGGAATGCAATATTGATTTTATTGACTTTTTAGTTCTTCCAGAACGGTGTTTCGATGTCGGACGACACTTTGTGTCGTCCGACACGGAAACACCGACTTTGCGACAAAAGTCGGTTTTTGCGAAACCACGGACCACGGCCAGAAGACGCTCACGAATGTTGCCGACTGTCGCCAAGGAAAATCGAGCGCCGCCTCATCAAGCATGTTAAGCTTGCCGTTGAAATACTGATGGATATCCCGCTCGGCAGGGCTCGTGCACATCCCGGCGACAGTTGTCTCGTTTTGAAAGCCATATCGCGAGATGCAATACAGCGCCGCTTCAGCGATCCTCTGCCCTCGCCGGGCGTCGATTCGACGTATGCCAGCGCCGTTGCTCTTTTTGTCCTAAACCGCCTTCGGGCTACGGCCACTCTGCAGTTACATCCCAGCATTCATGCCGCATCCTCGCAGCGATAGATGAACGAGAGGGGGCCGGATACAGAGATTTTGAGACCGAAGCGGCGAGCTACAGGTCGTAACGCGCCAATATCGCCTCGATCGCCCGATCCTGCTCCGGATCCGGCAAAAGCGCGGGCTGGCGGGAGAGGCCGACGGACGGGTCGCGCAGATAGAGCGCCCGCTTCACCAGGGCCGGCGGATAGCCGAGCTTGTAGAGATCGGTGCGGAAGGCGGCGTAGGTTTCCTGGGCCTTGGCCGCCCCCGCCTCATCGCCTGCGTTGACGCATGAAACGATCCTGGCCAGCACGTCGGGCATGACGTTGCCGAGGCCGGAGATGCAGCCCTTCGCGCCATTGGTCAGCGCCCAGTGTACAAGCTGGTCCGGACCGGAATAGACCTCAAAACCGTCAACGTCGCGGCCGACCGCCATATAGGCCTCGAGCGTGTCCTGCGCGCCGCCTGAATCCTTGATTCCGGCAATGTTGCCATGGGCGGCCAGCCGGCGCGCGGTCTCCGGCTCGATATGGTTCTGGGTGCGCGCCGGGATGTCGTAGAGATAGATCGGCGTTTCCATAGCATCGGCAACCGTGGTGAAATGGCGCTCGAGCCCATCCTGCGTGCAGGCGATGAAGAACGGCGTGATGACGGCGATGCCATCGACGCCGATGCGGTCGAATTCGCGCGCCAACTTCATCGTCTCGAAGGTCGCTGGCATGCCGGCATTGACGATGACGCGGGCGCGGCCGGCGACCTCGTCAACCACCTCGCCGCAAAGCCGCACCTTCTCGTCGAAGGTCAGCGCGGAAAAATCGCCGTTGGTGCCGGCGCACATGATGTTGTTGCCGGCCGAAACCTGCCGGCGCACCTGCGCCCGCGTCGCCGCGTAATTGATGGTTTCGTCGTCGTTGAAACAGGTGACGAGCGCGACGAACGCTTCCTTCTTGTCGGTCATTCTTCCCCCTCAGCCGCGCGCGGCGGCGCCCATTCTTGCGGCATAATCGAGCGCCGCGAGCATGTTGACGTGATTGGCCCTGCCCGTGCCGGCGATATCGAAGGCCGTGCCGTGATCGACCGAGCAGCGATCGATCGGCAGGCCGAGCGAGACGTTGACGGCGGTATCGAAGGCAACGAGCTTGATCGGGATATGGCCCTGATCGTGATACTGGGCGACGACCAGGTCGAAGGCGCCGTTATAGGCGCGATGATAGACGGTATCGGCCGAGATCGGCCCTTCCACATGGATGCCCTCGGCCTTTGCCGCCGCCACGGCCGGCGCGATCGCCTCGTCATCCTCCCGGCCGAAAAGCCCGTTTTCGCCGCAATGCGGATTGATGCCCGCCACCGCGATGCGTGGCGCTTCGAGCCCCATGCGCTTCATATGTTTGTGGCCGGTGCGGATGGTTTCGAGCACCCGCTCCGTGGTGGCCCGCCCGATTGCGTCCTTCAGCGACACATGGGTCGAGACATGCACGACGTTGAGCCGCTCGGAGGCGAGCAGCATCCACGAGGATTTCGATCCCGTCAGATGCGCCAGCATGCCGGTATGGCCATCATAGTGATGCCCCGCCGCATTCAGCGCTTCCTTGTTGATCGGCGCGGTGACGATGCAGGCGGCCTCGCCGCCCATGGCCAGTTCCACCGCGCGGGCGATATAGCGATAGGAGGCCTCGCCGCAAGCCGGGCTCAGGACGCCGAATTTGCCCGGCAATCCATCGACGGCGATATGGTCGACGCGGATACCGTCACCGGCATCATCCGGCGCGAGAATCGGCAGGTCGAGGCCGCACACCGCCGCGGCGCGGGCGACCGTGGACCGGTCCCCGATGACGCGGACGTGCCGGCGCAAGGCGGCATCGCGCGCGGCCAGCGCCCTCACCGTTACCTCAGCGCCCACCCCGGAGGGATCCCCCATGGTGATGACGATTGACTGTTTCATGAAGGCCTCCCGAGAACGACGCGTCGCACAGCTTTTAACTTATAGGTAAATAGGTTTCAATAACTGGCACATAAATTAATGGGAAACGTCATTTCACCTTGAAATTTATCCTCTTTTTATCGCAAGATCGAGACATAACAATAATGACAACCTCGGGAGACGATTGTGCCGCCGGACGTTCTGATCATAGCCGATGACCTGACGGGGGCGCTCGATTCGAGCGTTGCCTTTGCGGGACCGGGGCGATCCGTGCTGGTGGCGCGCAATCCGGATGCCATTCCCGCGCTTCTGCACCAATCGCCGGATGTGCTCGCCGTCAATACGGCAAGCCGGGAATGCGACGCGGAGGAAGCGGCGCAGTGCGTGGCGGCGGCCCTCGCCCATCTGCCGATGAGCGAAGTTCCGATCATCATGAAGAAGGTCGACTCGCGGCTCAAGGGTAATATCGCTGCCGAAATGGGCGCGCTACAGGCAACCCTCGGCACGCGCCGCATCATCGCGGCCCCGGCGATTCCGTCGATGGGCCGTCGCGTAACGGGCGGCATGCTGAGTGGTGATGGCATTGCCGCGCCGATCGACGTGGCATCCCGCATCGGGGTTCCGGCCGAAATACCGGATACCGAGAGCAACCGCGACATGGATGATCTTGTTCGTTCCGCCGGCTCTGGCGGGTTGTGGGTGGGGGCGCGCGGCCTCGCCTTTGCGCTGGCGCGCGCCGCAGGACGCCCCGGACCAAGGCCCTTCCGGCTCCCGCCCCCGCTGATGATCATCAACGGCTCGCGCGATCCGATCACGGTAGCGCAAGTGGATCGCCTGCGGGCGCTGACATCGGTACTCGAAGCGCCCGATGGTGGGGTTCCGGCAATTGCCGAGACCCAATTGCCGCTCGCCGTGTCCATCTGTGATGGCGGCGGCGGCCTTTCCGGCGAAGCTGCCGGCGCCCGTTTCTGCGACGGCGTCAGCCGCCTGCTGCAGGCACTCAGGCCACGGTCGCTGCTGGTAGCGGGCGGTGAGAGCTGCAACGGCATACTGGACCGCCTCGATATCCGGAGTTTACAAGTGGCCGCCGAATTGCGGCCCGGCCTGCCGGTCAGTCACGCCGCTGCGCCTTGGGGAAATTTACAACTCGTGACAAAATCGGGCGGTTTTGGTACGCCGTCGCTTCTCGCCGAGATTTTTGTCGAGGCGGAGAGCGGCGATGACGAAGAGGACATGCGATGACCGACAATCTGAACCAGGACGCGGATCGCGGCGCCGCCCAACGGCGCACCTCGTTATCAGACAAGGTCTATGAGGCGCTGCGCGGACGGATCATGCGCGGCGATTACGGCGCCAACGAAAAACTGCCGGCGGAAAAGGATCTCTCCGTCAAATTCGGCGTGTCGCGCCCGGTGCTGCGCGTGGCGCTGGAGCGGCTGCGCGACGAGCGCCTGATCTATTCGCGCCAGGGCGCCGGCAATTTCGTGCGGATCAAGCGCGAGACGGCGCTCGGCTACACGCCCGTCGAAACCATCGCCGATATCCAGCGCTGTTACGAGTTCCGCCTGACCGTCGAGACCGATGCCGCCGCCCTCGCCGCGCTGAGACGCAACGAGGCGGCGCTCGCCGAAATGGAACGGGCGCTGCACCTCCTGTCGGATGCGACAGGCCAGCAGCTTCACCGCGAGGACGCCGATTTCGCCTTTCACCAGTCCGTCGCCCAGGCCACCAACAACCAGTATTATGGCGAGACGCTGAAGGCGCTGCGCGACCACATCTATGTCGGGATGAAGCTCCACGGCGAGACGCTGATGTCCGATGGCGCCTGGGCGCTGGAGGAGGTGCTGGCCGAACACAAGGCGATCTACACAGCGATCAGGGAACGCGCGCCGGACGCAGCCCGCGCCGCCATGCGCGCCCATATCGAGCATTCACGCGAGCGCCTTTTCGGCGGCGGCCTGTTCGATCTTTCACTCTGAAAAACAGGGTGGAGACGGCGACGCAGCCGCCCTCCCCTTCTTGCGGCAATGCCTAGAACGCAGCCCGATATATCGCATGCACATCGTCGACCGACATGTCGCGCGGGTTGTTGTCCATCAGCCGGCGGATGGCGTGGGCCTCTTCGGCCCAGAGCCGCAGATCCGCCTCGTCGGCGCCGTGGGCGCCAAGCCGCATCTCGACGCCGAGACGCTCGCAGAACTGGTGGGCGGCGCGGTGCACCGCTTCCGGCGTTTCCGCGGCAAGGCCGAGCGCGGCCATAATTTCCCCGGTCTTTTCCACCGCCACGGGCTGGTTAAAGGCGAGCACATGCGGAAAGATGATGGCGTTGGCGAGCCCGTGCGGAAGGTCGAGCCGGGTGCCGAGCGGATAGGCAAGCGCATGGCCCGCAGCGGTATTGACCGGCCCAAGGCAGATACCGCCGTAATAGGAGGCGAGCATCATGCCCGCGCGCGCCTCGGCGTCATTGCCGTTTTCAACCGCGCGGCCGAGATATCGGCCGATCAGGCCGATGCCGAGCCGGGCGTAGCCATCGATCAGGTCGTGGGCCCGGATATTGGTGAAAGCCTCGACGCAATGGGCCAGCGCGTCGATCCCCGTCGCCGCCGTTACCGCCGGCGGCACGGAATAGGTCAGCTCGGGGTCGAGGATGGCGATATCGGCCAGCAGAAACGGGCTTTCGACCGCCAGTTTCGACTTGGTTTCAGGATCGGTCAGAAGCGCCCTTATGCCGGCTTCCGAGCCGGTGCCCGCCGTGGTCGCGACCTGCGCCAGCGGGGTGCGCCTGCCCGCCACCTTGTTCGGACCCACGACATCGCGGACAGATTGCTCCCCGTCCCAGAGCGCCGCCGTCAGCTTGGCGACATCGAGAACCGAGCCGCCGCCGAGACCGACGATGAGGTCCGGCGTGTGCGCACGGGCCGCCTCCAGAACGGCCTCGAATGCGGGAAGATCCGGCTCCGGCGGCGCGTCGGCATAGACCCGCACATCGCCGGGAAGACGAAGCCGCTCGACATAATGCGCCGTCGGGCCGCCAGCGATGACGAAAGGCCGTTTGGCGTCGGCCGCCCACGCGCCGAGCCGTGCCGCCGTGCCGACGCCGACTTCAAGTCGCTTCGGTTGATGGAGCGTGATCGGGCGATCCATGCTGTTCATTTTCTCTCCTTTCACGTCCGGCGGTCCGGAACCCGCGCGACAAGCGCCGCGACGGTTTCGGCATCGAGCGCGACATGCCGGATGGCCCGGCGGTAAAGCGTATAGGCGATATCGAGCCCGCCATCGGCGCGCGGCAGCAGCACCGGGTAGGAAAGCTCCTTGTTGCGGCCATCGAGCGAGTTGTTGGTGAGGCAGGTGCCGGAGCTCTCCTCGATCGTGTAGCGCACCGGAAAGGTGCGGCCGCCATCGCCCGAAAGACAGAGCGTGAGCGGCGCGCGCTCGACGCCCCAGATCGGGTTGCAGCCTTCGCGGGCCTCCGGCCGGGCGTCGTCCGCCTCCTCAAGCTCGTCATAAAGCGAGGCGCGGCGCGCATCCGATTGCGCGGCCGAGACCGGATTGCAGACCATGGCCACGATATTCCCCTCAAGGCGCACGGCGTTGACCGAGCTGTTGTTGTTCGGCACATCCGTCGGCGCGGGCGCGCTCCAGCTTCGCCCGCCGTCATGGCTTTCGGAGCGATGGACGAAATCGGACTGGCGCCGGCGATAAAGCGCGATCATCTCGTCCCCGCCAAGGCTGACCGGCGTCATGTGCACGGACCCGGCCGAGCCCGGAATGTCGACAACCTCAAAGCTTTCGCCATCATCCGTGCTGACGGCGAGAGCCGCGGTGTCGAAGGCGCCGGTCCAGCGAATGCCGGGCCGCGGATTGCAACGAAACAAAGGCAAGCACCAGGCTCCGTCATCCCGCACATAGGGAGCGGCGCGAACGAAGGTGCCGGGCGGCAGGCCGGTGTCGCGCGCCTCGGCAGCCGCCAGCCGGCGGCCTTCCAGCGTGAGCCGGCGCATGAAGACGCGCGACTCATCCTGATTGCCGGCGGGCTGTGCGGTGTTGAAAAGCAGGATCTCGCCTGCCGGCGTCACGAAGATCACCGGGTTCTGTTCCGAGCGCTCAGGGTCATCCGTCAACCGAACGGCTTCGCCCCACGCCTCTGCGTCGGAATCGAGCAAGGCGGCATGGATGGAAATGTCGGACTTGCCTTCCAGCGTGCCGCCAAACCAGGCGCAGACAAGGCTCTCGCCCGGCAGGCGCGACAGGAAGGCGGCATGGTTTTGCACCGTCGGCGCGGGAAGAACGGCCTGCCTGCCGTCCGGACGCGTCTCAAATTTTCCCGTCATTGTCCGGGCGATATCCTCCGGCGTCATGCACATGCTCCTCCGCTTGATTCTGGCCTTCAAAAAACAGGCGCAAAAACAAGTTGTCAAGTTGAAGTTTTCAGCGACGAGCTCTTTCGTTCGTGCAGACGTATTAATTTAATATTTAATTTCAATTAGTTAATTCAATATCGAAATCCAGCATCGCCTATAAATCGAGAAGACGTTTGACAAAGGTTATCAACTTTACCAATATTGCGCAGAGCTTGATCCGGCATTCAGGCCGGACCTGCGTCATCGACGGGCCATGTCAGTCCTTTTTTTGCGCGGGCAGCGGCGCGAGGGCCTGAACGACGTTATGCTGCGACGTTCCTGGAGGAGGAAAACAATGAAACGCACAACTTTGCTTGCCGGGCTTTTGCTGGCGTCGTCGCTGACGCCGGCCTTTGCACAGGAGGAAGGATCGGTCACCGTCGTTCTGGCGGAAGAGCCGGATCTGGTCGAGCCGTGCATGGCGACGCGCTCCAATATCGGGCGCATCGTGCTCCAGAACATCTCCGAAACGCTGACGGAACTGGACGTTCGCGGCGATGAGGGGCTGAAACCGCGCCTGGCCGAAAGCTGGGAAATGACCGACGACAACACCTGGCGCTTCCACCTGCGCGAGGGCGTCAGCTTCTCCGACGGTTCGGCCTTCGACGCGGAAGACGTGAAGCATTCCTTCGACCGGGCGCAGAGCGACCAGATCGTCTGCGAGATCTCGCGCTATTATGACGGGATCACGATCACGCCGTCGGTTGTCGACGAGCACACGATCGACTTCACCACCGATCCCGCGCAGCCGATCCTGCCGCTGCTGCTGTCGCTCCTGACCATCGTGCCGTCGGAAACGCCGATCGAATTCACCCGTGAACCGATCGGCACCGGACCTTACGTTCTTACCGACTGGACGCCGGGCCAGTCCATCACGCTGACCCGTCGCGACGATTACTGGGGCGACGCTCCGGCCGTGGAGATGGCGGAATACGTCTTCCGCACCGACGCCGCCGTACGCGCGGCCATGGTGGAGACCGGCGAGGCTGACATCGCGCCCTCGATCTCGGCCATCGACGCGACCACCGATCTCGACCACCCCTACCCGAACTCGGAAACGACCTATCTCCGGATCGACCACTCCGTACCGCCGCTTTCCGACAAGCGCGTTCGCGAGGCGCTGAACATCGCCATCGACCGGGAAGCCTTCATCGGCACCATCCTGCCCGAAGGCGCGGATATCGCCACGGCGATCAACGTGCCGACAACGCTCGGCTGGAACCCCGACACCGAAGCGTGGCCCTATGATCCCGAGCGCGCGCGTCAACTTCTCGAGGAAGCCGCCGCCGACGGCGTTCCGGTGGACACCGAAATCCTGCTGGTCGGCCGCACCGGCAACTTCCCCGGCGCCACCGAATTCTACGAAGCGATCACTAGCATGCTGAACGAGGCGGGCTTCAACGTGAAGCTCCAGATGGTCGAGGTGGCGGAACACGAACAGTTCTACTCCAAGCCCTATGTCGATGATCACGGCCCGATCATGGTCGGCGCGCAGCATGACAATTCGCGCGGCGATCCGGTGTTCTCGATGTTCTTCAAGTACCACTCCGAAGGCCGCCAGTCCGGCATTGCCGACGCGCATGCCGACGAGCTGATCGAGGAAGCAACGGCGGCAACGGGCGAGGAGCGCGAGGCGCTGTGGTCGGAACTCTTCGGCTACCTGCATGACGATGTTATCGCGGACGTGCTGCTCTTCCACATGGTCGGGTTCGCCCGCGTGGGTGAAGATGTCGACTTCACGCCCACGATCGCGACCAACAGCCAGCTTCAGCTTGCCGAAATCGGCCTGAAGTAAGACTTTTCGAACGAAGAGCGCGCGCGGTCCTCCCGCGCGTGCTTCCCTTTTTTTGAGAACGAGAGAACACGATGAAGAAAACGCTGGGAAAACGCGGGTTGACGAGCTTCGTCTCGCTGCTGGTCCTGATCGTGCTTGTGTTCTTCCTGTCCCGGCTCACCGGCGATCCGACATCGCTTTACTTGCCGGTCGACGCATCCGAGACGATGCGCGAGAATTTTCGTGAAATACACGGCCTGAACGACCCCGTTCTGGTGCAGTTCTGGCACTATGTCACCGATATCGCCCGTCTCGATTTCGGCGACAGCCTGAGAAAGGCCCGCCCCGCGCTGGAAGTGGTCATCGAGGCCTTCGCCTGGACGCTGCAGCTTGCCTTCATCACCATGGTCCTGGTCACGGCCGCCGCCATCACGGTCGGCGCGATCGCCGCCTTCAATGTCGGCACCTGGTTCGACCGGGCGGCCTCCGTCCTGTCGCTGATCGGCGCATCGGCGCCGGATTTCTGGGTGGCGATCGTCGGCATCGTGGTCTTTTCCGTCACGCTCGGCTGGCTTCCCACCTCGGGAACGGGCACGCCCTGGCACTGGGTGCTGCCCGTGGCCGTGCTGTTCATCCGGCCTTTCGGGCTGATCCTGCAGATCGTGCGCGGATCGATGATCAACGCGCTCGGCTCCGCCTATGTGAAAACGGCGCGCGCCAAGGGCGTGAAGAACCGGCCGATCATTTTCGTCCATGCGCTGCGCAACGCCATGCTGCCGGTGATCACCGTGATCGGCGATCAGGCTGCGGCGCTTCTGAACGGCGCCGTGGTCGTGGAAACCATTTTCGGCTTTCCCGGCGTCGGCAAGCTGATGATCGACTCCATCATGCAGCGCGACTTCAACGTCATCCTGGCCGCCATCATGGTGACCGCGATCGCGATCTTCATCATGAACCTCCTGATCGATCTCGCCTATGCGGTGCTCGATCCGCGCATTCGAACCTGAGGAACGCCGATGAGTGCACCCATCACACAAACCGGCGGCGAGACCATGGGCCGACAGGAACCCGGCGCCTTCCGGCGCTTTCTCAAAATGCTGTGGGCCGACAAGCTCGCCTTCGCGGCCGTGCTGTTCCTGATCGCCATCGTGGCTTTCGCGATCTTCGGCCCGATGCTGTTCGACAGCGTCGCCGCAAAGCAGAACCTGCGCGCCCGCAACGCGCCGCCGTTTTCCCTTGATCGCGGCTTTCTCTATCTGCTCGGCGGCGATGCGCTTGGCCGCCCGCTTCTGGCCCGCATCATCGTCGCAGCCCGCAACACAATGGTGGTGTCCGCCGGCGCGGTTGCCGCCTCGTTACTGATCGGGTCCACGCTCGGCCTCATCGCCGGCTACCGCGACAGATGGCACAGCGAAATCATCATGCGGCTTGCCGACGTCATCATGTCGTTTCCCTCGCTGCTTCTGGCCGTCACCGTGCTCTACGTGCTGGAGCCGTCAATCGCCAATCTGGTGCTGGTGCTCGCCATTACCCGCATCCCGATCTATCTGCGCACCACCCGCGCCGAGGTGCTGGAAGTGCGCAAGCGCATGTTCGTGCAGGCGGCGCAGGTGATGGGCGCCTCCAATCTGCGCATCGTGCTGTTTCACATTCTGCCGGTGGTGCTGCCGACGCTGCTGACCATCGCGACGCTCGATTTCGCCTTCGTGATGCTGGCCGAATCCGCCCTCTCCTTCCTCGGCATCGGCATACAGCCGCCGGAAATCACCTGGGGGCTGATGGTAAGCCAGGGACGGCAATATCTGACCAGCGCCTGGTGGCTCGCCTTCTGGCCGGGGCTTGCGATCATTCTGACCACAATGTCGCTCAATCTGCTCTCGAGCTGGATGCGGATCGCGCTGAACCCGACCCAGCGCTGGCGGCTGGAAATCGGAGGAAAGTCCAATGGCTAGCTCCCACCTCCTCGAAGTGCGCAACCTCTCGGTCCGCTTCCACACCGCGCGCGGTACGGTCGACGCCGTCAATGACGTGTCATGGCATCTGGACCGGGGCGAGACGCTGGCGATCCTCGGCGAAAGCGGCTCGGGCAAATCGGTCTCGGCGTCGGCGATCATGAACCTGATCGACTGCCCGCCCGGCGAGATCGTGAGCGGCGAAGTGCTGTTCGAGGGTCGCGACCTGCTGACGCTTTCCAGCGAGGAACGCCGCCGGATCAACGGCAAGCGGATCGCGATGATCTTCCAGGACCCGCTCAGCCACCTGAACCCGGTCTATCCGGTCGGCTGGCAGATTGCCGAAGCGGCGATGTGCCACGGCACCGGCAAGGACGAGGCTTTTGCCCGCGCCCTGAAGCTGATGGAGCGCGTCGGCATTCCCGACGCCACGGCCGCGCTGAAGAAATACCCGCACCAGTTTTCCGGCGGACAGCGCCAGCGGCTGATGATCGCCATGGCGCTGGCGCTCAAACCTGACATTCTGATCGCCGACGAGCCGACCACCGCGCTCGACGTCACCGTGCAGGCGGAGGTGCTGTCGCTCTTGGAGGAGTTGCAGGCAGAAACCGGCATGGGCCTGCTGCTGATCACGCACGACCTCGGCGTTGTCGCCGAGGCAGCGGACCGGGCGGTGGTGATGGAAGGCGGAAGGATCGTCGAGACCGGCACGCCGCGCGACCTCTATCACAATGCAAAGCACCCCTACACGCGAAAGCTTCTGGCCGCGGCCCCCGGCAAGGGCGAGATGCGAACGGGCGAAAGCGCGCGCCAGCCGATCCTGCAGGTCTCCGGCCTCACCAAGACCTACGGCGCGTTCACCGCGCTGAAGAACGCCGATTTCGAGCTTCATGCCGGCGAGACCCTCGCCGTCGTCGGCGAAAGCGGCTCGGGCAAATCGACCGTCGCCAAGCTGATCCTCAGGCTCGAGGAGGCCTCCGGCGGCAAGGTGCTCTGGAAGGGCGAGGATCTGCTGACCAAATCGCACCGGCAGATGCGCGCCGTCCGCCGCCACCTGCAGATGGTCTTTCAGGACCCGACGCAGTCGCTCAACCCGCATATGTCGATCTACCAGATCATCTCAGAGGCTTGGGTCATTCACCCCGACATCCTGCCGAAGGCGCAATGGCGCGACCGGGTGAATGAGCTGCTGCAGCAGGTGGGGCTGAAGCCCGAGCATGCGGCGCGACATCCACATCAGTTTTCCGGCGGCCAGCGCCAGCGCATCGCGATCGCCCGCGCCCTTGCGCTCGAGCCCGAGGTGATCATCTGCGACGAGGCGGTCTCCGCGCTCGATGTCTCGATCCAGGCACAGGTGATCGCCCTTCTCGGCGAACTGCGCGACCGGCTCGGCATCGCCTTCATCTTCATTGCCCACGACCTGCCCGTGGTGCGCGACTTCGCCGACCGGGTGCTGGTGATGCAGCGCGGCGAGATTGTCGAACAGGGCAGCGTCCGCCAGATTTTCGAAAACCCGCAGGAACTCTACACCCAGCGCCTCCTCGCCGCCGGCCTCGATCCCGATCCGGACGTGCAGGCAGAACACCGGAAGGCGCGGCTGGTGCTGGAGCGCGCCCGATAGGGCATACTTTCGCTTGCCTCCAAGTAACTGCAATCAGCCGACGCTCAGTCATCCAGAAGCTGGCGCAGGCGCCTGGTTGCGGAGCGGCCGAGGGGAATTTCACGACCGGCCGCACTGAAACGCAGAACGCCTCGCCCGCCGGCCTGCCATTCGACCGCGTGGATCTGTTCGAGGTTGACGATCAGCGAGCGGCTCAGCCGGCAAAAGGGAGGCGATGGCAGGTCGGCCTCGAACTTGCCGAGCAGGCCGCCGGCGAGATAGGTCTGGTCGCTATCGAGATGTACGCGGGTAAAATCCGCCTCGGCCTGCAGCAGCGTGATCGTATTGACCGACACCATCACCGACGACATCATCGATTTCAGCAGAATGCGCGCCGGCGGCCGGGTTTTGACGGCGCCTGCCGGCTGCTGCTGGGCAAGGCGTTCCCTGAGTCGGTTGACCGCTGTTTCCAGCCGGTCCGGGTCAACCGGTTTCACCAGAAAGTCGAGCGCAGCCACGTCGAACGCATCGATTGCATAAAGACTGTAGGCCGTCACGACGATCACCGCGGTATCGGGCGACAAGTCGGTGATGATGTCGAAGCCCTTGCCGCTCGACAGCTCGATATCCAGAAACACCGCATCAGGGCGCAGCGTGGCGACGAGGTCGCGCGCCTGGTCGATCGTACCGGCCTCGCCGACGATGTCGATATCATCGAAGGCGGCGAGCATGCGCGTGAGGCCGCGCCGGGCCGGCGGTTCGTCATCGATGAGAACTACACGCGGCATGCGGACCCCCTCAGCATCAGCCTGGCGACGACGCGGTCGCCGACCTGTTTCAGCGTCAGTTCGTAGCCCTCCGGATAGTGAAGATGAAGACGCTGTCTGGTATTGGCAAGGCCGATGGCCGGTCTGTCCGGCCGTTCCGGCAGCAGCGTTCCCGAGTTCACGACCTCGATGACGATACTGCCCGCGTCGAAGCGTTGGACCGTCACGCCGATCTCAATGGCGTCATCCTGATGCCGCAGGCCGTGCTTGACGGCGTTTTCCACCAGCGCCTGAAGGATCATGTGCGGCACCAGCACGTTGAGGGCTTCGGGATCGACGGTGACGGTCGTCCTCAGCCTTTCCTCGAAGCGCAGTTCCTGAATGCGCAGATAGGCGCGCATCGCTTCCACTTCGTCGGCGAGCGGGCAGCGCGAATGGGCGGCGTGGTCGAGACAATAGCGCAGATAGGCGGAAATGCGGCGCACCATCTCCAGCGCCTCGTCGGGCCGATCGTGAATTTCCGAGGCGACCGAATTCAGCGCGTTGAAGAGAAAATGCGGGGCAAGTTGCAGATGCAGCCGCTCCATTTCCAGCCGGACGGCCTCTGCCTGCGCCTCGGCGGCGCGCAGGCGCTCGGAGCGCGCCTCCAGCAGCGCCGTGCGCCAGAAATACATCAGCGACCAGCCGATAAGCAGGATCGTGTAGAATACGGTCATCATCGCCGGGCTGAGCGGAAGAGGCATGTCGTCGAGCACCAGACGGCGCACGATATCGGCGATGCCGTGCAGCAGGAAGCCGCCGACGACGGAAAAACAGAGCAGGAAGACGACGATCGGGATGGACGTAACCCGGCGGCGACGCGACAGGAAAAATACATGCACCGCGCCGGTCATGAGAAAGGCGATCGGATCCACGATCAGCGTCATCGCCGTTGCGGCGAAGACATCGCCGAAGGTGATGAGCCGCGCGGTCCAGCCAAACAGGATCAGAAAGCTCCACACGGCGCACTGCGCGCCCCAGAATGTCCGGAGGATGGGCACATGTCTGCCAAGCTGCGGGTTTTTGCCCACACTGACATCCGCGGCATCAAGATGCGCCGTATCACTGAACATGGTCGGGCACCCTTCCCTTCCCCCCGCGTCGATTGCCGCCAACTTACGCTCATCCCGCGCGGGAACGAATGCCGGTTCATCGAAAAAATAACCACGTTCATCGAAATGCGGATGAATTCGCACTGTCGGTCGGCATGCCGTACATCCGTCGCGACGGCGTTTCGCGTGAACGCCCGAAACTCGGCGCCATTATTGACGCGACGGTCTGGCTTGTACTTTGGATTGAATAAGCGTTCCCGCTACGAACAGAAGCTTGACCGCACCCGCTCACCGAAGATCGAGCTGTTGCGGCAGATGCCTTTCGTCATGCCGCCGGCATCGGCCTTGTATTCCAAGCCGAGAACCCGGCGCGGCGGGTGAGGACAGGCCCTCCCGAAAGGCGCGCCAAACGAACTGGTCGCCTATATCCATCCGTGCAGTCGATACATCGAACCGCCATCCGACCGATTGGCCAACCAGGAGCTCCGAAAACCCAGCGGCGTTGATGGCGCGTCCCGGCTTTCGCAACAGCCTCTGCTTTGAAAAGGCCGCTCGGGCAACAAAGGCAGCAGGTCCACGCCGAAGCCATGAGCATGGCGCTTGGCGCGCCATGCCATCTTGAGATCAAGTCCGCGATCTCGTCAGCCGACGAGGCCGTTGTCGTCGCGCTTGATCGCCATGATCGAGGAGCGCGGCAGGCCTTCTTCCGCCGGCCACGAGCCGCCCGGATGCTGGACGCCGACGAACATGGTGCGCCGGTCGGCGGACCAGCAAAGGCCGGTGATCTCGCCGCCGCGCGGCCCTGTCAGGAAGCGCACGATCTCGCCCGTTGCCGGATCGCCGGCAAGCTGCTGGTTGTTGCCCATGCCGGCGAAATCGCCCTCATTGCTGTCCTCGCCGTCGGTCTGGATCCAGACGAGGCCGCTCGTGTCGAAGGCCATGCCGTCGGGCGAGTTGAACAGATTGCCGCTGTTGATGTTGGACGAGCCGGCATAGGCGTCCGAATGGACCTCCGGATTGCCGGCCATGACGAACAGGTCCCAACGGAACGTGTCGGCGGCATGGTCGTCGCCATCGGGATACCAGCGCACGATCTGGCCGTAATTATTGGCCTCGCGCGGGTTGGGCCCGCCGACCGGGGTGGCGTCGCCACCGGCATTGGCCTTGACGCCGCGGTTCTTGTTGTTGGTGAGACAGCAATAGGCCTCGACGGCATAGGGGTTGACGGCGACCCATTCGGGCCGGTCCATGGTCGTGGCGCCGACCTTTGACCCAGCCATACGGGCGAAGATCAGGATATCGGCGGGTTCCATGCCGGTGGTTTCCGGCGTCAGCGCCAGCCATTCGCCGGTCTGGTCGTCGTTGAACTTCGCGACATAGAGCGTGCCGTCATCGAGCAGGCCATCGGTATCGCCGCCGGCGACATAGGGATGGGTCGAGACGAAGCGGTACAGGAATTCGCCGCGCTCGTCATCGCCAAGATAGACCACGACGCGGCCATCGGGAGCGAGCGTCACTTCGGCGTTTTCATGCTTGAAGCGGCCGAGCCCGGTGCGCTTGACCGGCGTACTGTCAGGATCGGTCGGGTCGATCTCGACCACCCAGCCGAAGCGGTGCGGCTCGTTGGGGTTCTTCGACGTGTCGAAGCGCGGATCGAACTTTTCGTAGCCGTACTGGCTTTCGGCAGCCATGCCATAGCGCTCGTAGCCGGCGGCGACGTCATCGCTGTAGCTCGTCTCTTCGGTCGCGCCGAAATAGCCGTTGAAGTTCTCTTCGCAGGTCAGATAGGTGCCCCAGGGCGTCTTGCCGGCGCCGCAATTGCCGAGCGTACCGAGGACGGCGCGACCATCAGGGTCGGCTTCGGTTTTCAGCAGGGGATGGCCGGCAGCCGGACCCGAAATCGCCATCGGCGCATTGTGGTGCAGGCGGCGGTTGAAGGGGCTGGAACGCACCACGGACCAGCCGTCCGCGCCTTCCGCGATCTCGACCACGGTCACGCCCTGCAGGTTCTGCAGCTTCAGAACATCGGCCGCGCTCTGCGGCACGCCGTCTTCGGTGTGCGGCAGATTGATATCGCTGTTCACATATTCGTTGTTGACCGCGAGAATCTGGTGACCACCGATCTCGAAGGTTTCCATGCCATCGGTGTTTTCACCGAAGACCTTGTCAGATTCCTCGACCGAGCCGCCGGTCTCGTGGTTGAATTCGGCCACGCCGTCATAAAGCGGATCGCCCCAGCTCACCAGAACCCTGGCTTTATAGCCTTCGGGCACGTGAAAGGCGTAATCGGTCTGGGCGGCGATCGGCGTGAACGGAAAACGCGATTGCGGCGCTGCCGCTTCCGCCGCGCCGCCCGGCAGCAGGCCGGCGCTCATGGCTACGGCGCCCGAGCCGAAGGCAACAACGCCGCCGAGGAAGCCGCGGCGCGAGATCGCGCGTTCGACAACGCGGTCAAAATCGTTTTCTTCGGGCCGGGGAAAATTGAGTTCATCCCACGCGTCGGCGGGCATCTTGATGGGCGGTATCTTGGTCATGAAAGGTCCTCGTAATTTAATAGCATTACAGGATCGACCCTACAGGGCTTTCTTGACGGCGGCATGAATGTCCCCAGCGATGGCAGCCTAAAAAAGCGGGTGTTCGGCTCCGGGAAACGCTGCGATGGCCGAGACAGAGATGCGGCGTGGGAGCCGGCATGCGGAAGGGTGCGCGGAAATTTCCGCAGTGAAGCAAATCCACACGGCCGGCGCCCCTATTTTCGGGCGCGACTCTGAAACCCGAGGCAGGTTTTCAACAAGGCGGAAAAAGCGGTTGCCTTCGCATCGTCGCTTCGATAATCGTAATGATATTACATTACTTATTTGCCGCACCGGAGTGAGAGGCTTTCGATGACCGAGGCTTGCCTGAACTTTTGCGATCTTGCGCCTGGATATGCCCGACATACGGCCGTGCATGACCTGACCGGGGATGTCGGCAAGGGCGGCCTGATAGCAGTCATCGGCGGTAGAGAACGGAAATCCGGAACACTTTATTCGGATGCGTTGTCTTCAGCCAACGGTCCCGCGCCGAGTTATCTCGACATGCTGCAACACAAAGTCGAAACGCTCGCCGCCGCCATCAACAAGGGCTGACACAAATAAACAAGGCAAGGCCGAACCTTGCCGTTCGATGTTATGTTATACCATCAAGGAGAGACGGATATGAAACAATGGATCCTGGGTGCATCCGCACTCGCGATTTCGCTCGGTGCATCGGCGGCCTTCGCCGAGGACCACGAGGACAGCGTCACCCTCTACAGGGTTTTCGTCGGGGACCATGCTGACGCCAAGGTCACGGCCTTCGACCTTGCCGAACCCGACCATCGCTGGTCCTTCGACACCGCCGGCCAGAACAAGCTCTACGCGGTCGATGACGGCGCGGCCATTGTCGCCGTGCAGTCGGACAGCGATGCGGTTCACTTCATCGACAGCGGAATCTCGCTGCATTCCCATGGCGATCACACCGATATCGACATTGAAGAGCCGGGCGCCATCGAGGGCAGCCTCACCGGCCCGCGCCCGTTCCATCTCATCGATCATGACGGCAAGGTCGTCATCAATTTCGACAAGGGCGGCTATGCCGCAATCGTCGATGCCCATGAACTCTCCCATGGCGAGATTGAAACCAGCGAACTGAAACAGGACCGCGCCCATCACGGTTTTGCCGCCCCCGTCGGCCAGTACTGGGTCACGACCGTCGCCACCGATACGCCGGTCGACGGCACCCGCATCGGCCTGCGCGCCGTCACCGAAGACGGCGAGCCGACCGGCGATGTCGCCACCTGCACCGGCATTCACGGCGAAGCTTTCTCCGGCGCCTTTCTTGCCGCCGGTTGCCAGGAAGGCGTGCTGACCGTAACCCCGGGCGAAGACGGCCCCGTCTTCGAGATGCTCACTTACCCCGACGATCTTCCGGAAGGCGAGACCACGGGCACCCTGCTTGGCGCGAAAAGCATGCAGGTGTTTCTCGGCAATTACGGCAAGGATGGCCTCGTCGTCATCGACCCGGCCGGCGAACCGCATTTCAGCTATATCGAGCTGCCCTTCCGCCGCGTCGACTTCGCGCTCGATCCGGCCAATGCGCGCTTCGGCTATGTCCTTACCGAAGACGGCAGCCTGCACCAGATCGACATTCTGGCCGGTAGCCTCACGACAAGCGCCAAGGTCACCGAGCCCTATTCGATGGACGGTCACTGGAACGACCCGCGTCCGCGCATCGCCATGGCCGGCGATGAAATCGTGATGAGCGACCCGAATGCCGGTCTCGTCCGCCGCATCGCCAAGGAGGACCTGACGGAAGTCGGTACGATCGACGTCGGCGGCATGCCCTACAACATCGCCGTTGCCGGCGGCAGCGGCATGATGCATGAAGGCGAGCACGATGATCACGCCCATGCCCACGAAGCGCATGCCCACGATCATGGCGATCCGCAGATCTACAAGGGCTATTTCGAGGACAGCCAGATCGCGGACCGTCCGCTTTCCGACTGGGAAGGCGACTGGCAGTCGGTCTATCCCTATCTTCAGGACGGCACGCTCGACCCGGTAATGGAGCACAAGGCCGAGACCGGCAGCATGACCGCCGAAGAATACAAGGCCTATTACGACACCGGCTACAAGACCGATGTCGGGCGCATCACCATCGACGGCGACATGGTCACCTTTTATAGGGATAGCGCGGCCGTTGAAGGCCGCTACGAAAGCGACGGCTATGAAATCCTGACCTATGCCAAGGGTAACAGGGGCGTCCGCTTCATCTTCGAAAAGGCCGGCGGCGACGAAGCCGCGCCGCAGTTCATCCAGTTCTCCGACCACCGGATCGCACCGGCCGACGCCGATCACTATCACCTCTACTGGGGCGACGACCGCGCGGCCTTGCTGGAAGAGCTCACCAACTGGCCGACCTATTACCCGTCATCGCTCAACGCCGACCAGATCGTCGACGAAATGCTCGCGCATTGAGCCGTGTGTGAAAGGCAGAAACAAGCGCTCGGCCGACATGGCCGGGCGCAGCGGTTTGTCGGCAAGCCGGACCTCACACTCCGCTGCAAGGAGTAATGGATTGAAGCAGTTCTACGACCCTGTTGCGGTAACGCTGCTGACCGGCTTTCTCGGTTCCGGCAAGACGACGCTGATCAATGCACTGGTCAACGATCCGCGCATGGCCGACACGGCCGTGATCATCAACGAGTTCGGCTCCATCGCCATCGATCACGATCTGGTCCGCACCGGCTCGGAACGCTACCTTCGCACCACGACCGGCTGTCTCTGCTGCTCCGCCACCAGCGATATTCGCACCTCGCTTCACGAATTGCACGAGGCCCGGATGAAAGGCGCAATCGGCCCGATCAGCCGGGTGGTCATCGAAACGACCGGACTTGCCGATCCCGCCCCGATCATCAACAGTCTCATCCCGGGCGGCGCGCCGGCGACTGCGCTGCGCGACCACGCCATTGCGCGTCACTTCTATCTGCAAGGCGTCATCACCGCCTTTGATACGATTGACGGGCGCGCAACGCTTGCAAGCTTCATCGAGGGCTGGAAACAACTTGCCTTTGCCGATGAGGTGATCCTGACGAAAACCGATATCGCCGAGGAAAAACGAAACTGGGCGCAGGAACTGGCGGTGCTCAATCCGGCAGCGCGCTTTCATGACCGGCATGCGCCGGGCTTCGACCTCGTCTCGCTGTTCGGCGCCGCGCCCTACTCGGTGTCGCACAAGGCAGACGACGTCAATGGCTGGCTGGCGATGGAACGGCTCTCCCCTCACCCGGAACACAACCACGACCCCAATCGCCATGGCGACGAGATCGAGGCGTTTTACCTGACGAGCGAGACGCCGCTGGACCCGGATGCGATCGGCATTCTGCTGGGCGTTCTCGTCAGCCCGCAAAACCGCGGCCTCATCCGCATGAAGGGGCTGGTTGCGCTCAACGACGATCCCGAAAGGCCAATGGTGATCCACGCCGTGCAGCACAGGATGGACCCGACCGTGCGCCTGCCGCAATGGCCGGGTGAGGAACGCGGCACGCGGATCGTCCTCATCGGCATGGATCTTCCGCAACAGCAGATCCGCGCGCTTTTCGCCGCCCTTGTCGCCCGCTCAAAGAAAAGCAGGAGGAAAACCGCTTGAGCAATGCGTTCGTGAACCCGCTCGCCCGGAAACAGCCGGGCGTCATCGAGGCAGCGCGCAGGATCAAGAGCTGGACGCGCGATCTGCTGGCGATCGATGATGCAACCATCGTCTCGGTCAACGAGCTCGCCTGCCACCTCCCCGGCTGCCCGCCACGAGAAACGGTCATTCTGGTGATGGCGGGGCCAAACGACACACGTCAATTTTCCATTCACAAGGCGATGGCGGATGTCACATTCGAGGACGTCCGGCAGGTCGTTGTGAATATTCAAGACAGCGCATGAAACCGGCGCGCCCGGCCGACGTTTCGCTTGCGTCAAATTGACAAGTTGCAATAAATTGCGGCTTCCATTCTTGTTTCGCCGAGCTTATGCACGCTTCGGCGGAACTGCTGGATGAGAGGGAGGCATTGGGTTTGCGGGGATTGAAGGCAGCAATGCGGGAACTGGCGGCGGCACTGGCCGCGATCGCCGTTTTTGCGCTGTCTTTCGTCTATCAGCCCTATATGCCGGCTTTGACACACCATGATGCCGGTGCGCTTCTGGTCTCTTCCCAGAGCGTTGTCTGCGGCAGCGGTCCCGCCGATCACGGTGCCGCAAGCCATGGCCCTTGCCATGCCTGCCGCCAGGATGCCGCCATCCTGCCGCCGCCGCCGGACGATGCCGTCCCGGCTTACACTTGCCTTGTGGCGCATGTATTCACGGTGAACGACCAAGCTCCAACGCTTGTCCTCCACACCGATCATTACAATCCGCGCGCACCGCCGTTTGTTGTCTGATTTCGCAAAGCGGACCTTTCAGGGTCCGTAAAATCACGACAATTCCAAACGGAGTATTTTCCATGACCACGTTCATGACCCGTCTCGCATGGGCCGGCGCGATCAGCCTTGCCAGCCTTTCCGCCGCCAACGCCCACATGACGCTTGAAACCGCGGAAGCGGCCGCCGGCGGCAGCTACAAAGCCGTTATCCGCGTGCCGCACGGCTGCGATGGCGCGGCGACCACCGAAATCCGCGTTCAGGTGCCGGAGGGTTTTTACAGCGTAAAACCGATGCCGCATGCCGGCTGGGTGCTCGAAACCGTCACCGGCGACTATGCCAATACCTACATGAACCACGGCAGCCCGGTCAGCGAAGGGGTCACCGAGGTGGTCTGGAAGGGCGGCGAACTGCGCGACGCCCACTACGATGAATTCGCGATGCGCGGCTCGCTCTCTTCCGATATCGCGCCCGGTACGGCGCTCTATTTCCCCGCCGTCCAGCTCTGCGCCGATGGCAGCGCCAACCACTGGACCGCCACGGGCGAGGCCGGCGACGGCGAGCCCGCGCCGAAGCTGACGGTCACCGCTGCCAAGGGCGGCAACGACCATCACGGCCACGACGACGCGATGGCGCCGGACCATGTGACGCTCGGCGATCTCGCGATCGACGGCGCCTTTGCCCGCGCCACCCTGCCCGGCGCGCCCGTCGGCGGCGGCTTCATGACGATCACCAATAATGGCGATGCCGACGACCGCCTCATTGCCGCCTCTTCCGATGCCGCCGGCGAATTGCAGCTTCACAACATGCGCATGGATGGCGAGGTGATGAAGATGTACCGGATGACCGACGGCGTTCCGGTTCCGGCTCATGAAACCGTGACGCTCTCGCCCGGCGGCATGCATGTGATGTTCATGCAGCTCAACGGCCCGCTTGCCGAAGGCAGCGTCGTCGATGTCGAACTGACCTTCGAAAAGGCCGGCACGGTGACCGTGCCCTTCGCCGTGAGAAGCATCGCCGCACAAGATGCCGGCCACGACATGCATGGCATGGATCAAGACCATATGGACCGTGGCGACACGAACGCCAACTGAGCTTCAGACCTGTCGCCGCCCCTCCACCGGGCGGCGATGTTTTTTCCTGAGGGGCACGGATCCCAACCGTCAGTGGATCATCGTCCGGATGCTGGACAGAAAACGTCGGGTTCTCTCGTCTTCCGGCGCATCGAAGAACTGATCCGGGGCGGCGGTTTCGACAATCCCGCCGGCTTCCATATAGACGACGCGGTCGGCGACCTGGCGGGCGAAGCCCATTTCATGGGTGACGACCACCATGGTCATGCCGTCATCGGCGAGTTCCACCATCACGTCGAGCACTTCCCGGATCATCTCCGGATCGAGCGCCGATGTCGGCTCATCGAACAGCATGATCCGCGGTCGCATGCAGAGCGCCCGCGCTATGGCGACGCGTTGCTTTTGCCCGCCGGAAAGCTGCCCGGGAAATTTGGGCGCCTGGTCGAGAATGCGGACGCGCTTCAGGAAGGTTTCCGCAGCCGTCTCCGCTTCCGCGCGCGGCGTGCGCCGCGACAGGATCTGCGGCAGAGCGCAGTTTTCGAGCACCGTCAGATGCGGAAACAGGTTGAAATGCTGAAACACCATGCCCGCATCACGCCGGACCGCATCGAGATTGCGCAGATCGTCGCCAAGCTCGACGCCGTTGACGACAATCCGGCCCGCCTGATGCTCCTCGAGGCGGTTGATGCAGCGGATCAGCGTCGATTTGCCCGATCCCGACGGCCCGCACACCACCACTTTCTCGCCGGCCGCAACCGTCAGCGAAACGCCCTTGAGCACGTGAAAATCGCCGTAGAATTTGTCGATGTTATCGATTTCGATCGCAGGTTTCATCCGTGTGTCCTTGCGGCTACGCCCCGTTCGAGATGGCGCGAATAGATTGAGATGGAAAAGCAGATGATGAAGTAGATCGCCGCGACGAACAGATAGGCCTCGGTGGAAGGCGCCGGCCATGCCGGGTCGGTGCTGGCGCTGCGGGCCGCGCTCAGCATGTCGAACACACCGACGATCAGCACCAGCGAGGTGTTCTTGATCATCACGATGGCGGTGTTGGTCAGCGGCGGGATCACGTTCTGGATCGCCTGCGGCAAAACGATGTGCCAGATCATTTTCCAGTAGGGAATGCCGAGCGCCTCGGCCGCCTCGATCTGCCCGTCGTCCAGCCCCTGAAGGCCGCCGCGAATGACCTCCGCCAGATAGGCGGCGGCGAAGATCGTCAGCGCGGCAAGCGTGCGGCCGAGCTTGTCGACCGTCCATTCCGGCGGCAGCAGCAGCGGCAACAGGATCGCCGCCACGAACAGCAGGCCGACCAGCGGAAGACCGCGCACAAGCTCGATCACAAAAATGCTGATCGCTCGCGCCACGGGCAGTTTTCCCCGTCGGCCCAACGCCAGCAAAACGGCCAGCGGAAAGGCAAGGCCGAGCGACAGCACCGCCAAAAGCAGTGTCACCGGCAGGCCGCCCCATTTCGACGTCGGCACGTAATCGAGCCCCAGCACGCCGCCGCCCATCAGCACCAGCATGGCGGCAATCGCGGCGGCCCAGACCAGCAGCAGCCGCGCGTTCCACAATCTCGGCGACAGCGAAACGAGCACCATGGCGACGATCAGCACGATCACGATGGTGGCCCGCCATTGCTCCTGCGGCGGATAGAGACCGAACAGGATCAGCCGCGCCTTGGCGCCGATAAAGGTCCAGCACGCCCCGCCGCCCTGGCAGGCCGCCGGGCCGCCGACCCAGTGGGCATCAAGAACGGCCCAGTTGAAGGCCGGGATAAGGCCGAGGATGATCAGGATGGCGAGAACCGTGAGGAATGCCGACAACAGATCGCCGAACAGCAGCTTCAGCAGCGGCTTGCGCTTGGCCCTTGGCGGTTTCTGCGGCGCATCGGCTGCGGTGTTGAAGGTAATATCGGTCATCAGCGCACCACCAGCGCAACGCGCGCATTGTACCAGTTCATGAAAGCGGAAACGGAGAGCGAAATGCTGAGAAAGACCGCCAGCATGATCAGGATGCTCTCGATCGCCTGACCGGTCTGGTTGATCACCGTGTTGACCACGAGGCCGAGTTCTGGATAGCCGACCGCCACGGCAAGCGTGGTGTTCTTGACGGTGGAAAGATATTGCGACGTCATCGGCGGCACGATGATCCTCAGCGCCTGCGGCAGGATGATCCGGAACATGATGTGGCGTTCGCTGAGCCCCAGCGCCCTGCCGCCTTCCCACTGGCCCTTCTCAACGGCGTCGATGCCGCCGCGGATGATCTCGCCGATGAAGGCGGAGGTATAGATCGTCAGGCCGGTGATGATGGCGGCGAATTCGGGCGACAGCACCATACCGCCTCTGAAATTGAGCCCCTTCAGGGCCGGCGCCTCAAGACCGACCGGATGGCCGAGCATGCCGGAGAGCCAGACGACGACAGCCACCCATACACACAGGAAAATGCCGACAGATGCGGCCTTTGCCGGCAAACGCCGTCCGGCCGCAGCCTTGAAGCCGGCGACGATCGCAAGCACGAACAGAAACGTCGCAACGATCAGCAGCATGCTGGCGCCGGGGCCGAGCGTCAGGGCCGGAGCATAGACGCCGCGAATGGACAAGAACACGCCGGGCAGCGGATTGAGCGCCTCGCGCGGAACCGGAAACAGCGAGGTGGCGATCGCATACCAGAAGAGAAGCTGGACGATCAGCGGAACGTTGCGCAGCACGGTGACATAAGTACCGGCAAAGCGCGACAGCAGCGGATGGGCGGAGCGGCGCGAGAGGCCGACCACCAGCCCGAGCAGCGTTGCAAACAGGATAGACAGGAACGACAGCCACAGCGTATTGGCGAGACCGACAACATAGGCCCAGAAGAAGCTGTCCGATGCATCGTAGCGGACGATGCTTTCGGAAATCGGAAAGCGCGCCGGCCGCCAGAGATAGTCGAAGCCGGTGCGGATGCCGCGTTCGGTCAGGTTTTCATGCGTATTGCCCGCAAGCCACCAGACGAACAGGACCAGACCGCCCAGAAGGGCGATCTGCATGGCCCAGGATCGGGCCCGTTGTGAATACCAGAGCGACAGCATAACCGGCTTTACTGAAAGGCCAGCGGGAACATCAGCCCGCCGTCGTTGAACAGCGCATTGTAACCGCGCTCCAGCTTCAGCGGGCTGTCCATGCCGACATTGCGATCATAGACCTCGGCGTAATTACCAACGGATTTCACGATCCGGTAGGCGAAGTCATCGCTGAGACCGAGGGCCGCGCCATTGCCCGGATCCGTGCCCAGAAACCGGCGGATGCGCGGATCGTCGCTGTCGAGATAGTCGTCGATATTCTCGCTGGTAAGCCCGAATGCCTCGGCGGCGATCATCGCCTGGATCGACCATGTCACGATATCGAGCCACTGGTCGTCGCCATGGCGGACCGCAGGCGTCAGCGCATCCATATAGGGCGTTGCCGGGAAGATGACGTAGTCGTCCGGATTGTCGGCCATCGTCGCGCGCACGGAGGCGAGCGCCCCGGCATCGGTGATCAGCGCATCGCAGCGGCCGGAGAAGAAGGCCTGACGGCCGGCGGTGGTGTTGTCGAAGACGACGGGCTGAAGATCGAGATCGTTCTTGGTCGAGACGTCGTTGACGACAACCTCGGTGGTCGAGCCGGTCTGCACGCAGACGGACGCGCCCGCCATGTCCTCGACGCTGGTGATGCCGAGCGATTTCGGCATCATGAAGCCGGTGAATTCGTAATAGTTCGGCGACGTGAAATTGATGCCATTGGCATCGCGCTGCAGCGTCCAGGTAAGCGTGCGCGGCAGCATGTCGATCTCGCCGGTCTGAAGGGCCGGAATGCGCTGCTGGCCCGAAAGCGGCACGAAATCGACCGCATCCTTGTCGTCAAGCACAGCCACGGCGACGGCCCGGCAGGTTTCCACGTCGAGGCCGCGCCAGTAGCCATTGTCATCCGGCGCGCCGAAACCGGGCGTGCCCTGGCTGGAGCCGCAGATCAGCCGCCCCCGCTCCTTCACGGTGTCAAGCGTCGATGTCGATTGCGCCAATGCCGGCGCAGTTAGCGCGGCGATCATCGCCATTGCGGTCAATGTGGTCTTGCAGGTCATGTTCCCGTCTCCTTGTTGGATTTTATATGCTGCATGTGACTTGTGAGCCACCGAGCGCAGTGAAGAAGCCGTCGAGGTCTTCCCTGAGATCGGAGGGGTCTTCCACGCCGATATTGACGCGCAGAATGATGCGGTCCTTGTGGGGATGCGGCATCTGCCGCGATGTCTTGACGCTCATCGGCGCAATCAGGCTGCGGGTGCCGCCCCACGAGGCGCCGATCGCGAAATAGCGCAGACCATTGAGCGCGGCATCGAGGCGCGCTTCATGCTCGACCGGCAGGACGACCGAAAACAGGCCGCTGGCGCCGGTAAAATCGCGCTTCCAGATGGCATGTCCGGGACTGGAGGCGAGCGCGGGAAACAGAACCGGCCCGACATCGCGGCTTTCCAGCTCCGCCGCGATTTCGCCGGCCACACGCCCGACATGGGCGAGACGCACGGCCATGGTTTCCAGTCCGCGCAGCACCAGTTGCACGGCATCCGGCGAAACGCCGAAGCCCAGCATGCGCATGGTGTCGCGCAAGGCCTTGCGCAGGTCCAGATCGTTGACGCTGACCGAGCCCATCAGCAGGTCGGAGTGACCGCCCGGATATTTGGTCAGGGCCTGCATCGAGAAGTCGACGCCATGGTCGAGCGGCTTGAACAGAAGCGGCGTCGCCCAGGTATTATCGATGCCGGTCAGGATGCCGCGCCGTTTCGCAATCGCGGTGATGGCCGGCACATCCTCGATTTCCATGGTTGTGGAACCGGGCGATTCCATCCAGATCAGCCTTGTGTTGTCGCGCACATCGCCTTCGATTCCGGCGCCAATACCCGGCTCGAACACGGACCATTCGATGCCACGCGGCTCCAGGAAATTGCGGCAGAGACCGATGACCGGGGGATAGGCGTTGTCGGCCACCAGAACATGGTCGCCGGGCTTCAGGCACGAGAGCATCACGACCGCGATCGCGGCCTGGCCGGAGGGTAGGATGACCGTCTTCAACCCGTTTTCGAGTGCTGTAAGCTGCGCCTCCAGCACGCGCTGCGTCGGCGTGCCGTGCAGGCCGTAGGAATAGCTGTCGAGATCCCGTTGCGAACGAGTGGCATAGGCTTCCGCGTCCGGAAAGACGATGGTCGAAGCCCGGTGGGTCGGAACGCCGAGAGCGGCATAGCCCTCTTCGCTGATCTTCGGGTGGTGAACGCTCTTGGTTGCGTCGCGCATGTGAACTCCTGAAATAACGACGCCATCATTGCCTTTTGTTGGCAGCAGGAATACTGATCAGGACACATAGTTCTATGCGGAAACCTTATAGGCATGAATTTTCGCCAGCTCGAAGCCTTCAACGCCGTCATGATCTCGGGCTCGACCGTCCGGGCCGCCGAGCTGATGGGCGTCACCCAGCCGGCCGTCTCGCGTCTGATCGCCGAGCTGGAAGCGGCGGTGCGGTTTCCGCTGTTCGATCGGGTGCGCGGTCGGCTGATCGCGACGCCCGAAGGAACGCTGTTCTTCCGGGAGGTCGAGGTCAGCTTCAAGGGGCTGGACCGGCTACAGGCAACGGCGGCCAGCATCCGCGACTACGGGGCCGGCACGCTGAAGATCGCCTCGCTGGCGGCGGCCGGGGCTATTCTGGCGCCCGCCGCCATCCGCGCCTTCCGGAAACAGAATCCGGGCGTCAGGATCACCTTCCACATCACCTGGTCGTCGGCGATCCGCAACGGCATCACCGACGGGCAGTATGATCTGGGGCTCGCAGCCGACGAAATCGACCGCTCGGGCATCGACAGCCAGTTATTCGGCAGCTTTCCGGGCCTCATCGCCATGCCGAAATCCCATCCGCTGACCCTTCACAAGTCGATCACCCCCGATCTGATCGCGGAATGGCCACTGATCGGCCTCAGCCCCGAGGACCGGGCGCGGCAGCGCTTTGACGAGACGATGAAGAATGCCGGGCACGAGCCCAAATATGTGATCGAGACCCCGAACGCCGCCACCATCTGCGCACTGGCGCAGGAGGGCGACGCCGTGGGACTGGTGAACCCGCTGGTCATCGGCGAAGCGGAAAGCAGAACCGTCGCGCTCCGCCCCTTCACGCCCGACGTGATGTTCCGCGTCTACCTTCTCTTTCCCGCCGACATCCAGAAGTCCACCCTCGTCCGCGGCTTCACGGCCGAGTTGTTCCGGCTTCGCAACAGGTTCGAAATGCCGACGGCGTAGCCTATTCACGCCGAGCGACCACCTGGCGGAGAAACCCTTTAAGAACGCCCTGATCGAAAATAGCAAACCCCAAACCGGTTTGTCATGCGCGATCGAAATAGCCGCTGAGGAAGGCGGTGCAGCGTTCCGATTGGGTATTGCCGAAGACCTCGTCGGGCGTGCCGTCCTCTTCGATAATCCCCTGGTGCAGGAAGACCGTGCGGGTCGAGACCTCGCGGGCAAAGCCCATTTCATGGGTGACGATGATCATGGTGCGGCCCTCGTCGGCGAGGTCGCGCATGACTTTGAGCACCTCGCCCACCAGTTCCGGGTCAAGCGCCGAGGTCGGCTCGTCGAAAAGCAGCGCGCGGGGCTTTTGCGCCAGCGCGCGGGCGATGGCGACGCGCTGCTGCTGCCCGCCGGAGAGTTCGTTCGGCCAGGCATCCGCCTTTTCAGGCAGGCCCACCTTTTCGAGGAGCGCCAGCGCCTCCTCCCGGCATTCGGCCTTGTTGCGACGCTGCACGATCAGCGGCGCCTCGATCACATTTTGCAACACGGTGCGATGCGGCCACAGGTTGAAGTCCTGGAACACGAAGCCGAGGTCGCGGCGCATGGCGCGCACGGTGCGCATCTCGGATCGGGTCAGCCCGCCACCGTTGGGTGACAGAGACGCGTCGCCGACAGAAATATAGCCGTTGTCCGGGATTTCGAGCATGGGAATGCAGCGCAGAAGCGTGCTCTTGCCGGAGCCGCTGGCGCCGATCAGCGAGATAACGTCGCCATCATGCGCCGTCAGATCGATGCCGCGAAGCACCTCGTTCTCGCCGAAGCTCTTGTGCAGGCCCTTGACGGAGACTGCGGAAAGATTGGAAGTCATTGTCTTGCTCCGAATTGCCAGGGAGAAAGGGTGCGTTCGACAAGGGATGTCGCGCGGGTGATAATCAGCGACATCGCCAGGTAGATCAGACCGGCGCACATGAAGATCTCGACCGCGTGCCAGGTCTCCGCCACGGCCTCGCGGGCGATGCCGGTGATGTCCATCAGGCTGATCATGCTGACGAGCGCCGTGGATTTCAGCATCGAGATGATCTCGTTGGAATAGGCCGGCAAGGCCTGCCGGAACGCAATCGGCAGGGTCACGCGGCGCAGGACCTGAAGGCCCGACATGCCGCTGACGCGTGCGGCTTCCTGCGTCCCCTTCGGGACGGCGCGCAGTCCGCCGCGCAGGATCTCGGACGTGTAGGCGGCGTCGTTTAGCATCAGCGCAATCAGGCCGCACCAATAGGGTTCGCGCAGCAGCGGCCACAGAAAGCTGGACCGGATGAACTCCAATTGCGGCAGGCCGAAATAGATCATGAACAGCTGCACCAGCAACGGCGTGCCGCGAAAGATGTAAACGTAGAACCCGGCGACGGCGTTGCCGACCCGCGTGGTGCGCGCAAGGTTCAGCAGCAGACCGATAATAAAGCCGCCCAACAGAGCGAAGAATGCGAGATTCAGCGTTAGCGGCAGGCCGGAGAGGAGCGCCTTGAAGAGGGAAACGAAATAGGAAAAATCCATCAGCGTGCCTCTCCGGAATAACCCGCCATCGTGCGCCGTTCGAGCAGGCGGAAGACCTGGTCGGACATGGTGGTGATCACCAGATAGATGACGGCTGCCGCGGCGTAGAAAAGGAAAGGTTCCTGCGTGGTGCCGGCGGCGATCGAGACCTGACGCATGGTTTCAACCAGACCGGTGACCGAGACCAGCGCGCTTTCCTTGATCACGGATTGCCACTGGTTGCCCATGCCCGGGATCGCGGTCACCATTGCCTGCGGCGCGGTTATGCGGCGGAAAAGCTGCCAGCGCGTCATGCCCACCACGCGGCCGGCCTCAAGCGTGCCGGTCGGCACGGCCTGGTAGGCTCCGCGCAGCACCTCGGACTGGGCGGCGCCCGAGATCAGGCCGATCGCCAGCATGCCGGCGACGAAGCCGCTGATGTCGAACGGGCCTTCGAAACCGAGCGCCGTGCCGAAGAAGGCCACCACCTGGCGACCGCCGAAGTAGAACAGGAAGATGACCAGAAGGTCGGGCACGCCGCGCAGCACTACCACATAGGTTTCCGCGAGCCGGCGGGCCCAGATATTGCCCGAAACCCGTCCCCAGACGGTCAGCGTTCCCAGAACGGTGCCCAGCAGGAAGGCCGCGATCGAAACGGCGAGGGTCATGAGACCGGCGCGCACGAGCACCGGCCCCCATCCCTCGGGGCCGAAGCCCAGGAGATACAGATTTGAAGTCATGCGCCCGTCAGTATTGTTGCGGGGTCACGACCAGGCCGAACCACTTCCGCGACAGATCGGCCAGCGTGCCATCGGCCACAATGCTTTCCAGCCCGGCATTGAGCGCGTCGCGCAGCTCGGCGTCGCCCTTCTGCACAACGAGACCGGAACCATTGCCCATTATCCCGCCGCCAAAGGCCGGGCCGGTCGCGGCGGCCTTGTCGGCATTCTTTTCGAGGAAGGCCGAGACATTGGTCAGCGAGGCGATGCCCGCATCGATGCGTCCGACGCTGAGGTCCTGGTAGACATCGGGGCCGTTCGGGTAGGTGCGCACGTTGACGCCGCGATCCTCGAGATATTCCTCAAGGAACTTGGACTGGATCGTCGCCTGCTGCACGCCGACCGTCTTGCCGGCGAGAACCTCGGCAACGGCGTCGATCGCGGGACCGATGCTCTCGGGATTGTCGAGGCGCGCGGACTCGCCATCCATCGGCAAATCGATGCCGGACGATCTCATGACCACAAAGGTCGAGCCGCCAAGCGTGTAGTTGTGGGTGAAGTCGACCACTTCCTGGCGAGCTGGCGTGATGCTGACGCCGTCGACGATGGCGTCGTACTTGCCGTCGATGAGGCCCTGGATCATGCCGTCCCAGGCCTGCGAGATCAGCTCGATCTTCAGGTTCTGGCGCTTGGCGATCTCATTCACCATGTCGATCTCGAACCCGTAGAGTTCGCCGTTGGGGCGCGTCATGTTGGAGGGCGGGAAGGAGCCTTCGGTGGCCATGACGATGGTCCGGTCGGTGACGTCGGCCTGGACGCCGGAGGCGGCCAAAAGGGCGGCGGAAAGCGCGGCGCCGGCAAGGGCGCGTGTGATCTTGAACATCAATAGTCCTCTCTGTTGGTTTTCTGAATTTGGAACCGCTCAGGCGAGCAGTTCGGTGGCCATGCGGGTCAGCACGATAGCGCTGTCCGCGATGCAACTTTCATTGGGCTGGTAGTCGGAGTTATGGACGCGGTCGTTGCGGCCGGGCGTCTGCGCGCCGACATGAATCTGGATCGAGGGCATGCGCTCGCTGAAAAGCGAGAAATCCTCGGCCCCGAAACTCGGCTCCTCGGACGCGAGCGGCGCCACGCCAAACTGGGCCTCGATGGCGGCGGCGGCGCGGTCGACCATGGCGTCGTCGTTGATCAGGGCCGGCACGCCGCGCACATAGTCGATCTCGGCTTCGAGATTCATGGCCGCGGCCGCATTGGTGCAGATCCGGCGGAAGGAGTCTTCCACGCGATCGCGCGATTCGGCGCTGCGGCAACGCGCGGTGCCTTCGAATGTGCAGCTGTCCGGAATGATGTTCTGCGTCTCGCCGCCGAAAATATGGCCAATGGTCAGAACGGCCGACTGCGCCGGGTTCATCTCGCGCGAGATGATGGTCTGAAGCTGGGCGATGACATGGGCCGCGCCGACGATCGGGTCGATCGCGGCATGGGGCCGCGCGGCATGGCCGGATTTGCCGCGAATGGTGACCTTGAACTCGTCGCTGGACGCGGTGCCCGCGCCCCGGTTCAGCCGCACCTTGCCTGCCTCCAGTTCGGGACGGTTATGGAAGGCGATGGCCATGTCCGCCCCCTCGCCCGCGCCATCGGCCAGCATCGCGGCGGCCCCGCTCTCCAGCGTTTCCTCGGCGGGCTGGAACACCAGACGGACAGTGCCGCGCAGCTTCGGCGCCAGTTTTTTCAACGCATGGGCCGCCCCCAGAAGAGCGGAGGTATGCAGGTCATGGCCGCAGGCATGCATCTTGCCCGGCACGGTCGAGGCATAGGGCAGGCCGGTCTTTTCCTGGATCGGCAGGGCATCCATATCCGCGCGCAGGATCAGGCATGGCCCCGGGGCGCCGCCCTTGATCTCGGCCACGACGCCGGTACGCCCGACTTCGGTCTTCGGTTCGAGCCCGATGGCGCGCAACTCCTCGGCGACCCTAGCGGCGGTGCGTACGGTCTCGAAGCCTGTCTCGGGGTGCGCGTGAATATCGCGCCGGATCTCGATCATCCGCGCCTCGACCTTTCGGACGAGCGCTTCGATCTCGGGTCCGGGGTCATTCGAAATCTTGTTCATTTGTATCCTTCCGCCCATGCGGAGACCGCCTCTCCAACACGGGGCATTGGGTATTTCAGGTTCGGGTGCGGTAGGCTATTTACCGCAATGTTGTACGAATGTATAGTAACGGAAACAAATTAGCGACCAGCCGGTTCCCGACGCGTTGTTTCCCGGGGCGGTTCGGTCTGAAAAATGAATAAAAGAATGACTTGGTTGCCGCCACGAAAGCCCCCAAAGCTGTCGCAGAGGCATCAAAAGGCAGGAGGACATCAGGGTGACAAGGCGGAGCTACCAACGTCTGGGCGTGGATGCGCGGCGCAGCGCACTCCTCGAGGCAACGCTGGACTGTCTGGCCGAAGACGGCATGGGCGGCGCCAGCGTGCGCAAAATCGCGGATCGCGCGGGCGTTTCGCCGGGGCTGATCCGGCACTACTATGCGTCCAAGGACGAAATGGTCCATGAAGCCTACGCCTACCTGATGGACAATCTGACGGGGGCGGCGGCGGCCTCCGCCCATGCGGCCTCGGAAGGACCGGCGCAGGCGTTGGCGCATTTCATCGCGGCCAATGTCAGGCAACCGAACCTTTCCGCGCGCAAGGTTTCGCTGTGGGCGACATTCATCGGGCGTGTCCGCTCCGGGCAGCGCTACGCCGATATCCACCGGGAAAGCTACCGCGAGTTCCTCGATCTGCTGGAGGAACTGGTCCATCCGGTTCTGGTGCAGCACGGGCTGCCCGCAGATCCGGCGGCGTGCCACCGCCATGCCATCGCACTCAACGGGCTGATCGACGGCCTCTGGCTGGAAGGCTCTCTCGGGCACGGGCTTTACGATCCCGCGCGCCTGCCGGGCATAGCGCTCGCCGCCGCCGAGGGCATTCTACGCCTGCCCGACCAGACACTGGTGCGCGCTGTCGCACTCTGACAATAAGGAAAATACATGCACTACGCATCAATCACCCGCAGGCTCAGGGATCTGGGCGGCGATAAATGGGCCGTTCACAACGCCGCCCGCGACCGCAATGCGCAAGGCGAGGCGATCATCATGCTGACCATCGGCGAGCCGGACATTCCCACAGATCCGGACCTTGTCGAGATCTGCGCGCAATCGATGCGTAAGGGCCGCACCCGCTATTCCAACGGCCGCGGCGAAACCGGGCTGGTCAGCGCGCTGGAGGCCACCTATGCCCCGCGCCTGCCCGGTATCGGCCCGGAGAACATCCTGTGCTTTCCCGGCACCCAGACCGCGCTTTTCGCCGTAATGCTGGCGCTGGTCGAAGACGGCGACGGCGTCCTGATCGGCGATCCCTATTACGCCACCTATGACGGCGTGGTCGAGGCGACCGGGGCCAGGGTGCAGCCCGTGCCGCTGAAGATGGAGCACGGTTTCGTACCGCAGCCCGAGGATCTGCGGGAGGCGATAACGCCGCAAAGCCGCGTGCTGCTGCTGAACACGCCGCACAATCCCAGCGGCTCGGTCATCGATCGCGACACCATGAAGGCCATCGGTGACATCGCGATCGAGAAGGATCTCTGGATCGTCTGCGACGAGGTCTATGAATCCCTGATCTTTATGGGCGACTTCTGCTCGCCGCTGGAATTTGCGGCGCTGCGCGAGCGGACCATCGTCGTGTCCTCGATCTCGAAAAGCCACGCCGCCACGGGCTTCCGCAGTGGCTGGGCCGTGGGCCCGGTCGAGGCGATGCGCCTTGTCCTGCCGATCTCGGAAACGATGCTTTTCGGCAACCAGCCCTTCATCGCGGACATGACCGAAGCGGCGCTGACCAATGACTATGACACCGCCGAGCGCCTGCGCAACGCGCTTTCCCGTCGGGCGCGCGCCTGTCAGGCGGCCTTCGAGGCAGCGAAAGGGCTGTCGTCCTTCCCGCCGCAGGGGGGCATGTTCATGATGGTCGATGTCTCACAGACCGGCCTTGGCGGCGAAGCCTTCGCCTGGCGGCTATTGGAAGAGGAAGCCGTGGCGGTGATGCCCGGCGAAAGCTTCGGCACCGAAGCCGGACACCTGATCCGCCTTGGCCTGACGCTGCCCGATGATGAACTGGACGAGGCCGTGCGTCGCATCGCGGCGCTGGCGTCCCGGCTTTGTGAGGCAGGAGCCGAGGCCGCAACCCCGGCCTGAACAAAGAAGGGCCGGCGCTTGCCGCGCCGGCTCTTCTTTCAATCGTTCGGTTGAGTAACGCTCAGTCCCGGTAGTCCGGCGCAATCCGTTCCAGCAGGCGCAGATGCGCGGCCCATTCTAGCGCCACATCGTCCTCATCGCCCATCGAGCTTTCATACTGCCTTGCCACATGGGCGGCGATATCGGCGGGCACGGCGCGAATCGGCTGCCCCATGGAGAGCGTGGCAACCTGAATCTCGCAGGCCCGCTCCATGTAGAACATCGTGTTGAACATCGAGGCCGCAGTGGATCCGGTCGTCAGCAGGCCGTGGTTGCGCAGCACCAGCACGGGATTGTCGCCAAGGCTCGCCACCAGCCGGTCGCGCTCGGCGAGATCCAGCGCGATGCCCTCGTAATCATGATACGAAATCCGGTTGTGGAACTGCAATGCGATCTGGTTGAGCGGCAGCAGCCCCTCCTCCAGCGTCGACACGGCCACGCCCGCCCGGGTGTGCGTGTGCATGATCCAGGCGGCGTCGTGACTGGCGCGGTGGATCGCCGAGTGAATGGTGAAACCCGCCGGGTTCACCGGGTAAGGACGGTCCCCGACCTTGTTGCCGTCGACATCGATCTTGACCAGCGATGTGGCGGTGATCTCCTCCCAGGACAGGCCATAGGGATTGATCAGGAAATGGCCTTCCTCGCCCGGAACGCGGGCGGTGATATGTGTGTAGATCAGGTCGGTGAAGCGGTAGTGCCAGGCCAGCCGGTAGCAGGCCGCAAGGTCACAGCGCGCCTGCCACTCGGCCTCGCTCATACCCGCAGGGGCTGGGTGGGCTGCTTCAGTCATTACGCTCTCCTTCATCAGGTCAGTAGCCGCGCGCGCGTTCAACGCCGAGGCTGAGGGGAATGCCGTCGCGCAGTTCGCGAGCGGTTGCCACGATCTGCTCGCCAACCACCTCAGGCATTGAATCACTTGCGATATGGGGCGTGATCCGCAGGCGCGAATCCTGCCAGAACGGGTGATTTTCGGGCAGCGGCTCCTCTCGGAAGACATCGAGCGTGGCGCCGGCAAGCTGCCCGGCATCCAGCGCCCGCACGAGATCGGCCTCGACCAGATGCTCGCCCCGGCCGATCTGGATCAGCCAGCTCTCCGCCGCCATGGCCGCAAACAGGCGCTCGTTCAGCACGTTCTCGGTAGCAGGCGTGAGCGGCAGGGCATTGATGACGAAATGGGCGCCCGTCGTCGCCTCGATCACGCCATCGGGACCACTGAAATACCGGACACCGTCGATCGGCTCGGCAGGCGCGGTGCGGCAAGCGACCCGCAGGCTGAACCCCAGCGCGCGCAACGCTTTCGTAACGGCCGCGCCCATCGTGCCATTGCCCAGCACCGCAACGATCGTATCTTCCGGCGGGCGCATCGGCAGCGGCGCCCAGCGCACCTCGGCCGCCGAGCGCGCAAGCGCGGAAAATCCGCGCGAGACATGCAGCACCTCATGAGCGGCATAACCCGCCATCAACGCCGCCTGGTGCGGATCGCGCACCCGCGCAATAGCAATCTCCGGTCGCAGCCCTGGGTTATCGAGCAGGTCGTTGACGCCTGCGCCAATCGACATGGCCAGTTTGAGGTTGGGATAGGCCTTTAGGCTCTCAGCCGTCGGCAGCCAGCAGACGGCAAAGCTGATCCGCTCCGGGTCTGAAACCTGTTCGGGGCGGCGCAGCACCACCTCCTCTCCGGCCGCCGCGACAGCGGAGCCATAGAGATCTTCGAGATCAAGCATGGGGCTGAGATACACGCCATGAACTGGCCGAGATCCGGTCATCAGATGTCCTCTTCTGGAATACGAACGCGCCCCTTATTGCACGTTCGTATAGTATCAAGCAACCTCAGAAACGGGCCGGATAAAACCGCGAAAACCGCAGCCAGGCGCCGCGTGATCAGCGCCGAACCCTCTAGCCGGACATCAAGCAGGAGAAGGCGAATAATCCCGGCGGTGGCAAGCATCATGAATCTGCTGCCAACCGCAGCCATCGCGGGAAATGACGCTGCTCTTGTCGAATGGGATCGGGCGTCTGTTCCGGGGCTGCAGCATAAACCGGAAAGCAAGAGCCGGCGTTATGTTGCGAGGTGGAAGGCGGATGCTGAACTCCAGGGGCTGGCGACGATCCGGTTCTGTTTGTCGCGACATCGCTTGGGCGGGACTGTTTCGGCCTCGACGTGGCAATGGAACCGAGATTGCAAGGCGAGGCAAACTTGTTCCATCCGATAACTGCGCATGCGCCGGAGAGTTTGTCGCGCAAGGATCGTTGCGATATTCAGCCCGTCCGATCGCTTTGCGACCATTCGGCATAGTCGGCGTTGACCTTCTCCATATCGCTGTAGAGCCAGGCCATGCGGTCGAGGAACCAGAGCTTCAGCAGCATGGTCAGCGCCATGCCGGAAAGCGTGACCCATAAATCGAGCCAGATCAGACCGGCAATGAACAGCAGGCCGGAAACAGCCGAAAGCGCGTTCAGCACATTGCCGGCACGCTGATGGCCGGCTGGGATGGGCACGCTCTTGCGCTTGAGCCAGACCCGTTCGCCGAAAATCCCGCGCGTCATCCAGTTATCCTTGCGGCTGGGTGGAGGAAAAAGCCTCGGGTTCAGCCAGACCCAGGCAAGGGCGACACTGGCTGGCAGGATGGCCCAGGGGCCGATCAGCACCCGGCTCCAGGCGCTAAGGGCAATCACTGGCAGAACGGTCAGCCGGCTCCAGCCGCTCCACGGGTTCGCGTGGCGCTGCCATGTGCTGTCGTTCATTCCCATCAGCTTTTCTGCGTATTCCGCAAATCTCATCGGCCGACGCTCTCCCTGGTTGCTCGTGCGGCCATACTATCGTCCCTTCGCTTGCGCGCCAGTCGCCAATCCGCTCGCGCAGCAAATCGGCATCGGCGTTTTTCTCAACGAGGAAGTGCCGCTTCATCATGCCAACAGTAGTCTTTCCGTCAGGTAGCTCTTCAAAAACCCGCCCTTACCGGAGAACACTTGTGACCATCCCGCATCTACACCACGCTGCGGGACAGGATCGATCGTGTTTGTCGGCAGGCTTGCGACATAGGCAACGAGAGCGTTCTCACGGTTCAGGTCGAACGCGGAGCAAGTGTGTGCCCAAATTTCGGAAGAGCGCTTCCCGCTCCGGGACAAACGGAACAATCTGCCGCTCTGCCGGTTCAACCTATGAAAACCCGCTGCGTCAGCGCGGCGCGCACCCACAGGCTATCCTCCACGAGCGAGCGACATCATGCCCGAAGATGGCAAAGGCCGCAAAAACCGAACACAGCTTATCGGCTGGGCAGTTGCCATTGCGGTTCTGCTGGCAGGCGGCGCTGTCGCCGCCTTCAGTTTTTTCTGGTCCTCGGATGAGACCCAGGCGGAGGCGCCGGCCGCGCCGCTGGTCAGGGTCGCCAGCCCCGTTGAACTGGACCAGCCGCTGACGATATCGCAAACGGCGCTGGTCCGTTCGGGCGCGGATGTGGTCCTGGCACCTGAGGTTGGCGGACGCATCGAACGGATCGGCGAAAATTTCGCCGCGGGCGGCCGACTGGCCGAGGGCGATCTTGTCATCGAACTCGATGACGCCCGTTTCCGGTCCGATCTCCAGGCTGCACAGGCCGCAGTTGAAGAGGCTGAGGCCAGCCTTGAGGAAGCCCGCGCCGATCTCGATCGCCAGAACCAGCTTGCCGAGCGCGGCGCAACGCCGGAAGCCACGACCGAGGACGCCGCCGCACGGGTCAAACGCGCCCGCGCCAGCCTGTCTTCGGCGCGCGCGCAGCTTCAAAGCGCGGAGATTGCGCTGGACGATACGCGCCTGGAAGCGCCGTTTGCCGCCGCCGTGCTGAGCGCCGATGCGGCGCGGGGCCAACTGGTCAGCGCCGGCACAAGCGTCGGCACGGCTGCGCTCGCGGGATATGCGGAGGCGGCCGTCGGGCTTTCCGAACGCGATTTCCAGCTTCTGGGCGGTGAGGCCGCGCTTCTGGGCAAGCCCGTCGGCATCCTCCCCGTGCGGGCGGACGGCAAGGACCAGGACGTCCGGATCGGCACGGTCACGGCCGTCATTCCGCGCATCGAGTCATCCGCCAGAACCACCGAGGTCATCGTCAGCATCCGCAATCCCTTCGTCGCCGACGAAGGCGCGCCGGCGCTCAGGATCGGAGAGGTCGTTCGCGTCCATTTCGCCCTTCCCGATGACGAAAGCCCTTTCGCCGCCCCTTCGGGCGTCGTGCAGGCCGGTCAGCAGGTCTGGGGCGTTGACGGTGACGACAGGCTGGTTCGGCTGGAAGCAGAAGTGCGCCGACGGATCGACGACGCCGTTCTTCTGAGCGGCGATCTCGCCGAAAAACGATTGCTGCTGACGCCGGTCGACACGCCGGTCGACGGCCTGAAGGTCAGGGTCGACGGCGATACGCCGGTTACCGTCGGCGATCTTTCCGACGCGGTCGCGGACCGGATCGCCACGGCCCCTTCGGGTCTCGTCGATGTGCCGGATGACATTGCCTCCGGCGCGGCGTCCTCCGCCGCAGGCGCAACCCCGACCGGCGGCGCCAATGCCGCCGGCGCAAACACGGCAGGTGGCGCGGCGCGATGAACTGGCTGATCAGACGCGTTTTCGAGACGGGCGTTTTTGCAAATCTTCTCCTGGTCGGTCTGGTCGCGGCGGGGCTTCTGTCGCTCGCCACGCTGACGGTCAAGAACTTCCCCGACCTTTCGACCGGCACCATCAGCATCACCGTCGCCTATCCGGGCGCGACGGCGCAGGATGTCTCCGATTCCGTGGTCGAGCCGATTGAATCGGCCATCCGCAGCATTGAGGGCATCCGCAAGATCACCGCCACGGCGAGCGAAGGCCAGGCAAGGGTGATCGCGGACCTGACGCGCGGGGCAGACCCCGAGACGGTGAAGGACGATATCCAGACCGAGGTGCGAAGTCTCACCTCGCTGCCCCAATCCGCCGAAGAACCGGTAATCGTCGAGGTCGAGCCGGAGGAACTTGCGATACAGTTTGCCCTTTCCGGCGATCTGCCCGCGGACACGCTAAAGGCGATCGCCGTTTCCGCCCGCGAGGACCTTCAGGCCATCGACGGCATATCGCAGGTGAGGATCAGCGGCGCGCCAGAGGATCGCATATCGGTCGAGGTGCCGCAGGCGCAGCTTCTTGCCTATGGCACGACGCTCGGCGCGCTTGCCGATCGCATCGGCAATGCGACTGCGGATTATTCCGCCGGAACGCTTGACGGGCCGGAGGACCGCGTTTCGGTGCGCACCGCCGGCGAACGCGATACCGGGGCGGCGATTGGGGAGATCGTGATGTTTTCCTCGCTGGCTGGCGCGCAGGTGCGGCTTGACGATTTCGCGACAATTTCCGACGGGCTCGCCGAAGACCCCGTTCTGGCCGAGATCGATGGCCACCCCGCCGTCTTCGTCAATGTTTTCCGCGCCGGAAGCGAACCGCTGCTCAACATCGTCAACCTGACGCAGGACTACCTCGAAAACGAGCTCGAACCGCGTCTGCCGGAAACCGTGACGCTCACCGAGTGGCGCAATCAGGCAACGTCGCTTCAGGGCCGGATCGACCTCCTGGTCAAGAACGGCATCATCGGCGCGGCGCTGATCCTAGTCATCCTGACGCTGGCGCTCGATATCCGCATCGCGGCCTGGGTGTCGGTGGGCATCGCCGTGTCCTTTATCGGCACCTTCGCGCTGATGGCCTTGTTCGGCGTCAGCATCAGCCAGCTTTCGCTGTTTGCCTTCATCCTCTCGCTTGGCATCGTGGTCGATGACGCCATCGTGGTCGGCGAAGCCATCTATACCGAGCGGCAATCGGGAAAAAGCGGGCCCGAGGCAGCGCTGGACGGAACGCTTCGGATGGCGCGGCCGGTTTTCTTTTCCGTGGCGACAACCGTTCTCGCCTTCGTGCCGCTGCTGTTCATTCCGGGCCTTTCCGGCTCCTTCCTCGCGCCGGTGGCCGCCGTGGTCATCATGGTGCTCGGTCTGTCGCTGGTCGAGAGCTTCTTCGTGCTTCCCACGCATCTCTCCCATCTGCGCTCCGGCGAGCCGCGCCGGTTTTCGCCAAGACGTCTGGCCGATCCGCTGCGCCGGCAGGTCGGCGGCCGGATCGACAGCTTTGCCGATACCCGGTTTCGCCGGGTCGCCGAAACGGTCGACCGTCATCCGGGCCCGACGCTGGTGCTCTGCCTCGGCCTGCTTCTCGCCTCGCTGGCGCCGCTGACGCTCGGCTTCGTCCGTTTCGTGTTCTTTCCCGATATCGAGGGTAATTTCGTCTCCGCCGAACTGCAGATGAGCGATGGCACATCCGTGGCCGCCACGCGCGCGGAGGCCGAAAAGCTGGCCGCGGCGATGGACCGGGCGGCCGGCCAACTGGCCGAGCAGACCGGAGAGGATGCGAGCGATATTCGCCAGGCAAGCGCCATCCTGATCGGCATTCCCGCCGTTTCCGGCGGTCCGCCGGGCGGGACGGAAAGTACAGCCGCCAGCACGGCGCGCATCGAGGTCAAGATTGCCGATGCCGAGACCCGCGACTTTTCCGCCGGCGAACTGGTCGATCTCTGGCGCGCGGAGGCAGGCGAGATCGCCGGCGCGCGTTCGCTGAGCTTTTCCACCAGCGAGGTTGGCATCGGCGCCGATATCGTCCTCAATATTGCGGCCGGCACGCCGGAGGCGCGCGCCGCCGCGGTCGACCGGATCAGGAGCGCGCTCGTTGAAAAAGCCGGCGTCACCGCCGTCAGGGACAGCCGGGGCTCTTCCTCCGAAGAAGTCGTCGCCACGCTTTCCGATCAGGGCCGGGCGCTTGGCGTTGAACTGAACTCGGTGGCGCGCGGCCTTCGCAATGCGCTGTTCGGGGCGGTGGCCACGGAGTTCCAACGCAATCGCGAAGAGGTGGAGGTGCGCGTGCGCCTGCCGGCATCGGACCGCGATACCATTGCCGATCTTCAGGACCTGCGGCTGCCGGCCGAGGGCGGGCTGGTTCCGATCGGCACGGTTGCCGACCTCGCCTTCCAGCCGGCGCCATCGACGATCACAAGGATCGACGGTAGTCGCGTGACCACGGTCACCGCCGATGTCACCGGCGGCTCGACCACCGGCAGTGAGGTGACGGACCAATTGATGACGGAAACCGTACCGCAACTGCGCCAGGACTATCCCGACCTCGAAATCACGCTGGGCGGCGAGCAGGAAGAGCAGAGCCGCTTCGCGCCGGCGCTTCTGCGCAATGCCGTTCTCGCGCTTTTGGGGATTTACGCCCTTCTGACGCTCGCTTTCGGTTCCTATACGCGCCCGCTGATCCTGCTGACGGTTCTGCCCTTCGGTCTCGTCGGCACCATACTCGGGCATTGGGCGCTGGGGCTTGAACTGACGCTCCTGTCGATGTTCGGCCTCATCGGACTGATGGGCATTCTTCTGAACAACGCCCTGCTTCTGGTCATCCGCACGTTTGAATGTGCCGAAAGCGGCAGTTCCAGGCCGGTGGTTGACGCCATGGTGGAGCGCCTGAGACCGATCATCCTGACGACCGTGACGACCTTCCTCGGCGTCACGCCGCTTATTCTGGAAACCAGCCTGCAGGCCCAGTTCCTGATCCCGACAGCCGTCGCGCTCGGCTTTGGCATTCTGGTCGGCTCGTTCTTTACCCTCGCCGTCGTCCCTGCCGTCAGCGTGTTCTATCTGAGGCTTTCCGGTCATGGAAAGGCAAAAGGTTGATGCTCGGTCGCTGGCCCACGCGCCGGAAGGTTTGACCGTTTAGGTTAGGCCAGCCGCCGCAATGGCGCTGCGATGAATGGAACTCGAAGCCGCCCAAGAGAAGCCCGCCTCCCTTGAGGAGAGGCGGGCCGGTATCGGCCATTCAAGGCACGTTTATTGCGCGAAAGCTTCCGTCAGCTCTCGGGCAGACCGTAGGCGATGATCGTGTCGCTGATCGGCGTCTCCATGAAGTGATGGCCGCCGGGATAGATGATCACGAACTGTCGCCCCGCGACCTCAACAACGAGCGGATTGGCCTGGCCGCCGCCCGGCAGTCGGTCGCTCCAGAGCGTTTCGCCGGTTTCAGAGTCGATCGCGCGGATCAGATTGTCCGTGGTCGCGGCGATGAAGATCAGCCCGCTGGCGGTGACGGCCGGACCGCCATTGTTCGGCGTGCCGATCGTGATCGGCAGCATGGAGGGAATGCCGAAAGGTCCGTTCCTGGCCGCTGAACCAAAGGGCCGATCCCAGACCGTGTCACCTGTGGCCAGATCGATGGCGCGAATTCCGCCATAGGGCGGCTCCTTGCAGAGCAGGCCGGTGAAGTTGACGCGCCAGCCGGCATTGACGTCGATCGCATAGGGCGCTCCGATCTGCGGGCCTGCCTCGCCGAGCGGGGATTCTCCCTCCGTCGGCGGCTCGTAAATGGCCCGCAGCCCGGCTTTCTCCGCCTCTTCGCGCGGCACCAGCCTGTTGTGGTTCGGCATGTTGTTGTAGTTGGCGATCAGAAGACCGCGCTCCGGATCGACGGCGACCGAACCCCAGTCGTTGCCGCCATTGTAACCCGGATATTGTATCCAACGTTGCGCCGTCGTCGGCGGCGTGTAGATGCCGTCGTAGTGCGACCGCCTGAACTGGATACGGCACCAGAGCTGGTCAATCGGCGACATGCCCCACATGTCTTTCTCTTCAAGCCGCGGGAAGGCCAGCGTATGATAGGCGGAGAAAGGCTGTGTCGGCGAAATATAGTCAGGCTCGACACCGCCGCCAGGGACCGGTCGTTCCTCGACGGGAAACAGCGATTCCCCGGTCTCGCGGTTGAGGATGTATATATCTCCCTGCTTGGAGGCGAGAACCAATGCCGGGACGGAACCCTCGTCGGTCGGAAAGTCGACCAGCGTCGGCTGGCTGCCGAGGTCATAGTCCCAGACATCCCGATGGACCGTCTGGAAGTGCCAGACAGGTCGGCCCGTCGTCACATCGATGGCGACCAAAGAGGTCGAATACTCATTCTCCTCTTCACTGCGGTTGGAGCCGTAATAATCGACAGCCGAATTGCCGAGGGGGAGGTAAACATAGCCGAGTTCCTCGTCGCCGGCGGCAATGGTCCACATATTGGGCGTGCCGCGCGTATAAACCTCGTCGGGTCCGGCCTGGCTTGTGTCGCCCGGGCGGCCCATGTCCCAGGCCCATTCGAATTCGCCGGTGACCGCATCGAAGCCGCGGATGACGCCGGACGGCGAATCCTCCGCATTGCCGTCCGTCACCTGGGCGCCGACAACGACCACGCCGCGCACGATGGTCGGCGGAGAGGACATCGCATACCACCCTGGCACGGTCTCGCCGAGGCCGCGTTCGAGATAGACCATACCGTTATCGCCGAAGTCATTGCAACGCTGGCCGGTTTCGGCATCGATGGCGATCAGGCGGGCATCGAGCGTCCCCCAGATGATGCGCGTCGCGCAAGGATCGTAGGGATCGGCCTCAGGCACTTCGAAATAGCTGACGCCGCGGCAGGTCGCGCCATAGGGGATTGCATCGGCGGGCACGCCCGGATCGAAGCGCCATTCCTCCTTGCCCGACCGCGCATCGATCGAGATGATATTGCCCATGGGGGTGCAGGCAAACAGCTTGCCGCCGATCTTCAACGGCGTATTTTCCGGGGAGTATTTGCCCTCAGCCTCCGGTCCGGGAAGGTCTCCGGTGTGAAATTCCCAGATGCGCTCCAGCTCCCCGACATTTTCGGGCGTGATCTGGGTGAGCGGTGAATATTTGTCGCCGTGGATGCTGCCGCCCCAGGCCGGCCAGTCGGCTCCCGCCTTGCGCGTCGCCAGTGCCGGCCGGGTTTCGCTGGCTCCCGATGCGTCGGTATCGGTTTGCATCGTCGTTCCGTCGCCTAGCTCGTCCGGATTGTTTTCCGGCTCCAGCACAACGCCGCCCGGCAAATCGGCGGGCGTTTCAGGCGCGGATCGCGTTTCTTCACTGGTGTTTGCCTGGGCGAAGGCGGATGACCCTGCGGTCCATTGCGCCGTCAGCGCGCCGATGCCGATTGCCACAAGCACCGCTGTCGCCGCAGTTGCCCCCCGGCCGCCGCGCCAAAGCGCCGGATCGCGGCGGCGCAGCTCAGGCACCGCAAGCGCGACAAGCGCGAGGATAACGGTGGGCGCCACCAGACGCGGCACCAGAGGCCAGCCTTGCAGCCCCACTTCCCACAGGGCCCAGACAAGCGTGAAAATGTAGGTCGCGCCATAGACGAGCGCGCCGGAGACCTTGCCTTTTGTCATCAGTACGCCTGAAGCCACAAGGCCCAATCCGGCGACGAGATAGTACCAGGAGCCGCCAAGCGAAATCAGCCACGCGCCGCCGGCGCCGATCACGGCGCCAAGCAGGACCAGCAGCGCTCCAAGCAGGATGGCATACCAGCGGGCTATGGGATGATGGGATTGTCGATGTTCTGTTTGATGTGTCATGAACCGGTCCCTTCAGCTTTTCCATGCGTGCTGCGACGTTCGAACGCCGTCGAATGCGGAGGTAGAAAAGCCGGGACGCCAGCAGATTTCCGACGCCCGCATTACGCCTCGCGTCCGTTGTTGGCCCAAGGACCCGATGTCTTGCCGATCTGCCGAAGCCGGCGTCGCGGTCTCCTTTGCCGCGTCATGCAGCAGCGCATTCTGCTTGCACGTACAGTCAGTCCGTGCGGATAACGAAAAACCGGAGACCGCACCCGGCGGCTCCGGTTTTCGTCAACGTCAACTATTGCGTCGCTGACCGTTGTTCTTCGTTCTGGGCGGCGGTGGTCGCCTCATCCCTGCCATAGGGCATATCGTAATAGCTGCTGCCCGGCGCATAGCCGTAGCCGTAATAGGGATAGGCGTAGGGCCGGCGAACGCCATAACCGTCCTCGGGGCTGACGACCACGGCGGCAAGCCGCCCGTCATCGATGACGAGATCGTTGATATAACCGTAATCGCTATAGACGTCGCCATCCTCCACCCGTGCGAAGTCTCCGATCAGGTCGGTTGCCCGGAAGGCGACCGGGCCGGTCCTCAGATCATCATCGACAACCCGGGTTTCGCTCGAGGCTTCGCGTGCAGCGAGATAGCTCGGCTTGAACATACCGTAATCCGGGAGGTTGTCCTCGTTAACCGGAACAGTGATGCGGTCGGTTGTAAACTGGACCTCGTCCCAGGGCACGTTCACGTGGGTATCAAACAGATCCCAGAAGCCGCCGACTTCGGCGATGACCGACCGGATCTCGCCGCTTCGGTCGAATACGATATTCTCCACGCTGCCGATTTCCTCGCCCGTCTCGCCATAGACGGCAACGTCATCCAGGATATGGTCCACGCTGACGCCGCTCGCGTAGAGATCGTCCGTGTTCCATTCGGCAAGGGCGATGACATCCGGCGCGCGAACCGCGCCCGCATTCGAGCCCGGAACGCGAACCTTGGCCGCATCGGCGCTTCCGGAACCGTCGGCATCCGCGGTGTCCTGATCGGACTGGGCCATCGCCGGCGTCGCCGAAGCGAGCGTCAGAAGAAGAACGGCCGTGGTTCTTTCCAATCGTTTGATGTTCAAGTTCATCATTTTTTCCTCCTTTCTGTTTCCTGCACCCCGCGAACTTGACGAGCCGGCAAATGTTCCAGGCTTTTGCCGATTTGCGTTTGATACGGGTTAGGCAAACTTTATCTTCGATCTTTCGAGGGTCTTCGATCGGATACGTGTCAGGCCTCAGATTGTGGCCATCGATGACGCCACGGTCCGGTATGCTGTTCGGAAAGCTGGGGTCACATCGGTTCAGAGAGATGCAAGCGCTCGAGCCCCGGCTCTGAATTTCCCTGCCTTGAATTTCGACGTCCGTGTCGCGTCCTGCTCGTCGATCGCTCACCACGGCCCTGTGGCCATGTCGTGCCGTTGCCTTCTCGGTTTCGGTGAATATAAAAGCGTCTTTGTATACTTGATGCCGCTGGGTGGGCATCCGCCGCATCAGTTCACATGATTTCCTGGCCGTTCTTCTCCATAATTTTACCCGTTGCTTACAAAAAAAGAGTGGGAATCTCCGTCCTCCGTGGTCAAATAGGCTCATGCTGGACGAAACAATCGATACTGAACGCATTTATGCACTGTGGGACGAACTGGCGGATTTCGAGGCGTCGCGCATGCCTGAGGCGCGCGTGCATCTGCTGACGGTCGTCAGCGACATGATCGACGCGCGCCAGGCCGACTGGATCGGCGCCGTGCGGCTTGCGGGCAACATGCATCGCGATCCGCTTTTCGGCTGGCGGCCGCGCAGCCTGTCGGCACTTTACCCAGACGCGGAAACCGCAAGGACCATCCAGGAAGCCTTCTCCCTGATGGAAAAGGGCGAACCCGACATTACCACGATCCGCAATGCCGAGCTTGCCGGCCAATTCCGGGTGTTCATGCTGGATGAGCTTGCGACGCCCGAATGGTTTGAAAGTTATTCCTACAAGACCTTCTATCATGGGCTGGACCGGCTGGATTCGATCTGGGTGGGCATTCCCATCAATGCCGATGCCGAAATCCAGATCGGCTTTCACCGCGCGCTCTCGCAGCCGCGATTTACAGAGCGCGATCGGCGGATCGTGGCGCACGCCCTGCGCGGCATCCGCTGGTTTTATCGTTTGCAGATGCTGTCGGAAGGGATCGGGGTCGCTTCCGACCCCTTGACGCCGATGGAAGGCAGGGTGTTGCGCGACCTGCTGCAGGGGCTTTCGGAACGCAAGATTGCCGAGAACAACGGCCAGAGCCCCCATACCGTCCATGATCACGTCAAGCGGATCTATCGGAAATATGGCGTCTCCAGCCGCGCCGCGCTGATGGCGCTCTGGCTGGGCCAGCCCATACCCCCCCGATTAGGGGATTCCAAACGCAGGGCGGCTGGTCGATAAGCTTTGGCAAAACAGGGTCTCGTCAATTCCAGTGCGCCGCGCCGCCGTCATCAGGCTGAATGCAACAGAGGGTCCCTTGTGCAATGATCTGTGTTGGGGGAACCATGCGTCAAACAGCCTTGTCAGAGAATTCCGGTTTCTTCGCGATTACGCGCCTGCAATTGCTCGCACTGCTCGATGATGAAAAGGTTATTCTTCGGGAGCCATCGCGCAAAATCGGACCGCCCGCGCGCCCGGCCTCCTCATGGTGGGGGTTTCTCGCCTGTGGACCGCTCGCCATCGGATGCCTTTTCGCGGGTACCGACACGGCGCTGGCGCAAACCGCGGAGCGGATCGAGCAGACGGTCGCCGGCCAGACGACCATTCTCGAACGGTTCACCCCGCCCCAGCGTATCGGCACGGTCGATATCAAGGTTCAGGATCAACGCAAGCGCACCCCCGAAAAGGATGCCGCCGCGATCCGCTTCACGCTGACGTCCCTGACGGTTGAGGGCGCGGAGACGCTGCCCGGCACGGTGTTTTCCGATCTCTGGCAAGGCATGACCGGCAAGGTCATCACGCTTGCCGATCTCTATCGGATCGCCACGGAGATCGACGCCCGGTATCTGAGCGCCGGCTATCTCGCGATGACCGTCGTGCCGGTGCAGGACTTTTCCTCCGGAAAGATCACGCTCCGCGTCTATGAAAGCTATGTCGAGACGCTGGAAGTCAACAGTTCCATTCCGGGTATCCGCGAGCGTCTTGCGCCCTATATCGACCGGATCATCGCCATGCGGCCGATCCGGATCAAGGAGGCCGAGCGCATTCTGCTGCTGATGAGCGACCTCGGCGGGCTCGATATCGAGGGCACGCTGATACGGCCGGAGACCCCGAAGGGCGGCGGAACATTGCGCCTCGACATCGGCTTTGACCGCGCTTCGGGTGGCGTCGGACTAGACAATCTCGGTACCGATGAGGTCGGGCCGCTGGAACTCTCCGGCAATGTCGCCGTCAACGACATGCTGGGACTTTTCGATACGGCGAGCCTCGTCGGCGTCACGGTTCCCAACACGCCGCAGGAGATGATCTTCCTGCAGGCCTCGCAGGATATCCCGATCGGCTTCAACGGCCTTTCCGCCGGATATGATCTCTCCTACATCACCCAGAAGCCGGGCGGCGATCTGAAGGCGGACGATATTCATATCCAGTCGGTGATCGGCACGGCGCGGCTCGACTATCCCTTTATCCGCACCATCGACCAGAGCCTTTTCGGCAGGCTGGAGGTCAACCTGCGCAATGACCGCGTCGATGTGATGGGCGCCCGGGCGGCCCGCGAACAGACGCGCTGGGCGGCCATGTCGCTCACCTATGACCGGCAGAATGGCGGCACCGCCTTCCTCACAACGGCGGAATTCGGCCAGGGGCTGGGACAGGAAACCGCCCTGCCCGAGGTACCGGAGGATTACCGGTACGCCCGGGTGAACTTCGACATCGCGCATGATCTTGGCGCCGACACCTCCATCCGGCTGCGCAGTGCCGGGCAGTATTCCGCAACCCCACTGCCGGCGGCGGCGCAATTCTCGCTCGGCGGCGATCCCTATGGCTGGGCGTTTGACGGCGGCACGCTGTCCGGCGCCAGCGGCGCAGCAGCCGCCCTTGAGCTCAGCCATGATTTCGAGACCGGCTGGTCGGCGCTTCCGGGCCTGACCTGGACGACGTTCGCGGATTATGGCGTCGTCTGGAATGAAGAGGCGGGCGCAGATTATGCGCGCGATGCGCTGGGCTCCGTCGGCGTCGGGGTCAGCGGCATGCTGGCGGAAAAGATGAGTTTTCAGCTGATCGCGGCCGTGCCGTGGTATAGTCCAGACAATGGCGAGGATGAGGGGCTCAGGGTTTTCTTCAGGCTGGGTCTGCCGCTCTGACGCGGTGCAGACCGCATCAGCATCCAACAACACGACGTTCCGGCTGCGCCGGTGATTGCAACGAGAAGAGGTTTTCCATGTCACAGTTCAAGGCTTCGCGCCGCCATTTCCTGACCACGGTTTCGCTGGCGTCTGCCTCGATTGCCTTGCTCTCGCTCCCCGCGCTTGCTGACATGCTGCCGCCATCGCGCACATCGGGTGTCCCAGTCCCTCCCGGACAGATCGACGAGGCAGTAGCGGCGCTTGATGGCATTGTCGAAGACATCAAGGCCCGCAGCGGCGTGCCGGGCATTGCCGTCGCCGTAGTGCATGGCGGCGAGACCGTCTATGCCAAAGGGTTCGGCACGCGCGATGCCGAGGGAGACCTGCCCGTGACGCCCGACACGGTGTTCCAGCTCGCCTCGCTCTCCAAATCCGTCGGCGCGACGGCCGTCGCCCGTCAGGTCAGTCGCGGCGTGGTCTCGTGGGACAGCCGCATGCAGGACCTGCTGCCGTGGTTCTCGCTTTCCGATCCGGCGGTGAGCGAAAGGCTGACGATCGGCGACCTCTACAGCCATCGCTCCGGCCTGCCGGACCATGCCGGCGATGAACTCGAGGACCTCGGCTTCGACCGCCGGACCATTCTCGAGCGGCTGAGACTCCAGCCGCTTTCGCCCTTCCGCACCAGTTACGCCTATACCAATTTCGGCCTGACGGCGGCGGCTGAAGCTGTTGCCGATGCGTCCGGCATGGCGTGGAGCGAGCTTACGGAAGAAGCGCTATTTCAGCCGCTCGGCATGACCGAGACCAGCGCGCGCTTTGACGATTTCATGGCGCGGGAAAACCGGGCGACGCCCCATGCCAAAACCGCAGACGGCTTTCAAGCACTCTACCAGCGCGAGCCCGATGCCCAATCACCGGCGGGCGGCGTCAGTTCTTCGGCCAATGACATGACAAAATGGATGACAATGGTGCTCGCCGGCGGCGGCAACCTCATCCGGCCGGAGGCCCTGCAGCCGGCGATCAGCCCGCAGAGCTTCTCCAGCCGGCCGCACAGCCCGGATGAGCGTGCGGGCTTTTATGGCTATGGCTTCGGCGTCGGCACCGACCCGAGCGGCCGGGTGATCCTCAGCCACTCCGGCGCCTTCATTCTTGGCGCCGCCACCTATTTCGCGCTGATCCCTTCGCTCGATGTCGGCATCGTGGTGCTCTCCAACGCCGCCCCGGTGGGCGCGGTCGAAGCGATCGGCGCGAGCTTTACCGATATGGTTCAGACCGGCGGCGTGACCCGCGACTGGTTCGCAGGTTATGAGGCGCTGTTTGCCGGCCTATACACGCCGCTCGGCGAAACGGCCGGAGAGCCGTTCCCGCAGGCTTCCGCGGCTCCGCCCCCCGCAAGCTATCTGATTGGCCGCTACAGCCACCCCTATTTCGGAACCGTCGAGGTGGCCGAGGACGAGACCGGCGACCTCGTCTTGCTTGTCGGCCCCAAGCCAGAGGTGTTCCGACTGATGCCGTGGGACGGCGCGATGATGGTGTTCGACATCGACACCGAAAACGCGCCAGAAGGCTCCCGCTCCGCCGCCACGTTCTCCGGCGGTCCGGACAAGGCCGAAACGCTGGAGATCGAACTGTTCGTCATGGACGGCCCTGCACTGTTCAAGCGGAGATAATGCCGTTCACGGCCGATCACTCTCAGGTGCAGCGTTATAGGCAGCAGTGAGACGTCCCGTGAGTGACATAGTTCCAGAAGGCTGGTCGGGAGTGTGAAGACCAACATGACGCCGCCGAGCGGACCCAGCCGGACGGGACAAAGACTTGTTGTCGACGCGCCTTTCGGCAAGTGGAACACACAGACCTTCATCGCCGGTCTGCGGTGCGACGAACTGATAGCGCCAGTGTTCGAGGACGCCATCAACGGCCTGGCTTTCGACACCTATGTCTCAACCCGGCTTGCCCCGACGCTTTCAACGGAGATGTCGTTGTCTGGGACAATCTCAATGTTTACAAGAGCCCACGCGCTGCCGAGGCGATCAGGGCGCGCGGCGGATGGGTGCTCTTTCTCCCGCGCTATTCACCGGATATGAACCCGATCGAGAAGGCGTTCTCAAAGCTCAAGGCGCTTCTCAGGAAGACAAAGGCGCAAACCTAAGACGACCTGTGAGAGCTGTAGGCCACGTCTGCTAACTCTTCACGCCACTGGAATGCTGGAATTACTTCAAATCAACCGCATGCGTTGCAGACTAATCGCCCGGTGCTTGTCAGTATCTCGGGCGGATGGGTTTGGCACCGAGAACGACCGCCCACACCCGGCCGGTCGAATCACCATGTGGATTTCGGAATGCAAGAGCCGGTTCATGCCTTGGCTTCTTGCGCGCTATCGAAATGACCGGGCGCGTCTTCCCGGCGCCGGAGCGGAGCGGGCGGGCGCGGCGCGATACTGAGAGCGCGGAGCGCATTCAGGATCACGGCGACGTCAATCGCCTCCTGCAAGAGCGCGCCCTGCACCGGGGTGAGATAGCCGAAAGCAGCGGCGATCATGCCGAGCACTGAAAGGCTGATCCCGGCAACCACGCTTTGGACGGCGATGCGGCGCGCACCGCGCGCGATTTGGATACCCGAGCCGAGCCGGTCGAGGTGATCCACCAACAGCACCACGTCCGCCGCCTCGGCGGCAGCTGCCGCACCACGTGCGCCCATCGCAACGCCCACGTCGGCGGCGGCAAGCGCCGGGGCATCGTTGACGCCGTCGCCCACCATCATCACGGGCCCGCGCTTGCACTCGGTCAGCACGAGAAGAACCTTCTGGTCCGGCGTGAGGCCGGCGCGCAGTCCATCGATGCCAAGCCCCTCGGTCACCCGTTCGGCCACTTCCGCGCGGTCGCCGGTGGCAAGAAGAATACGCGCTACTCCCTCGCGACGCAGACCGTCCAGCATCGCGCCAGCGCCTTCGCGTAAGGGATCGGACATGACGAGGTGACCGGCCATGCGCCCGTCGACAGCGACAGCCACGAGGACCGACCCGGCGGCGATGGCGGAATGATCGCCGGGTCGCTGTCCGACGCGGGAGGCGACAAAGGCGTCTCCGCCCACAATGACGTTGCGGTCCTCAACGTGACCCACCACGCCTTCGCCTGCGATCTCCGCCACGTCCGATGGAACGGGCAGAGAGAAGCCACGCTCTTTCGCGGCGGCGACGACGGCCTGCGCCACCGGGTGCTTCGATGCCTGGTCAAGCGATGCCGCAAGCCGCAGGATATCGTTTTCCGCCATGCCCTCATGGCTGTCGATCGAGACGATCTGCGGACGGCCCTCCGTCAGCGTGCCGGTCTTGTCGAGGATCAGCGTGCGGATGCGCGCCATCGTCTCAAGGGTCCCCGCGCCCTTGATGAGCACGCCGAAAGACGCCGCGCGCGAAAGGCCCGCGACGAGTGCCACAGGCACGGCGAGGATCAGCGGACAGGGCGTGGCGACAACCAGCACGGCAACCGCCCGGACCGGATCGCCGGAAACCCACCAGGCGGCAAAGGCGATCCCGACGGTGACCGCGAGAAAACCCAGCGACCAGCGATCCGCCAGCCGCGACATCGGCGCTCTCGATGCCTGCGCCTCCTCGACCAGCCGAACGATCCCGGCATAGGTGCTGTCCTTCGCCTCGTGCGTGGCCGTCAGGTCGAAGGCCTCGCCCGCGTTGGTCGACCCGCTCATGGCATCGTCCCCGTACGCCAGACGTACCGGGAGGGACTCGCCGGTCAGCGCCGAGGTATCCAGGAAGGCCGTTTCGGAGGCCACCGTGCCGTCCACCGGCACCACGTCGCCCTGCCGGATCAGCAGGCGGTCGCCGGGCATGATCGCGTCGAGAGGAACCTCTTCGATCCCGCCATCGCGATGCCGGGCAGCCGTCCGCGGCACGCGGGACAGGAGATCATACATCTCGCGCCGGGCGCGACCCTCGGCGAAGGCTTCGAGGAATGTGCCACCGGAATACATCACTGCGATGACTGCCGCTGCGAGCGTCTCGCCAAAGACGAGTGCCGCCGACATGGAGAGCGCGGCGACGATGTCGAGGCCCGCCTCGCCAGCGCGCAGGCCGCGCAGGATCTCGACCACAAGCACAATAAGCGCGGGAACGACACCGGCCGTCCAGACGAGGTCGGCGATGTCGGCCCGAGCCGTGAAGTAGAACACAAGGCCCAAGGCCAGTCCGACAGCGGCCAGCAGAAGAACGACAGTCTTGAGGCGATCGGTTCGGGTGGTTTCCATGGGGCCCATCTTTACCCGGCTAAAGCTTCCTCTGAAAAGCGTGTCGCACAAGGCCACTCACCTCGCGCCGTGTACCTTCATCGAGGTTAGGTGACGTGCCCGTGAACAGCGGGACATTCTGCAGGCAGTTTCAGCGCGATCATTGAATGCGGCCCCCTACCGGCCGCATCAGAGCATTTGTTTTTACGCGCGTCCGGACGGAAAACCGGTATCCGCCTTTCCTGGACGCGCTCTAGTGTCCCATCAGAACGGGAACTTCCGATCTCTTCAGGACCTCCCGCGTCGCGCCGCCAAGCACCCATTCGCGCAGACGCGTATGGCCGTAGCCGCCCATGACGATCAGGCCGGCGTTGAGCAGTTCGGCCTCGTCGAGCAGGGTGGCGCCAACGCCCTTCCCCTCCGGCAGGGGGTTGAGTTCGACCGGAACTTCGTGGCGGGCGAGATGGCGGGCAATGTCATTGCCCTGGGTGACCCGCTCGATCCGGCCCAGTTCGTCGTCGCCGATCATGCAGACCGACACGCGTTCGGCCCGTTTGAGGAACGGCAGGGCCTCGTCGACCGCCCGCGCGGCCTCCCGCGTGTTGCGCCAGCCGAGCACAATGGTTGAGAAGTCAAGGGCGGAAACGCATTTCGGCGGTACGAGCAAGACCGAATGCCCGGCACCGAACAGCACGGATTCCACCAGCGCCGCGGCTTCATGGTCGTCCTCCTGCGGCATCGTCGTGACGAACAGATCGTATAGCCTTGCCTCTGCCAGGATGGTCTGCTGCCACCGTGACGAGAGCACATCGAAACGACGCAGCTCGTTCCGGACATCAAGGCCGGAAAGCAGGTCTTCCAGTCCGGCGGCAATCCTGTCGCCCTTCTCCCGTGCCTTTCTCTGCATGTCGTCGAGAGCGGACGCCGAATAGCTGTAAATCTCCGCCGCCGGCATATCGGGCAGGCGATTGACGAAGACGCCGGAAAGATGGGCATCGAACATCACCGCGATCTGTCGCCCGGCTTCAAGGCGGTCCTTGTCGCCATCGCTCCCATCGAGGTGAACAAACAAATCCGTAATCATGTCGGCCTCCATTGTGCGCGTCGAATGAATCCAGTCGACCATACTCCGCTGGCAAGGGCTTTGATCATTATCAATAAACGAGGCGGCAAACGCCGGCTCCGTTTCATCAGGGAACAAGAACCGCAGCGCCCTGAAAACGACCATGCCGCAAATCATCGAGAGCGCGGTTGGCCGCTTCGAGCGGATACCGGCTTATTGTGGTCGAAACGCGGGCGGCCTGCGCGATCTTCAGAAATTCATGTCCATCCTGCCGGGTGAGATTGGCCACCGACAGGATATGCCTTTCCTCCCACAGCAGGCGATAGGGAAAGGCCGGAATATCGCTCATGTGGATGCCGCCGCAAACAACCCTGCCGCCCTTTCGGGTGGCGCGGAGCGCCAGAGGCACGAGCTCGCCGACCGGCGCGAAGATGATGGCGGCGTCGAGCGCCTGCGGGGGCGCGTCCTCCGACACCCCGGCCCAGGCCGCACCGAGGTGCCGCGCATGGTCCTGGCTCGCGGTATCGCCCGCGCGCGTAAACGCATAGACCTCACGGCCCTGCCAGACGAGCACCTGCGCGAGGATATGCGCCGCCGCGCCGAACCCGTAAAGCCCGATGCGCCTGCCCTCGCCCGCCATCTTCAGCGACCGCCATCCGATCAGGCCGGCGCACATCAGCGGGGCGGCGGCCGCCGGATCGTCGAACCCGTCCATGGGAAAGGCAAAATCCGCATTGGCGATCACATGCGTGGCGAACCCGCCATCCCTGGTGCAGCCGGTAAACTGCGGGTCGTCGCAGAGGTTTTCGCTGTCTTCCAGGCAATAGGCGCAATGGCCGCATGTTTGACCGAGCCAGGGAATGCCGACCCTCTGCCCGACGGCGAGCGAAGCCACCCCCTCGCCGAGCTGTTCGACGATCCCGACGATCTCATGGCCGGGAATGACGGGCAGCCGCGTTTCCGGCAGATCGCCATCGACGACATGCAGGTCGGTCCTGCAGACGGCACAGGCCTCGACCCTCACCCTCACCTCTCCTGCACCGGGCACAGGATCAGGCCTTTCTTCGAAAACCAGTGGCGTCCGCAACGCCCGCAGAACCATCGCCTTCATGTCATCGCTCCGAGAACGGACTGGCACGCCAGCCAGCCCTTCATGTTTCAAAGAACGGCTATCCGGTCGTCGACGTGTCCGACGCCCGCCGCCGTCAACGCAGCGCACTCCGTGGCCTGGCGCTCGCGACAGGCTCTCACCTTACCTTCAAGCGTGACCAACGCGAAGGCCGTCATTTCCTCTATCCTTGCAAGGTTCGGCGGTTCACCTGTGAAGAGCCCTGCGAACCGTGGGGCACGCCCCGCCTGGCTTCAGCGCGGGACCGAACAAATTCGAGTCTTCCGCCCGCTCAGACAGAATTTCTACTCTTTGCCCGACCATCATTGCCCTGGTTGTTTTCTGCACCGACAGCCGGTTCCCCCTGCCCCGTGACGGGCAGAACGACGACCTTTGCGCCGTCCGGGACGCGGCGATAGAGGTCCATGACGTCCTGGTTCATCATGCGGATACAGCCCGACGACATTGCCTGACCGATCGACCACGGCTCGTTGGTGCCGTGGATACGGTAAAGCGTATCCTTGCCATCCTCGAACAGATAAAGCGCGCGGGCACCGAGCGGGTTCGTCGGCCCGCCTTCCATGCCGCCCGCCCATTTCTGATAGGTGTCGGGATCGCGCTTGATCATGTTCTGCGTCGGCGTCCACGTCGGCCATTCGCGCTTGTAGGCGACATTGGCCGTGCCGGACCATGCCATGCCCGCGCGCCCGACGCCGACGCCGTAGCGCATGGCCTTGCCGTCCGCCATGACGAGATAGAGGAACCGGTTTTCGGGATCGACCACCAGCGTGCCCGGCAGCTCGCCGGTCGGATCGTCGACAAGTTGACGTCGGAATTCGGGATCGAACTGTTTCAGATTGACGGCCGGCACATTGAACGGCTCGTCGGTGACGGCGGCGTAGCGCGCGTCCTCAAGCACCGGCTTCGGCGCGGGCGGCTGCGGCGGATTGTCGGTTGAGGCACAGGCCGAGAGCACGGCGACGACGACGAACGGAAGGAACTTTGCTGCAATGTTTCTCATTCGACGCGCTCCCCGGCAGCGTGACGCCGTCTGGCCTCCGCCACCGTTTCCTTGAAGCCGTCATAGTCGAGCGTCGTCGTCATCATCGGGCCGATCAGATAGGTCGGCGTCGAAATCAGGCCGAGCGCATCGCCCTGCTCCATCGTGCGCCCCAGAAGCGCCGCGATCTCGGCGTGGTGGCCGGTCACATCGTCCTGCAATCGCTGCATGTCCACGCTGGTGGCGCGCACGGCTTCGAGCATCTGCGCCTCGGTAACCTTGTGGCCCGGAACGCCCATCAGCGCATGATGAACCTCTTCATACTTGCCCTGAAACTTGGCCGCGAGCGCCAGTTGCGCGCCATAGACGGAGGCTTCGGAAAGCACCGGCCAGTCCTTGTAGACGAGCCTGATATTGCCGTCCTCCTCGACGATACGGTCAAGGTCCGGGGCCGATGTCTTACAGAAAGGACAGTTATAATCGAGGAAGGCGACGATGGTGACGTCGCCCTCGGGATTGCCCGCCTCGGGCGCGTCGGGATCGTGCAAAATGGCATTGACGTCGATAGTCTGGGCCATTGCGGGCATGCCGCCTGCAAGGATAAACGCCGCCAGCGCGGCAGCGGCCAGGACGGTCCTGCGCTTCATGTCTGTCTCCTTCATTGGTCCTCAGGCGCCGGCCCGGGACAGGTTTTGTGCGATGGTTTCAGGGGTGATGGCGCCGGTGATCCGCGAATTGCCGATCTCCCGGCCATCGCGATCCACCAGAAAAAGCGTCGGCGGGCCGACAACGGAAAACCGGTCTATCAGCGCCCGCGCGTCGCCATTCTGGCGGGTGACGTCGACCGTGATCATGGCAACGTCCTGAAGCCGCGCGGCAATCGCCGGTTCGGCCATGATCTTCTCGTTGGACTTGCAGATCGTGCACCAGTCTGCGGTGAACGAGACCAGCACAGGCGTTTGGCCGGAGCCGGCAAGCGCTTCGTCGAACGCCGCTGACGCGGTGACCCGCGTTTCAGCGACCTGATGGCTGGGTTGCGGAGCGCCGGCCAGAAACGCCAGCGGTTTGAGCGGGTCGCGCTGGCCGGCGGCCGCGCCGACCAGCATGACCGCGCCGGCGATGAACGTCACGAGGCCGCCGGCCTTGGCTGCGCGTTGCCCCCAGCCGCTTCCGGCGGAAATGCTGTCGAAGGCGCCGATGAAGACGGCAAGACCGATGGCCGTCGCGCCCCAAAGGGCAAGGGCGGCGGGCGGCGGCAGAAGCCGCGCGACGAGCATTACGGCCACACCGAGAAACACGACGCCGAAGGCCTGACGGATGGCCACAAGCCAGGGGCCGGATTTCGGCAGGATACGCGCGCCGAATGTGCCGAAGGCGACCAACGGCAGCCCCATGCCGAGACCGAGCGCAAAGAGCGCGACGGCGCCCCTGGCGGCCTCGCCGGTGTTGATGGCATAGAGCATCGCCGCCGCCAGTGGCGGGGTAACGCAGGGTCCGATGATGAGCGCGGAGCCAAAGCCCAAAACCGCGGCCCCCGCCACGGAACCGCCACGCCCGCGACCGGCAAGACGGGATGTGAGCGCTGACGGCAACTGAAGCTCGAAGAGGCCGAACATGCCAAGCGCAAGCACGATGAACACGGCCGCCGAAAGGCCGAGTGCCCAGGGCGTCTGGAGCGCCGCCTGCAGATTGGTGCCCGACAGACCGGCGACCAGACCGACCAGACCGTAGGCGGCGGCCATGGCGAGCACATAGGAAAGCGACAGGATGAGCCCGCGTCCGGCGGAAAGCTTCGTGCCCGCGCCGGCCAGAGTGGCCGACAGGATCGGGATCATCGGGAAGACGCACGGGGTCAGCGACAACAGCAGGCCGAAGCCGAGAAAGCCCGCCGCCATCAAGAACACATTGCCGTTGAGATAGGATGCCGCCCGCCCGGTCTCGTCCGGCCCGGTTTCCGCAGCATTCGTGTCCGAAGCGGCGGGACGCACAGGCGAAGCCGTTTGCCAGGGGCCGGATCGGGCAGCGGCGCTCAGCCGGTTGTCGCTTCCCGATATCGAAAGGCTCGCCATATCGATCGTCTTTTCGACCGGCGGATAACAAATGCCCTGTTCAGCGCAGCCCTGGTAGCGCACCGTCAGCCTGTCGGCTTCAAGTCCTTGCGGGAGCTTAGCCCGGACATGGTTGTGGTAGACATCCACAGTGCCGAAATTCGGATCGTTCTTTTCAACGCCGCCGGGCAGAGCAAGCGGAACCATCTCCGCGCCCTCGCTTGCCTTGATGCTGTCGCGATAGAGATAGGTGCCCGGCGCGATCGTCCAGTCGAGCATTACCGCGCCGCTGCCGTCACGGCCGGCCTGAAGCCGGAAGACGTCGTCGGCGGGCGGCGGCATTTGCGCGAAGGCGGCGCTCGAAAGACCGGCGAGCAAAAGGGCGGCGACGAAATGGGAGAACAGAAACCGGATCATTGCGGCCATTCGCGATTCTTGATTATCAAAGCAGCGCGTCAGATCGTCCCGCCAGCTTAAGTCAGCCTTAAGCTGGCGGGAAAATAACGGCCACGTTCAAACGGAAAGACAGTCCATGCGCATACTCGTGATTGAGGATGATCCGGTTCTGGCCGATGGCCTTGCCGTCGGCCTCAGGCTCAACGGCTACACCGTCGACGCCGTGGCGACCTGCGCCGACGCCATTGCGGCCATAAAGGCCGGTGCATACGACGCGATCATCCTCGACCTGATGCTGCCGGACGGCTCCGGGCTCGACCTGCTGGCGGATGTCAGACAGGCCGGAAACCGGACGCCCGTTCTGATGCTGACCGCGCTCGATGAAACGGAGGACCGGATTCGCGGGCTCGATGTCGGCGCCGACGATTATATCGGCAAACCCTTCGATCTGGACGAGCTCGCGGCGCGCCTGCGCGCGGTCACCCGCCGCGGCCACGGACAGGCCGCGCCGGTTCTGAACGCCAATGGCGTGGCGCTCGACCCTTCGAAAATGCTTGCAAGCGTCGAAGGCCAGGAGATCGTCCTGTCGCGCCGCGAATTCGCGATCCTGATGGCGCTTATGGAACGTCCGGGCGTTATCCGCTCCCGGCAGGCGCTTGAAGACCGTCTCTATGGCTGGCAGGAGGAAGTCGAAAGCAATGCCATCGAGGTCCATATTCACAATCTGCGCGCCAAGATCGGCCGCGCCAGCATCGAGACCGTGCGCGGGCTTGGCTATCGCATGAGGACGGAAACATGAACTCACTGCGTCGCCGTCTTTTCATTCTGCTTGTCGTCGCCTCCGGCATCATCTGGGTTGCCGCGGTGATCTGGATTTCGAGCTGGAGCCGTTTCGAGGTTCAGCATGTGCTCGATACCCGGCTTCAGGAAGCCGCCCGCATGGTTCACTCGCTGGTCTCCGGCAGCGATATCGACGCAGCGCGGAAAAACGGAACATTCGCCTCGGTCGATTACGAGAAACAGTTGTCATGCCAGATCTGGTCGCTCGACGGCGATCTCGTGGCCCGCTCCAGCGGCGCGCCGGATGAGAGCATCGCGCTCAATGAGGAGGGTTTCGGAGACCGCGAGGTGAATGGCGAGGCGTGGCGGGTCTACACCATCATCGACCCGGAAAAGGGTGTGCGGGTGGTCGTCGGCGACCGCGTCGGCCTTCGCGACCGTCTGGTCCGCGACCTTGTCGCCGGGCTGTTGATACCGGCGGCGCTGGTGCTTCCGGTGTTCGGCTTTCTGATCTGGTTCAGCCTCGGTCGCGGCCTTCGTCCGCTGAACCGTATCGCCGGCGACATTACCGCCCGCGACGCTGAGGATATGCGCGCGATTGACGCTGAAGACGCCCCCTCCGAGGTCCGGCCTCTGGTGGATGCGCTGAACGGCCTGTTCGGCAAGGTGGATGCCGCACGCAGACACGAGCGCGAGCTGACGGCCTTTGCGGCCCATGAACTGAAAACACCGCTTGCGGGCTTGCGCATGCAGGCGCAGGTGGCACGTGCGGCCAAAGAGGACGCGATGCGCGATCAGGCCCTCAGGCAAATTCTTGTCTCTGTGGACCGAACCGACCGTATGGTCCGACAATTGCTGACATTGGCGAGACTCGAGGCTGGATCAGAGCCGATCCGCCGGGAGCCGACGGTTATCGGCGAGGTGCTGCGCGATGTGATCGCGGGCCTGCCCGAAGGCGGGAAAACGATCATCGATCCGGCTGTGGGCCGGTTAAGCGCCGAGACAAACGCCGAAACACTGCATCTGATCCTCAGAAACCTGCAGGAAAATGCGGTCCAGCATGCAGGCGCGAATGGCGAGGTCCGCTGGCGCATGACACCCGAACGAAACGGACTAGCCGTTGAAGATAACGGCCCGGGTGTGCGAGAAGAAGACCTTGAGCTTCTGACACGCCGGTTTTATCGCGGTCGCGACAACAAGGCGCCCGGCACCGGGCTTGGGCTGACGATTGCAGCCATGGCCGCGAAACGTCTCGGCGCCTCTCTCTCCTTCGAGAACCTGCCGGATGGTCAGGGTTTCCGCGTCTCGATCCGTGGCGATTTTCGAGTGGCTCATGATGCGCCCCTTTAAAAAGGTCAGCAAAAACGTTCAGCGCAGCAGCCCCTGACCGCCATCCACCCAGACCGGGGTGCCGGTGACGTGCCTGGCCTTTTCCGAGATCAGGAAAGCGATGACGGCTGCGACATCTTCGCTGCGGCCGGGCGCGCCGCCTGTCAGCGGAATTTGGCCTTCGGGCCAGTGGCTTGGGATGCCGCTCTTTTCGGCATGGCGGATATTGGTGTTGTCGTCGATCTCGGTGTCGATGGCGCCGGGGCAGACGGCGTTGATGCGGATCGACGACTGGCCCAGCTCCGGCGCCAGCTGCTGGACCATGGCAAGCTGCGCGGCCTTGGTGGCGGTGTATGCCGTGGCGCCGGGCGAGGAGAAGGTGCGCGTGCCGTTGATGGAGGAGATCACCACGATCGACCCGCCGCCGGCCGCCTTCAGGTGCGGCACGCTCGCGCGGATCGTCAGGAACGTGCCGCGCAGATTGATGGCGATGGTGTGGTCGAACTCCTTTGGCTCGAGTTCATCGATTGGCGCCCAGACGCCGTTGACGCCTGCATTGGCGACGACGGCATCGAGTCGGCCGTGTTTCGAAACCAGTTTGTCCACGGCAGCGGCCATCTCCTCCTCATGGGCCACATCGGCGGAAAGCTCGATCGCCGTGCCGCCACTGGCTTCGATTTCCTCGACCGTTTTTCGGTTTTCCTCCGGCGTATGGCCCAGGACGCCGACGACATAGCCGTCGGCCGCCAGCGCCAGTGCCGCCGCCCTGCCAATGCCGGAACCGGCTCCGGTGACCAACGCTACTGAATTTGCCATGGGTCGTTCTCCTGTTGCATTGTCCGGCCCTGGAACGCCGGGACCTCGCGGCCATTGCCTGCGGCTCTAACCGACGCGTCGCTGTATTGGTTCCCGAAAAAGCGCGTGACAGATCGGCGAAACGGCTTTTTCGGTTCGGAACAAAGGTCAGGATGACCGGCTCGGATGCAAACCTGTTCGCGGCCCGAGCCGCAGCTCCACGCTTGCTCTCAGCTTGGCGAGCCGGCAGGAGAGGAAATGTGCTCAATGTCACGAAGAGGAACCGGCTTCGAGTAGAGAAAGCCCTGCAGGCTGTCACAGCCAATCTTGACAAGGCCTGCGTCCTGCAGCGAGGTTTCAACGCCTTCCGCGGTCGTCTTGAGGCCTCTCGCGTGGGCCAGTTCAACAATAGCCCGGATTATGGCTTCATCGCCGGCTTTCTCGCCGAACCCCTGGACGAAACTTCTGTCGATCTTGATGCGATCGACATTCAGGGTTCGCAGTCGACCAAGCGACGAGAAGCCAGTCCCGAAATCATCAATCGCGATCTGCACACCTATTGCACGCAGAGCGTCGAGATTTGCGACAACTGCCGAAGCCTCATCGGTAGCGACTGTTTCAGTCACCTCCAGTTCAAGAGCCTGCGGCGACAACCCGGTGGATAGCAGTATATTTTTGACTTTGGCGGCGTAACCTTCGTCGCGGAGCTCGACGCCGGACACGTTGACCGCAACGCTCTTGCCTGACCATTTAGCCGCCGCCTTGCAGGCTTCCCGCAAAACAAACTCACCGACGGCTTCAATCATTCCGGTTTCTTCAGCTATCGGAATAAACAGCTCGGGCGAGATCGAGCCGAATTTAGCATGCTCCCAGCGAAGGAGTGCCTCGTACCCTTTGACCCGATGGTCACGTGCGGAAATAATGGGTTGGTAGTGAACCTGAAACTCGTTGCCAGCCTTCAGGGCCGCACGCATATCCCCTTCCATCTCCTGACGCCTGCTGAGCAACTGGTCCATGCTCTCTGAAAAGTACGTATACCGACTGCGACCGGAGTTCTTGGAAAAGTACAAGGCAACATCAGCCCTCCGAAGCAAGCTCACACGGTCGCTGCCATCGCGCGGCGCCAGCGCTACTCCAACACTGACTCCGACAAAGACCTCTTGGCCACCGAGCACAAAAGGACGGCGAGCAGAATCAACGATGCGCTGACAGATAACGTCGACGTCCCTCACACTGGCCTTTCCCCTGAGCATCACGGTAAATTCGTCTCCGCCGACGCGGGCAACGACATCGCCCTGGCGTACGATGGCCTTCAAACGTTGGCCAAACTCGCGAATCAAAGCGTCGCCCGAGGGATGACCGAGCGTGTCGTTGACCTGCTTGAACCGATCGAGGTCCAGAAACAGTAGAGCGCTGCCCTCTCCCTTGGCCAACTCAACATCGACATACTCGTTGAAGTAATTTCTGTTGGGAAGTTCGGTCAACGGATCGTGGAGCGCCATGTAACGGATCTGCTCCTCACTCGCCTCCAGCTCTTTCGAGCGGTTGTGATACAGAAACAAAGAGAACGCGATCGCGAAAAGCGCCAAGCCAATAAAGGCGGACAAAACCGGAATAAGCCTTGATAGCATCGTTTCCCCCGGGTGATGGGGATGCCAGACCATGTAACCCAAAACGGATCCGTCAGCCTTGTGAAACGGCAGGCTGGAATAGTGCGGCTCATCGCTCGCCGACCATGAAAAACGCAGATCTTCGAACAGATAGTCGGTCTTCAATTCTTCGATCAGGCTTCCGTCAAGAAAGCGTACAGCGACGTGAACGGCTTCCTCACCGGGCGTTTGCTGGATATCACCGGTGTCGGAAACAATTGGCTTGACGCTGACGACAGCGGGACGCCCCTGGATGACTGCCAAATCGGATACGCCCGGCGTGAGCGCGGTATCGCTGATTTGACTATCTCCTCCGGCCCGAAGCGTGTCGCGAAGAGCAAGGACCAAAGGCAGAGCTTGGTCGCTGACGATATTGAACGCATCCGGAGCGGCCGTTCCGCCATCTGCAAAAGCGTAAACTGCCTGGTTCGAGGGATCGAGAACATAAGCCTGATCGAGACCGAAGTACTCATGCATCCAGGCTCCGAGATTACTATCCATCCAGGCGCTATCACGCGCGCGCACCTGCTCGACGGCATCGTCCCAGACAGTGACGCTTTCCTGATCGTGCGCGACTTTGGAACGCAGTTGAGAAACAACGAGCTGAACCAGGCTTGCCTGTCGATTGTAAGAGACGCGATCAGCCTCGTGACCCGCCCAAATCAAGAGCCCCAGAACAAAAAGGCCGATGCAAGCGGCCAACGCCAATATTGGCAGAGCGCGCGTCAGTAGGAAGCCTGAGAATTTGAAAGTCTGTTTTTTTCTGCGCATTTTCGAGACCTGCCATGTATTTTAAAACTATGGAGAAACATAAGTTTCTGCACAAGCGAATATCTCGAACCTTTTCTGTCTGGGGTAACGCACAAAGGATGAGGCAGGCATTGCAGAGAGTTCCTTTCGAGGACTGTCTCCTGCCCAGAGATAGCCCGGCCCCTAGAAGCGCCTGGGGCAAGCCGCCCTGTCGCAGGCGCATGCGCGACAAACAATCTTGCCTGTGAGATCATACAGTGCGACCCGGACGTCAAAGGACGCCGGGTTCATCTGACTTGTCTTCGCCCGAACATTTGGTAGCGGCGCCAGCGGTGCCCCAGGATCGGCCGTCATTGCGGCAATGACCTATTCCGGCTCGCGATCGCATTCGCTTGCCAAGCGTGATCACCGCTGAATTTGACAAGAAACCGACTAGTTGGTATGTAAGCCAGAACAGGAGGCGACGCATGTCCAACACGACCCTGAAACCGGATGCGAGATCGAAGCTGCTTGCTGCGGCGCTGTCGCTGATCCGCGCCAAGGGCTATACGGCCACCACCGTCGATGAACTCTGTTCGGCCGCGGGCGTGACCAAGGGGGCCTTCTTCCATCACTTCAAGAGCAAGGACGCGCTCGGTATCGCGGCGGCGGAACACTGGTCGGCCACCACCGGCGCATTCTTCGCCGGCGCCCCCTATCACGACCATGATGATCCGTTCGAGCGGCTGATCGGCTACATCGAGTTCCGCAAGGCGATCATCGAGGGCGATCTCGCCGAGTTCACCTGTCTCGTCGGCACCATGACGCAAGAGGTCTATGGGTCGAACCCTGCGATCCGCGATGCCTGCGCGGCAAGCATTTTCGGGCATGCGGCCACGCTGGAGCCCGATATCGAGGCGGCGATGAAGGCGCGCGGGATCGTGGCGGACTGGACGCCAGCCAGCCTGGCCGCGCATACCCAGGCGGTGCTGCAGGGCGCGTTCATACTGGCCAAGGCGACGGGCGGCCGCGCCATCGCGCGCGACAGCGTCGATCATCTGAAACGCTATCTGCTGCTCCTGTTCGAGATGCCAACGAAGAGCGGAGCGACAGGTTCTTGAGGAGGTTCATAACATGACTGGAATTCCAAACCCTGAAACGAAGACGATCTCTGGAATTGCCCGCCGGACGGTATCGCCGGATGCCTGGCGCGACGAACTCGCCGACCTGCGCGATGCGGAAAAGGACCTGACCCGTGCTCAGGACCGGCTGGCCGCAAGGCGGCGGCGCATGCCGTGGACGAAGGTCGATGGCGACTATGCCTTCACCGGCCCCGAAGGAACCGGCACGCTGGCCGATCTGTTCGACGGCCGGGCGCAACTCATCGTCTATCACCACATGCTGAAGCCCGCGGACCCGAGCCCGTGCGCAGGCTGCTGCATGGTCGCCGACCAGATCCCGCATCTCTCCCATCTGCACGCCCGCAACACCGCGCTCGTCTTCGTGTCGAAAGCGCCGATTAGCGAGATCGAGGCGTTCCGAAAGCGCATGGGCTGGTCGATGCCCTGGTACGAGACACGGGATAATTTCAACGCCGACTTCGACGTGAGCTCAGGCTTCGGCCTCAACGTTTTCTATCGCGATGGCGCGGACATCTACCGGACCTACTTCACGACCGCTCGCGGGGTCGAGACGCTCGGCACGGTCTGGACACTGCTCGACCTGACGCCCCTCGGCCGACAGGAAGACTGGGAGGACGCGCCCGAGGGCACGCCGCAGACCAGGCCGTACCAGTGGTGGCGGAGGCACGACGCGTATGACTGAGACGCGACGCCAATCGATGACCGCCGACTGGCTCGATAGCCGTTTCAGCGCCGGCGACCTGATGACGGCCGATGTTCTGCGCAGGCTGGGCGGATCGGGGCTGCTCTAAAAACATCCCAATCTCGCGGCCTTCGTGGCCCGCGCCGAAGCGCGACCGACCTTCAGGCGCGCGTTCGTTGCGCAGAGGGATTTCTTCAAAGCTGCGGCGGAGCCGTAGCCAATGGCCGCCGTTGAGGGCGGCATTTCAACCACAAGGGAGAGACCGACATGGAACCGACAATCTATCTTTTCTTCAAGGGCAACTGCTTCGAGGCGATGACCCGTTATGCCGAGGTGCTCGGCGGCGAGATCGGCGGCGTTTTTCGCAACGGTGACGCACCCGACCCGGAAAGCCGGATGCCCGGCGGCGACGATATGGTGATGAACATGGCCATGACTTTGGGCAATGCCACGATCATGGCCTCGGACGTCCCGGCGGAAATGTACAGGAAGCCCGCCGGCTTCCGCGTTTCGATCGCGCCGGCCTCGCGCGAGGAATTCGACCGTATCCACGACGCGCTGGCAGAGGATGCGCAGAGCGTCGAGATGGCGCCCGGCGAAACCTTCTGGGCCGAGCGCTTCGCCGTGTTCACCGACAGGTACGGCACGCCGTGGATGCTCAATTTCGAGGGCGACAAGGGCTCCGCCTGAAGAGAATTCACCTCAAGCAGGGAGAGACAATCATGTTCCGAATGGTCATTCTGACCGCATTGCTCGCGGTCGCCGCCCCGGCATTGGCCGAAGACGATCCGGCAAGCGATCGCGTCGAGGTCAACGGTATGACGATGTATTACGAGGTCTCCGGAAAGGGCGATCCGCTGATCGTCCTGCACGGCGCCTACATGAACATCCCCTCGATGGGCGAAATCATCCCGATGCTCGCCGAGACGCACAAGGTCTATGCGCTGGAATTCCAGGGGCACGGCCGCACGACCGACATCGACCGGCCGATCACCTATCCGAACCTTGCGGGCGATGTCGCCGCCTTCATGGATGCAGTCGGGATCGAGAAGGCCGATATATTCGGCTATTCCATGGGCGCGGCCGCCGGGCTGCGGTTCGCCATCGACTTTCCTGAGCGGGTCGATCAGCTTGTCGCAGCATCGGTGGCGTATGATTACGAGGGCTGGCAGCCCGCCTTCAGGGACTTCGTCCCGCAGATGAGTGTCGAGATGTTCCTGGAGATGCCGTTTGCCGCCGAATACCGCGAACTGGCGGCCGATCCGGACGGTTTTCCCGCGCTCGTCGAAAAGCTGATCGCGCTCGAGCACGAACCGATGGCCTGGGGCGAGGAAGTGGAAGCATTGGAGATCCCGGTGCTGATCATCACCGGCGATGCCGATGTCGCGACGCTGGAACATTCGGTCGCGATGTTCCGCCTGCTGGGCGGCGGGGTGATGGGCGACATGGGCCAACCGCTGCCGGTCTCCCGGCTCGCGGTGATGCCGGCGACGTCCCACACCGCGGTCATCAACCAGCCCGCGCTTCTGCACGCATTCATCGAGCCCTTCCTTCAGGGGACGACACCGAAAGGGTTCTTCGAATAGCCCGCGTCGCGCCTTATGCCCGGGGCGGCTTACCCGCCGCAACGGGCATTAGGAGAAGCTTCATGACCGATATCATCAATTGCCTCTGGTACGATCACGGCGAAGCCAGGAAAGCGGCCCCGTTCTATGCCGCCATTTTTCCCGACAGCCATGTCGACCGTGTGAACGCTGCTGCCTCCGACTAGCCGGGCTGCAAGGAAGGCGATTGATACCTCCCCCTGCCCGCCCGCGATACGCCCCGGTCGGGCAGGACCGCCGACCCGCAAGGTCCAACTCTGCCGCCGAGAAGCTCACCTCGGCAGGCTTCGGGCAAGGATTTCGACGGCGTGGACGATCTGCGCCTCGTCCAGCGCCGCATAGCCGAGGCGGAGCGCCTGCGGGGCGGCGCGCCCCAGGGTGAAGCGGGTGGCCGGCAGAAGCGCGAGGCCGGCTTTTCCCGCACGCTCTGCCCAGACATCCGCGGAGGCTTCTCCGCAACCGAGCCACAAGGCCAGCCCGCCCGCCGGCGTATCAAAGGCGATCCGCTTTCCCAGACGCTCCGTCAAGGCTGCGGCCAGAACATCGCGACGGACGCGATAGATGCGGCGCGCCTTGCGCGCGTGACGGCCGAGATCGCCATCGCGGATCAGGTCCGCAAGCGCGGCCTCAAGCGGCGCGTCGCCCTGCCGGTCGATTGCCGCGCGCGCCGCGGCCATGCCGGAGAGCAGCGGCTCGGTAGCCATGGCATAGCCGAGACGAATGCCGGGCGAGAGCAGCTTGGAAAGCGAACCCACGTAGATCAGCGGCAGGTCCGCGGGCGCACGGGCGGCAAGCGGCAGGACCGGGCGGCCTTCGAAGCGATATTCGTGGTCGTAGTCATCCTCGATCAAGGTGATGCCGTGTCGCTCGACCAACTCCAGAAGCTGCAAGCGCCGCGCGGCCCCCATGGTCACCGTGGTCGGATACTGGTGATGGGGCGTGACATAGACCGCGGCGATGCGCGGATCGCTTGCGATCGCCTCCTCAAGTGCCGCGACCGACAGCCCGCCCGCATCAACCGAAACGCCCTGCACGGAAGCGCCCGCAGCCCGAAAGGCCTCCCAGGCCAGCGGATAACCGGGCTCCTCCACGGCAATCGCCTGGCCGGGCTTCACTGCCGCCTTTGCCGCCAGAAACAGCGCCATCTGGCTGCCGCGCGTGATCAGCAGCCGCGCCGGATCGGCGACCACGCCACGATCCGAAGCGAGGTAGGACGAAAGCGCGTGACGCAGGACCGGTGTGCCGCGGGCATCGCCATAATCCACGCCGGTCCGAAAAGCCGGCGACAGCAATGCGCGGCGAAAGGCGCGCGCCAGCGCCTTGTCAGGCAGCAGTTTGGGATCGGGCGCGCCGTCGGTGAAAGCCAGCGGCGGACGGACGATCGCCGGCTCAACCGGAGCCGGGATGGTAACCGGCGGCGTCATCTCATCAGGAAGATCCTGCGCAACGAATGTGCCGCGTGCCGGTTCGGCTTTGAGCCAGCCCTGGGTCGTGAGTTCCTGATAGGCGGCATCGACCGTGTTGCGGTGAACGCCGAGTTCGCGCGCCAGCGCGCGCGTTCCCGGCAGGCGGCTTCCGGGTTTCAGGCGGCCGCGCAGGATGTCGCGGGTAATCGCCTCGGCAATCGCCAGGAACAGCGGTCCATGCGGGTTTTTCGCGATTTCCAGCGCAAGGGGATCAGGGGCCACGACAACCGGCCTATCTCAATTTCAAAAACTGGCTCTTTTTCACAGGCCGGATATTCGCGAGACAAATACCAAAACGCAAGAGGTTCCGATGCCGAAATCCGCCCTGATCCTGCGCCACCTCGCCTTTGAGGACCTTGGCAGTTTTGCTCCCGTGCTCGAGGAGGAAGGCTATCGGCTCATCGATAGCGAGGCGGGCGTCGATCCCTTGCCGGATCCGCTTGACGCCGATCTCGTCGTCGTTCTCGGCGGCCCGATCGGGGTGAATGACGCTGCCGCCTACCCCTTGATGGTGGCGGAGCGCGACTGGCTGGCCCCCCGCCTTGCCGCCCGCCGCCCGACCCTCGGCATATGTCTCGGCGCGCAGATCATGGCTTCCGCCCTTGGCGCGCGGGTCGCGCCGATGTCGCGCAAGGAAATCGGCTTTTCCACGCTGACGCTGACGGAGGCCGGCAAAGGCGGCCCGCTCGACCACCTTGCGGACACGCCCGTTCTCCACTGGCATGGCGAGGCATTCGAAACGCCCGTCGGGGCGGAAAACCTGGCCGCGACCTCCGCCTGCGCCACCCAGGCCTTTGCCATGGGACCGGCCATACTGGGGCTGCAATTTCATCCCGAGGCTGGCGAACTGCCAGCCTTCGAACGCTGGCTGATCGGCCACAGCGTGGAATTGGCCGGCGCCGGCGTCGACCCGGCCGACCTGCGCCGCGCTGCCAGCGCACATGGAGCGGCCCTGCGAGACGCAGGCCAATCCATGCTCAGCGCCTGGTTGCAGGACCTGCCGACATGATCGCGATCACCCTTCTGACCGGCCGCGCCAGGCAGCTTCCGGGAAGCGAAGCGTTGAGCGGCATCATGAAGACGCTGGCGGACGGGCCGCTTCGGCTCGGCCCCGAAGGCTTCGAGGGCGATGAACAGGCGGACCGGCGCGTCCATGGCGGCGTCGAAAAGGCGGTGCATCATTACCCGCTCGATCACTACCCGCTCTGGCGCGAAGAGCTCGGCGAACGGCCGGCGCTGGGCGCTGCCGGCGGCTTCGGCGAGAACATCTCGGCGACCGGCCTGACCGAAAATACCGTCGCCGTCGGCGACATCTTCCGGCTGGGCACGGCGCTGGTGCAGGTCTCCCAGGGGCGGCAGCCGTGCTGGAAGCTCAACCATCGCTTCGATGTGTCCGACATGGCCCGCCGCGTGCAGCAGACCGGCCGGACAGGCTGGTACTACCGGGTGCTGGAACAGGGCATCGTGAAGACGGGCGACCGGCTCACGCTCGTCGACCGCATTGCGCCGGACTGGACCTTGCACCGGCTGTGGCGCGCGCTCTATGTTGACCGGCTCAACCTCGACGAGCTCAAGGACATGGCCGCGCTCGACGTTCTGGCCGAGGGTTGGCGGAAATACGCGGTCCGGCGGCTTGCAAGCGGCCGGGTCGAGGACTGGCGCAAAAGACTGGACGGCACTTCATGACCCCTCCCCCCTTCGTGATCTCGATCCAGAGCCAGGTCGTGTTCGGCCATGTCGGCAATTCAGCGGCGCTGTTTCCGATGCAGGCGGCGGGGCTGGACGTGGCGGCGATCCCGACCGTGATCTTTTCCAACACGCCCGATTATCCGACGCTGCGCGGCCGCGCCCTGCCACCGGAATTCTTTTCCGATCTGCTGCAGGGCGCGCGCGAACGCGGCCTGCCGGAGCGGGCGGATTTCATCCTGACGGGCTATATCGGCTCGCTCGACGTGGCGCTGATGGTGGCCGACTTCGTGGCCGAGGCCAAAGCCGTCAATCCCCGCCTCACTTACGTCTGCGACCCGGTGATGGGCGATGCCGGTCCGGGCCTCTATGTGCCGGAAGCCATTGCCGACGTCATGCGCGACCGCCTGCTGCCGATGGCCGATATCGCGACGCCGAACCCGTTCGAACTGAGCTGGCTGACCGGGCAGACGATCACGACCATGAAGGACCTGGAAGCCGCGAGAACCTTTCTCCGCATCGCGCACGGCGCCCATCTGATCGCCACGGGCTGCGCGCTGGAAGACACCCCCGCCGGTCATATCGAGAGCGTCATTCTCGGCGATGATGGGCCCAGCCGCCATCCGGTGGAGCACCTGCCGATCGCACTGCCCGGTACGGGCGATCTGTTCGCCGGCCTTGTCGTTGCGGGATTGGCGCGCGGGCAAACCCTGCCGCGTGCGGTGGAGATCGCCCAGCGCCTCACCGCGCGCGCCCTCGCTCACGCCAGCGCGCTTGGCGCCGGCGAAGTGGTTCTGAGCGAACCGGAATTCCGCCGCGCGCTGCTGACGCTTGATTATTGAGCGGGGATCACCTCATCTCAGCTGAGAAGGTTCCAATGTTCGATGCGGTGAATTTGCAATATCGAACGAAGGGGCTCGTAAATAGTAGATATCAGCGAGCCTATGCTGTCCTCGAGGCGTTGTAAGAGGCCGGGATCTCGAAGGAGGCGGTGGTCCGCTCGGGCGGCGTGCTCGAGTACCCACGCGGCTTCGAGATCGGCCTCAACGGCGTGGTGGACTTCGATGCACTTTAGACCAAGCCGACGGCGGTCATCGCGACCAGCGACGACATGGCGATCTCGTTCATGAACGGCATGCGCAAGCTTGGATGGAATATCCCGGGCGATGTGCCGATCGTGTCCTTTGACGGCTCCCCCGTCTGCGCCTTCTGCGCGTCGCCCTTAGAGCCGGATTCAAAAGTTCATGACGGGAAACAATAT